>CAYZBH010000138.1:0-2511 GCA_964476605.1 uncultured Thermoanaerobaculia bacterium | reverse complement strand
CCGACCAGGTCCACGGCTACGAGCTCTGGGCCATCTCCGACGACGGGCTCACCCCCCTCTTCCTCGACGGCTTCGAATCCGAAGACACCGCCCGCTGGTCGGCGACCTCCCCTTAGGAGAACCCCATGGCCCGACTCGGGCGAATCCTCTTCTCCTTTCTTGCGGCCTCCACTCTGAGCGCCGCGTTTGCCTCCGCCCAACCCGCCTATCTCGTCTCCGACCTTGCCGATCAGGTGCCACCCTTTCCCGAGGAGTACCTGCTCTCCTCGCGCGATTTCGTCTCCGCGAACGGTCTCGTCTTCTTCTTCCAGGACGACGGCATCCACGGCCGGGAGCTCTGGCGGACCGACGGCACCGCGCTCGGCACCTTCATGATCCGTGACCTCTGCCCCGGCTCGTGCGGGAGCCGGACTTCCCACCCGCAGACGCTGCGCGCGGTCGGCGATTGGGTCTTCTTCGGGGCCAACGACGGCGTGCACGGGCTCGAGCTCTGGCGGACCGATGGATCGGCGCTCGGCACCGAGCTCGTGGCCGATCTCTTTCCCGGGTGGCGCTCCTCCATTCCGCGGCTCCTCACCGCGGCGGCGGACCAGCTCTTCTTCGTCGCCGACACGAGAGTCGCCGACACGGCGGCGGCTCGCACCGAGCTCTGGCGCTCGGACGGCACCGCGGCGGGGACGTATCGCCTCCCGAAGCCGCCGGGAGTCGAGTACTTCGCGCCCTCGTCCATGCACGTCGGTCCGGGCTTCCTCTACCTCTGCAACGCCGGCAGCGGCGCCAACGCGGGCCTCTGGCGAACCGACGGCAGCGCCGCGGGCACGGTACTTCTCTCCTCAGCCAGGTGTTGGCAGAGCGGCTACTGGAAGGGAGCGCCGATGGCCGTGCTGCCCAACGGCGTGCTGGTCTTCGAGGGCTCGCCCGACAGCTTCGACTGGGAGCCCTGGCGTTCTGACGGGACGCCCGCCGGAACGTACCGCCTCGCGGATCTCATCCCAGGCCCGGATGCCTCCTGGCCCAGGGGCTTCGCGCTTCACGGCAACGAGGTCCTCTTCGTCGCCGAATCCGCGGATGGCGCCGGGCGCGATCTCTGGCGAAGCGACGGGACTGCGGGTGGAACCGTCCAAGTCCCTCTCCCAGAAGATGTCGAGCCGTGGCCCGGCTTGAGTTCCTTCGCTTCGAGTGGCGGTCGCTTCTATTTCCAAGCCTCGAGCCCCGCGGAGGGCATCGAGCCCTGGGTACTGGACGAGACGGGCGCGCACCTTCTCCTCGACGTTTGGCCGGGGCCCGATTCGTCGGCCACGTTCGACTTCCTGACCTGGAACTACTCGCTCTTCGTCGGCGTCGGAAACGATCTCGTGTTCTCCGCGAACGACGGCCTATTCGGGAATGAGCTCTGGCGAAGCGACGGCAGCGCCGTCGGGACCTACCGGATCTCCGACATCCAGCCGGGAAGCGCGTCCCTTGAGTTCTCGGCATCGCTCTCCGCGACCCCGGATCCGGTCTTCGATGACCGCTTCTACTTCCTCGAGCGGAGCCCCGAGACCGGCCTCCGTCTCTGGCGCACGGACCCGTCGGCCACGGGCGTAGAGCTCATCGACACGATCAACGGACAGACTTCGAATTTCGCGCCGCTCGGGCGCGATCGCGCCTTCATCGCCGAGCCTGGATACGGCGAGGTCTGCTTCGCGGCGACAAGCTCCCGGTTGTTCTTCGAAGACTACGACCCGGAGCCCGTCGCGAACGATCTCTGGATCTCCGATGGCTCGGCTCCGGGAACGGAGATTCGCTGGAACGCTCCGGCAACCAGCCTGCTTCGTGCCTGTGGCGCGCTCGACGATCGACTCGTCTTCATCGGAGGCGATGCCGGCGACCGCGCGCTACGAGCGATCGGAGCCGCGTCGACTGGCGCGGAGGTCCTCGCATCGGTGGCAGACGGTGGCGACGGAAGCTCGACGCGTCCGCGCTACCTGCGCCTCGAAGACGAGATCTACTTCGGCGTCGGGAGTCAGCTCTGGGTCACGGACGGGCTTCCGGCGGGAACGGGCACTCTCGTGAGCGAGTGGGGCGGCTTTCGCTTGGAGCCCTGGCAAGGAGAGGTCTTGGGAAGCGGCGACGGACTCTGGCTGACCGATCCTCTAGAGCCGAGTGGGGCGGTTCAACTCACGGCCGCGCAGAGCGCGGACGTTGCCGCGCTCCCGTCGGGCGCTGTCTTCATCGCCTACGACGCGTCGCAAGGGGACGAGCTTTGGGTCACCGACGGTTCACCCGAGGGTACCTCTCCCTTGGCGGACATCCTCCCTGGCCCCGCGAGTAGCTTCGACCGTTACGCCGTCTTCGACGCCTTTGCGGAGTTCTTCGAGCCGCGCATTCGGGGCCTCGAGAATGTAGCCCTCTTCGCGACAAATGACGGACTGCACGGGGACGAGCTCTGGGTGACGGACGGCACCTTCCTCGGGACCGGGCTCCTGAAGGACATCTATCCGGGCGAGTACCCGTCGACACCCCGCCATC
>CAYZBH010000137.1:0-2560 GCA_964476605.1 uncultured Thermoanaerobaculia bacterium | reverse complement strand
TGCAGAGGAAGCCGCCGATGTTCGCCATGCCGTCCTTCTTGGCGCTCATGGTGCAGCCGTCGGCGAGCGCGAACATCTCGCGCGCGATGTCGATCAGGCTCTTGCCGGCGTAGCCGGGCTCGCGCTGGCGGATGAAGTAGGCGTTCTCGGCGAAGCGGCAGGCATCGAGATAGAAGGGGACCCCGCGCTCGTGGCAGAGCGCCGAGGCGGCGCGGAGGTTCGCCATCGAGACCGGCTGGCCACCGCCTCCGTTGTTGGTCACGGTGACGAAGGCGACGGGAATCGCGGCCGCGGAGCGCTCGAGCAGCGCGGCGAGCGCCTCGAGATCGATGTTCCCCTTGAAGGGGGCGGGAACCCCGAGCTGATGGCTCTCGCGGCAAGGGAGGTCGAGAGCCTTGGCGCCGACTGCTTCGATGTTGGCGCGGGTCGTGTCGAAGTGCGTGTTGTTGGGCACGACGTCGCCCGGATGGAGCATTGTCGCGGCGAGGATGCGCTCGGCGGCGCGGCCTTGGTGCGTGGGGATGACGTGCCGGAAGCCGAAGATGTCGCGCACGGCGTCTTCGAAGCGGCGGAAGCTGGGGCTGCCGGCGTACGACTCGTCGCCCTGCATGACCGCCGCCCACTGCGCCGCGCTCATGGCGCCGGTGCCGCTGTCGGTCAGCAGATCGATCAGAATGGCATCCGACGGGAGCCGGAAGAGGTTGTAGCCCGCGGTCGCCAGATGGGTTTGGCGCTCGGCGGGGGTGGTGGCGCGGATCGGTTCGATCGACTTGATCCGGAAGGGCTCGATGATGGTCCGCATGGCGCCGAGCGTAGCCCGGAGGCGGGTCCGCCGCCCCGCCCTGCCGGGGGGGAGGTGCGAGGTCTCAGAGCTCGAAGGCGGGCTCGAAGTGGCCCAGGTCGCCGAGCAGCTCCTCGAGCACGCGCGCCGCGACGAGGCGCCGGTAGTCGGCGGTGGACCGCACGTCGTCGATCGGGCGGATGTCGGTGGCGAGCAGCGCGTGGGCGGCGGCGCGGGAGGTCGGCGGCGAGCACGGTCGGCCGACCACCGCCCCTTCCGCGGCGTGCGCCCGGACGGGCGTCGGCGCGACGCTTCCGAGAGCGATTCGGGCGTCGCGAAACTCGCGCGGACGCCCCTCGAGGCTGGCACCGGCCGCCACGACCACCTTCGAAATCGCCTGCGCCTGGCGCGTCCCGACCTTGCGGTAGGCGTATCGCCAGCCCACGAGCGCGGTCGCCGGGATCAGCAGGCGGACGATGAGCTCCTCCGGCGCGCGCGCCGTCCGCCGGTAGTCGACGAAGAGCTCCTCGAGGGGAATCGTGCGCCGCTCGATGCGGCGCCCCGCGCGGCGGGCGAGCTCGACGCGAGCGTCCAGCGCCATGAGGACGGGTGCCGGATCGCTCGCGGGCGAGGCGTTGCCGAGGCTGCCTCCGAGCGTGCCCCGGTTCTGGATCGCGACGGCGCCGACGCTCGAGGCCATGGCCGCGAGAACCGGCAGGGCGCGGCGGACGAGCGCCGAGCGCCGCAGCTCGGTGTACGTCGTCAGAGCTCCGAGCGCGATGGCGTCGCGCGTGCGAACGATTCCGCCGAGCTCCTCGAGGGCGGAGAGGTCGACGAAGCGGCCGGCGGGCCGCTGGCCGGCGTTGAGGGCGACGAAGAGGTCGGTTCCGCCGGCGAGCGGGAGCGCGTGCGGCGCCTCCTCGAGCGCGGCGAGCGCGTCGGCGAGGCGGCGCGGGCGCACGACGTCGAGACTCTCCAGGTCCCCTCTCACGTCTTGCCTCGCGCCGTCGGTCGCCGCCGTCGAAGCCGTCGCGAGGCCACCTCGACGGCCTCGACGATCTTCACGTAGCCGGTGCAGCGACAGAGGTTGCCGGCGAGGGCCTCGCGGATCTCCGCCTCCGACGGCCGCGCAGTGCGCGCCAGGAGCGCGACGGCCGCGAGCACCATGCCGGGCGTGCAGATGCCGCACTGCGCTCCACCCACCTCCCAGAAGGCCTGCTGCACCGGGTGAAGCGCTCCCCCGGGCTTCGCGAGCCCCTCGATCGTGGTGATCGCGTGCCCATCCGCCTGGCACGCCGGGAGCAGGCAGGAGTTGACGAGCTCACCGTCGAGGAGCACCGCGCAGGCGCCGCACTCCCCTTCGCCGCACCCTTCCTTGGTTCCGGGGAGCGCCAGATCCTCGCGCAGGAGGTCGAGCAGCCGGCGCATCGGCGGTGCAGCGACGGTGCGCCGACGCCCGTTGACCGTGAGCCGGATCTTCATGGCGACCCTCGCTTCGCGCGCCATGCGGCGGCGATGCGCTCGGGGGTCGCCGGAATGCGGTCGAGATCGATTCCGAGCGCGGCGGCGACCGCGTTGGCGGCCGCGGGGGCGCCGCCGTCCATCGGGAGCTCTCCGATCCCCTTGGCGCCGAACGGACCGTGCGCGTAGGGTCGTTCGAGGAGCACCAGCTCCATGGGCGGCGTCTCGACCGCGGTCGGCAGCAGGTAGTTGGTGAGCTGGCCGTTGGCCATGCGGCCGTCGCGCATGACGACCTCCTCGAAGAGCCCCCAGCCGATC
>CAYZBH010000136.1:0-2666 GCA_964476605.1 uncultured Thermoanaerobaculia bacterium | reverse complement strand
AGGCAGCGCACCCGCCCTCGCCCAGCCGGCCTATCCGGTGGCGGATCTGGGGAGCGACGTCCTGTATCACGCCAACGAGTTTCTCCTTCCGCGCGAGCACGCCAACGCCAACGGTCTGCTGTTCTTCTTTCAGGATGACGGCATCCACGGCCGAGAACTATGGCGGTCTGATGGTACGGCGCTCGGAACCTACATGCTCCGCGACCTCTGTCCGGGATCGTGCGGGAGCAGGTTCACTGCGAACGGCGTCATCGCCGCCGTTGGGACGGAAGTGTTCTTCTCCGCCAACGACGGAACTCACGGTCTCGAGTTGTGGCGAACCGACGGTACGGCGCTCGGAACCGAGATCGTCCTGGATCTCGTTCCCGGATGGGCGTCCTCGTTTCCCTATCTCCTGACCGCGGCTTCGAATCAGCTCTTTTTCACGGCGCAAAGGGAGGACGGGACTTCGGCCCTCTGGAGGAGCGATGGTACGCCTGCCGGGACCTACCCGATTCCCAACCCTCCCGGCTACACCCAGTTCCGCCCAGAGTCGATCTCGGTTGGCCCTGGCTTCCTCTACTTGTGCGCCCCCGTAGGATCCCTGGGCCCAGGACTCTGGCGAACCGACGGTAGCGCCCAGGGGACACTTCCAGTCGCTGAGCCGACTTGCGTCGATCCTCCCTATCTCCGTGGAACGCCACGCATTCTCCTACCCAGCGGAGTGCTCCTCTATGCCGCTGGAGACGTAACCACCGGCATCGAGCTCTGGCGCTCGGACGGCACTCCCGCCGGTACATATCTCGTCAAAGACCTCCTCCCGGGAACCGAGGGATCGTCGCCCTACGGCTTCGCTTCGGGTCCCGACGGCGTGTACTTCCTTGCGCGAAATGCTCTCAGCCAGATCGAGCTCTGGGTGACGGACGGTACTGGACTGGGCACATCCCTCGTTGCGCTTCCGGGCGGCACCGAGATTCCCTTCAATCTAGCGGAGTTGGTCGGCGCCGATGGTCGCCTCTTCTTTGGCGCTTCGGACGGTGTCGCGGGGCCAGAGCCCTGGGTTCTCGATCAGTTCGGCGCGCACCGCATCCTGGACTTGAACCCCGGGCCTGCGCCCTCGCTTCCGCAGGATCTCTACAACTTGGGGAACTGGGTCTTCGCGCACTGCGGCAACTCGCTCTGCTTCATCGCCGACGATGGTGTCGATGGGATGGAGCTCTGGCGGAGCGATGGCACCGAACTTGGAACTGAGCGAATCTCTGACTTTGGTCCCGGATCGGGTGGCGTCACGTTGACGTATGCGCTCCGTTCTCGCGGGTACGGGTACTTTGGAGACACTCTGAGTTTCTTCGAGCAGGCAATGGGGGAAAGCTATCGGCTTTGGAAGATCGACGACAGCCTGGTTGAACCGAGCCTCGTCAAAGTGATCGACAACCAACCATCGGGGTTCTACCCGGAAGCACGCGATCGCGGTTCTCTCTTCGAGTACGGCTTCGGCCACCTCTGCTTTGCGGCCGGAGCGGATCATCTGTACATGGATCTCAACTCCTGGGGGGGCGCTTTCGACCTCTGGGTCACCGACGGCTCTCTGGTGGGAACGCAGCCACGCCTCGATGGAAGTCTGAATGACGCTTCCATCGCTGCGTGCGAAGCGGTGAGCGATCGACTTCTGTACTACGCGACGGACTCTCTTGGTCAAATGCTCTTTTCGTTGGACGCTACGCCGCAGTCTCCCGAAGTCATCAGAGTCGGCGGGGGGGGAGGCACTCTTCCGCCCCTGCTCTCATGGAACGAGCGACTGGCAATCCTCACCGACAGCGGGCTGATCGCAACTGACGGAACTGACCCCGGGACGGAGCAGCTTGCCGACGGGGACGACGGTGCATGGCTTCAGTCGTGGGCTGGCCGTCTTCTCTACGGCAACGAGTCGCTCTGGCTGGTCGATCCGACCCTCGGGTACGGGGCCGCGAACTTGACGAGCCTTACGGACATCGTGGATGTCGACGAGATCGCGGTTGCTGGAAACCACGCAGTATTCATCGCCACGACCCCCTCCGAGGGAGCCGAGATCTGGGGTTCCGACGGAACTGAAGAAGCCGCGGAGATTCTCGCTGACATCTTTCCCGGTCCTCGGGGAGGACTTGCGCGGAGGCCGGGCTTCGACAATCTCATCGAGGCGCGTGAACCGCTTCTTGTGGGGGGGGGGGCTTTCGCGGCCTTCTCCGCTGACGATGGCGTGTTTGGCCGAGAGCTCTGGGTAACGGACGGCACACCCCTGGGCACCGGGCTCCTGAAGGACATCTATCCGGGCGAGTACCCGTCGACACCCCGCCATCTGACCCGTCTCGGCAACCAGGTCCTCTTCACCGCCGAGGACGAAGAGCACGGCCTCGAACTCTGGACCACCGACGGCACCTACGAGGGGACGCATCTCGTGAAAGATCTAGCCCCCGGCGCCGCCTCTTCGGTTCCCGACGACCTCGTCGTCCGCGGCGGCACTCTCTACTTCTCCGCCTGGACCCCCGCTTACGGCCGCGAGGCCTGGAAGAGCGACGGCACCTCCGCGGGTACCCTCCGCATCACCGACATCGCCCCAGGCTCCCTCTCCTCGAGCCCCCAGCGCTTCGTCCGCACCAGCAACCGCCTCTACTTCACCGCCACCGACCAGGTCCACGGCTACGAGCTCT
>CAYZBH010000135.1:0-2668 GCA_964476605.1 uncultured Thermoanaerobaculia bacterium | reverse complement strand
TCGGGTGGTTCTTGACGTAATCGGGCAACCCCTCGCCCCGGTCGAGCCGCTCCTTCAGCTTGGCGTGGGCGATGTCACGCGCCACGACGATCGGTCCGGTGAGCAGGAGCGGCGTCGACACCGGGTGCTTCGCGAGCTCCGCCTGGATCTCCGGCATCGGGCGATGGAGGTCGATCGGCACGCCCTGCCGGTGGCTCCCGGTCCGGAAGCGCTCGGGAATGAAGCGCTCCGGATCGTGCTCGAGCTGCTCCAACCAGACCCCTTCGCGGTCGATGCGCGCCAGGATGTTGCGATCGGCCGAGCAGGAGACTCCCATGCCCACGGGGCATGACGCGCCGTGCCGCGGTAGCCGGACCACCCGCACGTCGAGGGCGAAGTACTTGCCACCGAACTGAGCGCCGATGCCGGTCTCGCGCGCCAGCTTCAGGGCCAGCGCTTCGGTCTCCGGATCGCGGAACGCGCGGCCCGTCGCGTCCCCGCTGGTCGGCAGGTGATCGTAGTAACCGGTCGAGACGAGCTTCACCGTCTTCATCGTCATCTCGGCCGAGGTCCCGCCGATCACGAAGACCAGATGGTAGGGGGGACAGGCCGCGGTCCCCAGCGAGCGCATCTTCTCCGCCAGGAACTTCTCCAGGCTCTCGGGGTTCAGGAGCGCCTTCGTCTCCTGGAAGAGGTAGGACTTGTTCGCCGACCCGCCCCCCTTGGCGACGCAGAGAAACTCGTAGACGTCGCCGTCCGCCGCGTAGAGATCGATCTGCGCCGGCAGGTTGGTGCCCGAGTTCTTCTCCTCGTACATCGAGAGCGGAAGGGTCTGCGAGTAGCGGAGGTTCTCCTGGGTGTAGGTCTCGAAGACGCCGCGCGAGAGATGCTCGGCGTCGCCGCCGCCCGTCCAGACGCGCTGCCCTTTCTTGGCCACGATCGTCGCCGTGCCGGTGTCCTGGCACATCGGCAGCTTCCCCTGCGCGGCGACCGCCGCGTTGCGGAGCAGCGTCAGCGCGACTCCGCGATCGTTCTCGGAGGCCTCGGGGTCCTCGAGGATGGCCGCCACCTGGCGGAGGTGCCGCTCGCGGTAGAAGAAGGCGATCTCGCGGAAGGCCTCGCGCGCCACCAGCGTGAGCGCCTCCGGCGCGATCTTCACCATCTCCTGCTCACCGAAGCGGACGACCGCGACGTGCTCCGAGGTGAGCTTGCGATAGCGCGTGGCGTCGGCACTGGCGTGCTGGAACAGGTCGGCGTGGCGGAACTCGGGCATGGTCGGATCCTCGCTGCGGTCGTCGATCGGGCCGCTCCGCCGCCGATCATCCAACACTCGCCGGTCGAGCGCACTACCCGGTGGTGGGAGATAATCGCGAGCGCTCCAGAAGCTCGAACCTTCGACCGAGAGGCGACGCATGGCACTCCCCCGCTTCGCAGCCCGCAGCTACGACTTTCGCGCCGACGTCGAGGCCCGCAACTGGATCGACGGCGCCTGGTGCGACGCTCTCGGCGCCCCGGCACGGCAAGAAGTCCTCAACCCGCGCTGGGGGCGACCGATGGGAAGCGTTCAGATGTCCGGCGCCGAGGACGTGGCCAGCGCGGTCGCCGCCGCCCGCGCCGCCTTCCCGGCCTGGCGCGCGACGCCGATCCGCGAGCGCGCGCAGATCCTCTACCGGACGCGCGAGCTGCTCTCGCGCGACCGCGAGGAGCTCTCCTGGCTGGTTTCGCACGAGAACGGCAAGCTCTATGCCGAGGGCGAAGCGGAAGTCGACAAGGCGATCGAGTGCCTCGAGTACGGTTGCTCGCTCCCCAACGTCGCGGCGGGCAACCAGCTCGAGGTCTCGCGCGGCGTCACCTGCGAGGTGGTCTACGAGCCGCTCGGCGTGGTCGCCGGCGTCGTGCCTTTCAACTTCCCATTGATGGTGCCGATGTGGATGATTCCGCAAGCCCTCGTGGGCGGGAACGCCTTCCTCCTCAAGCCCTCGGAGCGCGTGCCGTTGACCACGCTCCGCCTCGCCGAGCTCTTCGCCGAGGCGGGGCTCCCGGCGGGGATCTTCTCGCTCGTCCAGGGGGGAGCGCCGGTCGTCGAGGCGCTCTGCGACCACCCCGGCATCGCCGCCGTGGGCTTCGTCGGCTCGACGCGCGTCGCGCGCGCCGTCTACGCGCGGGCGAGCGCCACGGGCAAGCGTGCGCTCTGCCTGGGAGGAGCCAAGAACCACCTGATCCTCGTCCCCGACGCCGATCCCGAGGTAGCGGTCGAGAACATCGTCGCCTCGTTCACCGGCTGCGCGGGGCAGCGCTGCATGGCGGCCTCGGTGCTGGTCGCGGTGGGCGAGGTCGATCCGCTCCTCGATCGGATTGCCGCCCGTTCCGCGGCGCTGAAGCTGGGCGACGAGATGGGCCCGGTCACCAGCGCGGCGGCCCGCGACCGCATCTCCCGCGCGATCTCCGACGCCGAGGCCGCGGGCGCCACGGTGGTCGTCGACGGTCGCGGGCGCTCCGGTTCCGAGGGCGGTTTCTGGGTCGGGCCGACCCTCCTCGATCGGGTGCGGCCCGAGATGGCCGCCGCCCGCGAGGAGATCTTCGGCCCGGTGCTCTCGGTCGTCCGCGTCGACACGCTCGAGGAGGCGATCGCGGTCGAGAACGGCAATCCCTACGGCAACGCCTCCACCGTCTACACCACCTCGGGCGA
>CAYZBH010000134.1:1272-2840 GCA_964476605.1 uncultured Thermoanaerobaculia bacterium | reverse complement strand
CGGCTTCGAGCTGACGGTCGTCCCTCCGGAGCGCGACGGGGTCGTCGATCCGGAGCGGATGGCGGCGGCCATCCGCCCGGAGACCCGCCTCGTCGCCCTGATGCTGGCGCACAACGAGTTGGGGACCCTGCAACCGATGGCGGAGGTCGCGCGCCACTGCCGTGAAACCGGCGTTCCCCTCCTCTGCGACGCGGTCCAGGCGGTTGGAAAGGTGCCGGTCGACGTTCAGCAGATTGGAGCGGACTTCGTCACCGTGGCGGCACACAAGTTCCACGGCCCGCTCGGGGCGGCGGCGCTCTGGGTGCGCCCGGGGGCCGCGCTCGCGCCCTACCTCGTGGGCGGCGCCCAGGAGCGGAGCCGGCGCGCCAGCACGCTCAACGTCCCGGCGGTGGTCGGCTTCGGCCGCGCCGCCGAGCTCGCGGCGGCGGAGCTCCCGGAGCGCGCGACGTCGCTCCGCGCGCTCCGCGAGCGCCTCGAGACCGGGCTCGCGGCGATCCCCGAAGCGCGCTTGCACGCGGCCGGCGCGCCGCGCCTCCCGCACACCACGCACGTCGCGTTCCCGGGGCTCGTCGGGCAGGAGCTGTTGATCCGTCTCGACCTCGAGGGGTTCGCGGTCTCGACCGGCGCCGCCTGCGGGTCGGGCACGGTCGAGCCGAGCGCGGCGCTGCTCGCGACGGGGATTCCCCGCGACGAAGCGCTCGCGTCGATCCGGATCTCCTTCGGGCTCGGGAATCTCCCCGAGGAGGTGGACGCCTTCCTCCCGGTCCTGGAGAGGGAAGTGGCGGCGCTCCGCGCCGCGGGCGTGGAGGCGCGGCGTTGAGCTCCTCGATCGCGGTCGCGATGAGCGGCGGCCTCGACTCGTCGGTCGCCGCCTGGCTGCTCGCGCGGCAGGGGGAGCCGGTGGTCGGGCTCTCGATGCTCCTCTGGGATCGTTCGACCGAGGCGGTGCACGGCCGCTGCTGCGGCGCGCTCGACCTGGGCGACGCGCGGAGTGTTTCGGCGGAGATCGGCATTCCGCACTACACGCTCCGCATGGACGAGGAGTTCCGGCGCGAGGTGGTCGACCCCTTCGTCGAGGACTACCTCGCCGGGCGGACGCCCTCCCCTTGCGTTCGCTGCAACACGTGGATCAAGTTCGACCTGCTCATCGAGCGCGCCCGCCGGCTGGGGGCTTCGGCCCTGGCGACCGGTCACTACGCGCGCATCCTCGAGGGAGACGAGGGCCCGGAGCTCCACGCCGCCGCCGATCTCGCGAAGGACCAGAGCTACTTCCTCTTCGAGCTCACGCGCGAGCAGCTCGCCTTCACCCGATTCCCGCTCGGGGAGAAGACGAAGGTCGAGGTGCGGGAGCTGGCGCGCGAGGCGGGGCTCTCGGTCGCGAACAAGGGGGAGTCGATGGAGGTCTGCTTCGTCGGCTCCGGGATTCGTGAGTTCGTCGAGGAGCAGGTGGCGGCGCACCCGGAGCGCTTCGCGGCGGGCGCTCCGGCGACGCCCGCCGAGGTGCGGACGCCGCAGGGGGAAAAGCTCGGCGAAGGGGAGCCCTACTACCGCTACACCGTCGGCCAGCG
>CAYZBH010000134.1:0-1172 GCA_964476605.1 uncultured Thermoanaerobaculia bacterium | reverse complement strand
CTCAGCGCGGCGTCACCCCCGGCCAGGCGGCCGTCTTCTACCGCGGCAGCCGCGTCCTCGGCGGCTGTTGGATCACGGGCGGGATCGGAGCGCCGTGAGCGGGCGCGAGCTCCGTTGGATTCCGGGGCGCTTCGCGATCTGCCGTCTCCCGCCGGAGGCCCCGGCGCCGGAGATCCCGGCGGGCGCCTTCTTCTCGATCACCCGCACGGCGGAGGAGCTCTCGGTCGTCTGCGAGCTCCGGCACGCGCCGCCGGGAGCCCGGACGGAGGCGCCGTACCGACTCCTGCGCGTCGTGGGGAGCATGGAACTGGCCCTGACCGGTGTCTTGGCGTCCCTCGCCGCACCGCTCGCCGCCGCCGGCGTCCCCGTCTTCGCGGTCGCCACCTTCGATACTGACTACCTGCTGATACCCGAGGAGCGGAGCGGCGACGCCGAGGCGGCGCTCACCGCCGCGGGGCACCGCTTCGACACCTGACGCGAGAAGGACGGATTCCGATGCGATTTCTCTGCGTGGCTCTTGCGCTCGTTTTGACGGCGGCCGCTGCGGGCGCCGAGGTCGACTCGGCCCGTGCGCGCTGGAATCTCCCGGTCGAGCCGTTCCGGATCTTCGGACCGCTCTACTACGTCGGCACGGCCGACCTGGCCTCGTTCGCTTTCGCGACGCGCGACGGGGTGATCCTCCTCGACAGCGGGCTCCCCGAGTCGGCGCCGCTCGTCGAGAGGAGTCTCGCGACCCTCGGCTTCCGCACGGAGGACGTGAAGATCCTGCTCAACAGTCACGCCCACTTCGACCATGCGGGGGGGGTGGCCGAGCTCCAGAGGAAGTCGGGCGCCCAAGTGGTGGCGCACGCGCGCGACGTCGAGGAGCTCGCGTCGGGGGGGCGCGGCGACTTCGCCTGGGGGGACACCTACCGGTTCCCGCCGGTCGAGGTCCATCGGACGATCGGCGACGGCGAGACCGTGCGGCTCGGCGAGGTCACGCTGACCGCGCATCTCACGGCCGGGCACACGAAGGGGTGCACGACCTGGACGGCGACGCTCGCGGACGGCGACGAGCGCCGCGAGGCGCTCTTCCTCTGCTCGACGAGCGTCCCCGATCCCGAGAGCTACCGCCTGGCCGACAACCCGCGCTACCCGGAGATCGCCGCCGACTACGAGCGCACCTTCGCCCT
>CAYZBH010000133.1:0-2930 GCA_964476605.1 uncultured Thermoanaerobaculia bacterium | reverse complement strand
GCTTCTTCTCGTCCTCGGGGGATCGGCCCGCCAGCCGATCCCCCTTTTTCTTGCCTGCAGGAGCGCATCGCACCCGCGATTCCGCCCGCCTTCCCGGGGATGGCCGACCTGTAGGAAGACCCAACAGGGGTGCGGAAAACTTCGCGGGGGCGGCGGGAAAGTCCGCTCGCCGGCCTCCTTTCGAGGGAGTTTCGGTGCCCACCTCGGAGGAGATTCGGTGATTTTCTCGACGCATGTCGGTTTTGTTCGGGCGCTCCGGCCACGTCTGGTGCCGCGCTGCGGAGGCCGCCAAATCTCGCTGCGATATCCAAGAGGCGGGAGGCCCCCGCAACCGGCTCAGCCGGCTGGGGCGGGAATCGGCCCACCCCGTGGGGTGGGGATCCCTCCGTCTGGCCGTAGCAGTCTGCGCGTCAACAGATCCGCCGGTGGAAACGCGGCACGGCCATTGCTCTTGAGAAGGCCGAACATGTTGTCTATACCGACCCTCGGGTCTGCAGGAGGAACCCAAATCGTGAACGCGAAGAGTTGGAACAGTCTCGGAAGAATCGCCCTCGTGGCGCTCGGCCTGGTGTTGGTGGCCGGCCTCGCCGGGGCGCAGTACGCCAACGACGGCGCGCGCCAGAACGCGGCCGGCGGCTGGGACATGCCGTACGCAGACTGCTCGACCGGCACGCCGACTGCGGTCTCGCGCGCCGAGTGTCGAAGCAGGATTACCTGGGGCGCCTACATCGCGGGGCCGACCCCTGGTGACGTCGGGAATCCGGCTTACAACACTCAGGTTGCCTGCGAGGGTGCCGGACAGGAATGGCGCTCGGCAACACAAGGCACTTGTGAGGACGGGCTCCAGAGCAGCCAGACGAATTGCGTGAATGCCGGGTTCAACTGGTACGCGCCGGCTTGCCGCGGGAAGCTAGTCTGGAACGCGAACTACAATTTCCCCTCTAGCAGCTCGGCGGTCAACTATCGGAACGACTGCACGCATTGCCACAACTCGCTCTACATGAACGGCGCCGAGGCCGGCAACGGCGAGACCTTCTCCATGACGGGCCACAAGAATATGCTGCGGCCCGATTCGCCGGTCGGCTACACTGATCCGGTCTCTCCGCTGGCGCCCCATTACACTCCGGGCTTCCCCTGGGCTGGATCCGACGGCGTGCCGTACGCGACCGACTCCTCGGGCAACCCGATCAACTGGCCCACCGGCCAGATCACGGTGTCCGGGGTGCCGCAGGATCTGCTCTGGATCTACGACGGCTGGATCGCGGCGACTCCGCGTTCCTTCCACACCGGGGCGAGCCCCTACAGCTGCGGTCGCTGCCACAGCACCGGCTGGATCGCAACCAAGGACCCCACGAAGCAGCCCTATGCGATGTTCGGTGATCCGCTTCCCAACGGACGGACCGTCACCGGCTCCTGGGATCAGTGGGGCATTCAGTGCTCGCGCTGCCACGGATCGCAGCTGGTCAACGACGCCACGAGCGGCGACCTGCGGCACAACGCAGGGGGAGTCTCCTGGGCCAAGCTGGCGGTCGATGCGTCCTTCCCGAACCAGACCTACTGCAACGACGCCGGTCTGACCTGGCAGGTCTTCGGTTCGAACCGGCGGTGCTATGACCCGGCGATCACCCAGCCCAACTGTGCGGCCGCTGGCGGCACCTGGGATGCGACGAACCTGGTTTGCTACTTCTCGATGAAGGCGTCGGGTGCGACGCGGACGAATCTGTGCATGGACTGCCATCGCCAGGAGGCTTCGGACCTGCCGATGTATCCGAACACTCCGGGCACCGACCTGGTGGTCGGGCCGGCGCACAATTCGGTCGAGTTCGTGAGCCACTGGCAGGGGAATCTCTTCCTCAACAGCCCGCACGGCCGGTTCAGCGGGACCTTCGCCCAGATCGGCGACAAGACGCTCTACGACACCCACTTCAAGAACGAGGGTGAGACCTATCCCTACCAGGGCAACCAGGGCGGCTGCACGCAGTGCCACGACGTGCACAAGAGCACGGTGGAGGCGGCCAATCCGATGGGCGGGGCGATCCACGAGGAGTGCACGGAGTGCCACGCGAAGAACCTCGACATCATGCTCCACCCCGCGACGCGTGGGACGCCGCTCGAGCACAAGGACACGGAGCCGATGGAGGCCTGCGTGTCGTGCCACATGCCCGAGGAGACGCACCTCTTCCGCATCAACGTCGATCCGACCTACTCGACCTTCCCGCTCGCGGCGATGACCGGCAACACGGTCGCCAACACGGCCGATGAGGATGGCTTCGCGGCGGTCTGGGTGGACCTCGACTTCGCCTGCGGCAAGTGCCATGGCGGCGGCAGCGAGTACGTCATGACCTCGGGCTCCATCACCAGCGGCACCAAGCTCTTGACGGTCGACAGCGCGGTCGGCATCACGGCCGGTCAGCGGATCGAAGTCGAGGGCGCGGGCGCCGCCGGAGCGGTGCATCACACCTACGTCGCGTCGGTCGCCGGCAACGTCGTGACGCTGGCCGGGAACGCCTCGACGACGGTCGCCGATGCCGAGGTCGTGCAGAACCCGACGAAGAACGGCGCGGGCTACATGAACAAGACGGCGCTGGCGGGTTACGCGAAGGGGATCCACAACGACGCGCCGGTGGCGAACTTCACCTACCAGCTCGGCAACCCGAACACCCTGCAGGTGACGTTCAGCGCGGCGTCGTCGACGTGCAGCGGTAGCAACGCGAACTGCGACGCCTACGCGTGGGACTTCGGTGACGGCTCGACCGGAAGTGGAGCGAGCGTGGTTCACATCTACGCGGCTGGCGGAACGAAGACGGTGTCGATGACGGTGACCGAGTACGGAGTCGGCTCGGCGACGAAGACGAAGAAGGTGAAGGTCTACGCCGCCGACCTGCCGCCGGTGATCAACAGCACGTGCACGTTCGACGCGAACACCTGGA
>CAYZBH010000132.1:0-2956 GCA_964476605.1 uncultured Thermoanaerobaculia bacterium | reverse complement strand
GGCAGCGTCCGGGCGGAGCTCCCCGCAGAGGGGCCTCTGAGGCCGAGCAGTCGATGACTCCGGCATGCGACCACGACCCGGCGAGGCCGAAGCGGAGGCGGGCGCACTCCGTTGGCTTGCGTACAGCGCCCGCCGGTCCCGGCGCGGGGAGCGCTGAACGGACGTAGGGGGGAGCCTTGGCTACCGAGAATCCGCACGCCTTGCCGCGCCGCGTCATGGGATGCCGCACCTTGACGTGCGGCGCCCCCGGTGTCAGCCTGAGGGCACCATGGCCCCCGTCGCCAGCCGTCCGGTCCGTCGCCCGGCGAGCGGCGCTCGCCCGGCCGTCCTCGAGCGCCTCGCGAGCCTCACCCGCCACGTCGTCGCCACGAGCGGCGAGCATCTCGACATCCGCTCCCCCTTCGACGGAGCGCTCCTCGGGCGCGTCCCGCGCTCGACGCCGCACGACGTCGAGAGCGCCGTCGCCCGCCTCCGCGTCGCCCAGGAGAGCTGGGCGATGAAGAGCTTCGACGAGCGCGCGCGTCCGTTCCTCCGCTTCCACGACCTGATCCTCGACCGGCAGGACGAGATCCTCGACCTCGTGCAGATCGAGTCGGGCAAAGCGCGCAAGCACGCCTTCGAGGAGGTGGCCGACGCTGCCATCGTCTCGCGCTTCTACGCCCTGCGCGCCGCGGAGTACCTCGGCACGAAGAGCCGCAAGGGGGCGCTCCCCGGTCTCACGCAGGCTTGGCAGAACCAGCACCCGAAGGGGGTCGTCGGCATCATCTCCCCCTGGAACTACCCGCTCTCGATGGGGATCACCGACGCCATCCCGGCGCTCCTCGCCGGCAACGCGGTGCTCGCCAAGCCCGACTCGCAGACCCCCTTCACGCAGCTCTGGGCCCTCGATCTGCTGGTCGAGTGCGGGCTCCCCGAGGGCCTGATGCTGGTCGTGGCGGGCGAGGGGCGCACCCTGGGGCCCGCGATCTTCGATGCCTCCGATTTCCTCCAGTTCACCGGCTCGACCGCCACCGGACGCCACATCGCGCGCGAGGCGGGGGAACGCCTGATCGGCTGCTCGCTCGAGCTCGGCGGCAAGAACCCGATGCTGGTGCTCGCCGACGCCGATCTCGAGGCGGCGGTCGACGGCGCCGTGCGCGGCTGCTTCAACTCCACCGGACAGCTCTGCATCTCGATCGAGCGGCTCTACGTGCACGAGAGTCTCTTCGAACGCTTCCTCGCCGGGTTCGTGCAGGCGACCCGCCGCCTCAAGCTCGGCTCGGCGCTCGACTTCAGCTGCGACATCGGGGCGTTGATCTCCGAGAAGCAGCTCCGCACGGTCTCCGATCACGTCGAGGACGCCGTCCGCCACGGTGCCAAGGTGGAGGTGGGAGGCAAGGCGCGCCCCGATCTCGGACCGACCTTCTACGAGCCGACGATCCTCGCCGGCGTGACGCCCAAGATGCGCTGCTACGCCGAGGAGACCTTCGGGCCGCTGGTGTCGGTCTACCCCTTCGCGAGCAACCAGCAGGCGATCGAGCGCGCCAACGACTCCCGCTACGGATTGAACGCCAGCATCTGGACGCGCGACATCGAGCTCGCGCGCCGCATGGCGGCGCGTCTCCAATTCGGCACCGTCAACGTCAACGAGGTCTACGCCGCCGCCTGGGGCTCGGTCGAGGGGCCCATGGGCGGCTTCAAGGACTCCGGGCTCGGCCGCCGTCACGGCGCCGAGGGGATCCTCAAGTACACCGAAGCGCAGACCGTCGCGGTGCAGCGCGGCCTGCCGATCGCGGCGCCCGCCGGCGTGCCCGACGAGGTCTTCAGCCGCTGGCTCTCGACGGCGCTCAAGCTCCTGCGCCGCATGCCTGGATTGCGATGAGGTCGGACATGGACACCATACTGCTCACCGGTTTCCCCGGTTTTCTCGGCAGCGAGCTCGTTCCCCGCATCCTCAGGCGCTCGCGCGACGCGCGCGTGCTCTGCCTGGTGCAGTCGAAGTTCCTGGCGCTCGCGCGGGATCGCGCGGCGGCGATCGAGGGCTCGGAGCCCGGGTTCTCGGGACGCCTCGAGCTCGTGGAAGGGGACATCACGGTCGCCGGTCTCGGCGCCGAATCCCTCGCTCGCAAGCGCTCCGAGATCGTCGAAATCTTCCACTTCGCCGCGGTCTACGACCTCTCGGTCAAGCGCGAGGTCGGCATGAAGGTGAACGTCGAGGGGACCCGGCACCTGCTCGACTTCGCCGAGCGCTGCCCGAATCTCGACCGCGTCCAGTACGTCTCGACCTGCTACGTCTCGGGGCGCTACGCCGGCATCTTCCGCGAGGCCGATCTCGAGAAGGGACAGGTCTTCAACAACTTCTACGAGGAGACCAAGTACCTGGCCGAGCTCGACGTGCGCGAGCGCATGGCGGGCGGGATGCCGGTGACGATCTACCGCCCCGCCATCGTGGTCGGCGACTCGACCACCGGCGAGACGCAAAAGTACGACGGCCCCTACTACGTCATCCGCTGGCTCCTGAAGCAGCCGGCGGTCGCGGTTCTGCCGCTCCCCGGCGATCCGCACCGGGCACGGATCAACCTGGTGCCGCGGGACTTCGTCGTCGACGCGATCGATCACCTCGCGGCGAGCAAGAAGTCGCTCGGCCAGACCTATCAGCTCGCCGATCCCGATCCGCCGACGATCGACGAAGCGGTCCAGCTGCTCGGCAAGGCGACGGGGCGCATCGTGCTGCGCGTGCCGATGCCGCTCTCGGTGGCCAAGGCCGCGATCGACAAGGTGCCCGGCGTCTACCGGCTACTGGAGATTCCCTCCTCGGCCGTCGACTACTTCATCCACCCGACCTTCTACGACACCACGAACGCGACGCGCGACCTCGAGCCCGCCAAGCTCCGCTGCCCGCGCTTCGCCGACTACCTGCCCAAGCTGGTGTCGTTCATGAAGGCGCACCCGGAGATCGCCTCCGAGGCGATGGTCT
>CAYZBH010000131.1:0-3039 GCA_964476605.1 uncultured Thermoanaerobaculia bacterium | reverse complement strand
GGCGGGCGCCCTCCGTTGACTTGCGGACAGCGCCCGCCGGTCCCGGCGCGGGGAGATCGGACCGGACGCGAAAGGGGGAACCTCGGCTACCGAGAAACCGAGCCCCTAAAGCTTCGCGACGACGCGCTCGGCGAGATGGCGGCCGATGGCGAGCGATGCGGTCGCGGCCGGCGACGGCGCGTTGAGGACGTGCAGCATCCGCTCGTCCTCGGCGAACGCGAAGTCGTCGACGAGCTTGCCGTCGCGCCCGAGCGCCTGCGCGCGCACGCCGCAGCCGGCGCGGCGGACGTCCCCCTCGCCCAGCGCCGGCACCAGCGCCCGGAGCGACGCCACGAAGCGCCGCCGGCTGAAGGCCCGCCGGTACTCGCTCCAACCGATCGCCATGTAGCGCGGCGCCATCTTCCAGAAGCCGGGGAAGCCGAGCGTTGCCGCGCTGTCGCGCGCCGAGAAGGAGAGCCGTCCGTACCCCTCGCGCTTCCAGGCGAGCACTGCGTTCGGCCCCGCCTCGACCGACCCGTCGACCCGCCGCGTGAAGTGGACGCCCAAGAACGGCAGCTCGGGGTCGGGCACCGGGTAGATCAGGTTCTTCACGAGATCGCGCTTGCCGGGCGCGAGCTCGTAGTAGTCGCCGCGGAAGGGGACGATGGCGACGCCGGGGGTGAGCCCCGCCAGGCGCGCCACGCGATCGCTCTCGAGCCCCGCGCAGGCGACGAGCGCCGGGCTGGAAACGCGCCCCTGGCGGGTTTCGACCTCCACCTCGCGCGCCGTCGCGCGGATCCTGGTGACCGGCGCGCCGCGCCGCACCTCGCCCCCCGCCGCGACGATCTCCGCCGCGAAGGCCTCGGCCACCGCCGGGTAGTCGACGATGCCGGTCTCGGGGACGTGGAGCCCGGCGATCCCGGCCGCCGCCGGCTCGTGCGCGCGGATCCCCGCGGCATCGAGCCGCGCGATCCCCGCCAGTCCGTTCGCCCGCCCGCGCCGCTCGAGCTCGTCGAGCCGCGGGAGCTCGCGCTCCGCGACCGCCACCACGACCTTGCCGCAGCGCTCGTGGCGGATACCGCGCTCGGCGGCGTAGGCGTAGAGCGCCTCCCTCCCTTCGGCTGAGAGCCGCGCCTTGTGGGACCCCGGCTTGTAGTAGAGGCCGGAGTGGACGACGCCGCTGTTGTGCCCCGTCTGGTGGGCCGCGACGGTCGCCTCGGCTTCGAGCACCACGACGCGCAACCGCCGCTCCACCGCGAGCGCGCGCGCCGTCGCGAGCCCGACGATCCCTCCCCCCACCACCGCCACGTCGCACTGCGTCATGCCCGCCCTGTCCACCATGCGGAGAATCCTGGCACAGGGACGGATGCACTTCTTCATAGTCCCGCCGCGTCGCGGCGGATCGAATACCGTATTCTGGGAACCGGCGGCGCCGCGCGCGCCCGAGACGAAAGGAGCCCCCGATGTGGAAGCGCGACAACGAAGCCGGCGCGAGCCTTCCTCCCGCCTCACCCACGGCGAACCCCGGCCCCTCGAGCCGCAACGATCCGGAGCCGATGCCGACCCGCTCGGGCGACTCGGGCGGGCGCTCGGTGATCGGCCCCTCGCTCGAGGTCTCGGGGGACTTCACGGGGAGCGAGGATCTCTACGTGGAGGGGAAGATCCGCGGCAAGGTGGAGCTGCCGCAGAACGCGGTGACGGTAGGCGCCAAGGGGCGGGTCACCGCGGAGGTGCACGCGCGGGTGATCCACGTGGAGGGTGAGGTGGAAGGGAATCTGCGCGCGGAGGAGATGGTGACGCTCCGCAAGAGCGCCCGGGTGCGTGGCGATCTGGTCTCCCCGCGGGTGGTGATCGAGGACGGCGCGCGCTTCAAGGGGACGGTGGACATGGAGCCGAAGCGAAGCTCGCAGCCGCAGCCCTCGGGCCCGCGCCCGGTGGAGCCCGCCGCCGCGGCCGCTCCCTCCCCAGTGGCCGCACCCCGCCAGTGAGCTGGTTCCGGCGGGGGTCGAACGCGGTTGCTTCGCAATCGCCGCACTTGGCGGCATCGGCGGTTGCGTCGGTGCCGTCGGCCCCCGCGTCCGCGGTTCCCTCTCTCAAGGCGCAGCATCCGGCCCCCGGCCTCAAGTCGGCTCTGGAAGCGCTCCCCCGCCCGGGCGCGCTCGTTCTGGACTTGGGCCCGGCGCTCGCGGCGAACATCGCCTTCTTCTGCTCGCTCGGCGCGCGCCTCCGGATCGTGGATCTGGTGACGGACCTCGAGGAGCTGTCGAGCTCGGGCGTGGGGTCGTTCCAGGGGCTGCTCGCCCGCGCTCTGCCGCTCGCCCCGGAGGAGAAGTTCGATCTCGTGCTCACCTGGGATCTCGCGAACTACGTCGGACGGGAGCGCTGGCCGACGCTCGCCGCGCACCTGACCGCCCACCTCTCCGGGCGCGGCGCCCTGCACCTGCTCTCCCGCATCGTCGCCGAGATGCCCGCCCTCCCCTGCCGCTACCGCATCACCGAGCCGGGCACCCTCGAAGAGGAGCTCACGACCGACGCCACCGTCCCCGCCCCCCGCTTCTCCCACGCCGAGATCGAGAAGCTCCACCCCGGCTGGGTCGCACCCCGCAGTTTCCTCGGCCGCCACGGCGTCCAGGAGTTCCTCCTCGAACCCGCCTCGGCGCACAACCTCCCGCCCAGAGCGGTCGCCAAGCCCAGGATCAGAACCCGCCCGACGCCCCGGTAACCAGACGGCGCCAGGCGGCGCGAGACGCCGTCCCGAGCCTCCCGCCTGATCCGGCCCCTGATCGGGCGAAGGGAGAAGTGACCGAATTCGCCCTCTCGATCGTTATTAGGGGTATGAAGCCAGCGCCTCGAGGCCGATCCAGCGCCCTCCGTCCGGTTTTCGGCTTATCCGACGAAATCCGTCGCCTTTCCCACACCCTCCGGCCCCGCCGGATCGGTTCCAACACCAGCCATTCACTAGGGATGCCACCCACCGTCAGGGAAATGTGCGACACTGTTATCCGACCAATGTCACACCGAATGGCTTTCCCCCATTTGTCGCAGAAACCTAGTTAGGCG
>CAYZBH010000130.1:0-3100 GCA_964476605.1 uncultured Thermoanaerobaculia bacterium | reverse complement strand
AAGTCCCAGACCGCCAACGCGACGACGAACAGGTCGGTGGTCGCGAAGTAGGCGAGCGGGCCGAGGGTCTCGTACCCAGGCCAGCGGGCGATCGCGGCGGTGATGATGTTGATCGTGCCCAGCAGCATCCAGCGCTTGTGACTCTGGGGATCGCGGCGCCGGAGGATCGCCACCCCGACGAAGGAGGAGAAGAGGATCATGTCGAAGAGCGGAACCGCGAGAAAGCTGAGCGGCGGCACGGGAATCCCGACGAACCCGGTGGCGCGGCGCGCCGCGGTCAGCGCCGCGAAGACGCCGAGCCCCACCATCGCGAGCGCCAGCACCGCCCCGAGGTAGCCGATCTTGCGATGCAGGCCGACCCGCCGGGCGGCGATCAGCGAGGTCTGCGCGAGGAAGAGCAGGATCCAGGCGGTGAAGACCGCGCCGTGCACGTAGAAGATCGCCTCGGAGGGGGAAGGCCGGTCCGGGAAGAGCGGGCGCAGGAAGAAGCTCCGCGCGAAGCCGAGCACGACGGTCGCCAGGATGGCGAGCGCCATGCCACCGAAGAAACGGCGCTCGGCCGAGGCACGGTCAGCGCTAGTCACCAGGGTCGCCATCGTTTTCTCCACGGGCCGGAAGGGCGCGATTCTCGCGAATCGGTGGGAGGCACGCAAGCCCGACCGACCTCCATCAACGCGTCAGCCACGAGGCGATGCCGTGCCAGGCCGCGGTGGCCGAGATCTGGGCGACGACCGGCGGAATCGCGGCGAAGGCGAGCAGGACGCTCCAGACGTACGCGGGATGCACCCGCCGGCGCGTCACCAGGTCGTACAGGGGCCCGGCGAGCAGGAAGAGCAGGGCCAGGATGCCGATGACCTGGGGCTTGCCGGCGGCGAAGGGCAGGCGGCTCACCCCGGGGCCCACCAGCGCGCCGGCCGTGGCGGTCAGCATCAGCCGCTTGTGGGTCGGCGCGTCGCGGCGGAAGAACCACCCCGCGCCGACGAGCGCTGCGAAGACGACGATCGAGCCCAGGTTCAGGAGGAGGAACCCTCCGGCGTCGGGGAACTCCACTCCCGGAATGCCGCGATGCCCGAGGCGCGCGACGGCGATGGCGGCCGCCGTGCCGAGGACGAGCATGAGCGCCGCGAGCCCGACGCCGGCGACGCCTAGCCGCCGGTGCACGGCGGTGCGGCCCGTGCGGACGAGGGTGGTCTGCGCGACGAACAGGATCAGCCAGCCGGTGAAGACCACTGCGTGCAGATGGACGACGAGCGGCACCGGGGGCGCGCCGCTCACGACCTTCGGCAGGTAGGTCCGCGAGAAGCCCGCGACGACCGTCGCCGCCGTCGCGATCGCCATGAAGCTGAAGAAGAGGTGATCGCCCGGCAGCGTCCGGTACCGGTTCGGAGTCACGTTGGCCTTCGTTCCCGCAGCAGCTGGCGTCGTGCTCATGGTTCACCGCCTCCAAAAGAGCCCGCCGGGGAATCGGGGGGCCGTTCTCTGCGCGCTCCAGCGTGAGCTCGCGAATCCGCTGGCGGCACTTTCTCCTGCACCTCCGTGGTCACGTGCTCCAGAACGAATCTCGGAGCCCGAGCCCTTCGAAGATCGCCCGGATCTCGTCGCCCATGGGGCGCCGCGCCTCGGGGGTCAGCCGGCTCGCGTACCAGGCCCGCGCCAATTGCCAGAGCTGGTCGAGGGTCACGAGCGGCCGCTTGGGCACTTGCCGCTGCGCGCACCAGCGATCGACGTGCTCTTCCGACCGGAAGAGGAGCATGGTGCTTCACGTGTAGGGCAGGTCGTCCCACCAGTGGGCGGCGGGAACGGCGAAGTGCGCGATGCCCTCGGCCGGCAGCGGCGTGCCCTTCTCGACGCCGAGCGTCATCGGCGCCCCGCAGCAGCCGCAGCTCGCGTCGATCCGGGCGTCGCGCTGGAGCGCCGCGGCGATGCCGTAGGCGTCCCAGACGCAGTTGGCGAAGTAGCGGCGCTCCCCCACCGTGACGAGAAAGGTGGTCGGCGCCGCCGCGAAGGGCGGCGCCATGACGATCTCGCCGCTCTCCGGGTCGAGGTAGAGGAGACGCCGCTCCCGCAGCCGGGCGAAGCCCGCGAGGATCTCGCCCCGCGCCCCGCCGAGCCGCGCCGCGAGCTCGCCCGAGCGCGGCGGCCGGCCGGTCTCCGCGGTGATCGAGTAGACCCGATGCCGGAGCGCGTCGTCGGTCAGCATGGTCACACCTCAGCTCTCGAGCGTGGCTAGCCGGCGCATCATGTCACTCCGGTATCGCTCCCTCGATCCGGACACCGGAACGCCCGGGCTCGGGATGGACGGCGACGTCCGGAGCGGGCGAAAGTCCCCGGCAGCCTTGACTTTATGCTTAGCGCTAAGTACAGTCGAATCATGGACGGCTCGGCGATCGCCCGGCTTCTGGGAAGCCGCGGGGGGCGGGAACGCGCCCGGAGGCTCTCCGCGGAAGAGAGGAAGCGCATCGCCGCGCAAGGGGGAAAGGCTCGGCGCGCTTCGCTCGTCGCGGCCCGGCGCATCGTCGAGAATCTGCGCTACGCCCGCGCCGTCGAGGAGCTCCGCGGAGCGCGGCCCGTCCTCCGCGAACCCGCCTTCGCCGGTCGTTTGCCGGGTCTCTACCCCGAGCGCTCCTGAGATGCCCGCCGCCGAAGATCAGCTCGGCGCGGTCGGCGGAATCGTCGACGCGCTACGCGCGCTCGGCCTGCATCCGGTTCTGATCGGAGGCATGGCGCTCGTCGTGCTCGGCTCGCGCCGGGTCACGCGGGACTTCGATCTCGTGATCGCCCGGCCCGGCGAGCGTCTCGCGGAGGTGATCGCGCTGCTCTACGACCGAGGTCTCGAGCTGGTCTCGGGTCTCGACGCAGGTGGCGACGTCGGTTCGACGATCTCGAATCGTCGCGTCGCGGTCGCCCGGCTTCGCCTGGATGGGCCGGCGAGCGCCAGCTTCTACGACCGGAAGGACGGCCTCCGGGTCGATCTTCTCTTCGACTTCCCCTTGACCGCCGCGGAGCTCACGGAGCACGCGACCGCGCTACGGATCCGGTCCCATCGCTTCCTCGTCGCCTCGGAGGCGGACCTCCTCCGCCTCAAGAAGATCGCGCGCGC
>CAYZBH010000129.1:0-3356 GCA_964476605.1 uncultured Thermoanaerobaculia bacterium | reverse complement strand
CAATTCCCACCGCCTCCACCATGTCTTGCTGCGCGCTCGGCGCTAGACGAGCTCCCACTTGCGGGCGATGCGGCGGGCAACGAGGAAGAGGCCGACCGTCCAGGCGAGGAGCACGCCGATCTCGGGCAGGAGCGCGGTCCAGGGAGCCTCGCGCCAGAAGACGTCGAGGAACCCTTCGAGCGCCCAGGAGTTGAAGGCCACCAGGCTCGCCTTCTGGAGACCCTCCGGCATCAGGAAGCGGGGGAACATCGAGCCGCCGAGCGCCGAGATCGAGAGGATGACCAGGTTCGAGAGGGCGACGAGCTGCTTGCGCGTCCGGCACGCCGCCGCGAGCACGAGGCCGAAGGCGGAGGAGACGAGCGCCGTCGGCACCGCCATCGTCGCGAAGCCGAGCAGGTGCCGCGGCAGCTCGAGACCGAAGACCAGCCACCCCCAGACGAACATCACCGTGAGCTGCGCGACGCCGAGCGAGGTCAGGTAGACCAGTTTGCCGGTGAGGAGCTGCCCCATCGTGACGCGGGTCGAGAGGAGCCGGTCGAGGGTGCCGCTCTCCCGCTCCTCGATCAGCGCCCCGCCCGCCCCGGCCGCCGAGAAGAGCAGGAACATGACGCCCAACCCCGCCGCGTAGAAGGCGACCAGCGGGTTCTTCTTCCCCGCGCCGAGGAGATCCTGCGTGTGGATCGCGATCGGCAACGCGGCCGCGCCGGCCGGACCGGGCGCGGCGCCACCCGCCCCGGGGCTCGTTCCCTTCTGGAGCTGTCCGAGAAGCGCATCGAAGCGCGCGTGCTGCTCCGGCGTGAAGGCGGAGAGCTGATCGAGCGCCTGGAGGCCGCCCGAGAGGAAGAGATCTGGCATGCCGGTGAAGATCGCCTTCTGCAGGAGTCCCGAGACGACCTGCGGCGCGATCGGATCGGAGCTGTCGGCCAACAGCTCGATCCCCGGCTTCTCGGCTTCCGGCACCGGCCCGAAGGAGAAGCTCTTCTCGCCGAAGCCGCGCGGGATGACGAGCGCGATCGGAGCGTCGCCGTCGCGGACCGCCTGCTCGGCGCGGGCGCGGTCGTAAGCGGGTGGGGCGGGCTCCCCCTTCTTGGCCGCGGGCGCCCGCCGGAGATCGAGCGCCGACTCGGCGGCGAGCGCCGCCGCCAGCCGCTCGGCGCGCGCGCTCCCGTCCTCGTCGACCAGCAGCACCCGGACCTTGCGGGTTTCGGAGGAGCGTTGACCGCCGAAGATGACCGCGAAGATGGTGAAGAAGACGATCGGCACCGCGAAGGTGAGCAGCAGCGCGGCGCGGTCGCGCCGGAGTTGTTGCCAGCCGGCGGCGAGCAGGGTGGCGATCATTCGCGGAGCTCCCTTCCGGTGAGATGCAGAAAGACGCTCTCGAGCCCCGGGCTCACGAGCTCGAGGTCGGCGACCGGGATGCCCGTCCGGTCGAAGGCGGCGAGCAGACGCGGGATCGTGCTCGCGGGCTCGTCGGTGGTCAAGTGGAGCGCGCTCCCGTCGATCGAAGCTCCGGGGAACTCGCTCGTGAGCTCGGGGGGCAGTGGCCGCGCGCCGTGCACCACGACCCGCCGGCCCGCTCCCACCGTCGAGCGCACGAGCTCGTCGCGCGTACCGGTCGCGATCACCCTGCCGTGATCGATCACCGCCACGCGGTCGCAGAGTCGCTCCGCCTCCTCCATGTAGTGGGTGGTGTAGAGCACCGAGACGCCGCGTTGGGCGAGCTCCCCGATCATCTCGTAGATCCGTTCGCGCGACTGCGGATCGACGCCGACCGTCGGCTCGTCCAGGAGCACCACCTTCGGATCCCCGAGGATTCCCACCGCGAGGTTGAGGCGCCGCTTCATGCCCCCCGAGAAGGGCTCGACCGCGTCGCCAGAGCGCTCCTCGAGGTTCGAGAAGGCGAGCGCGTCGGCGACCGCGCGTTCGAGCGGCGGCCCGGCGAGGCCGAGCAGTCGCCCGAAGAGCCGCAGGTTCTGCGCCGCCGTCAGCACGCCGTAGAGGGCAATCTCCTGCGGCACGTAGCCCAGCACCGCGCGCGCACCCGGCTCGTCGGCCGGCCGGCCGAGCAACCGGATCTCTCCCCGGTCCGGGCGCACCCGCCCGACCAGGGCGCGCACCAATGTCGACTTGCCGGCGCCGTTGGGGCCCAGCAGACCGAGCACCTCGCCGGGCGAGAGGTGCAGATCGACTCCGGCGAGCGCCTGCAGGTCGCCGAAGCGCTTCGTCAGCTCACGAATCTCGACCGCGTTCACGGAAGCATCCTACGCGGGACGGGCGGGCGCGGCCCGCGCCATTCGGTGGACGGCGGTCGGCTACCGGTGAGCGCCGGTTTCCGCGCCCGCGAGCGCCGCCGCGATCGAGCGCTCGTACGGGGGGCGAAGCACGCCGGTCTCGGTGACGATCGCCGCCACGAGCTCGGCCGGCGTCACGTCGAACGCGAGATTGAACCCCTCGGTCCCGACCGGAGCGATCCGCTCGCACGCGAGCTCGGTCACCTCGCGGCCGGCACGCTCCTCGATCGGTATGGCTGCGCCGGAGGGGGCTCGGGGATCGAAGGTCGAGAGGGGGGCCGCGACGTGGAAGGGGACACCGTGCCGCTCGGCCAGCACGGCCACGGTGTAAGTCCCGATCTTGTTCGCGAAGTCGCCGTTCCTGGCGATCCGATCGGCGCCCACGATCACCCGGTCGACCAGGCCGCGCGCCATGAGCGCGCCGACCATCGAGTCGGTCACCAGCCGGTGGGGCACGCCGGCACGCAGCAGCTCCCAGGCGGTCAACCGCGCGCCCTGGAGCAGCGGCCGGGTCTCGTCGACCCAGACCTGCTGCAGGCGCCCCTGGCGATGCGCCGCGACCAGGACGCCCACCGCCGTTCCGATTCCGCCGGTCGCGAGAGCGCCGGCGTTGCAGTGGGTGAGGGCGCGCTCCCCCGGCCCGAAGAGCGACGCGCCGTGCTCCGCCATGCGACGGTTGCGCTCGATGTCGTCGGCGTGGAGCGCGCGCGCCCAGTCGAGCAGGGCGCCCGCCGCCTCGAGCTGCGCTTTGCCGGCGAGCGGCGCGAAAGCCTTCGCCCCTTCGGCGAGCGCCCAGTGGAGGTTGACCGCGGTCGGCCGCGTCGCCCCCAGGAGCGCGCTCCCCCAGGCGAAGCGTCCGGCGAGATCCGCGTGCGGCGCCTCCTCGTCGAGCAGCGCGACCACCAGCCCGTAGGCGGCGGCGACGCCGATCGCGGGCGCCCCGCGCACGACCAGGCGGCGGATCGCGTCGCAGATCGCCTCGACCCGGTCGAGCCGGAGCCAGCGCTCCTCGCGCGGCAGGCGCGTCTGGTCGAGCAGCTCCAAGGCGCCATCGGAGAAGCGGAG
>CAYZBH010000128.1:0-3403 GCA_964476605.1 uncultured Thermoanaerobaculia bacterium | reverse complement strand
GCACGTTGAAGTGAACGCCGGTATATCCGCTCCACATGAAGATCTGGCCGAAGACAACGCGGCCGTCGGCGGTCGCCGGTCTGGTCGCGGCGAGCGCCGAGCACTTGTGCGTGCCGTCGGGGATCTCGAGCTCCTCTTCGGCAGAGAGGAAGCTCCGGCCGGTGAGGGCGTGCGGCAACTTCCCCAGACCCCCCTTCAAGTAGTCGACGTCGATCGAGGAGTTGAGGGTGACGACGTCCAGGAAATCGATCGGCCGCCCCTCCCAGGTGGCTCCCGCCGCCGCGGCGCCCTCGGCGATGCCGCGCATCTCGGTCAGGAGCTCCTCCGAGAAGCCGCGCAGCATGGTGGCATCGGCGAGCGTGCGGAGCGAGCTCCACCCCGCCGCCGGGTCTTTGCCGCTCGCCACCTGCGCGAGCTTGGCCATGTAGGCCGCGATCTCGTCGGCCAAGAGGTAGCCGTGCTGGTAACCACGCGGGTAGGGCTCCCCCTCGACGTGGAGGAGAATCCACCCCCCCTGCTCGGTGCGAAACCCCTTGTCGGCCCAACGCACCGTTTCGAGTGGCACGAATTCGGCCACGTCCTCGACCTTCTCGAGGGTCAGCTCGTCGAACCAGGCGCTCCCCCGCGCCGCGCCGTTCCAGCCGAGCGAGACGCGCACGCGATCCTCGGCGCGCGTCGCGACGAAGACCATCTCCACCGTCGTCCAGTCCCGGGTCGCGCCGACGGTCTCCGAGTGGTTGGTGAACGGAAAGGACTGCATCGAGAGGGTCGCCGGTTGCGCCGTCGGGTAGCGGGCGAGGGGATCGGAGATCACCCCGGCGGTCTTCACCTGGGCACGCAAGCGGTAGACCTCGCCGACCTCGAGGGGGACCGGCGCCGAGAGCAGCGAGAGGGAGGCCCCTTCCACGTTCTCGAGTCTGAGGCTCGCTTCCCCGGCCTTGGCGACCCCCGCGTCCCGCGCCGCGCTCGCCGTGCCTCGGGTGGTCGCGCTCTCGATCGCCCAGCTCGACGGGAGCCCTCCCTCCCCGCCCGACTCGAAGCCACCGTTCGGAATCTCCACTGCTCCGAGCGCCGTTGCGATCAGCGCGCCGGCGGCCGCCCCGCACAGCGTTCGGCCCAGTCTTTCCCGCACCGATTCGATCATCGAGAGCCTCCCTCGCGCCGACTCGACGGATGGTATCAACCGATCCCGTAGGATTCGCGCTCCGGATCGCTCCGGGGGAGGAGAACCATGGCTTGGCTCACCGATCCGCAGGTCTGGATCGCTTTCGCGACCCTGCTCCTGCTCGAAGTCGTCCTGGGGATCGACAACATCGTCTTCATCTCCATCCTGGCGGGGAAGCTGCCACCGGCCCAGCAGGCTCGCGCCCGCACGACCGGCCTCGCTCTCGCCATGGTGCTGCGCATCCTGCTCCTGCTCTCGATCGCCTGGATGGCGCGCCTGACCGCTCCCCTCTTCGCGATCGCCGGGCGGGAGGTCTCCGGGCGCGATCTCATCCTGCTCGGGGGCGGGCTCTTCCTGCTCGCCAAGTCGACCTTCGAGATCCACGACAAGCTCGAGGGGGCGGAGGGGGAGAAGTCCGCGCGCGTCGCCGCCTCCTTCGCGTCGGTGATCGTGCAGATCCTGCTTCTCGATCTCGTCTTCTCCCTCGACAGCGTCATCACCGCGGTCGGCATGACCGACCGCATCCCGATCATGGTGGCGGCGGTCATCGCGGCGGTCCTCCTGATGATGTTCTTCGCGGGGCCGATCTCCAGATTCGTCGAGAAGCATCCGACGGTCAAGATGCTCGCCCTCGCCTTCCTCCTGCTGATCGGCCTCGCGTTGATCGCCGAGGGGCTCCGCTTCCATATCCCGAAGGGGTACATCTACTTCGCGATGGCCTTCTCGCTCGGTGTCGAGCTCCTGAACCTCCGCCTCAGGCGGCGCCCCGAGCCGGTGCATTTGCGCGCGCGCTACGCCGACAAGGAACACCCCTAGCCGGGCCCTCCGCTAGAATTCGAGGTTCGATGCTCCGACTCGGCTCCGTCTCCGTCGACCCGCCTCTCGTCCTCGCCCCGATGGCGGGGGTGACCGACCGCGATTTCCGGCTGATCGTCCGGCGCATCGGCGGCGTGGGGCTCGTCACCATGGAGTTCATCGCCTCGAAGGCGCTGGTGCGCGGCATCCGCCGCACGCTCGATCTCATGCACTTCGCCCCCGAGGAGCGGCCGATCTCGATCCAGATCTACGGCTCCGATCCCGAGACCATGGCCGAGGCGGCGCGCCGCGTGGAAGAGATGGGCGCCGACGTCTGCGACATCAACATGGGCTGCCCCGCGAACAAGGTGCTCAAGGGGTGCTCGGGCTGCGCTCTGATGGGTGATCTCGCGCTCGCCGAGTCGATCGTCGCGACGGTCCGCCGCGCCCTCTCGATCCCGCTCACCGTGAAGTTCCGGCTCGGGCTCGACGCCGACCGGCGCAACTACCTCGAGCTAGGCAGGATCTGCGAGGCGAACGGCGCCGACGCGGTCGCGATGCACGCCCGCACGGCGCGCCAGATGTTCTCCGGGGACGCGAAGACGCAGTGGGAAGAGATCGCGCGCCTGAAGGAGGCCCTCGCGATCCCGGTGATCGGCAACGGCGACGTGCGCGAGGCCGCGGACGCCGTCGCGATGCTCGCCACGACCGGTTGCGACGGCGTCATGATCGGCCGCGCCGCCACCAAGAACCCGTGGATCTTCCGCCAGGCGGCCGACCGGCTCGCCGGCCGCACGGCCGAAGAAGCGACGCTCGCGGCGCGCCGGGAGCTGATCCTGGGGCACCTCCAGCTCGTCGCCGCGCGCGAAGAATCGAAGTGGGCGCTCCACAAGCTGCGCAAGTTCACCGGCTGGTATACCCACGGCATCCCGCACGGCCGGGAGCTCAGGCAACGGATCAACGAGCTCCACGACGTGCCCTCCTTCCTCGCCGCGGTCGAGCGCTTCTTCGACACCCTGGAAGCGGCGGCGTGAATCGTCATCAGGCGACGGTCGCGTTGGCGCCCGAGGAGGCGGCGGCGGCGCTCGCCCGCGCGGCGACGGAGTGGGGGGCCGAGTGGGAGGGAGATGCGCGGGGCGGCCGGCTCGTCCTCCCGGTCGTCTTCGGCCTCCGGCGGGGCGTGCTCGTCGGGAGCGTCGGGATCGAACGCGACGGGGCCTCTTCGCGGCTCACCTGGGAGCTCGCCGAGAGCCACCTCGAGCTCCAGCGGGGCGCGGTGGGCGTCCTCGCGCTCGCGGCGCTCGTCCTCGTCCCGGCGCTCGCCTGGCCCTTCCATCCGCCGCTCTTCGCGCTCCTCCCCTTCGCCGCGGTGATCGGCCTCCTCGCCTACTGGCTGGTGCTCTCGCGCCTCCGCACCGCCGGCCCCGAGGAGTTCTTCGCGAC
>CAYZBH010000127.1:0-3437 GCA_964476605.1 uncultured Thermoanaerobaculia bacterium | reverse complement strand
GTCCGACGAGGAGGTTGAAGATCTGGTCGTGGCCGCCGAGCTCGACGTCGCAGCCCACGTCCGGGAGCTTCGCCATCTCGACCGAGTCCTTCCCCTGCACGAGCGGGTAGAGGAGCTCGTGGATCGAGATCGGCTGCTGCGTCTGCCAGCGGGTGCGGAAGTCGTCACGTTCCATCATGCGCGCGAGCGTCCACCTGCCGGCCAGGCGGATCATTCCCTCGGCGCCGAGCGGCGCGAGCCACTGGCTGTTGTAGCGCACCACGGTCGCATCGCGGTCGAGGATGCGGTAGACCTGCCGCGCGTAGGTCTCGGCGTTGGCGGCGAGCTCGTCGCGCGTGAGCTGCGGCCGCGTCGCCTTCTTGCCGGTCGGGTCGCCGATCATGCCGGTGAAGTCGCCGATCAGGAAGATCACGCGGTGACCGAGCTGCTGGAAGTGCCGCATCTTGCGCAGCAGCACGGTGTGCCCGAGGTGCAGATCGGGCGAGGAGGGATCGAAACCGGTCTTCACCGCGAGCGGCTTGCCGGCGGCGCGCGAGCGCGCGAGCTTGCGCGCGAGATCCTCCTCCGAGACGAGGTCGACCGCGCCGCGGCGGAGCGTCTCGAGCTGCTCGTCGACCGGGAGGAACTCGCGTCGGCTCATGCGGCGGGGGAGCTTAGCAAAGCGGAGCGCTCACGCGGACCAGCGCGGCGGCGTGGGGGCGGGGAGCGCGGCTTCGGCGGTGGGCTCGAGCGTCGCGACGAGGCGGGCGTCGCCGGCGAGCGACCAGTGGCGCGGGGCGTTGTCGGCCGTGTGGCCGTCCACCGTGAGGGTGAAGCCGCCGCGCGTCGTGGCGGCGACCGGCAGACGCGCGAGGCCGAGCTGCAGACCGACCGCGACCGCCGCCAGCACGCCGCTCCCGCAGGCCAGGGTCTCCGCCTCCACGCCGCGCTCGAAGGTGCGGATCTCGAGCCGGTGGCAATCCGGGAAGCGGATGAAGTCGACGTTGGTGCCGGTGTCGCCGAACGCGACGTGCGCCCGGAGCGAGGGACCGAGCTCGGCGACCGGCGCGCCCGCGAGCGAGCCGGGCCAGAGAACGACGAAGTGGGGGACGCCGGTCTCGACCAGCCATCCGTCGACGATGCGCTCGCCCAGCTCGACGCGCCGCCGGTGCGGTCGGTCCGGGGGCGAGGGGAGCTCGAGCGCCACTTCGGTCGGCGAGACGGAGCGCGCTTCGAGCGTGCCGATGCCGGTCTCGATCGCGACGCGGTCGGAGCTCCAGCCGAGCGCGAGCGCGAGGCGCGCCGCGCAGCGCGTGCCGTTGATGCAGAGCGCCGCCTCGCCGCCGTCCGCGTTCCAGTAGCGCAGCGCGATGCCCTGCGCGCGCCGTCGCACCTCCAGCACGCCGTCGGCGCCGAGCGAGAGGCCGCGGGCGCACCAGGCGACGATCTCGTCGCGCGTCGGCTCGCGCTCGGGCTCGGCGAGCGCCAGGAAGTCGTTGCCGCCGCCCGAGAGCTTGTAGAGCTTGGTCACGGCACGCTGACGTCGACCGGCGGCGAAGCGACGCCTAGGTTCCCCTTGGCGTCGATCGCCGCGACGCGATAGCGGAAGGTGAAGCCGGAAGCCAGTCCCTGATCGACCAGCTCGCGAGCGACGACCGGATCGACGTTGACGCGATGGAAGTCGGCCTCCGGGTCGGCGCGCTCGACGACGTAGCCGGCGGTGTCCGCGTCGAGGCTCGGCTCCCAGACGAGGCGGACTTCGCCGACCGAGGCGAGCGCGCGCAGGCCCCGCGGCGCCTCGGGGGCGAACCGGTCCTCGTAGTCGATCTCGCGCTCGGCCGCGGGCGCGCTCTCGACCAGGGGGTCGCGGCTCGCGACCGAGCAGAGCGTGTAGATGTATCGCCGCCCGTAGGCCGCCGTCTTGTCCAGGTGGCGCGTCGCCGTGGGCTCGAGCGTCGCCAGCGCCTTCCCGTAGGCGGTGCGCTCGGCGTCCCGCCGGTAGACCTGGTAGCCGGCGGCGGACGGAGCCGCGCCGGACCAACTCAGCTCGACGCCGTCCTTCCGCGCCGCGACCGCGAACTCCGCCGGCGGTGGCGGCGCCGGCCGCGGCACCAGCAGCACGAGGTTCGAGAGCGCCGAGCTCTCGCCGCCGGCGGCGTGGGTCTGGACGCCGTAGAAGAGGGCGGCGGGCGGCGTCACCGGAGGGTCGGGGAGCCGGAAGCGGACGGTCACGCGGTCGCCCGAGATGGCGCTCGCGAGCTCGCCGCCGGCGAGCTTCAGGAAGGGGCGTGCCGAGAGCGCGAACTCCCGGGCGTCGACCGGCGCCGGAGCGCCCTGCTCGGGGATCGGCCGGCTCGAGGCGAGCACCGAGATTTCGTCGAGCCCGGCGTAGGGGAGCCCGGCGACCGTCGCCTTCGGATAGGCGAACTCGAGCGCCACCTCCTGTCCGCGCTGACGGATCGCGAGATCGGTCGTCGCCTGCGGAATGCGGCGCGGCGGCGGCGTCGGGTCCCCCTTCTTGCCGCAGGCGGCGGCGATCGGGGCGAGGAGGAGGAGGACGAGGGTGAGCCTGCGACCGGAGCTAGAGGACATAGCGCGAGAGGTCCTGGTTCTGGACGATGTCGGAGAGGGAGCGGCGGACGAACGCGGCATCCACGGTGAGCTCGATGCCGCGCATCGAGGGCGCCTCGAACGAGACCTCTTCGAGCAGACGCTCGAGAACCGTCGCCAGGCGGCGGGCTCCGATGTTCTCGCTCGACGAGTTGACCTCGACCGCGATGCGGGCGAGCTCGGCGACGGCGTCGTCGGTGAAGCGGAGCTCGAGCCCTTCCGTGCCGAGAAGGGCGGCGTACTGCTTGGTGAGCGCCGTCTCGGGCTCGGTCAGGATGCGCACGAAGTCGGCCTCGGTGAGCGCCTCGAGCTCGACCCGGATCGGAAACCGCCCCTGCAGCTCGGGGATGAGGTCGGAGGGCTTCGCGACGTGGAAGGCGCCGGCGGCGACGAAGAGGACGTGATCGGTCTTCACCGGCCCGTACTTCGTGGCGACGGTGGTGCCTTCGACGATGGGCAGGAGGTCGCGCTGCACCCCTTCGCGTGAGACGTCGGGTCCGCGCCCGCTCCCCTCGCGACCCGCGATCTTGTCGATCTCGTCGAGGAAGATGATGCCGGTCTGCTCGACGCGCTGGCGCGCGTCGCGCGCCACCTGCTGGCGATCGATGAGCTTCTCCGCCTCCTCGGCGGTCAGGAGCTCGCGCGCCTCGGCGACGCTCATCTTCTGGCGGCGGCGGCGCGAGAAGAGTCCAGGCATCATCTCCTTCAGGTTGATGCCGACCTCCTCGACCCCCTGTGGCGTGAACATCTCGAGCGAGGGCGAGGAGCTCTCCTCGACCTCCACCTCGACGCTGCGGGCGTCGAGCGCTCCGGAGCGGAGCTTGTCGCGCAGCTTCTCGCGCGTCGCC
>CAYZBH010000126.1:0-3700 GCA_964476605.1 uncultured Thermoanaerobaculia bacterium | reverse complement strand
CACCCCAGATGCCGTTCAAGTCGCGGGAGGAGTCCATCTCATCATTCGAGCGGGCAAACGAGCTTCGCCCCTTTTCCGCTCAACTCATGAGTCGTTCGTTAGACCGACACCCCCACAAGGGAAGGATTACAGCGATATGCCGTCGGACACGCCCCTGTACTTCCGAGTGCTGACGCGGATACTGCGACCCTTTCCAGATTTTGACTTCGGCTTCATCAAGCCAGTGCGGGCTCGAGCCGTCGCCGCGCTGCGCCTTCAAGGTGGGCACCGCGTCTTGGACCTCGGCTGCGGCCCCGGGGGGAGCCTGCCGTTCCTGCGGGCGGCGGTCGGCGCTAGCGGTGAGGTAGTCGGCGTCGAGATCAGCGCGCGCGTCGCCGCGCTGGCCGAGCAGCGCATCGCCCGTCAGGGATGGACGAACGTGCGACTGGTCGTTGCGCCTGCGGAACGCGCGGACCTTCCTGGGCTGTTCGACGGCGCGCTGATGTTCGCGGCGCCCGATGTGTATGCCTCGAGCGCCGCGTGGGCGAACCTCCGTCGCGTGCTGCGCCCAGGCGCGCGGATCGCCTTCTTCGGGGCGAAGACGTCCCGTGCCCGGAGCGGATGGGTCCTGAACGGCCTGCTACGCGCCGCGATGCCACGCCTATCGTTCGCGTCCACTCCAGTGCCGACGGACGCACCGTGGACCGCTGTGGGGCCCGAGCTTCGGGATCTGGAGGTGCGGGAGTACTTTTTCGGTTGGATGTTCCTCGCGACGGGCACGTGGGCGCCCGCGGATGCGGGGAGCGATGATGCCGCGGGCTGACAACCGATTGCTGCGGGCGTCCCACTGCGCGTTCCGCTGCTGAACCGGAGCGTTTGGCGACCATGCTCCAATTCCAGCTCTTTGAACGTCGCATGGGTAGCGATACTCAACGAGACCGGGTGTTTCTAGAGCTCGTAGAAGTTCCGACAGGGGAAACGGTCGCCGAAGTCGTTTACAGCGACAAGACGCGCGAGTTCTCAATTTCGCTCGACGGAAACGACCTACCTCTCGAGAAAGTCGAAGGTCTCATCTCTTCCGCTCGTTTGCGGCTGGTTCCAGCTCCTGCGCGCTAGCGAGTTGACTCGTCGCCAAACACGTCGTATCTGCACTCCTCCCGCAAGCAGGTGACGTCGACGCCGTGACGTAGGGCAGGACTGCAGTCGTATCTACGGCCTCCCGGTGGGGCCTCGTGGGCCCCGGGCCAGGATGAAATCCGCGCACGGGGAGCCAGTCGCTCACATCGGCCCCGAAGGCCAGAGTAGTTATCGGCTCTCTCCCCGCGTCGGTCTCTACCGATCCGTCATCGTCGTCGAGTCGTTCGCAGCGTGCGGAGGGATTCTCCTTTCTCAGGCGGCTTGTCTGGTGATGTTGAAGCTCCTCTCGCGCGTGGCGACGGCCCAGGCGTAGCGGGCGAGCTTGTTCGCGAGGGCGACGGTCGCCTTCATGTGCCCCAGGCGCGCGCTCGCGGCGAGCGCCCATCGACGCACGGCGCCGGGCTGACGTTGCTGTCCGGCGGCGGCGAGAACGGGTTCGGCGGCTTCTTCGGGCTGGGCGCGAGCTCGCCCCCCTGACGGCGAACGATCAGGGGTTGGTCGCGGACCAGTGGCAGGTCGACTGGCGCTCGAAGCCGTCGGCGAAGAGGAAGCCCGCGCCCGGGACGAAGAACGCGCCATCGACGTCGATTTGCAGCGAGCCGCCAGCTTCGTTCTTGACGAGTCTCGCGACCAGGGCGATGCTGCCGTCGGCCGCCGTCGGGACGCCGGTCTCCTGAAGACGAACCCAGTTTCCGGGGATCGAGGTGTCGAGCGAGGGCGAATCGACCGTCATTCGGCTGGAGCCGGTGCAATCGCTGCTCGCCTGGAAGACGAGCACCATGAGCGCGGAACCGGTCCGCGCCTGCCCGGGCGGAAATCGAAGATCGGCGCCGAAGGAATAGACCTGGCCGGGAACGAAGCCGGTGATACAGGCCAGGATGCCACGACCCTGCGTCGCGCTGGCGGCGCTGTTCGTCGTGAGCGCGGCCCCCGAGATCGCCGCGTCGCAGCCATCGTGATCGAGTCCCGTCCATTCGACCGAAGAGTCGCCGAGGCCCACGCTCCACGGGGGGATGTCCGTGTCGAACTCCGCGTTCGGGGCCAGGTTCTGGCCATGGGCGAGCCCAGCCGTGAAGAACGTCGCCGCGATGAGCAGCGCGAACGCCAATCGACCTGCCCTTCCCGCGACGCCCCGCCTTCCCATGGCACGACCTCCCTCGAAGCTCCGCAGTTTCGGGAGCTGCTCGCCGGCGGGGTCGTAGCACGGGCCGGGCTTGGCGAAGGCACCGTGGACGCTGCGGACGTGAGGGACGCCGGAGACGTCGAAAGGAACGGCGCTGGCGCGGGTGCTGCGGCGGGGAAGGCTCTGGGTGGCGTGCATGTCCTCTCCTTGGGGTCCACCGAGGAGGACCCGGCTCGGCCGCCGAATACTACTCGCAGCGGTGCGGCCCTTCTGCACGAGAGATCGAAGGGGCGCGACGAAAGACGACAGGGGCCGATCCGAACGTCCTCGCCCCTCTCCATTCGCGAAGCTCGCCCAGGGTCCTCCTCTGCTATCCGGTCAAGCCGGGCGTCGTGCCCGCCAGACCGCCGCTATCGCCAGCAGCATCGCAGGACCACCAACCCGGTGCGGGAGACCGCCGGGACCTCGACGATGCCGGGGCCCAGCCCTCGCAGTGCGCCCTGCCGGGGGGTGTATGCGCCAGCGCCTCGAACCTCCCCGGGGTGTCGAGAGGTTGGTCGACGTGGGCTCGAAGGCGTTCAACACCTCGAAGACAGAATTTGCCAGGCCCACGGCGATCGTCGTACTCTTCTCCACAGACACCGTCTTTCCATGGAGCATGTGCTCATGACTCCGACGACTTTGGCGCTCCAGGTGCCTCTCAAGTCGAGGGGGGAAACCGACCCATCGCTCGAGCGGTCGCGCCAATTGCGCCTGACTCACTTTGCTTGTACGCGCAGCTGCGGGGCGCCGGTGCCATCTGGATTCGCCAAACGTGACTGTGGGCTCATGGCCAGCACGATCGTTTCCCTGGCAATGCTCCTTCTAGTGGGTTGTACTGCGAATCACCTTGTCCGCCGCAATGCCCTCTTCGCGATCGGCCGGGCGGCTGTCGATTTCGCAGCGCGCGAGGGCCTGGACGGGCCGCTAGTCATCGAACCGAGATTCTTCCTCGTGAATAGCGATACCGACTTCATGAGCGGAGAGATGGACCGCGACATCCCCGATCCCACCGACCTCGTGCGAGGGCTGTCGCGGCGCCAAGCGCACTCCCCGCCCGGCATCTTGCTGCGCGGCGCTCGCGAAGCAGCGAAGAACGGGCGCCTCGGCATGACCAAGAACCCAGCGTTAGCCAAGGGAAGGATCTGCTTCGGCCAGACGTTTCTGGCGAAAGACCTGAGCGGCGCTCTCGTGGTGGTCGGGCAGGGTAGAAATGAGTGCGGCAGCAGCATGGTCATGTACCTCGTGCCCTCGGGCAGCGCTTGGGTGGTCGAGGGCTTGGGTGACTTCACGGTCTACTAGGGGCTCGGCGCCGAGGCCATGTGCCGGTAACGCGCTAGATGCTCCGCGCACTGAAGAGAGGAGGTTCCAGACCATGCTCGCAGCGCCGCGTCGGCAGGAGATCGACCACCGCACCATCAA
>CAYZBH010000125.1:0-3739 GCA_964476605.1 uncultured Thermoanaerobaculia bacterium | reverse complement strand
CGGCCGACGGAGGGACGCTCTATTGGCTAGTCGCCGACGTCGCGTTCGGAAGAGACGCCTACGGCACGCGGCGCTGTCTGGTCGAGCCGCTCTATCAGGACGCGGGGAGCCGGACACCGTTGCTGACCACCGCCGCCGCGGCCGCGGCGAGCTTCGGACCGGCCTACCCGTTGCCCCCCGATTTCGGCTCGCCAAACTGTCCGGAGTGAGGCACCGACCCGGACGCGGAGGGCGACCTCTTCGATGATCCGGCGATGACGATCCGGAGCGCCGCTGCCAGCAGCGCGGTCGACGGGTACGTCCACGTGGAGAGCCAGTTCGCGCGCGAGGGTTGACGTCCAGCGGGATGCGACGGGGCTACGTGATGTCGAGCGTCATGTAGAAGCTGTTCGGGTCCTCGCGGTAGTCGGCGAAGGGGGCGCAGGGGGCGAAGCCGAAGCTCGCGTAGAGACGGCGCGCGGGGTCGAAGAAGGGGAAGGAGCCGGTCTCGAGGCTCAGGCGCCGATAGCCGCGACGGCGCGCTTCGGCCAGCAGGTGCTCGAGAAGGGCGCGCGCCACGCCCCGGCCACGGTAGAGGGGCGCGGTGCGCATCGATTTGACCTCACCGTGGGTCGGATCGAGCTCCTTCAACGCCGCGCAGCCCATGAGCTCCTCCCCCTCCCACGCGGACCAGAAGGTCACCTCGGGCCGGCGGAGCGCCTCGAGGTCGAGCGCGTGCACGCTCTCCGGCGGCGTGACCCTTCGCATCTCGGCCAGGTGCTCTTCGAGCAGCGCGTGGACCGCCGGCGAGGTCAGGTCGTCGACGCGGATCTCCGGGCCGCGATGCTCGAACATGCGACGGGCGACGTCCGCGAGCGCCGGCTAACGCGCCCGGCGAGGCGGCGTCACGGCGCCCCCTCCCGGCCGGGGCAGACGTCGTAACCGTTGTCGAAGACGATCCGCCAGTGGCCGTCCTTCTCGAGCCGCCAGGTGGAGTAGAAGCGGGCGATGAGCTTGCCGTCGCGCGAGTAGACGGGTCCCTCGGTCGCGCCGAGCAGGCCGAATCCGCTCGTTTCGGCGATCTCGGGGCGCCAGGAGAAGGGGGCGTCGGGCGCCGCGAAGAACTTCTTCCAGTGCTCGAGGATCGTCGCCTTGCCATGGAGCGGCGCACCGCCGTTGAGGAAGACTGCGTCCTCGGCGACGAAGCGCGCGAAGGCCTCGAAGTCACGATCGCGCATGGTGGCGGCGAAGGCGGTCTCGGTCTCCGCGAGCGGAAGCGCCGGCGTGGTGGGCCGCGAAGCCGGGCTCGACGCGCACGCCGCGAGCAGCAGGACGCCGACCGAAACCAGTGGTGGACGCACCAGATCACCTCTCCGGCGAGCCGGCGGACTTGTTTCGCCGGCAGCTTTCCGGCATTCAGCGTAGCACCGGGCGGGGCTCGAACACGCGTGGGCAGGAGCGAACCCAGAGTCGTTCCGCCCCGCACCCGCCCCCCGGTTTCTACTCTCCGCAGGGTTCACCGGTAGCGAAGAGGTCTCGGAGCGCGAGTGGCGTCGAGAGAAATGCATTGTCGCGGTGGACGGCGCCCGGCGTGATGGCGGCGTGCCAGCGAAAGGGAGGGCGAGCGCGCCGTTCGAGCACCGCACGGAGATGCGCGAACGACCCGTTCATCTTCGCGTTCTCGCCGTCGCCCAGGCTCACGTAGAGAAAGCCACTCGCCTCGGGCCGGGTGGCGAGAGCCTCGTCGAGCGCGACGACGATCGCGTCGTCATCGCGAAAGAGCGCGGGGCTGAAGGCAAGCCAAGCGTCGAAGAGCGCGGGTTCGTCGATGAGCGCATAGACCACGAAGAGCCCGCCACGGGAATTGCCGGCGAGCAGGCGTGGTCGAGAGGTGCGATAGTCGCGTTCGATTCGGGGGATCAGCTCTTGGCCGAGGAAGGCGAGGAAGCGATCTCCTTCGCCTCGAGGTCCGGTCCTCTTCGCGTCGTCGATCGGAAGTCCAGGAGGGGTGTAGTTCCGTTCCCGCCCTCCGCGGCCCACGTTCGGGATCCCCACCACGATGAGCTCGGGGATGGTGCCGATCCGCGCCATGAGATCGGCCGCGCGCGCGGTGGGAAGGTCCTGCGAGGTGCCATCGAGAACGTAGATCGTCGGATATTGCCGTTGCGGAGATCGCGCGTAGCTCTCGGGGAGGTGGACCAGGAAGGGACGTTCCTCCTCCAGCACCGAAGAGCGAAGCGTCCCGGCGACCACCCGCTCGCCGAGCTCCGGGCGCTCCAGGCGGTAGCGGGTGTACGCGTAGGTGGCGAAGGCGGTCACGAGACAGCTGGCAACGACCGCGAAGAGCAGCTTCTTCATGACGCTAGAACGCCCCGGGAAAGGGGAAGTTAACCGCCCGACGGGGAGCTCGGTCCCTCGGCGTCTCGAGCGCCGGGCGCCGCTCGCGAAGCCGCCCCGCTACCGGAAGAAGAGAATCGCCGGGCGGAGGGCGCAAGCGAGCGCCGCGGCCGCGAACCACCAGATGCTGACCGAGAGAAGCTCCGGTACCGCTTTCGCGAGGACGAGCGCGAGAAAGAAGGCGGTGGCCTGGGCGAGCTTGGCGTCGATCAGCCGGAAGCGCGCGAAGCGCCGCTTCCATTCGGACCAGAGAGTCATGCGTGGACCCTCCCGCGGGCCTGTCGCCCGCACCGTGCTGCGCAACCAGCGTAGCACCCGCTGGGGGTTCAGGGGTCGAGGACGCAGCGGACGGAGAAGCCGTACTGCGGATGCTGGGTGGCCCGGCGGAGCTCGGGGCGATCGCTCGCGAGGACGCGCGACCAGACGAAGTGCTCGTCCTCCGCGGTCGCCGTCCAGAAGACCGCGCGCGAGCCGAAGAGGTCGTCGAACCCCTGGTCGTTGGCGTACCCCGCCGGCCGGGCGCGGAAAGGGACAGCGTCCTCGGCGTTCGGGATATTCGGCGGCCAGTGCCCGCGGTCGCGAAGACGCACCCCCGCCCTCTCTCCGAGGAAGCGCTCGAGCGCGCTCCACTCCGCGTCGCTCGGCAGGTGCCAGCCGGAGGGACAGGCGCGCCGCGCCGACTCCCAGGGGTAAAGCCGTCCGTAGAGCCCGACGTTCCCCTCCTCCCCGTGCGGTGGGAACGAGACGAGTGGCTCACCGGAGGGCGTGCGGTTCGCTCTCGAGTTCTCCGCGAGCCAGGTCTGCTCCCCCAGACGGACCACCGGATAGCGGTTGCCATCCACGTCGGAGGCGGTCGACTTGAAGTCCCCAGCCGCAGACCCGACGAGAAGCGCTACCGCACCGAAGGCGATCCACGCCAGGTGCCTGCCACGCGAAGCCGCGGCGACGAGGACCGCGTGGGCCGCGAACGTCGCCGTGAGGAGGATGAGCAGGAGAGGCGAGGGCGCCGACGCGGAAGGGGCGAGCGCCACCAGGAGCGCCGCGAAGCCGAGCCAGGCGAGCGAGGTGATGTGCCACGCGAACCGCAGAGTACGCCGCGTGAAGAGATCGCTCCCGAAGAGGTGGGGCAGGTCGCTCCTGCGAAAGAGGCGGACGAGGATGTAGCGCTCCCCGAGCAGGGAGTGCGCAACCGCCGTGAGCAGGAGGATCGCCGCAGCCACGAGAAGCGCGGGGTTCATGACTCGACCATTCTCCCTCGGCGATCATGCGTGTGCGCTTTTCGCCCGTCCGGTGTTCGTGGAGCTCCCCCCTGTGAACCGCTCGACAGCCGGGGCTGGGCCGTGGCCCGTAACCTCCGGGCTTC
>CAYZBH010000124.1:0-3781 GCA_964476605.1 uncultured Thermoanaerobaculia bacterium | reverse complement strand
AACACCGGCCAGGGGCACGCCCTGCCCCTCACCTCCGACACCGGCTACTTCTGGTTCTTCGGTCCGGACAACGTCGAGGTCGTCCTCAAGATGGTCGACGGCAGCGGCTACAACGGCAAGTTCTGGATCTACTACGGCGCCCTCTCCAACGTCGACTACACCCTGACCGTCACCGACACCGTCGCCGGCACCCAACGGCAGTACCACAACCCCCTCGGAGCTTTCGGAAGCTTCGGGGACAACAGCGCGTTCCCTGCTCCGTAGGTGCTTTCAAACCCTCAATCGGGAGGATCCATGCACCGACGCCCCCTGCTCCTGATCGCCCTCGTCGCAACGCTTCTGCTTCCGCTCGTCGCCTCGGCCCAGCCGACCACCGACTACCTCTTCTACCAGACCTCCGAGCGAGCCTTCGACGACACCATCAAGGTGCGCTTCGTCAACGCGATCGCGGGCTTCCCCGTGATCCGTATCCAGATCGGCGACGACGTCCTCGTCCCCACCCTCGCGGCCCGCGAGCGGACCGACTACCTCGAAGTGCTCCCGGCGCCCGGGACCTTCCGGCTCCAGGTCTTCGGCTCGATCGGCGAGTTCGAGCCCAAGCTGCTCGATCAGGAGTACACGAGCGCCTCCGGAGTGGCGGCGACCGCGCTCCTCACGGGCAACGCGGGCGGCGCGACCGCCGCCTTCACCATCGACGGACCCCTGGCGCTCCCCCCCGGGCTCGCCTGGATCGACCTCGTGAACGGCGTACCCGGGGAAGGTGCCTACGACGTCGTCGATCTCGGCACCGGGACGACCCTCCTCTCGACCGAGGGCTTCGGCGAGTCCCTCTCCCAGGGGATCGCCGCCGGCAGCTACGACCTCGAGATCCGCGAGCACGGGAGCGAAGTCGCCCTGCTCACGGTCCGCGGTCTCGAGCTCCCCGAGGGCCAGCGGCAGACGTTGGCGATCGTGTCGCCCCTCCTCGACCAGACCTCGCCCGCGACGATCCACCTCCTCTCGGACCGCTTCCGCGTGACCGCCGAGTGGCGCGACTTCGTCGGCCTGACCGGCCAGGGGAAGAAGCTCAGCTCGACCGACGAATCGGGCGAGCTCTGGTTCTTCCGGCCGAGCAACATCGAGCTGGTCACCAAGGTCATCGACGGCACGGGGACCAACAACGCCTACTGGGTCTACCTGGCGGCGCTCTCCAACGTGCAGTTCACGCTCGACGTCTTCGATACCCAGGATCGCGTCGGCCGCCAGTACTTCAACCCCGAAGGGACCTTCGCGAGCTTCGGCGACATCGAGGCCTTTCCACAGGCGGCGCCGGAATAGGAGGCGCGCAGCCGGCTGCGCTACCATCGGGCGAAGGAGGCTCCGCCATGCTCTCGAATCGCTCCTTCGCCCCTCTCGTCTCCCTCCTCACCCTCCTGACGCTCGTCGCCGTCGCGGCGCCATCCGAGGCAAGCGACGTTCAGAGGCTCGAGCTCTCCTCCGGCGTCGAGATGGCCTACGTCGACACAGGGGGCGGCGCGCCCGCGCTCGTCTTCATCCATTGCGGCAACTGCCAGATGGGGATGTGGACCGAGACGCTCGAGGCGTTCGCGCCCACCAACCGCGTCGTGGCGATGGACCTCGCAGGGCACGGCAAGAGCTCCGCGACCCGCGCGAGCTGGTCGCTCGAGGGGATGGGCGCCGACGTGGCCGAGCTCGTCCGCCACCTCAAGCTCGGCAAGGTGATCCTGGTCGGCAACTCGCTCGGCGGACCGACCGCCCTCGAGGCGGCGAAGATCCTGGGGCCGTCACAGGTCCTGGGCATCGTCGCCGTCGACACGCTGCAGAACGTCGAGATGGAGTGGCCGGAGGAGAACTTCAACAAGCTGCTCGCCGCCTACGAGGCGGACTTCGGGAAGACCTGCCACGCGGCGATGATGCAGATCGTGGCGCCGACCGCCAGCGAGGCGATCAAGGACCGGATCGCGCGCGAGACCTGCGGCGACGATCCGAAGGCCTTCCTCGCCCTCTTCCGGACGATCCGCTCCTACGACCAGGTGAAGGCCCTGGAGGCGGTGGGCGTGCCGGTGCGCGCCATCAACGGCTCGCTCTTCCCGACCGCCCTCGACGTCGACCGGAAGCACTCGCCCGGTTTCTCCGCGGTGATCCTCCAGGGCGTCGGCCACTACCCGCAGGTCGAGCGGCCGGCGGAGTTCCAGGCCGAGCTGCGCAAGGTGGTCGCCGAGCTCGGCGCCGTGAAGAAGTGACCGCCGCGGATTGACCGGTACCGCGCCGGCTGCTAGAAAGCCGGCCATGCCGAGCCTCCCCACCAACTTCGGGCTGCTGCCGCCCGAGATCTCCGATCCCGCGAAGAGTCCGGTCGTCGTCCTGCCGGTGCCTTTCGAGCGCACGACCTCGTACGGCAAGGGGACCTCCGCGGGCCCCGCCGCCATCCTCCGGGCCTCGCAGTCGATGGAGCTCTACGACGAGGAGTTGGGCGGCGAGCCCTGCGACGTCGGCATCGCGACCGCTCCCCCGTTCCACCCCGAGGCCTTCGACATGGCCGAGGCGATGGCCGAGCTCGAGCGCGAGTGCCGCCGCTTCATGTCCGCGGGAAAGTTCCTCGTCACGCTCGGAGGTGAGCACAGTCTCACCATCGCCCCCGTGCGCGCGGCGAAGCGGGTCTTCGCCAAGAAGGAGGGGCTCGGCATCGTGCAGTTCGACGCCCACGCCGACCTGCGGGAGGAGTTCGAAGGGACGCCCTACAGCCACGCGAGCGTCATGCGACGGGTCCACGACGAGGGGATCCCGTCGCTGCCGATCGGCATCCGATCGCTCTCGGCGCCCGAGGCGAAGCTCGTGAGGAAAGCGAAGATCCCGATCGTCTGGGGGCACGAGCTCGAAGGGCTCGCCAGGCGCTTCGACGCGCTGCTGGCGAAGCTCCCCCGTCGCGTCTACCTGACCTTCGACATCGACTTCTTCGATCCGGCCCTGGTGCCAGCCACCGGGACGCCGGAGCCGGGCGGCGGCGCCTGGTACCCGACGCTCGCTCTCCTTCGGAGGCTCTTCGCCGCGAAAGAGGTCGTGGCGATGGACGTCGTCGAGCTCGCGCCGATCGGCGGCCAGCCGGCCTCCGATTTCGTCGCCGCGAAGCTCGTCTACAAGTGCATCGGCTACTGGGCCGAGAATCGCGCAAGGCGATAGCGCTCGCGCCTTTGGCCGGCGGGCGACCGATCTTCGAGAAGTCGCGACAGGTCTAGCTCGGAATCCATCGCTTTCCCGCCCTTGGAGTAGCCAACGATGGCACTCGGCGTGTTCGCGGGGCGCCGGGCCCTCCCTCCGTGCTCGCCCGTCCCCCGCCCATCCTTCCCGCGGGCTGCGACGCGGAGGGAGGCTCCCGGCCTTGCTACCGCTGGTGGCAATGAGGTGCCTGCCAACGTCCCCCCTCCCGCGGCGCCTCGAGAGCGGTGGGGCGGGGGGAAGCGTCCGGGCGGAGCTCCCCGCAAAGGGGCCTCTGAGGCCGAGCAGTCGAAGAGATCGGCAGACGAACACGACCCGGCGAGGCCGAAGCGGAGGCGGGCGCCCTCCCTTGGCTTTCGAACAGCGCCCGCCGGTCCCGGCGCGGGGAGATCGGACCGGACGCGGAAGGGGGAACTTCGGCTACCGAGGAACCGAGAATGCCTGGTGATGCAACAACGCGCGCATCCCGTCTGCTACCCGACCAGCACGCTCCCGCCGTTGACGTTGAGCACCTCGCCGGTGACGTGGCGCGCGAGTGGCGAGGCGAGGAAGACGATCGGGCCGG
>CAYZBH010000123.1:2434-3810 GCA_964476605.1 uncultured Thermoanaerobaculia bacterium | reverse complement strand
CCGGCTCCGGCGGCCCCTGTTGTCGTCGAAGCGGCCTCGCCGGCCGCCTTCTTCGGCGTCTCGGTGGCCGACCTGGACCGGATGCTCCCCTGGTACCGGGACGTCCTCGGCTTTCGCGTCCACTCCACGGGAACCGGCCCCGACGGGAAGTTCCGCTTCGCGCTCCTCCTTCAGGGGCACGCGATGGTCGAGCTCATCCAGCTCCCCGACGCCAGGCCGCTCGGGGAGGTAGCGCCCGGCGTCGCCGGCAAGCACCTCGTCCACGGCGTCTTCAAGGGGGGCTTCGTCGTCGACGGCATCGACCGGGAGTACGCGCGCCTCCGCGCCCTCGGCGTCTCCTTCGCGTACGAGCTCGTGCGGCCGCCCAACGACCCTTACCGCTCCTTCGGCGTCGAGGATCCGGAGGGGAACCTCCTCCAGTTCTTCGGTCCCTGACGTGCGGCGGGGCGTGCCACCCGCCGTCACCACTCCGTGGCAGACTTCCCTTGCGGGAGCCGTGGTCGAGAGCGGAGGAGGCGAACCATGAGCGAGTCGTTCAGCGGGTAGGCGCGTGTCCAGACACGGGCCACATTCAGGTGTCGAGGAGTTCCGGCTCCATCGCTCGGCCACGACGCGCTTCCTGACCATCGGCATACCGGCGCTGATGCTGGTCGTCGGCCTCGTCGTCGTCGTGCCGTTGGGTCTCGTCAAGAGGCCCCCCGCCAGCCCGGCGCCGGTCCTCTTCCTGGCCGTCTGGTTCCTGGTCGTCGCCCTCGCGATCTTCCAGTCGCTTCGCATGCCGACCGCGATCGAGCTCCACGCCCAGGGGAAGGTGGTCTTCCGCGCGCGCCTCCGCCAGATCGAGATCGACGCCCGCGCCATCCGCTCCATCCGGCCGCGCGGCAACCAGTTCGGCTACCTGACGCTCCGGCACGACGGCGGGAGCGTCGTCTTCCTCAACCAGTTCGACGGCTTCCACCGCTTCCTCACCCGCCTCGAGGAGCTCAACCCGTCGGTCGAGCTCGTCGGCTGCTGAGCGGTGCGGCAGGCGGCGCAGCCAGACGCCCCCGGCACGGAGTATTCTCCGCTGCCGGAAGCACGCGCTCGAGGAGAGAGGGCATGACGGAGGAGAGGGTCACGCGCTGGCAGAAGGGGAAGGGGAAGATGGGGGCGCTCGAGCCGCTCCTGGGGAGCTGGTACGCCGAGACCGAGACCTCGATGGGGCTCGTGGGCTGCACCCGCACCTTCACCCGCATCCTCTGCGGGCGCGGGGTGCGCCTCGAGGCGATCTGGCGCCTGCCCGACCGCACGACCTACGAGGAGGAGGCCATCTACGTGCCGCGCTCCGGCGGCCAGATCGCCTTCTGGTCCTTCACCTCCGACGGCAAGCGCTCCGA
>CAYZBH010000123.1:0-2334 GCA_964476605.1 uncultured Thermoanaerobaculia bacterium | reverse complement strand
CCTCGAAGTGGGCGGTGAAGACGACGTTCTTCCACCACTGCAGGAGCGTCCGGAGCGCCTCCGGCGGATTGGTCGGGAGGCTCTGCCCCGCCTGGTCGATCGAGTTCAGGCCGTGGCAGGAGGTGCAGAGGCGGATCTCGCCCGGCTGGAAGGTGAGCCAGTAGCGCTCGCGGACGACCGGCGTGCCGGTCGCTGTCGTGAGCTGCCAGGTGAGCGCGCGGTGCGCCGGCACGAGCGCGGCCATCGAGCCGTCGTCGCCGATCTCGACCGACGACGGCGGATCCCCCGGATCGAGCGGCGGGTTCATAGCGCGCGGGTCGTGCATCGTCTGGCCGAGGACGCGCCGCCCCTCGGAGGGTGAAGCGGACCCTCCCAAGCCGCGGATCAGATCCCCCTGGAAGAGCTGCAGGTACTCGACGTCGTAGATCCTCCCCGCGGCACCCAGCGTCTCGTGATTGACGGCGCTCGGCACCCGGAGGTTGAAGGGCTGTTGCCGGTCGGCCACGTCACGCGTCGTGACGTCGCGGCTGACGACGAGCGCGAGCTGCTGGGACTCGAGATACTGCCGGAAGGCGGCGACGTCGACCCCTTCGGCGTCGAAGATCGATTGCTCCGGCGGGGCGAGCGGCGCGGGAGGCGGGTTGGGCGCGGGGCGCGCCACGACCTCCACCGGATCGAGCTCCCAGAGGACGACGTTCACGTAGTCGACCCGCACGTCCGGGTCCCAGAACCAGAGCGTCTTGGTGATCCCCGGCGTGAGCGTCGCGCCGTAGCGCTGATAGCCGGCGCAAGGGGCGCCCGCCGCGGTGAGGTCGCGCAGCCGGAACTTGTAGCGCGCGATCGGCGCCGCGCGCGTGCCGTCGTTCGCCGCCTGCCGCGTCTCGGGAACGCCCGGGCTCCGCTCGCCCGCGTGCGCGACGACGAGCGAGCCGTCGGAGAGCGGCAGCGGATTCCGGTAGAAGCCGGAGTGGCAGGGGCCGGGGGTGTCGGTGAAGCTCCCGGTGTCGGGGTGGGTGAGCCAGGTGACCCCCATCTGATCCCCCGGCGTCCCCGGCGCGCCGTTCAACGAGACGAGCTGCCCCGCGGCGTGGGTGTAGAACTCGGGAGCGTCGATCCCGAAGTAGAGCCCGGGCGCGGTCGCGCTCTCGCGGATCTCGAGCAGGTTCTCGATCTCGTGGTCGTTGAAGCGGCCGCACGAGCCGCCGCCGCAGATGAACTCGTCGAGATTCGGGTCGTCGTTGAAGGCGCGGTTGAAGTAGGAGTGGAGCTCGTGCCGCCCGAGGTGGTTGAGCGTCTCGAGCTCGGTCCCGTCCTGCCGCATCATCCAGGGGAAGAACTGGTTGAAGGTGTGCCCCTCCTCGTAGGGGAGGAGGAGATCGCTCCGCCCCGGCCGCGGCTCGGGGAACTGCTCGACGCGCGTCGCCAAGGCCACGGCGTCGGCGCGCTCGCTCGACCAGTTGAAGGTGCCGTAGGGGGCCGGGTCCCCATTCTGCTCGGCCTCGTAGTCGGAGTCGGCCTGCTGGTCGCGCTGGAGATGGTCCCAGCGCGTGAAGATGACGCGCCCGAAGGAGTCGATCGTCGGCTTGAAGTCCCCCGAGGGGGCGTGGTCGAGGAGCGTGAGCTCCCCACTCGCGGGATCGAGGCTCCAGATGCCGGTGACGGTCGGGGCCTCCTCGTACTCGTCCCGCTGCGGGTAGAGGTGCGCCTCGCCGCCGCGGGGGCGGTCGGAGGTGAAGAGGATCCGCCCGTCGGCGGCGTAGAGCGGGGAGACGTTGTTGGCGTTCATCGGCTGGTTCGGGACCATCGTGATCACCGGCGTGTCGGCCGGCCCGAGCCCGGTCACCTCGTAGATCCGCCAGTACCAGGTCCCCCACTGGTACTGCGCGGTGGGGGCGCCGATCACCATGCTGAAGAGCGCCTTGGTGCCGCTCCAGTGGACGGAGGGCTCGCGGACCGCGATCGAAGCCGCCCCCTGGAAGCCGGAGGCGACGCCGTAGCCCGCTGCCGCGGTCAGGTTCTTCCGCGTGCCGTCGGGGTAGAGGATCCAGAGATCCCCGCCCCGCCCGACGCTCTGCAGGTCGGTCCGGTGGTTGCCGAAAACCGAGGCGATGGCCGTGAAGTCCCCGGGAATCGGCACCTGGGTCACGAAGAGGATCGGATGCGGCCGGAGCGCGAACGCCCCCGCGGCCAATCCCAGCCAGCAGGCCACCCCCGACACCCATCGCATCGCCCTGGTCCGATTCCGTCCCATGCCGCCTCCCGGTCGCTCGAATACGCGAGAAGCCCGGAGGTTACGGGCCACGGCCCAGCCCCGGCTGTCGAGCGGTTCACAGG
>CAYZBH010000122.1:0-4066 GCA_964476605.1 uncultured Thermoanaerobaculia bacterium | reverse complement strand
CTCTCGGGGGTAGAGGGCTTGTTCGAAGGGGATGCCGGCTGCCACTAGGGCGTCGATTACCGCCATGGTGTTCTGGGGGTGGACGTTGTCGTCGCCGGTGCCGTGGATGAGGAGGAGGTGGTCCTTCAGGTCCTTGGCTGCCGTTACGGCGCTGCCTGTTTTGTAGCCCTCGGGATTGCTCGGGGGGGTGCCCATGTAGCGCTCCGTCCAGACCGAGTCGTAGAGGCGCCAGTCGGAGACCGGGGCGCCGGCCATGCCGGCCTTCCAGACGCCGGGGGCATGGAAGAGCGACCAGAGCGTGTTCGCGCCGCCCCCCGACCACCCCCAGAGGCCGATCCGGCTGGCATCCACCCAGGGGAGGCTTTTCAAGTAGTCCACCCCCGCGAGCTGCCCCGCGAGCTCCAGAGGGCCGAAGTTCCGGTGCACCCGATCCTCGCCCGCCTTGCCGAAGAAGGCCGAGGCCTCGTTGTCCACCGAGAAGATGACGAAGCCCCGCTCCGCCATCAGCTTCTGCCAGAGGCCGCGCTGGCGACCCCAGCCGTTCATGACGACCTGAGAGCCCGGGCCGCCGTAGTGATACATCAGCACCGGGTACCTCTTGGCGGCGTCGAAACCCGCCGGCTTCGTCAGCATCGCCGGGAGCTTCACCCCGTTCGGACCAGGGATCTCCAGAAACTCCACCTGCGGGAGCGCCGCCGCGTCGAACCACGGGGCGACCTGCCCGGGGAGATCCATCACCTTCTCCCCCGAGAGCTTGCGGAGCGCCGAGCCCCCCGGGTCGTTCGCGCGGCTCCAGCTGTGCACGAAATAGGGGGTCTTTGGTGAAGGACTCGCGCCGTTCATGCCGGGCTCCCCGGCGAGGAGTTGCGGCGCCGAGCCGTCGAGCGGGAGGCGCATCACCTGGCGCTCCGCGGCGCCGAGCCCGCCGATCCGGAAGCCCGTCGCGATCAGGTCGCCGGCGCCCTCCCGGAGCTCCACCACCCGGTCGAGCGCCCAGCCGTCGGGCGTGAGCGTGGCGGTCCTGGTGCCCTTCGCGTCGTAGCGCTCGAGCGCCTTCCACCCCGAGGCCTCCGTCGACCAGACGAAGCCGCCGTCCGCGAGGAAGTGGAAGTCGTCGTTCAGGTTCACCCAGGTCGGGTGCGACTGCTTCGCGATGGCTTCGCACCCAGCGCCGTCCGCCGCCTTCGGATCGCAGAGCAGCAGCTCGAGCTCCGTCTGCTCCCGGTTCAGCCGCTCCAACGCGACCTTCGTGCCGTCCGGCCGCCAGTGGACCCGCGCGAAGTAGAAGGCCTGGGCGTCCCCGAGCGGAAGCGCGTGCGTTGCGCGGGTCGCCAAGTCCATCACCCGCACGCTCACGTCGGGATTGCGCTCGCCGGCCTTCGGGTAGCGCTGCCAGGTGACCTTCGGGTAGAGCGGCCGGTCGTCCTCCAGCGGATAGCGCTCCATCGCGCGCTCGTCGAAGCGGTAGTAGGCGAGCCGCGTGCCGTCCGGGCTCCACCAGAAGGCCTCCGGGCGGCGGCCCCAGATCTCCTCCCAGTAGATCCAGCTCGTCTCGCCGTTGAGGATCTCGTCCTCCCGGCCGTCCGTCGTCAGGCGCGACTCGAGACCGGTCGCGAGATCGAGCGCGTAGAGATCGTGGTCGCGGACGAAGGCGAGGCGCTGGCCGTCGGGCGAGAAGGTGGCCGACTTCTCGTCGGCGGGGGAATCGGTCAACCGGCGGAAGCTCTTGGTCGAGAGCCGGTAGAGGTAGAGGTCGCCCCGCTCGTCGAAGAGGATCGCGTCGCCCGCGGGGGACCAGGTGAAACCGGGGGAGCCGAAGCCGGGGGGCAGGCCGGAGCCCTCGCCACTCGCGCCCGCGGCCTGCGCCGGGAAGGGGAGCGTGGCGTAGGGGAGCGACCAGGTGAGCTTGCCGGTCGCCGGGTCGTAGCCGCGGAGCTCCCGCTCCTTCCCCTCGCGCCAGAGGCAGGTGAGCATCCGCCCGTCCGGCCGCCACGACCAGCCGCTCGCCTGCGGTCGGGAGCGGTCGTCGAAGATGCGGTCGAAGATGAGCTGCTGCGTCTGGGCGGTCGCGGCGCGCGGCGCGAGCGCCAGCGCGGCGAGGGCGAAGAGAACGAGGCGAACGAGGACGGCGAACGGTCGGATGCGGCGCATCGGGCCTCCCGGGGGCGTGGGGTCGAAGCCTGGAGTCTACCCGGGCGGTGTCCGGGCGCGATCTCGATAGGATTCTGCCGATGATTCCCTACCACCTCGACTTCGCCCTCTGGGAGAAGCTCCTGCTCGCCCTCGCGGTCGCGGCGTCGATCGCGCTCTTCGCGCGCGACTTCGGCGCGCGCCTCGCGCGCGTCCGCGCCGGCAAGGACGACCGGCCGCGCACCGACAAGCCGCGCCTCCGCCTCCGCCGCTTCGTCGACGAGGTGGTGCTGCAGAAGAAGATCCTCGGGCCGCGGCCGGTCGTGGGGACCCTGCACGGCATGGTCTACGTCGGCTTCGTCTGCTTCGCGCTCGAGACCGTCGATCACTTCCTCAAGGGGTTCGGCGTCTCCTTCCTGCCGACCGTCCTGGGAAGCGGGCTGCCCTACTTCAAGGGGTTCATCGCGCTGGTCGCGGTGGCGGTTTCGGTCGGCATCACGGGGCTCGCCATCCGGCGCTTCCTGATGCCGAGGATCTCGCCCGACCCCAAGTCCTGGACCTCGCTCCTGGTCGCCTTCCTGATCCTGCTGCTGATGGGGACTTACCTCAACGGCCTGGGTCTCTTCGGTCGGCCGCCGCTCGCCCCCAAGCTCAACTGGTGGCTCCACGTCGCGGCGATCCTCGTCTTCCCGCACGTGATCCTCAGGAGCAAGCACCTTCACCTGGTGCTGGCGCCCTTCAACATCTACTGGAGGACCGAGCGGCTCGCCGAGATCCTGCCGATGGATCTCTCGGAGGAGGCGCTCGGGGCCGACGGGGCGACGCTCGGGCTCGAGACGATGCGGGACGCCCCCTGGAAGATGCGGCTCGACTTCCTGACCTGCGTCGAGTGCAAGCGCTGCACCGAGCAGTGCCCGGCGAACGGCGCCGGCCAGGAGCTCGATCCGCGGGGCTTCGTCCTCGCGGGGCGGAAGGCGTTGCTGCATCTCGCCGAAGACGCCACTTTCCTGGGCAACGTCCTCTCCGAGAAGGCGCTCGGCCAGTGCACGAGCTGCGGCGCCTGCGAGGCGATCTGCCCGGTGGGGATCGAGCATCTCCAGATCCTGACCGGCACCAAGCGGGCGCAGGCCCTGGCCTCGGGGCAGGGGATGGTCGCCGCCAAGTTCCTGCAATCGATGGAGCGCTACGGCAACCCCTTCGCGGCGCCGGCCTCGACGCGCGAGAAGCTGGTCGCCGAGCTCGCGATCCCCGAGTACGAGCCGGGGAAGACCGAGTGGCTCCTCTGGCTGGGGTGCGTCTGGGGGTACAACGCCGACGCCAAGGCGCCGGCGCAGGCGATGGTCGAGGTGCTGAACCGTGCTGGCGTCTCCTATGGCGTGCTCGCCGACGAGGCCTGCTGCGGCCACCACAACCGGCGCCAGGGGGAGGAGATGCAGTTCCAGACCTTCGCCCGCCAGAATCTCGAGGTGCTGGCGGCGGCGGAGGTGAAGAAGATCGTCACCCCCTGCCCGCACTGCCTCCACTCGCTCCGTCAGGAGTATCCGGCTCTCGAAGCGAGCTTCGCCCCCGAGGTGGTGCACCACTCGGAGCTGATGTTCGACCTGATCCGCCAGCGGAAGGTCGAGCTCGCGCCGGCCGCCGAAAGGCCAACCCCGCCGATCACCACCTTCCACGACCCCTGCTACCTCGGCCGCTACGAGGGGGTCTACGACGAGCCGCGCGACGTCCTCGCCGCGGCGGGGTATCGCATCGCCGAGATGCCGCGCCGCCGCGAGCGCTCCTACTGCTGCGGCGGCGGCAGCGCCGGCTTCGCCCGCGAGTCGGAGGAGACCACGCGCGTCGACCAGAAGCGGAAAGCGGAGGTCGTCGCGACCGGCGCCAAGCTCCTCGTCACCGCCTGCCCCGAGTGCAAGATGATGCTCGACTCGGCGGTCGA
>CAYZBH010000121.1:0-4362 GCA_964476605.1 uncultured Thermoanaerobaculia bacterium | reverse complement strand
CGCCGCGCGCGCGGGGACTGAACCTCCTTTCCCTTCTATTCGGGCTCGGCGGGCGTTTCGAGCGAACCGCTCTCGTCGGAGGCCCGGCCGACCACCAGCACGAACTCGCCCAGGAGCTTGCGGGTCGCGGCCCATTGGGCGAGCTCGGCGAGCGTGCCGCGCACGATCTCTTCGTGGAGCTTGGTGAGCTCGCGGGCGAGAGCGGCAGGGCGGTCGGGGCCGTACTCCGCGACGGCGTCGGCGAGGCTCGCGGGGAGGCGGTGCGGGGACTCGAAGTAGATCGTCGTGTGCTCGAGCGCCGCGAAGCGGCGGTAGAAGGTGCGGCGCTTCCCCGACTTCGGCGGCGGGAAGCCGGCGAAGGTGAAGGGGTGGGGCGGCAGCCCCGAGACCACGAGCGCCGCGAGCAACGCCGAGGGGCCGGGGATCGCCTCCACGCGGTGGCCGGCGGCGATCGCGGCGCGCGTCAGCACATAGCCGGGGTCGGAGAGGAGCGGCGTGCCGGCGTCCGAAACCACCGCCACCGTCTCGCCCCGGTCGAGCGCCGCGAGCAGCCGCTCGACGCGGAGCCGCTCGTTGTGCTCGTGGAGCGAGACGAGCGGCTTCGAGATCCCCAGGTGGTGGAGGAGGAGGCCGCTCCGGCGCGTGTCCTCGCAGGCGACGAGATCGGCCGCGCGGAGCGCGCCGGCGGCGCGCGGCGAGAGGTCGTCGAGATTGCCGATCGGTGTGGCGACGAGGAGGAGACGGGCGGCCATCCGAAGAATCCTACCGGGGTGGCCGTCGCGGGCGAATTCGACGTCTGAAATTCGGTGGCGCGGGGCAGTCGGCGAGAATAGCGTCTCCGGCATGCACACGACCCTCCCCCCTCGCGCCGAGATGGAGCGCGCTTTCCGGGCGCGCGACGCCTCCTACGACGGCCTCTTCTTCCTGGCCGTCAAGACCACCGGCATCTTCTGCCGCCCCTCCTGTCCGGCGAAGAAGCCGCTCCCGGAGAACGTCCTCTTCTATCCGACGCCGAAGGAGGCGCTCTTCGCCGGTTTCCGGCCCTGCAAGCGCTGCCGGCCGCTGGAGGCGGACGGGCGGCCCCCCGAGTGGGTGGCGGGGTTGCTCTCGGAGATCGAGCGCGACCCGGCGCGCCGCTTGAACGATCAGGAGCTCCGCCGTCGCGGGCTCGAGCCGGCGCGCGTCCGGCGCTTCTTCCAGAAGGAGTACGGCATGACCTTCCACGCCTATCGGCGGGCGCGGCGTTTGGGCGGCGCGCTCGAGCTCATCCGGCGCGGCGAGCGCGCCGAGGACGCCGGCTGGGATGCCGGCTACGAATCGGCGAGCGGCTTCCGCGACGCCTTCGCGAAGACCTTCGGCGCGTCGCCGGGCGTCGCCTCCGGCGCCGACTGCGTGCGCATCGCCTGGGTCGAGAGCCCCGTGGGACCACTCCTCCTGGGAGCGACCGAGAAGGGGGTGGCGCTCCTCGAGTTCACCGACCGGCGCGCCCTCGAGGCGCAGCTCGAGACGCTCCGCAAGCGCATCGGCCGGCCGCTCGTGCCCGGCTCCAATGCCTGGGTCGAGCTCGCCAAGGAGCAGCTTGCCGAGTACTTCGCCGGGCGGCGGCGCGACTTCGAGCTCGCGATCGACGAGCCCGGCACCCCCTTCGAGACCGCGGTCTGGGGGGAGCTCCGGAAGATCCCCTACGGCGAGACCCGCTCGTACGACGACCTCGCGCGGGCGCTCGACCGCCCCGGCGGCTCGCGCGCGGTCGGGCAGGCCAACGGGCGGAACCGCGTCGCGATCGTCGTCCCCTGCCACCGGGTCGTCAACAAGGGGGGCGAGCTCGGCGGCTACGGCGGCGGCCTCTGGCGCAAGCGCTTCCTGCTCGACCTCGAGCAGCGCCACTCCGGCCTCTTCGCCGCCGGGTAGGATCGCGCGGTGAGCGCGCCGCGCCCGACGACCCTTCGAACCTCCGCGCTGCTCGTCGCGCTCGCTCTCGTCCTCCTCGCCGCCGGGGCGCGGCTCTTTCGCGGAGGAGAGCCGTTCCAGCTCGCGCAAGGCGTTCGCGTGAGCGACCCCGACGCGACCTACCATCTCCGCCGGGCGGAGCGGATGCGCGACGGCTTCCCGACGCTCGCGATCTTCGACCCCTTTCTCAACGCGCCCCGAGGCGCCGTCGTCCCCTGGCCACCGCTCTGGGATCTCGGGCTCGCCGCTGCGCTGCGCGTCGCACCGAGCGATCCGGCGACCGGCTTCGTCCGTCCGGCGGTCGCGGCGCTGCCGCCGCTCGTCGCCGCGCTCGGCGTGCTCGCGGTCTTCGCGCTCGCGCGGCGCCTCCTTCCCGGGCGGCTCGACCTGGCGGCCGCGGCGGCCGGGGTCGCGGCGCTCGTCGCCGCCGATCGCCCCTGGACGGGATTCGGACGGCTCGATCACGCGGCGGCGGAGCTCGCGCTCTGGTGCGCCTTGGTCGCATCGCTCGCGGGCGCCCTCGCGAAGCCCTCCAAGGAGGGCTGGCTCGACCGGCGGGCCCTCCTGCCAGCGACGCTCTTCGCCCTCGGGCTCGCGACGCAGGCGGCCCTCCTCGTCGCCGCTATCGTTCCGCTGGTCGCGATGCTCCTGCTGCCGGCGGACGCGCGCCGCGCGATGCCGCGATTCCTGGCCACCTTCTGGGGCTCGAGCGCGTTGCTGCCACTCCCCATTGCGCTCGCCTACGCGAGCGCGGGGGCGCCGATCGCCCACACCCACTTCGGCCTCTTCCAGCCGGCGCTTCTCGGATGCGCCGCCCTCGCGGCAGCGTCCGCAGCGCTGGGAATGACGGGCGAGCGAAGGTGGCGCCGTCTCGCGATCCCACTGGCCGCGCTTTCCCTAACCGGTCTTTTCCTTCTCTCGCGCGAGCTCCTCGCCGGCCTCGGCTTCGTCGGCCGCACGTCGCCTTGGATCGCCTCGATCGGTGAGAGCCGCTCGCCCTTCGCGGGAGGCGCCGCAGCCGGTTTCGCCTTCGCGCTCCGCGAGCTCTCGCCGCTCGTCCTCCTGCTCCCGTTCGGTCTCGTCGGGCTCGTGCGGCGAGCGCGCCGCGGCGAGGGGGTAGCGGCGGTCGCCTTCGCCGCGCTCTCGATCGCGACGATCCTCGCCGCGGCGCAGGCGCGCTTCGCGGGCTATCTCGGCCTGCTGGTCGGTTTCGCGGCGGTTGTGCCGATCGCGCGCTGGCTCGAGCGCAGAGCACTCGTCGTGCGCTCTGCGCTCCTTGCCGCGCTGCTCGCCGTCGTCGTCTTCCCACAAGTCGGAAGAGGTCGCACCCCTGGCTACTCGGAACGGGCGCTCGACCGATCGGCGGCGGTCCTCGACGATCTTCGGCATCGAGCGGCGGAGACGCCGGAGCGCGAACGCGGCGTGGTGCTCGCCGAGTGGTCCTTCGGCCACTTCGTGCAGTACTACGGCCGTCACCCCGCGGTGGTGGACAACTTCGGCGACTTCGTCGGGGATCTCGCGCTCCCGCGCCAGGTCCTCCTGGCCGAGGACGAGGAGAGCGCGGAGCGCCTGCTGGCGGCGCGCTCGGCCCGCTATCTCCTGGTCGGCCCGCTCGCCGAGACGCTCTCGGGCCTGCTCGCGAGCGAGAGCGAGAGAGACCGCTACGTCGCGGCGAGCCGTCCGGCGCCGGACGGATCGCTCGCGGTCGACTTTCGTCCCGCGGTCGCGCGGACGCTGCTCTACCGCGCCTCGCGGCAGCTCGGCACGGCCGTCTTCTCGGGGAGAGCGGGATTCGTGCCGCCCCTCCGTGGTCTGCGGCTCGTCGCGGAGAGCGCCGCCGTCGAGACGCTCCCCGACGGCCGGCGCGTCCCCGCCTACAAACTCTTCGAGCGCGTGCCCGGCGCGCGGCTCCGCTCCGCGGGGTGGCGGCCAGGCGACGAGGTGCGCCTCGAGGGCACGCTTCGTTCCCCTTCGGGCCTCGAGTTCCCCTGGCTCGACGTCGCGCGGGCCGATGCCCGGGGCGTCGTGGAGCTGCGCTTCCCCTATGCGACGGAGGCGACCGCCGAAGGGCGGGCGCTCGGACTCGCGCTCCGCTCCGAGGCGAGAGAGGTGCGGGTCGAGAGCGTGTCCGAGAGCGCAGTGCGCGCGGGATCGGTTCTCGAGCTCGCCGCGAGGCCCGGCCTCGGCTGAGCGTCAGTCCCGCGGGATTTCGCGGTCGAGGTTGACGGCGGAGCCGGAGAGGCGGGCGATCAGCATCAGGCGGCGCTTGAAGCGCTGCGTGCGCTCGCGCTCGACCACCTGCCGGACGACCGCTTCCGGGTAGCCGCGCTCGACGACCTCGTCGGCGAGCAGACCCTGGTCGAAGAGGAGGTAGAGGATCTCGTCGGCGGTCGCGTAGTCGAAGCCGAGCTC
>CAYZBH010000120.1:0-4372 GCA_964476605.1 uncultured Thermoanaerobaculia bacterium | reverse complement strand
CTCGCGCCGGCGTAACGACGGGGCCTCGAGCGCCATCAGGACGAGGTGCTCGGGGCGGGCGACGCGCACTTCGGTCCCTTCGTAGTCGAAGCGCCGCGCCGTCGCCACGGCGTCCCGCCAGAGCGGCGGGTCGCTCGACAGGAACTGCACGGGGACGCCGTGCATCCGCACGTGCTCGCCTTCCGGGGTGAAGCCCTGGGCGCGCAGCCAATCGTAGAGCGGTCCGAGCGAGATCAAGAGGCCGCTCTCGCGCGGCAGCGTCACCGCGACGTCGAGGTCGTAGGTGCGGATCGCCTCGGCGTAGAAGATCGACGCCACCGCGCCGACCAGGGCGTAGTTCGAGACGATGCCCTCGTCGACCGCACGACCGAGAACAGCAAACACGTCACGGAGGCTGCTCCGCTCCATTGTCCGGCAGCCTAGCGCCCCGGAGAGGACGGCGCCAGCCCACGAGCGAGCCCTCGCTCGACGACACGCGCATCCCGATCTCGGTTTCGATCGAACGCGAGGAGCTCGCGCAGCCGGTCGAGCTCGTCGTCACGGTGACCGAAACCGGAAGCGGCGCGGCGATCGAGAAACGCTTCCGCTTCCTCGCCCCCTTCGGCCTCACCCCCGCGAAGTAGCGGGGGCTCCCCTCCCCAACTTTCGAGCCCCCCGGCTCCGCGGCGCCCGCCGCGGAGTCGGACTGGCCTCGCACATAGCTCCTGAGCCGCCTCCCGCTCGTCCCCGGGTTCCCGGTGCGACCCCCCGGGAGGACAGCACCACCCCACGGGGGATTGCCTCCGCCGTGGGAACCGACTAGTTTTGTCGGCCGAAGTCGACCGTTCCAGGAAAATCGGCAGGTGGCAGAAATCTCCGGGGAGAGCCCGACGGCGTATCCCCGATGCTGTCAGGGGAGGCATGCGATGAGGACCGGGATCGAAGGAAGCAAGAGGACAGTGCGGTGGCTTGCCGCCGCCATGATTCTGCTGGCGCTCGGCGCCGGCGCCGGATCGGCAGCGCAGATCACCGCGGAGGCAGCGCCGCAGTTCGCGGGCTACCTCGACTACGACGCGGCGACCGGGGTCTCGACTTGGCGGGCCACCGGCGCGGCGGCGCCGGAGGCCATCGTCGACCTCTACTCGAATGTCGCGTCGCCGGTGCTCTTCGGGGTCAGCTCGACCGACCTCGCGGCGGTCTGGGGCGATCGGGTCACCCTCGCGACACCGGGTTGGCTCGACACGGTGGCGCTCACGATCTTCAATTCGGGCAGCTCGGCCGGCCCGCTCCTCACGGCCTCCTACCAGATGAGCTTCTATCTGGGAACGACCCCGGTTCCGCCGACGACTCCGATCACGCAGTTCGGAATCAACATCAATTTCGGCGCGGGCCTCAATCCGGGTTTCTTCACCATCGTGACGGTGAACAACCTGGCCCTCCTGAACATGGTTCTACCCTCGACGGACATCCTGATGACGCAGACTCGGACCGCCTCGACCGGGACTGCCAGCCGGCTCGGCATCGCCTCGCTCGATCCGCCGACCGTGGGATCGAGCAGCACGGCGATGTACATCCAGGCTTCGACGATCGGCGGCGGCGTTCCCGGCTACTACACGTTCGCCAACGGGCCCGCCAATCCCGGCTACCGGCTCAACGGCATGGAGCTCGCCGATGTCGGCGTCGTCAAGAGCGACGGCGCGCTCAACGCCGTGCCCGGCACCAACACCGTCTACCAGATCACCGCGACGAACAACGGCCCGGCGGGCGCGCCGGCCGCGGCGGTCACCGACACTTTCCCGGCGGCCTGCACCAGCGTCACCTGGACCTGTGGCGGCTCCGGGGGTGGCGTCTGCCCGGCGCCCAACGGCAGCGGCAATCTCAACGCGACGGTCAATCTTCCGGCCGCCGGTTCCGTGCTCTTTACGGCGACCTGCGCCATCAGTGCCACGGCGACAGGCAGCCTCACCAACACGGCGAACGTCGCGGCGGGCCCCGCTCTCCTCGACACGAACCCCGCCAACGACGCATCGACCGACATCGACAACCTAGTGCCCACGGCGAACGTCGGGATCACGAAGAGCGACGGCACGCCGACGGCGGTGCCGGGGACCAACACGGTCTGGTCGATCGTGGCGGCGAACGCCGGACCGAGCGCGGCCCCGGCGGCGCAGGTGACCGACACCTTCCCGGCGGCGTGCACCAGCGTGACCTGGACTTGCGCGGGCGCGGCCGGCGGCGTCTGCCCGGCGCCCAACGGCAGCGGCAACATCAACGCGACGGTCAATCTGCCGGTCGGGGGCTCGGTCACCTACCTCGCCACCTGCGCCATCTCCGTCGCGGCAACCGGCAATCTGGTCAACACCGCCAACGTCGCGGCCGGCGCGGGCGTCACCGATCCCAATACCGGCGACAACGCCGCGACCGACATCGACACGCTGTCGCCCACCGCCGACGTTTCGGTCACGAAGAGCGTGGACCCGACCGCGGTCGATGTCGGCGACACCCTCACCTACACGATCGTGGTCGCCAACGCCGGCCCGAGCGCCGCCACGGGGGTCGCCGTCACCGACAACTTCCCGGCCGAGTGCCAGACGGACCTCGCCTGGACCTGCACGCCCGCGGGCGGCGCCACCTGCACGCCCGCGGGCGTGGGGAACATCGCCGATCTGGTCGATCTGCCGGTGGGCTCCAACGTGACCTATGTCGCGACCTGCACGGCGTACTCCGGTGTCGATGCCGACGTCGTCAACACCGCGAGCGCCGCGGTGGCGGCGGGCACCATCGACCCCGATCCGGCCAACTCCTCGGCCTCGGCGACGGTCTCGATCAATGCCTTCGTGACCGAAGAGATCCCGACGCTCGGCAGGACGGGGCTCGCGGTCTTCCTGTTGCTGATCGGCCTCGCCGGCTGGATCGCGATTCGCCGCGGCCACTGACCGCCGGACCGCCGTCGTCGTCCCACTCGGGGCCCGGTGAACACCGGGCCCCTTGTTATTCCGGGTGACTCCACTCCTCGCGCCGTGCGAAGACCGGCGGAGAAATGCACCAGCCCTTTCGCACTCCGGCCTAGTCGCGCCATCCCCCATCCGGCGTTCGTCGTGAGAGTCTTCGTGAGGTGAAGGGATCGCGGCGCCACACCCCGCGGGGACGATGAGGATCGAAGCGACGGAAGGCTCCGCGCTCCTGGTCGAGTTCGAGAGCGAGGAGGAGCTGCGCGCCGAGGAGCGCGCCAATCTCGCGGTCGGTGGCCTCTTGGTGCGGACCGAGGCGCGCTTCGCGGCGCTCTCGACGATCGACCTGACGTTGCGCCTGGCGGGTGGAGGTGAGACCACCGTCCGCGCCCGGGTGGTGGCGACGCCGCCCGGCGCGCTGGCGCTGCAGCTCGAGGCCGATCCGGGCGAGATCGTCGCGTCGCTGCTCGCGCCGCCCGACGAAGAGCCGGAGGGCGAGCCCTCCGGCTCGCTCTGGGAGACGCTTCGCAACCTCACGCCGCCGCAGAAGATCCTGCTCGCCCCGAAGGCCGACCGCTTCGCGCGCGCCATCCTGGTGCAGGAGAGCGACCCGCAGGTGCTCTTCGCCCTGCTCCGGAACCCGCGGCTCTCGCTCGACGAGGTGGTCCGGATCGCCAAGTCCTCCTTCCTCAGCTTCCAAGCCGCCGAGCTGATCTTGAAGACCAGCCCCTGGTTCTCCAACCTCGACGTCCGGCTGGCGCTCGTCCACAACGCCAAGGTCCCGCTCCCCTTCGCCCTCCGCATCCTGCCGACGCTGCCCGACGCCGAGGTCCGGAGGATCGCCAAGGGCGCCGCGACCAGCATGCCCCTGAAGCAGGCCGCGCTCCGGCGCGTGACGGGCGGTTGACCGCGCCGAGTCGCTCCCGATCCGGTCTTTCTTTGAGAGGATAGAGGGCGACGGCGGGGCCGAGCCGACGGCGCGGAGCCCCTGCGACCCGACACAGCGCCCCGGAAACGCGGCGATCCGGTCCCGGAGAGGGATCGAGAGCCTCCGGCCGACGAGCTTCCGCGGGCTGACCGAGACCCCCACGCGAGAAGAAAGGGAGCGGCGATGAGCCAAGAGAGCAAGTGCCCGGTGACGGGCGGAGCGAACAAGACGGCGGCCGGCACCGGGACCTCGAACCGGGACTGGTGGCCCGAGCAGCTGAACTTGAGGATCCTGCGCCAGAACTCGCCCCAGTCCGACCCGATGGGCGCGGCGTTCGACTACGCCGAGGAGTTCCAGAGCCTCGACCTGGCGGCGGTCAAGAAGGACCTCACGGCGCTGATGACCGATTCCCAGGATTGGTGGCCGGCCGACTTCGGCCACTACGGGCCGCTCTTCATTCGCATGGCCTGGCACAGCGCCGGCACCTACCGGGTCGGTGACGGCCGCGGCGGCG
>CAYZBH010000119.1:2375-4423 GCA_964476605.1 uncultured Thermoanaerobaculia bacterium | reverse complement strand
TCGCCAGGGTCGCCGTGACGGTGGCGCCGCAGGTGAGGCCGAGATCGACGTTGAAGGTGAAGCTTCGGCAGACGGGCGGTCCGCCGGCGACGACGACGCCGTAGCTCTGCGCCGGGCTCGGGTTCTCGACGCCCCCCGCCGCCTGCAGCGTGCCGACGAGGTTCACCGAATCGGTCGCGCCGGCGTTCTGAACGCAGAGGCTGACCGTCGCCGTCTCCCCCGGATCGAGCGCGCTCGCCGCGCCCGCGCAGCTCTCGCTCACGATCGAGGCTCCGGCGGCGACGGGAGTCGGCAGGCGATCCTCGCAGACCAAGGTGTCGATCCCGATGTAGTTCGAGTTGGAGCCCGCGGGCCCACCGTCCTCGACGAAGTAGCGCATCGCCAGGCGGCCGCTCCCCGAGGTCGGGAGGTTCGCCGTGAACTGCGTCCAGGTCTCTGGGTAGCCGCCGACCGCGAGCGTGGGGTTGATCGTCAGCACGAGGTTCGTGAAGTCGCCCACGCTGGTGGGCGTGCCGCCGGTGTTGGTGCTGGCGCCCGCCGTCGAGTAGCGCACCTCGAGACGATCCGGATAGATGGACCCGGTCGGCGTCCGGGTGTAGAAGGAGCAGCGGCCGACCACGCCGTAGTCGAGCACCGGCGTGATGAGCCAATTGCTGATCGTGTTGGCGCCCGTCGTGTTGTTGAAGTTGGTGCCGATGTAGGCCGTCGTGGCTCCGGCGTGGGCCGGGAAGACCGCGGCGTTGCCCTGGAACCAGTCGATCACGCCGAGCGGCACGCTGTTGTTCTGCTGCGACCAACCGGCTCCCGGCAAGGTGGTGATGTCGTCGAACCCCTCGGCGAGAACGACGTTCTCGGGGAGGACCGGATCGGGAATCGGCCGATCGAGCCCGGGTCCGGGCTTGGCGCTCGGGCGGGCGCCGTGGATCGCCGCCGCCGCGGGCATCGCGACGAGGCAGAGCAGCAGCAGGAGCGCGACGAAGAGGAAGTGGGCGCTACGGCACATGGGAACCTCCGGGAGGGACTTGTGAAGATCTTCACAATTCTCCCGCCGCCTCCGGGGGAAGTCAACCGGAAGCGACGCCGGAGGCTCACCCTCAGGGCAAAGGCTTGAGGATCACCCCTCGCCCCCGCCGCCCGTCGATCCGGATCTCCACCGGCGCCTCGAGGCGGAGGTGGCGGACGTGGCTCGCCGCGGAGAGCCCGGGTTGCGCGTCGAGCCACTCCCAGTCGAGCCGTCCGTCGCCCTCTTCCGGATTGACCGTGAAGTAGCCGACGCCGAACGAGGTGAGGTTCTGGAAGAAGTGGCTCCCCTGGGAAGGGGTCACCTTGAGGTCGCGCAGCCCCGCCTCGACGATCGCGGCGGCGCCGGAGACCTGGTCCCAAGTGACCGGGATGCCGAGCCAGGGGTCGCGCGACCCCCAGCGCCCGACCCCGATCAGCAGGTAGGGGATGCGCGCGTCGAGGAGGAGCGCGTTCAAGCGCCCCACCTCCGCCGCCGCTTCGCGGCTCTGCGCGCGCTCGAAGCGCTGGAAGTCGACCACCACGAGATCGCGGATCCCTTCGATCAGACCGTGCCCGAGCGCCCGCTCGCTCGCGCAGAGCAGGCGCGCCGGGTCCACCAGGCCGATCTCGAGCGCCTCGCTCTCGCGCGCCAGCGCGAGCGGCCGGATCTGGAGGAGCCCGAACTCCGCCCGCTCGCCCGGCGGGACCGCGAGATTCACCGCGAACTCGAGCTCCACCGCCGTCCCCATGCCGCGGCTCCCCTCCGCCATCACCGCATCGAGGATCTCGGCCAGCGGAAAACGCTCCTGCTTGAGGATCGGGGCGAAGGTCACCACGCGGATGCCGGGGCGCGCGAGACCATCGTAGAGCGCGTCGTTCTCGCGCGAGTAGGTCGAGCCGACCGCGGCGAGCGTGCCGTCGCGCTCCGCCGCTTCGAGCCCGCACCAGACCTCGCGCATCTCCTCCCCTTCGCCGGCGCCGTCGAGAGGCAGCGCCCAGAAGCCGCGCTGCGAGGAGTCGATCAGCGCCTTGAAGGTCGAGTGCTG
>CAYZBH010000119.1:0-2275 GCA_964476605.1 uncultured Thermoanaerobaculia bacterium | reverse complement strand
CGCGCCTTGAGCCAGCGCGAGAAGTGGTTGCGCGACGCGTGGTAGACGAGCGACTCCTCCGGCACGCGCTCGAGCTGCTCCTCGAGGCTCCTCAGATCCCCGGCTCGCCCGACCTCGGCCCCGTCGGCGGCCCGGAAGATGAAGTCCCCGAAGCCGAAATCCTCGAGGATCACGCGCCGCAACCGCTCGAGCACGAGATCGGAGCCCTTCTGCAGGAAAGCGGCGCCGACCCGCTCGGCGAGCTCCTCGTTCTCGGGATGCGAGGAGTGCAGCACGATCGGAATGTCCGGATGGGCCATTCGGACGCGCTGGGCGAAGTCGACTCCGGCGGTCGACTGCTTGACCCCGTCGCGCGGAAACTCGACGTCCGAGATCACGCCCAGGACATCGGCGTGGAAGCGCTCGAAGGCGCGCTCCGCCTCCTCCCAGGTCGTGCAGAGGAGGATCTTCGGCCGGGCCCGCATGCGCAGGATCTTCTGCGAGAGGTTGGCGGCCTCCCCGATCAGCCGTCGCGAGTGGTGGAAGAGCTCGGAATACATGACCGGCAGGAACGCCGAGTAGTTGCGCAGGCTGTCCTCGATCAGCAGGATGACCTGCACGCCGACCGCTTCGACGTCGTGCGGCGCGTTCTTCCGATCCTCGACCGCCTTGATGATCGCCACCAGGATGCGCGCGTCGCCCAGCCAGACGAAGGCGCGCTCGATCGATCCCAGGTCGTGGCGGGCCGCGAGGTCGCGCACCTCCTGACCGTCCCAAGCGAGCACCACCACCGGCGCGGCGGAGCCCTCGGCGCGGATCCGCTCCGCGAGCTCGACCGCGTTCATGTCGGCGAGTTGCGAGGTGGTGACCACGAGGTCGAAGCGGCGCCCCTCGCGCACCAAGCCGAGCGCCTCGGCGCCGGTCGCGACCGCCGTGAGACCGGGGGCGTAGTGGAGATCGAGGTTGCGGAACTCGCCGAGTAGCCGCTCGCCGAGCTCGCCCGCCTCCTCCAGCACGAAGGCGTCGTAGGGGCTCGCCACGAGCAGGATCTCGGTGATGCGATGACGCATCAGATCCTGGAAGTCGTGGATTCTGTCGCGGCCGTTTCCGGAGCTCATCGAGCGCGAAGCGGAGCGGGGGCGCCGGCTCCTCGCATGCAGCGTAGCACGCGAAAAACGGGGACGAGCGCCCGCGCGGGCACCCGTCCCCGGAAAAAGACGACGCGGCGTCTAGACCAGACCCTGGTCCATCATCGCGTCGGCGACCTTGAGGAAGCCGGCGATGTTCGCGCCGTTGACGTAGTTGCCCGGCGTGCCGAAACGATCCGCCGTCTCGACGCACGCCTTGTGGATGCTCTTCATGATGAGGTGGAGACGATGGTCGACCTCCTCGCGCGTCCAGCTGTAGCGCATGGAGTTCTGCGCCATCTCGAGGCCCGAGGTCGCGACGCCACCGGCGTTCGCCGCCTTGCCCGGACCGTAGAGGGTCTTCGCCGCCACGAACTGGTTGACGGCGTCGATCGTCGACGGCATGTTGGCGCCTTCGCCCACCACGTAGACGCCGTTCTTGAGCAGGTTGGCGGCGTCCTTGCCGTTGATCTCGTTCTGGGTGGCCGACGGGAAGGCGCAGTCCGCCTTGTGGTCCCAGAGCGGATTGAAGTCGAGCTTCGGATCGAGCGCCACGTAGGTCGCGCTCTTGAACTTCGCGGCGTACTCCTGGATGCGCCCACGCCGCAGGTTCTTGAGCTCCATCACCCAGGCGAGCTTCTCGCGATCGATGCCGGCCTCGTCGAAGACGTAGCCGTTCGAATCGCTGAAGGTGAGCGGCTTGGCGCCGAGATCGAGGAGCTTCTCGACCGTGTACTGCGAGACGTTGCCGCTGCCCGAGACCAGGCACCTCTTGCCTTCCAGCGTCTGGTTGCGCGTCGCGAGCATCTCGGCCGCGAAGTAGACGGTGCCGTAGCCGGTCGCCTCGGGACGGATCAGCGAGCCGCCCCAGTTGATTCCCTTGCCGGTGAGCACGCCGGTGAACTCGTTCCTGAGCTTCTTGTAGTAGCCGAAGAGATAGCCGATCTCGCGGCCGCCCACGCCGATGTCACCCGCCGGCACGTCGGTGTTGGGACCGATGTGGCGGAAGAGCTCGGCCATGAACGCCTGGCAGAAGCGCATCACTTCCATGTCGCTCTTGCCCTTCGGGTCGAAGTCGGAGCCGCCCTTGCCGCCGCCCATCGGGAGCGTGGTGAGGGAGTTCTTGAAGACCTGCTCGAAGGCCAGGAACTTGAGGATGCCGAGGTTGA
>CAYZBH010000118.1:0-4544 GCA_964476605.1 uncultured Thermoanaerobaculia bacterium | reverse complement strand
GCAGCCGTCGCCGATGCGGGCGTTGAAGTCGATGATCGCGTTGCGGATCTGGCAATCCCGGCCGATGCCGACCGGCACCGCGTGGCGGCTCGCGTCCTCGAGGCTCTCGTAGTGGTTGGCGCCCATGACCACCGAGCGCTCGATGGTGGTGCCGGCCTTGACGACCGCGCGGATGCCGACGATCGAGTCGGTGATGCGCGCGCCGGTGATGATCGAGCCCTCGCAGAGCACCGAGCTGGTGACCACGCACTGGTTGATCTTGGAGCCGGGAAGGAATCGCGCGTGGGTGTAGATCCGGTAGTCGGGGTCGTAGAGGTTGAGCGGCGGCAGGGGCAGAGTGAGATCCAGATTGGCCTGGTGGAAGCTCGGAATGGTCCCGATGTCGGTCCAGTAGCCGTCGTAGGGGAAGGCGAAGACGCGCACCTGGTCGAGCGAGGCCGGGATCACCTCCTTGCCGAAGTCGTCGTGGGGGCTTCCCACCAGCATCTCGCGCAGGATGCCCGGCCGGAAGACGTAGATCCCCATGCTGGCGAGCAGCGATCCCGGGGGCGCCGGGTAACCGAAGGCTTCGAGGGTCGCGGCGTCCGGAGCGAGCGAGTCGAGGAGGGCTGGGTCCTTCGGCTTCTCCACGAACTCGACCACCCGGCCGCTGCGGTCGAGCCGGAGGATGCCGAAGGCCCGCGCCTCCTCGCGGGTCACCGGTTTGACCGCGATCGTGAGGTCGGCCTTGCGATCACGGTGGGTGGTCACGAACGCGCGCATGTCCATGAGATAGAGCTGGTCCCCCGAGAGGATCAGCACCTCGGAGGGGTCGTTGTCGTCGATCAGCCGGGTCAGGTTCTGGCGCACGGCGTCGGCGGTGCCCTGGTACCAGTCGCGATTGGTCAGGCTCTGCTGCGCCGCCAGGATGTTCACGAAGCCGCCCCGGAAGACGTCGAAGCGGTAGGTTTGCGAGATGTGCCGGTGCAGGCTCTCGCTGTTGAACTGGGTGAGGACGTAGATGCGATCGATGCCGGCGTGCAGGCTGTTGGAGATCGGGATGTCGATGAGGCGGAACTTGCCCCCCACCGGCACCGCCGGCTTCGCGCGATCGCGCGTGAGCGGCGCCAGCCGCGACCCCTGTCCGCCGCCCAGAATCGCCGTCACCACGCGCTTCATGGTCTCCTCCCTCGTACTCGGCTTGGCGCGATTCTAACGGAAGGCGGGGATTCGCGACGCCGTCGAAGCGGGTCGCGTCGCCGCGCGCTCACGAAGCGGCGCGCAGGATGTCGTCGACGATCTTCAAGTGATGGCGCGTGTGGACGGCGGCGAAATTCGCCGCCTGAGCGCGCGTCAGTCCCCCGAAGTAGGGATGGGGATAGATCGCTTCGCGTCGGGTGAGCAGGGTTTGCTGCCGGGAGAGCTCCCGCCACGCGGCGCGTTCGGCAGCGAGCGCTTCGGCGAGCTCGGTGCGCGAGCGTCCCTGCGGTTGCACCACCTTGGGCGATTTCGCCACGCCGCGGGGAAACCAGCGCAGGGCGAGCGCCAGCCGGCCGGTGAGGTTGATGCCGCGCGGCAGCGGCGGACGCTCGCTCGCGATTACCTGGCGCGTCACCTGGAGCACCTTGAGCACGTGCTCCACTTGCTGGCCAACCGTCCATCGCGAGACGCGCGGCGCGAGGCTGCCGAGCCGATCGGGCTCCCCGGCGATCAAGGCGGCGAGGCGCTCGAACTGGGCCTCGAGCGCGGTGCTGGACGCGGCGCGGATGGCCACGTTGCGTCTACTCTCGCGTCCCGGCCAGCTCGAGCAGGAAGGCGTATTGGAGCGCTCTCTCGCGCAGGCGCTGGAAGCGCCCCGATTGGCCGCCGTGCCCCGCTTCCATGTTGACCTTGAGGAGCAGGAGGTTCGAGTCGGTCTTGAGGGCGCGTAGCTTCGCCACCCATTTCGTCGGTTCGTAGTACTGAACCTGCGAGTCCCAGAGCCCGGTGGTGACCAGCAGGTTGGGATAGGCCTGGGCCTTCACCTGGTCGTAAGGCGAGTAGGAGAGCATGGTCTCGAAATCGGCTTGACGGCGCGGGTCTCCCCATTCGTCGAATTCGTTGCTGGTGAGTGGAATCGACTCGTCGAGCATGGTCGTGACGACGTCCACGAAGGGGACCGCGGCGATCGCGCCGCGCCAGAGGTCGGGCCGCATCTCGACGACGGCGCCGATCAGCAGGCCGCCGGCGCTGCCGCCGGCCGCGAAGAGGCGGTCGCGCGCCGCGTAGTGCCGGGCCGCCAGGTGCTCGGCGACGTCGATGAAGTCGTAGAAGGTGTTCTTCTTCTTCTGGAGCTTGCCGTCCTCGTACCAGCGCCTTCCCATCTCCTGTCCGCCGCGCACGTGCGCGATCGCGTATACGAAGCCGCGATCGACGAGCGACAGGACGTTGCTGTCGAAGTCCGGGTCGGTGGAGTAGCCGTACGAGCCGTAGGCGTAGAGCAGGAGCGGCGCCGTGCCGTCGAGCTTGGTGCCCTTTCGGTAGAGGAGGGAGACGGGGATCTGGGCGCCGTCGCGCGCCGGCGCGTAGAAGCGCTCGGTCGCGTAGTTCTCGGGGGCGAAGCCCCCCAGGACCGGCTCCCGCTTGAGGAGCTTGCGCTCGCCGGTCGCGAGGTCGAGCTCGTAGATCGAGTCCGGGGTCTTGAGCGAGGAGTAGCCGTAGCGCAGCTTGGTCGTCTCCTGCTCCGAGTTGACGTCGAGCCAGGCGCTGTATGCCGGCTCGTCGGCGGTGACGTAGCGCTCGGCCGAGCCGTCCAGGGGCTTGATGCGAAGGCGCCGGAGGCCCGCGCTCCGCTCGGCGACCACGACGTAGGCCGGAAAAGCCTCGAACGACTCGACGAGGACGTCGTCGCGGTGCGGCACCAGCTCCCGCCAGGTGCTCCGGTCGGACGTCGAGGCGGCCGGGGCCAGCATGAGGCGGAAATTCTTCGCGTCCCAGTTCGTGCGCACGACGAAGCGGTTGCCGAGATCCTCGACCGAGTACTCGTGGTCCCGTTCGCGCGGCAGGAAGATCTGGAAGTCGCCCTCGGGCTTGCCGGCGTCGAGGAGCCGGACTTCGGTCGCCACGGTCGAGCGGGAGAAGATGCCGAGGAAGCGATCCGACTTGGTCTTGAAGAGCGAGGTGTAGAAGGCGGTGTCCTTCTCCTCGTGCACGACCGGGTCGCTCGCCGGATCGCTACCCAGCCGGTGGCGTCGCACCCGGTAGCCGAGCAGCGTCACGGGGTGCTTCTCGATGTAGAAAAGGGTCTTCCCGTCGTTCGCCCAGACCACGTCGCCGGAGGTGTTCTCGATGGCGTCCGGGAGCAGGGCGCCCGAGGCGAGATCGAGGACGCGCACCGTGTAGCGCCGGCGACTGACCGTGTCTTCGCTCCAGGCGAGGAGACGGCCGTCGGGGGTCACCGCCCAGTCGCCCAGGGCATAGAAGTCGTGACCCGCGGCGCGCGCGTTGAGATCGAGCACGCTCTGTTCGGGCGCGTCGAGGGAGCCCTTCCGGCGCGCCAGCAGCGCATACTCCTTGCCGGCCGTGTAGCGGCGGTAGTACCAGTAGCCGTTCTTGCGGAAGGGGACGCTGTCGTCGTCCTGCTGGAGGCGCCCGACGAGCTCCCGGTAGAGCTTCTCCTGGAGAGGCTCGGTCGACGCGAGCATCGCCTTCGTGTAGGCGTTCTCCGCTTCGAGATAGGCCAGCACCTCGGGATTCGAGCGCGTGTCGTCGCGCAGCCAGTAATAGTCGTCCACGCGGGTGATCCCGTGGAGGGTCATGGGATGGGGGCGCTTGGCCGCCACGGGGGGTCGCGGCGAGGCGGTTTCGCTCGCCGCGGCGCGTGCCGGGGCGAGGGCGAGCGCCAGCATCGCCAGGAGACCCCAGGGGGTCGCGGAGAGGTGAGAGTGCGGATGGACCATGGGGGTGCTCCTCGTCGCAGCGTCCAGAGGATACCGGACGAAGGAGCCTCCCCGCTGCGAGGACCGGGAGCCCGGCGACCCGTTCGGGCGGGACGCGAGCCGCGGAGTCGCGGTAGTCTCGGCGCCGACCGGCGGGGCCATGGCGCCGGCCGGCGGGGGGGCGATGCACGAGTGGTCGCTGGTGCAGGCGTTGGTCGACCGCGTCGAGCGCGAGGCCGCGGCGCGCTCCGCCAGGGCGGTCACGCGGTTGCGCCTCCGGGTGGGGGAGCTCGCGGGCGTGGAGCGCGAGCTCTTCACCCTCGCCTACGAGACCTATCGCGAGCGGACGATCTGCGCCCGAGCGGAGCTCGAGATCGTGGACGTTCCCGCGCGCTGGAGCTGTCCGGAATGCGGCGAGTCGCCGGCACCCGGCGCCGTGCTGCGCTGCCCGCGGTGCGACCGGCCGGCGCGGCTCGTGGAAGGGGACGGCATCGTCCTCGAACGGATCGAGATGGAGGTGGCGTGATGTGCGAGACCTGTGGCTGCGGTGACCCGGCGCTGGTACCGGTCGAGATCCAGGAGAGTCTGCTCGCCGGCAACGACGCCCAGGCGGCGCACAACCGGCGGCACTTCGCGGCGCAGGGCGTG
>CAYZBH010000117.1:0-4676 GCA_964476605.1 uncultured Thermoanaerobaculia bacterium | reverse complement strand
CTTCGTCATGGTCACCGCCTACGGCACCATCGAGCGCGCCGTCGAAGCGATCCGCGCCGGCGCCGACGACTATCTGCCCAAGCCGTTCGAGCGCGGCGCCCTCCTGCTCGCGATCGAGCGGACCCTCGCGCGGCGCCGTCTCGAGCGGGAGAACCGGCGCCTGGTCGAGGAGATCGGCGACCGCGAGCGGCTGGTCGATCTCGTCGGGCGGAGCGCCGCGATGCGCCGCCTCTTCGCGAGCGTCGAACGGCTCGCCGGCACCCAGGCGACGGTGCTGCTGTCGGGCGAGAGCGGCACCGGCAAGGAGCTCGCGGCGCGCGCCCTCCATCAGCTCTCGCCGCGGCGCGCGCGCCCCTTCGTCGCCGTCAACTGCGCGGCGATCCCCGAGGGGCTCCTCGAAGCGGAGTTCTTCGGCGTCGAGCGGGGCGCCTTCACCGGCGCCGACCGGAGCCGCCCGGGCCGCTTCGAGCAGGCCGCGGGGGGCACGCTCTTCCTGGACGAGATCGGCGAGCTGCCGCTCCCGCTGCAGCCGAAGCTCCTCCGGGCGCTCCAGGAGGGGCGCATCACGCGCGTCGGCGCGAGCGCCGAGACGGAGAGCGACGCGCGCATCGTCGCCGCCACGAATCGCGATCTCGCCGCCGAGGTCGCGGCCGGGCGCTTTCGCGAGGATCTCTATTACCGGCTGAACGTCGTGCCGCTCGAGATTCCGCCGCTGCGCGAGCGGCGCGAAGACATCCCGCTGCTCGCCGCGCACTTCGTCGAGCGCGCGGCGCGGCGCCACGGCCTGCCCGAGGTCCGGCTCGGGCCCGCGGTGACCAAGGCCCTGCTCGAGCACCCCTGGCCCGGCAACGTGCGCGAGCTCGCGAACGTCGTCGAGCGGCTGGTGCTGCTCGCCTCCGCCGGCGAGGCGAGCCCGGCCGATCTGCCGGAGAGCTTCTCGCGCCGCGCCCAAGGGGAGGGAGGATTCCGTTTGCCGCCGCAGGGGATCTCCTTCGAGGCGCACGAGCGCGAGCTGCTCCGGCAGGCGCTCGAGCACGCGCACGGCAACCGGGCGCGCGCCGCGCGGCTCCTCGATCTCCCCTACAAGGCGTTCCTCTACCGTCTCGAGAAGCACGGCCTCGACGAAGGCGGGGGTGGCGATGGCGGAACCTGAGGGCACCTCCCGGAATCGGGAGCGATCTCCCCATTTGCGGCATGGCCCGGCGCCAAATGCCGTGCCGGAGGGCGAAATCTCCTGGCATCGCCCTTGCGCTAGAGGAGTCTCGTGCGCGGCGCGGGCCGCCGAACCGATCAAGGAGAGAACACGATGAGAGTCGACGCGATGACGAAGGGCCAGGGACGCATCCTGCTGGCGCTCCTGCTGCTCGCCTGCGGCGCGGTGGCGGCGTGGGGCATGGCGATGAGCGACGGCGAGCCGGCGGCGGGCGAGAGGCACTCGACGATCCGCCTGATGGTCGACGGCGACCACGGCCACGACACCCTGGTTCTCGACGACCTGCAGACGCTCGCGGTGGGCGAGAGCCGGAGCTTCACGACCGAGTCGGGTAACCCGGGGACGGTGACCCGTGACGCCGAGGGCTTCGCCGTCGAGGTCGACGGCAAGACGCTCCGGATCGCGGACCACTTCTCCGAGGAGGCGGGAGAGGGGAACCTCGTCCTCCGTAAGCGCCAGATCGAGTTGAACGGCGGCGAGGGGGAGGGTCGCACGTTGGTCTTCCGGTCGGGCGACGCGGCCGAACCGGGGCGGGTGAAGATCGTGCGTCGCCTGGACGGCGACGGCTCTTCGTTCAGCTGGACGAGCGGCGACGGCGCGCTGCCCCCCCTCCCCTTCTCGATCGACGCCACGATCGAACGGCTGCGGGGCTCGGCCAGGTTCCAGGCGCTGGACGCGGCGACCCAGGAGCAGGTGATCCAGGCGCTCCGGGAAACCGCGCCGAAGACGAAGGTGATGACGGCCACCGGGGAACCGGGCGAGAAGACGATCGTCCTCGAAGTCGAGGACCACGAGGAGTAGCGCCCGTCCGGGCCCGGGCGCCGGGCCAGTTCCCTCGGCACCACCGGATTGTCTAATCTCGGGCCTCACCCCCGACGGACGGGAGGCCCGAGATGCCCACTTCTGCAAGACGCCACGTCGCCCTCCTCCTACTCGCCGCCTGGGCGGCTCCGCTGCCGGCCGCCGAGTTCGCGATCGATCCGGCGGTCTCGGTCGTCACGGCCCTCACCCACAAAGGGGGCTTCGCCTCCGGGCTCGCGCACGACCACCTGATCCTGGTGCCGATTCCCTCCGGTGCTCTCGCCTTCGATCCCGAGCACCCCGAGGCCACCCGCTGGCAGGGGCGGCTCGCGGTCGAGGCGCTCGACATCGATCCGCCGGCCGCGCGGTCGCGCTGGCAGGGGCGGCTCCGCGAGCTCGGGGCGCTCGACCGCGACCTCGGACCGGTCGACGAGGGAGAGCGACGCAAGGTCCGGAGCGCGGCGCTCGCCGCGGGCCAGCTCGACGCGGCGCGCTTCCCGGAGATCGAGGGCGAGGTCCTGGGTGTGGTCCCGCGCGCGGGAGGGGAGGGCTCCGCCTTCCCCTGGTCGGTCCGTTTCCGCCTCACGCTCCACGGCCGCACCGTGGTCCGGGATCTGCCGGCGGGCTGGCGGCTCGAGGGGGATGCCCTCACGGTCGAGCTGCTCGGCGAGTACACCTTCAGCGAGTTCGGAATCGAGCCCTATTCGGCCTTCCTGGGCGCGGTCAGGAACCAGGACCGCTTTCACCTCTACGCGGCGCTCTCGGCGCGCGCGACGCGCGGTGAGGACGGACCCTAGCCGGGCGCGGGCGGCGGCTCTTCGAGGAAGCGCGCGATCGCCGCGCGGTAGCGCTCCGGCTGCTCCCATTCGATGACGTGTCCGGCGCCCTCGACGAAGACGTAGCGCGCGTTGGGGAAGAGGTCGACGTACTCGTAGGTCGCGGCGTAGGGGATGAAGTCGCACTGCCCCTGCAGGACGAGGACCGGCAGCGGGCGCTTCCGGAGCGCCGGACGCGGATCTTCGAGATCGCCGAACCAGTTGCTCCCGCCGTGCGCGTAGAAGCCGGACCCTCCCTCCTCGGGCGCGACCTTCGCCGGATCGCAGACCCCGGCCGCCGTGAAGCGGGAGGCCAGCGTGTCGAGCACCCCATCGGCCTCGGCATCGCCCATCAGCTTCCGGTCGAAGAGGGTCGCGACGGCCATCGACGCGAGCGCGCGCGGCGGCCAGAATCGGAGCCCGTCCATCTTCACGTCCGGCGGCTCGACGAAGCGGAGCGTCGGTGGCACCGGATACTTCGCCGCATTGAGCCAGTGCCCCTCGGCGTCGAAGAGGCCCGGCGGGAGCGGACCGGGGGAGGAGAGCACCAGCCGCTCGACCCGCTCGGGGTGGAGGGCGACGTACTCGGTCGCGAGCTCGCCGCCGTAGGAGTGGCCGATCAGGATCACCCGCTCGGCGCCGAGGTGACGCCGGACGATCTCGTCGAGATCGGCGACGTGCCCGAGGTAGGAGTAGTCCTTCGGCCTCGGCAACCGGTCCGAGAGCCCCGAGCCGACCTGGTCGTAGAAGTAGAGGTCGTGCCCCGCGGCGGCGAGCGGCGCGAGCGCGGCCACGGTCGAGGAGTGGACGTAGCCTCCGGGGCCGCCGTGCAGATAGACGATCGGCGCGCCGGTCGCCCCGGCGGCGGCGGAGAGCTTCCGATAGGCGATCCGGTAGCCCTTCGCCATCGTCCACCAGGCGGTGTCGGGCCGGGGCCGCATCGGTGCGACCGTCGGCCGCACGGGGATCAGGCAGTAGAGGACGACCGCCCCGAAGAGCAGCGCCGCGCCACGCCAGAGGACTCTCCAGAATCGTCTCACGCGGCTCTCCCGAGTGTCCCGGACACCTCTTCTCTACGCGCCAAGGGCGATGAGATTACGCCCACAGGTGCGAGAGGAGGGCGGCGACGGCCTCGACCGGAGGGAGCACGACGCCCCCGACCCTGCGCTCGCTTCGTGCTCGCCTAGGCCGCGCTCCGGTGGCGGTCGACCCACCACCCCCAGAGGACGAGGAGCCAGGTCGCCTGCCCGGCCCAGCCGATCGCCGCGACGGACGGCGGCGGTGGGCCGAAGAGGGCGGCGGCGTAGACCCCGAGCAGGAAGAGGGCGAGCCCCCAGAGCCCCCAGCGCCCGGCGCGGTCGCGCGCGCGGGTGCTGATCGCGTAGAGCGCCAAGCCCGCGGCGAAGAGGCCGAGCTCGACCGCGAGCGTCGCGGAGAGCGAGCGCCAGAGCTCGAGGCCGACCCGCGTCGGGTTCCCTCCCCAGAGCTGGAGATCGGGGCGGTGGGTGAGGAAGTCGAGCAGCCAATGGCTGAAGACGGCGCCCACGAGCACCGCGGCCGCGGCGCCGTCGCGTTTCCGGAGCCAGTGCGCGCCCGCGACGAGCAGCGCCCAGGCGAGCGCCGCCGCAGCGCTGTGGCTCCAGGGGTAGGAGACGAAGTCGAGCGGCGTCACCACCGTGATGCCGGGCGCGATCCGCACACGCTCGATCCCCAGGAGCACGAGCCAGGGCCAGAGCAGGTCGAGGAACTGCGCGGCGAAGAAGAGCGTGCCGAGCGAAACCCGCGGCGCCGGCCGCTTGCCCGCGAATCCGATCGCGAAGTGACCCAGGAACAAGGAGACCTCCTCG
>CAYZBH010000116.1:0-4741 GCA_964476605.1 uncultured Thermoanaerobaculia bacterium | reverse complement strand
CGGCCTCAGAGGCCCCTCTGCGGGGAGCTCCGCCCGGACGCTGCCCCCGCCCGGTTCTGCTCTCGCGGCTCTATGGGCGATGGCTACCAATTGGGGGAGAGGCCGGCGGGGGAAGGCGGAGGAGACGCGACGCGCCTCGCAAAGCGTTGCGAGCCGGAGCCCCCTCGGGAGATTGGAGTCTTCACCCGACGGCCGAGGGTGGGGGAGCGATGAGAGCTCGCGGCGCGGGAGGGGGAATGGTGGCAGGCACCTCATTGCCACCAGCGGTAGCAAGGCCGGGAGCCTCCCTCCGCGTCGCAGCCCGCGCTTTGTTGGGCGAGCACGGAGGGAGGGCCCGGCGCCCCGCGGAAACGCCGAGTGCCCTGAACTGCCTTTCGAACGACGCCCTGGACGCCGCCTCAGCCGAGCCTGACCATGACGTGCTTGACGACGGTGTAGTCCTCGAGCGCGTACAGGGACATGTCCTTGCCGTACCCCGACTGCTTGAAGCCGCCGTGCGGCATCTCGGAGACCAAGGGCAGGTGGTCGTTCACCCAGACGGTCCCGAAGCGGAGCTGGCGCGCCGCGTTCATCGCGCGCCCGACGTCGCGCGTCCAGACGGAGGCGGCGAGCCCGTAGTCGACGTCGTTGGCGAAGGCGATCGCCTCCTCGTCCGACGTGAAGCGCGTCACCGAGATCACGGGGCCGAAGACCTCGCGCTGCACGATCTCGTCCTGCTGGCGCGCGTCGGCCAGGAGGGTCGGCCGGTAGTAGAACCCTCGCCCCTCGACGGCGCCTCCCCCCGCGAGCACGCGGACGTGCCCGCTCGCGACCGCGCGGGCGACGAACCCGGCGACCCGGTCCCGTTGCTTCCTCGAGACCAGCGGGCCGATCACGGTGGCGTCGTCGCGGAGGTCTCCCCAGGTGACCGACCCCACCACCTCGGTCAGCCGCTCGAGCAGGCGATCGTAGACCCTCGGCCCACCGTAGAGCCGGCACGCCGCCGTGCAGTCCTGACCACTGTTCGCGAACGCGGCGAGCTTGAGGGCGCCGGCGAGCTGCTCGAGGTCGGCGTCGTCGAAGACCACGACCGGCGCCTTGCCGCCGAGCTCCAGGTGCACCCGCTTGAGAGACTCCGCGGCAGCGCGTGCGATCTTCTTGCCGGTGCCGACATCGCCGGTGAGCGAGACCATGGCGACCTTGGGGTGGCGGACGAGCGCCGCGCCCACCGGCTCGCCGTGCCCCGTGACGACGTTCAGAACGCCCGGCGGGAAGAGGTCGGCGGCGAGCTCCGCCATCCGGAGCGAGGTCAAGGGTGTCGTTTCGGCCGGCTTCAGGACCACCGTGTTGCCGGCGGCGAGCGCCGGTCCGATCTTCCAGGCAGCCATCATCAACGGGTAGTTCCAGGGGGCGATCGAGGCGACGACGCCGATCGGCTCGCGACGGGTGAACGACGTGTAGCCGGCGAGGTACTCACCCGCCGCCTTCCCCTCCTGGCAGCGCGCCGCGCCCGCGAAGAAGCGGAGGTTGTCGACGATGAAGGGGATCTCCGACTTGGCGAGCCAGAGCGGCTTGCCGACGTTCGCGGCCTCGAGCTCGGCGAGCGCCTCGCCCTGGCTCTCGAGGCGGTCGGCGAGCTTCAGGAGCGCGAGGCTCCGCTCGCCCGGCGTCGTGGCGCTCCAGGCCGGAAAGGCGCGCTCGGCTGCGGCGACCGCGCGTTCGACGTCCTCCTCACCGCCGGTCGGAACCTCGGCGATCGCCCGCTCGGTGGAGGGGTCGAGAAGGGACTCGCTCCGCCCGTCGGCGGCCGGGACCAGCTCTCCGTTCACGAACATGCGGTGGCTCTTCATCGCTCTCTCCTTCGATGGGCGCTCACAGCCCCTTGCTCCGGTTGTACTTCGCGTAGGGATACCAGTACGACTTGATCTCCTGCCGATAGTCGAGATGAACGTGTTTCGTCTCGCGGAAGGCGTCGAGCCCCTCGATGCCGAGCTCTCGGCTGTGCCCCGTCTTCCGCATGCCGCCGAAGGGGCCGGCATCGTTGTCGGTCAGCGGATCGTTGATCCAGAAGGTCCCCGCGGTGATGCGCTCCATCGCGGTCATCGCCCACTCGAGGCTCCGCGTGTAGAGGTTGGCTCCCAGGCCGTACTCCTGCGCGTTGGCGAGCGCGATCGCCTCGTCCAGGTCGCGCACCTCGAGGATCGGCATCGTGGGGCCGAAGGTCTCCGTCGCGACGATCCGCATCTCGGGGCGTACGTCGACCAGGATGGTCGGCTCGTAGAAGAAGCCGCGCTCGAGCCGCTTGGGCCGCCGGCCGCCGGTGAGGACGCGCGCGCCGGCCGCGACCGCCTCGGCGACCCGTGCCTCGACGTCGGCGAGCTGCTTCGCGCTGATGAGCGGACCGACGTCGGTGCTCCGCTCGAGGCCGTGCCCCAGCTTCAGCGTCTTGGCGAAGCGCACCGCGCGGGCGACGAAGTCGTCGTAGACGTCGGCCATCACGAGGAAGCGCTTGCCGCTGGTGCAGACCTGACCCGCGTTGAGGAAGGCGGCCCAGACGGCGCCGCGCGCCGCCACCTCGAGATCGGCGTCGGAGCAGACGATGAAGGGGTCGTTGCCGCCGAGCTCGAGGTGCGCTTTCTTCACCTGGCGGGCGCAGAGCTCGCCCACCCGCTGGCCGGTCGCGAGGGACCCGGTGAGAGCGACGAGGTCGGTACCGGGGTGGACCACCAGCGCTTCACCCACCTCGCGGCCGTAGCCGGTGACGATGTTGACCGTGCCCGCGGGGAGGGCCGAGAAGGCGTCGGCGAGGTCGAGGGTCGCGAGCGGCGTCTCCTCGGAGGGCTTGAGCACCACGGTGTTGCCGGCGGCGAGCGCCGGAGCGAGCTTCCAGGACATCAGGAGGAGCGGGTAGTTCCAGGGGACGATCGCGGCGACGACGCCGTAGGGCTCCTTGATCGTGAAGTTGACCTGGTGGTGCGCGACCGGCGGCAGGGTAGCCCCCCGCTGATCGCGCCCGACTTCCGCGTAGTAGTCGAAGCAAGCGGCCGACCACTCGACCTCGTCGAGGTTCTCGCAGAGGGGCTTTCCCCCTTCGCGCGTCATCGTCTCCGCGAGCTCGCGCTCGCGGCTCCGGATGCGGCGAGCCACTTCGTGGAGGAGCGCTGCCTTCTCGACGCCGGGCAGGAAGCGCCACTCCGCGAACGCGGAGCGCGCGGCGGCGACCGCGCGGTCGGCATCCTCGGCGGTGCCGCGCGGGACCCGATCGAGCACCTCTTCCGTCGCGGGATCGAGGACCTCGATCGCCGCGCGCCGGGCACGACTCCATCGGCCTGCGATCCACTGTTGCCGCATGCTCACCTCCCGGAAGCGTCCTCGAGCCTGCTCTAGTCTGTCGCCGCCCTCGGACGGCAGGCAAGCGCGGGTGCCGAGCCTCAGCTCTCGGGACGCCGCCGCGCCGCGAAGATGCCGAGGGCGATCCGCAGGTTGCCGAGGAAGGTGGCGGCGGCGAAAGCCCAGAGCGGACGGCCGCCGGGCACTAGCGCGAGGAGCCCCCCGAGTTGGTAGAGGAGCCCCGCGTGGCGCATCGGCGGGAAGGCCAGGCCGCCGAGGGAGAAGAGCGAGTGGCCGAGCAGCAGAAGCCAGAGTCCGGGGAGGAGCTCCGGGGCGCCCAGCCAGAGCAGGACGGCGGAGAGGAGGACGGCCACCAGCGAGAGGTTGCCCTGGGCGCGCATCGCCCAGGCGCCGAGCGGCGAATCCGCTCGTCCACGCCGGGCGCGGAGGATGAGGGCGCCCTCGACCGCGCCACCGATCAACACGGCCCCTGACCAGAGGAGCACCACGCCGGCTTCGCGGCCGGCCCGCTGAAAGGCGGGGGTGAGGAGCGCCGCCGCCGGCAGCGCGACGCTCCAGACCATCCAGGAGACGGGGGAGGAGAGATAGGGGCGCGCCGCCCGGCGGAAGGCGTTCCGCACGCTCTCCGCCTCGATCGCCTCGGGCGCGTCGCTCGCGGCTTTCGGAAAGAGCTCGTCGTACTCGGAGCGGGGTTCCGGAGCCTCCGTCACGCCGCGAGACTAGCAGCGCGACGGGCCTACTCGGCGCTCAGTGGCTGGCGCGCCCGAGGGCGCGGGCGCGGTCGACGGCGCGCTGGCGTTTCTCGTGCTCGGCGTCGGAGCCGTTCGGCAGGTCGCGCGAGCGCTCGAGGCTCCGTGCCACGAGCTCCGAGGTCACCTGCTCGGGCTCGAGCGCCTCCTCGGTCAGGAGCGTCAGTTTGTCGGCCACCATCTGGGCGAAGCCGCCGGCGACGAAGAGCTCGCGCTTGCCGCCGTCGGCCCCCTCAATACGGAGGAGGCCCGACCCCAGCCGCGAGAGCAGGGGCGCGCGGCGCGCCAGCACACCCATCTCGCCGTCGAAAGCGGGGAAGGCGACGAAGCGCGCCCGGGTCGCCAGGACCTCGCGCTCCGGCGTCACGACGCTGACCTGGAAGGTCGCGGTCATGGCGTCAGGCCGCGGCCATCTTCTCGGCCTTGGCGGCCGCTTCCTCGATCGTGCCGACGTACATGAAGGCCTGATCGGGGAGGTGATCCCACTTGCCGTCGCAGATCTCCTCGAAGCTCCGGATCGTCTCCTCGCGCTTGACGTAGATCCCCTTGAAGCCGGTGAACTGCTCGGCGACGAAGAAGGGCTGCGAGAGGAAGCGCTCGAGCTTGCGGGCGCGGCGGACGATCAGCTTGTCGTCCTCGGAGAGCTCGTCGATGCCGAGAAT
>CAYZBH010000115.1:0-4825 GCA_964476605.1 uncultured Thermoanaerobaculia bacterium | reverse complement strand
CGCAGGAAGCGCGGCAGGTAGGGGCGCACCATGAGCTCCTTGACGCTCGCGGCCTCGCGTTCGGCGTAACCCGAGGCGAGCGCCTCGCTCACCGCCGAGACCCAGAAGCGCCAGGAGGTGACCGAGTCGGGAACGGTGAATTCGATCGCCGCCGAGCCGTCGGCTCCGGTCAGGAGCTGCGGCCGCCAGAACGCGGTTTCCGCGAAGTTCGAGCGGAGCGCGACGGCCGCCGGCGACTTCTCGGCCGGTTGCGGGGGAGGCGGAGCGGCGGCCTGTTCCTCCTGAGGAGCGCGCGCCGCAAGAAACTCGTCTGCCGTAGGGGCCAAGACCGAGGCTGCAGTGGCATAGGGCCGAACGTCGACTCGCGCCCCTTTCGCCATCCTCTGCATCGGCCCGCCGCGGAAAGAGCCGCCTCCCGGACCGCCGATGCCGTACGGTGAGATCTCGGCGAAGGCGTCGCCGCGGTAACTCGAAACCTGCGTCCAGTGAAGCCACTCCACGTCGCGTAGCCAGATCGGGTTGCTCGCGCCGAGGTTCGAGGTGATCGAGGGAGCTGGCCACTGGGCGGGCAGGAGCCAGTCGAGCATGCGGGCGGGCGCGAAGGGGGCGAAGAGATCGAGGCTGCGGTCGTACATCGAAGCGAGGAGCTCCGCCGCCCCGGCTTCCACCGGGCGTCCGTGAGCGTCCTTCACGGTCACGCGGAAGGTCTCCTTCGCCCCGGGAGTCAGCCGGTCCCGAAACGTCGCGAGCTCGAGCTTGAGCTCCCGGTTCGTCCAGGGCACCGCGAGCGACGCCGATTCCTCGATCAGCTGATGGTCGGCAACCAGCGTCAGGCGCGCCGTGAGGCCACCGCGGTCTTTCTCCCCGACCGGCACGTCGATCCAGCGCGAGCCCTCGAGCTCGAGAGCTCGCCGCGAGAGGAGCTCCGCGCCGCGATAGATCTCGAGCTCGACCGGCGCGTGCGCGAGCCCCGAGTGGAGCCAGAGCCGCACCGTCTCGCCCGGCTGAGCGTTACCGCGCTCGAAGTCGAGCGTCGCCGGCAGCGCGGCCGGCGTGCGATCGCCCGCCACCAGGAAGTCGTACGCCGTCTCGAAGGGCTCACCCGCCGCGTCGCGCGTCGCGTAGCGCAAGCGGTAGGCGCCGGCGCGGAGCGCCCCGAGCGCGAGCGGCGCGGTGCCGTCCGCGCCATGCTCCGCGGTGCCGTGGGCGACGTCGCGGCCGTCGGCGAAGGTCGCGAGGAAACGGCGGGCGTCCCCTCCGCGCTCCCAGCGGGGCCGGAGGGCGTCGCCAGGAGTCGCGAACTCCGCCGTCGCCGGATCTCCCTCGCCCGGAGGTTGCGACGGCAGATCGGCCGGCAGCGGGACGCGCTCGGGCGCGGCGAGCGCGACCAGCCGCCAGGTGCCGCTCCCGGGGAGCGCCTGCCCGTCGAGGTTCCGGCGCTTCGCGACGAGCGTCAACGCCGCGCCCTCGATCGGCAGGTCGCGCGGCGCCTCGATCTCCGTCTCGACCGCGCTCCAACCGAGGCGGAGCGTCCGCTCGGCGCTCCGCGTCTCGCCCCCGGCGTCGGTGATCTCGGCCGCCACACGATAGAGGTAGGTGAGGCCGCTCCCCTTCTCCTTCGCGTCCGCCTCCGGCGTGAACTCGACGGCAAAGGTGCCGTCGGCGTCGAGCGCCGTCTCGCCGCTCGCGATCTGTTGCGGATTACTGGCGTAGACCGGTCCCCAGAAGCGCCACCACCAGGGGACCAGCGGCTCGCGCGTCACGCGCCAGCCGACCCGGCCGCTCGCGACCGGGAGGCCGAAGTAGTAGGTCGCCTGGCCCGCGAGCCGCGCCGGCCGGTTGAGCCGGAGCTCGCCCTGCGGTGCCTCGATCTCGGCCTCGAAGGTGGGGCGCTTGTACTCCTCGACCCGCACCTGGGCGACGCCGCCGAGCGAGGCGCGGAGCGTCCAGGCGCCCAGGAGCCGACCCGCGGGGATCGCGAGCTCGCCGGCCGCGGTGCCGAAGCGGTTGGTGGTGACGGTCGCCTCGGCCACCTTCTCGCCGTTCGGATCGGCGAGCCAGACCGAGACCGGGGACCCGGGCATCGGAGCGAGCGCGCCGCGCTCGGGGCCCGCGTGGTAGGCGAGGACCTTCCAGAGCAGCTTCTGCTCCGGCCGGTAGATCGCGCGGTCGGTGAAGAGCAGGGCGCTCGTGGTCTCCTGCGGCGTGGGCCGCGTCGCGCCGCCGTAGCGCTGCGAGAGCGCCAGGTCGTCCCCGTGGCGCGCCACCACCAGGATCTGGCCGGCGGCTCCCGCGAGGCTCTCCGGGAGCTCGACCCGCCCCTCCGCGCCGCTGCGCACGGCGCCGACGCGCACCGGGGCGGACCGCCAGTCGTGGCGATAGAGCGTCACCTCGACGCCGCTCTCGGGCTCCCCGGAGCGCCCCGAGACCAATCGGATCGACGATGGGAGACCGCGGTCCTCCTCGAGAAGGACGAGATCGGAGAGCAGGAAGGGGAGAGCGATCCGCCGGTTCCCTCGCTCGCGAAAACCCGGATCGGCGGAGCCGACGAGGAGGTAGGCGCCCGGGCGCGTGAGCGGCGGCGTGGCGAAGGTGCGGTGCTGCAAGTAGTCGCGCGTCGGCGGGAGCGCGACGCTCCAGCTGGCGACCGGCTCCCGGCCGAGGAGACTCTCGATCGCCCGCGGATCGGAGGGGAAGAAGCCCCGGAACGCGGCGTCGGCGAGCCGGGCATCGACATCAACCCGGTAGGCACGGAAGTGGAGCGCAGCGAGATTGCGATGCGAGATCTCGAGCGAGCGCCGGCCGGGGCCGTCGACGCTCATCCCCTGGACGCCGAAGTCGGGCGCCTCGATCTCCTCGCGGAGGCGCCGGCAGCGTTGGCCACCATGGCTCCCGGGATAGGCCTTCTCCCCCTCGATCGCCAGAGCGCGCGCCCGGATGCGCCGGTCGGCGGCGCTCCCTCCGTCGACCTGTTGGGCGAGCTCGGCCATGCCCTCCGCCCACCAGTCGACGGCGCGGAAGCGCGGCAGACGTGCTTCGAGGTCGTGCCGCAGGAGCTCGCGATCCTCGGCGGCGGTGCGGTGCGCCGCGAGGAGCCGCACGCGCGCGAGCCGCGCCTCGAGCTCCGCCGGGCGCTCGCCCCGCCCCGCGTGCCAGCGTTCGAGATCGGCCAGCACCTCGACGGCCCGCTCGAGCGGGTGCTTCCTGCCCTCCGCCACCGCGGGGTGGTCGGCGAGAAGACCCTCCGTCGGGAGCCGCCAGACCTCGTTCGCCTCGCGCGCCGACCAGTAGCCGCTGTTTCCCAGCAGGCGATCGACGAAGAGATAGGAGACCGCGTCGCGCAGCGTGTCGCGCACGCCCTCGGGGTAGTCGTTGGGGGCGAGATAGGCGAAATCGCGCGCCCGGGTGGAGCCGAGGCCCTCCCTCCGCCTCCAGACCTCGTCGAAGAGACGCTCCGCTTCGGCGACGATCTGCTCGGCGGACCAGAGCTTCAAGTCGAGCTTTTCGTCGCTCGCCATGCGTTCGCGCTGCCGGATCTCCCAGTCGTAGGCCGAGAGGTAGTCGAGCAGCGCGTGCGCCGCGTAGAGCTCGACCGCCGATCGGGGGATCGCCTGCTTCGGCCAGGGCTTCGCCAGCAGTTGCTCGACCGCGGTTTCGTAACCGCCGAGGGAGATGCGGAGCTGCGTCCAGCGCACCAGCGCCTTGGCCCAGTTCGCCTCGTCTCCCGCCGCCGCGGCGCGCTCGACCAGCGTCGCGACCTCGGCCGACGCGGCCGCCAACTTCTGCTCGTCGATCAGGCGATCGACGCTCTTCCAGGATTCCGGGAAACTCGTGCGCGGTTCCGGCGCGGGGTCGGCTCCAGCGGGCCGGCAGGCGGCCGTCGAGAGAAAGAGGAGCGGAAAAGCAACGCAAAGGAGCCGGGCGGAAGAGAGCATGGTGTGATCTTAGACCCCGCCTCCGAGCGCCCGGCAACCGGTTTGTCTAGAATCGGGCGACCGATGGACCGGGAGACGCCGACCCACCTCCCCATCCGGCGCCCGGCCAGGCACCCACGCACAAGGAGAAACCGCATGCGACGCACGCTTCCGATTCTCGCTCTGATGCTGGCTTTCGCAGGGGCGGCATTCGCCGATCAGGTCGTCACCATGCTGAACCACACCGACGAGATGTCGGTCATGGGGCACGTCACCCCGGCGCAGGACGTCAACCACGAGTACTGGTTCGGCAGCGAGGGCCTCCGCTACGACATGGGCGAGACGTCGCTCATCACCCGCCCGGACCAGAAGAAGCTCTACTTCGTCAATCACGGCAAGAAGACGTTCTCCGCGATCGACCTTCCCTTCGACTTCAAGAGCCTGGTCTCGCCCGAGATGGCGCCGATGATGGAGCAGATGATGAAGATGATGGCGGCGTCGACGACCGTCACGCCGAGCGATCGCACCGGCACCTACGACGGCGTCGGCTGCAAGTTCTCCCGGGTCGAGATCTCGATGGGCATGATGCAGATGTCGATGGACATGTGCTCGACGGAGAACCTGCCGATCGACCTCGCGCGTTACCGTTCGCTCCAGGAGATGCAGGCCGAGATGGCTCCGAACTCCGAGTGGATGAAGGACCTCGCGAAGAAGATCAAGGGTTTCCCGATCCGCACCGAAACCACGACCACGATGATGGGCAAGTCGTTCAAGAGCTGGTCGGAGCTCAAGTCGATCGAGAACCGCTCGGCGCCCGCCGGCTTCTACACGCCGCCGGTGGGCTACGAAGAAGTCAAGTTCGACCCGATGGCGCAGCAGGGGCCGCAGCGCAAGAAGAAGAACTAGCGACT
>CAYZBH010000114.1:0-5112 GCA_964476605.1 uncultured Thermoanaerobaculia bacterium | reverse complement strand
GGTCTCCTAGGCTCAACGGCCCTCTCGGGCCGTGGGTGGCATCGCGTCGTGCAGCACCTCGCGGAGGGCCAAGGCCGCCGGGTCGCCCGGTTGTCGGCGGAGCACCGCGTCGAGCTCCGCCGTGGCCTCCTCGTTCCGTCCCGCTCCCGCCAGCGCCCGCGCCAGCAGGAGACGGGTTCCGACGTCCTCGGGTGCCGCCTCGAGCGCCTGCCGGAAGAGGACGATCGCCTCGTCGAAGCGGCCCGCGCTCGCCAGCACGCCGGCGAGGTTTTCTCGCGCCGCCTGGTGGGTGGGGTCGAGCAGGAGGACGCGGCGGAATCCCGCCACCGCCTGGTCGATCTCGCCTCCCATCGCGGCGATGAGCGCGCGATTGTAAAGCAAGAGGGGAGAATCCGGAAATCGGGTCGTCCCCGCCTCGAGCCAGGCGGCGGCGGTTGCCGGGTCCCCCGCCTGGGCGAGGAGGACGGCGAGCCGGGAATAGGGCTCGGGGGCGCGAGGATTGCCGGCGAGGGCTCGTGCCCCGGCGATCCGCGCGGCGTCGAGGTCCCCGCGGCCGAGCGCGGCGCGCGCCGCGAGGTAGCCCATCTCCTCCGGCGAATCCCCCTCGGCCAGGGCCGCGAGCGCGGCACCCTCGGTGCGCGCGGCACTCCCACCGAGCCAGGCGAGCCAGGCGCGCCGCGAGGCGGCACCACGCCAGGGGAAGAAGCCCCAGTGTTCGATCCGCGCGAAGCGGGCGGCAGCGTCCAGAACCGTGGCGCGATCGCTCGGGGCGAGCGTGAGCGGCGCTCGGAGCGGGTCGAGCGCCGTGGCCCGGAGGGCTGCGGTCCGTCGGAAGCCGAGCTCGCCGAGCTTCCAGTCGACGCTCAAGATCCCGGCGTGCGCCCAGAGCGCTCCGACCGCGAGGAGCGCCGTCGCCACGACCCAGCCGCCGCGCGTGAGGCGCCCCCCCCGCTTCAGCTCGAGGCGACGCCACGCGAAGCGGTCGCGCGCGATCATCCGGTGGGCGACCAGCACCAGGTAGGCGAGGATGCCGGCGATTCCCAGCGACATCAGGAACGGCACCTCGCCGTAGAGCCCGCGAAAGGCGAGAAAGGCGAGCAGGAAGGCGACCGCGGTCAGGATCTCTTCCGGCCAGCTCAGGGGATGAAGGGGCCGTGGCCGGGTCTCCGAGAGCGGGCGGGAGAAGAGCGCGGGCTTGCCGAGCCCGACGTAGAGCGCGTCGTTCGGGCAGACGGAGACGCAGTCGCGGCACTTCATGCAACCCGGGTCTACGACCATGCCATAGGCCCGCACCTCCTCGTGCACGCGCACGTTGGACGTGCACACGGCGGTGCAGTGGCCGCACCCTTCGCAGGCATCGGTCACCCGGACCCGCATCGGGGCGAGCCGGTCGGCGAGCGCGAAGGCGGCGCCGTAGGGGCAGGCGTAGGTGCAGAACCCCTTGGCGCCGAGGAAATAGACGATCGCGAAGCCGCAGACGAGAAAGGTCAGGGTGCCGACGATCCAGCCGGGAAAGGTCGCCCAGAAGGCCGAGGTCGTGAGCTCGTAGGCGCGGGTGCCCAAGGGCGTCTCGTGCCAGAGACGGAACAGCGCCGGCCAGAGGAACATGTAGACGAAAGCGAGCGCAGGCACCCAACCGAGCAGGCGCGAGCGCAAGGGGTGCGGACGGATGCCGACCTTGGCGAGCAGCCAGCGCGCCAAGTCCTGCACCGCGACCAGATGGCACGCCCAGCCGCAGAAGAACCGCCCGAACACCGCCGTGAGGAGGATGGCCGCGGCGAAGAAGAGCAAGCCAGCGTTCACCACGCCCGCCTTGCCGAAGGCCATCGCCTCGGAGGGTTCCAGGGGCGTCAGGGTTCGACCCGCGAGGGCCCAGTGCGCGAGGTGCGCCGCGATCAACAGATGGACCAGGACGAGCGAGGCGGCGCGCCATCGCGAAGAGCTGGAGGGGCGGATCGTCGGCGCCTGCGGGAGGACCGGGAGCTTGGAGGGCATCGAAGAGGGGAGGCTAGCACTGCGGGTGGCTGGGTGTGACGCTGTTCACAAGCCGTTCACGACCCGTTCACTGGGGTGGCATAAGATGCGCCGAATTCCTGGACCGGCGCGCTCCGCGCCATGCGACGAGAGGATGGACGATGACGCGACGATCGAAGCGCCTGGCCCCCTGGCTCGCCACGTTGGGACTGCTCGCCTGCACCGGCTTGGTGATCGCCATCTGCGCCAACCCGGCCTTCGGACCTGACGTCACGGTGGCGATTCTCATCGACATGGACCACTACACGACCGGCGGGCCGATCAACGGCATGCGGGCCTACGCGATCGGGACCGAGTCGCTGAATCGAGGCAACGCCGACGTCCATTGGTTCGCCAACAGCAACCTCCACCCGGTCATCGCCCAGAATCTCTATCGCTGGAAGCAAGACGTCGACCGTCCGGCCGGTCGCTTCGAGCAGGTCGGGATGAGCTGGCTGAAGCACGGTTTCACCGCTCTCGCCGGCACCGAGTTCTGCACCAGCTGCACCTTCGAAGCGGGGCACTCCAGTGGTCTCTGGCTCGGCATGGGGTGCCAGGATCCGTACTGGGCCGGGCTCAACGGCTCCCAGAGCAACCTCGGGCCGCGCTCGGAGGTCAACGCCACGAGCGGCGTCTTCACCTACCCTTACGTGCTCCAGGGAACGGGCGACGCGACCCTCAAGAAGCGGCTGCTCACGCTGGATTCCGACATCCTCGACAACACGGCCGACCAGAGCGCCCTGCGCTACTTCGCGGAGGGGCAGTACATCGCTCAGGACGACGCCCAGGCGGGCAACGGCCTCAACAACGCGACCTTCCGCGAGGTCCTCTTCGACTCCGGGAAGAACCCCTCTTGGGGAGGCGGGCTCGGGGGCTACCCGGGCCAGCAGTTGCAAGAGGCGATCCGAGCCTGGAAACGGATCGACGGCGACGTCGAGATCAGTCGCGTCGACTACGAGGAGAACTTCCTGCCGGCGCGCTTCAATCTGGGGGCCCGCTCCCGCGACAACGGCGACGGCACGTGGCGCTACGAGTACGCGCTCCACAACCTCAACTCGCACCGCTCGGCGCAGGCGTTCACGGTGCCGATCCCGCCCGGCGCCCAGGTGACGGGCGCCGGCTTTCACGCTGTCGACCACCATTCGGGCGAGCCCTATTCCACGACCGACTGGACGGTGACCATCGACACGGTGGGAGGCACCGTGACCTGGGCGACCGAGACCTTCGGCGCCAACCCGAACGCCAACGCGCTGCGCTGGGGAACCCTCTTCAACTTCTGGATGGATGTCAACGAGCCGCCGGGCTCCGGGGACGCGAGCATCGTCCTCTTCCGTTCCGGCGGGGCCGGCGAGCCGGCGTCGCTCGCCGCGGCCACCATCCTGCCGGGCGCGTCGTGCCTCTACTGCGACGGTTTCGAGACCGGCGACGACTTGCGCTGGAGCGGGGCGTTCTGAAGGGTCAGCGGGCGAGCGAGCGGTAGAGCTCCTCGTAGGGCTCGACCTGCCGGTCCCAGGAGAAATCCTGGGCCATGCCGTTCGCCTGCAGGCGGCGGAACGCGCCTTCGTTCTGATAGGCGTTGAGCGCGTAGTCGAGCGCCCAGCGCAGCCCCTCGGGGGTGAAGTGGTCGAACGCGAAGCCGGTGCCGAGCTCGCCCGCCGGGCTCCACGGCTCCACCGTGTCCGCCAGACCCCCCGTCCTCCGCACCACTGGCGGTGTTCCGTAGCGCAGGCTGTACATCTGGTTGAGCCCGCAGGGCTCGAAGCGGGAGGGCATGAGGAAGAGGTCGGACCCGGCTTCGATCCAGTGCGCCAGCTCCTCGTGATATCCCCGGAAGAACCAAGCCTTGCCGGGAAAGGAGGCCTGGAGCCAGGCGAGGAAGGACTCGTAGCGCTCCTCGCCGCTGCCGAGCGCCACGAAACGCATCTCGCGATGAAAGAGGAACTCGGGGAGGACGTCGAAGAGGAGGTCGAACCCCTTCTGCGACGTGAGGCGCGACACCACACCGACCACCGGCACGCGCTGACCTTCCGGGAGACCGACCTTCTGGAGCAGCGCGGACTTCATCCGAGCCTTCCCCGCGAGGTCGCTCGCCGAGTAGTGGTGCGGCAGATAGCGGTCGCGCGCCGGGTCCCACTCGTCGTAGTCGACGCCGTTGACGATGCCCACGAGATGGTCGGCGCGGGCGCGCAGCATGACGTCGAGCCCGTACCCCTGCTCCGGCGTCTGGATCTCCTGGGCGTAGGTGCGGCTGACGGTGGTCAGCGCGTCGGCGTAGAGCAGACCTGACTTGAGGAAGCCGACGCGTCCGGCGGCGAGGTCCTCCTGATGGAGGAGCTGGGCGTGCTCGGCGAGCCCGAGCTCGGGGAGCACCGCGGCCGAGAAGACCCCCTGGTAGGAGAGGTTGTGGAGCGTGAGGACGCTCCGCAGGCGCGCGAAGAGGCGGTCCCAGCCGTAGAGCGTGCGCAGGTAGAGCGGGCCCAAGGCGGTGTGCCAGTCGTGGACGTGCAGCACGTCCGGCCCCCAGCCCATGCGTTGGCAGCACTCGATGGTGGCGCGCGTCAAGAGCGCGAAACGGAGGTACTCGTCCCAGTCGCCGCTGTAGATCCCCTCGTGGTGATAGAGGGCGGGACAGTGCACGAAGTAGACGTCGACCTCGCTCGCCGGGAGCTTCGCGGTCAGCACGGAGTAGGTGAAGGGGCGGTCGCCCAGCCGGATCTCCAGATCGTGCAGGTAGTCGACGCGATGAAATCGGGTCTCGGACTTGGCGAGACGGGCGTAGAAGGGGAGGAAGACGCGCACGTCGTGACCGCGGCGGGCGAGAGCGCGGGAGAGCCCGGCCACGACGTCGCCGAGGCCCCCCGTCTTGGCGAACGGAGCGACCTCGGAGGCGGTCTGGCAGACCTTGAGCGGTACCGGCGGCATCCGCGGCGTCAGATGACGGTGCCCGGCGGCAGCGTCGCGTTCTTGGGCACGACGATGATGCCGTCGTGGACGGAGTAGTCCGCGGTCTCCGCCTCCCGGATTCCGTCCGCGTTCACCAGCCGGCAGCCGTCGCCGATGCGGGCGTTGAAGTCGATGATCGCGTTGCGGATCTGGCAA
>CAYZBH010000113.1:1530-5170 GCA_964476605.1 uncultured Thermoanaerobaculia bacterium | reverse complement strand
CCGATCGCGGTCGGCGGCATGCTGGTCGGCGCCTGCTACACCCTCTTCCGGATGCGCAAGAACCTCGCGACCGGCATCAGGCGCGGCATCGCCGACGTGAAGAAGTCCGCCGTCGCCGCGGCGCCCACCGACCGCACCGAGCGCGACCTCCCGTTCAAGACCGTGATCTTGGGCGTGGTCGCGATCTTCGCCCTGATGATCGCCCTCTACTTCTACTTCACCCATCAGATCGGGGCCGCGATCCTCGCCGCCATCGTCATGCTCGTCACCGGCTTCTTCTTCGCCGCCGTCTCGGGCAACCTGGTGGGCATGATCGGCTCCTCCAACAACCCGATCTCCGGCCTCACCCTCGCCACCACCATCGTCGCGGCGCTCACCATGGTCATCGTCGGCGCGAAGGGGATCGAGGGGGTGGCGGCGGTGCTCGGAGTCGCCGCGATCGGCTGCGTCTCGGCGGCGGTCGCCGGCGAGATGCTGCAGGACCTCAAAGTCGGGCACATCCTCGGCGGAACGCCGTGGAAGATGCAGGTGGGAGACCTCTTCGGCGTCGTGATCTCGGGCCTGGTGATGTTCTTCCCCCTCTACGTTCTCCACGTCTCCGACCTCAAGGCCAATCCGGTCACCGGCGGCTTCGGCGGCCCCAACCTGCCGGCCCCCCAGGCCGGGCTGATGGCGGCGGTCTCGCAGGGGATCGTCGGCGGCGAGATGGCCTGGCCGCTGGTCCTGGTCGGCATCGCCCTCGGCATCTCCTTGATCCTCATCCGGGTGAAGAGCCCGATGCTCTTCTCGGTCGGCATGTACCTGCCGCTCGAGACCACCTTCGCGATCTTCCTCGGCGGCCTGATCCGCGGCCTGGTCGACCGGCTGCGCGAGAAGCGCGGCTTCAACGAGGCGCAGAAGGCGCGCGTGGAGAATGCCGGCGTCCTCGCGGCGTCGGGGTTGATCGCCGGCGAAGCGCTGATGGGACTCTTCGTGGCCGCGGTGGTCTTCTTCCGCGAGCGCTTCTGGTCGATCCCCGGCTTCGAGTCGATCGGCGGCTGGCTCGCTCTGCCGGTCTTCGCGATCCTGGCGCTCTACCTGATCCGCGTGCCGCTCTCGAAGGCGGGAGCTCCCGACGAGCCGGCGCCGCCGACCGCCGTGATGTAGCACCGCAGGCGACCACGAGCTCCACCGCCTGCCGGGAACCACCGCCCGCCCCTCGGGGCGGGCGGTGCCGTTTTCGCCGTTGCTAGCATCCTCTTCGCGAGCTCGTGCGCCCGGCGCCGGGACTCGCCCCGGCGGCCCCGTCTTCGACCCCTCGGCCCGCCCGGGAACTGAAGGGAGACCCCGATGGCAGATCGCACCGTTTCGGCCGAGGAGGCTGTCGCCCTCGTCCGCTCCGGCGACCGCGTGTTCGTGCACACCGCGGCCGCCGCTCCGACGCCCTTGCTCCATGCGCTCGCCGGCCGCGCCGAGGAGCTCCGCGACGTGGAGCTCATCCACCTCCACACCGAGGGGACCGCCCCCTGGCTCGAGAGCGGCCGCGACAAGTCCTTCCGCTCGACCGCCATGTTCGTCGCCGCCAACATGCGCGCCCCCATCGCCGACGGTCGCGCCGACTACCTCCCCGTTTTCCTCTCGGAGACGCCGACGCTCTTCCGGCGGGGCGTGCTGCCGCTCGACGTGGCGCTGGTGCAGGTCTCGCCCCCCGACGACCACGGCTTCTGCACCCTGGGCGTCTCGGTCGACGTTTCGCGCGCCGCGGTCGAGACCGCCAAGATGGTGATCGCGCTCGTCAACCCGAACATGCCGCGCACCCACGGCGACGGCTTCGTGCACGTCTCGCGCTTCAGCGCGATGGTCGAGAGCACGGATCCCCTGCCCGTGCACACCCCCCCCGAGATCGGTCCCGTCGAGCGCGCGATCGGCCAGCACGCGGCGGGGCTCATCGAGGACGGAGCGACCCTGCAGATGGGGATCGGCGCCATTCCGGACGCGGTGCTCGCGGCGCTCGTCCACCACAAGCGACTCGGCATCCACACCGAGATGTTCGCCGACGGGGTGATCGACCTGGTCGAGCGCGGCGTCGTCACCGGCTCCGAGAAGCGCGTCCACCCCAACAAGATCGTCGCCACCTTCCTCATGGGCACCAAGCGGCTCTACGACTTCGTCGACGACAACCCGCTGGTCGTGATGCTCGATGTCGCCTACGTCAACGACGCCGCGGTGATCCGCCGCAATCCGCGCGTCACCGCGATCAACAGCGCCATCGAGGTCGATCTGACGGGGCAGGTCTGCGCCGACTCGATCGGCACCCGCCAGTACTCGGGCGTCGGCGGCCAGATGGACTTCATCCGTGGCGCTTCGCTCTCACCCGGGGGAAAGCCGATCATCGCGCTCCCCTCGGTCACGAGCCGCGGCGAATCGCGCCTCGTGCCGATGCTCAAGCCGGGCGCCGGCGTCGTCACGACGCGCGCCCACGTCCACTACGTGATCACCGAGTACGGCGTCGCCGACCTCTTCGGCAAGACCTTCCGGCAGCGCGCCAAGGCGCTCGTCGCGATCGCCCACCCGGAGCACCGGGAGGCGCTCGAGCGCGCCGCCTTCGAGAGGTTCCCCAGAGCGTAGGATCGGGCCTCGCGAAGGGGGACCGCCATGCTCGCAGCCCGCCGCCGTACGACTCTCGCAGTTGTCCTTCTCGCAGGAACCCTCGGGGCCGGAGCGCTCCTCGCCGAGAGCACCGTGGCAACCGGGCGCCTGGTCGCGGCGCCGGGGGCCGAGCAAGCTCTCAAGGCCCCCGTCTCCGGGACCCTCGACCGGTTCGTCGTGACCGCGGGGGAACGGGTCGCGGAGGGGGCGTTGCTCGCCACCTACGACACCCGCGCCCTCGAGAAGGAGCTCGCGAACGCGCGAGAGCGCTACGCCCGGCTGGCCGAGCAGCGCCGGGCGGACGGGGCCTCGACCGGTCCGAGCTCGAGCGGTACCGGCCCGAACAAGGGGGCTCCCTCGGGGGGAGGGACGATCTCCCGCTCGCCGGAGCTCGAAGCGCTCGACGACGTCGTGAGCACGCAGGAGCGGATCGCGCGGGCCCGTTTGGTGGCGCCGGAAGACGGATGGATCGTCCGCCCGCTCGTCTCGACCGGCGGGAAGATCAAGAAGAGGACTCCGCTCCTCCTCTTCCTCCCAGTCGCCGGCGTGACGCTCGTCGCGGAAGCTCCGGCCGGGGCGAGCTCGGCCTTCCAGCCCGGCCAGCGGGTCGTCGTGCGGAGCGCGGAAGGGGGCGATGGGGAGGTCGACGGGACGGTCGCGCCCACCGGCGCCCCCGGCCCCGGAAACGGCGGCCACCGTTTCGCGGTGCGGCTCGCCGCGCCCCCGCCCTTCGCGCTCGACGAGACCCTCGGGGTCGTTCCGCGCTCTTCCCCCTGAGCGCGCACCGCCGGCTCCGCCGCGGGTTTAGACTAGAGAGACGCTGCCCAGGAGGCTCGCCATGATCTCCCGCGTCCACCGCCTCTCCGCTCGGCTCGTTCCCCTGGCTCTCGCGGCCGGTCTCGTCACACCGCTCGCCGCGCAGATCTCCGACTACGAGGAGGCCCCCGCCCCCGATCCCGCCAAGATCACCGGCCGGCTCGTCGCGGCCCCCGGTAGCGAGGTCGAGCTCAAG
>CAYZBH010000113.1:0-1430 GCA_964476605.1 uncultured Thermoanaerobaculia bacterium | reverse complement strand
GTGACCGGAGCCTCGGGGATGCTCCTCCCCCGGCGAATGCTCGCCGTTCTCGCGGCGCTCCCCGCCGTCGACCGCATCCACCTCGTGGTCTCCAAGGGGGGGAGCCAGGTGCTCGCGCACGAGCTCGGTCGCGACCAGACGGGCGCCGAGGCGCTGGTCGACGCCGCGGAGCTCTCGGCCGCGGGTCGCGCCAAGGTGGTCATCCACCGGGACAACGAGCTCGACGCGCCGATCTCGTCGGGCTCCTACCGGCTCGCCGGCACGCTCGTCCTGCCCGCGAGCTCGGGAACGCTCGGGGCGCTCGCGACCGGCTCGGCGACGACGCTCGTCCACCGCGCCGGCGCGGTGGCGCTCAAGGAGCGCTGGCCGCTGGTCCTCGGCTTCCGCGAGACGCCTCTATCGCTCGTCCACGTCGAGAACCTGCGCGCGTTGATCGCGGCCGGCGCCACGGTGGCCCCCCCGATCCCCGCCTTCTACATCGGTGGCGAGAGTCTCGAACGCTTCGTCGACGCCTACGCGCAGCGCCTCCTCGACCACCTCGGCCTCGGCCCCGAAGGGCCGGGGCTCCGCTGGGCGGAGTAGCGCGTGCACGGCTTCGGCGCGCGGCGCGTCGCGCTCGCGCTGCTCCTGCTCGTCGCCACCGGCTGCGCGAGCGCACCGCCGCGCGAGACGGGGAGCTTTCGGGCGCCCGACCTGGTCGAGCTCGTGGCGCTCGATCCGTCCCTCCGACTCGACATTCGCTACGCGACTCCCGACAACTTCGCCGGCCGCGCGGTTTATCGGGAGGCGCGCGCCTTCCTCCAGCGCCCCGCGGCGGAAGCGCTGGTGCGCGTGCAGCGGGCGCTCGCGGCCGAGGGCTACGGACTGACGATCTTCGACGCCTACCGCCCCTGGTCGGTGACGAAGCTCTTCTGGGAGATCACGCCCCCCGGCAAGCGCGACTACGTCGCCGACCCGCGCAAAGGGTCGCGCCACAACCGGGGGTGCGCGGTCGATCTGACGTTGCACGACCTCGCGACCGGCGAGGAGGTGGCGATGCCCTCCCCGTACGACGACTTCACCGACCGCGCCCACCCCGACTACGCCGGTGGCACGGCGGAGGAGCGCGCCCACCGCGACCTCTTGCGCCGCGCCATGGAAGCCGAGGGCTTCAGCGTTTACGCCGTCGAATGGTGGCACTTCGACTACCGCGACTGGCACGACTACCCGATCCTGAACGTCGATTTCGCCGCCATCCCGCCACCCCGGCGGGGTGTTGACTGACAGCGCGAGGCAGAGCGTAAAATCGGGCGGAGGTTCCCCCCATGAACCCGAGCTCGCGCCGCCTCGGCGGGCTGCTGCACCCCCTCGCCGCCCTCCTCCTCGGCTTCTCCCTAGGCAGCGCACCCGCCCTCGCCCAGCCGGCCTATCCGGTGGCGGATCTGGGGAGC
>CAYZBH010000112.1:0-5241 GCA_964476605.1 uncultured Thermoanaerobaculia bacterium | reverse complement strand
CTGGCGCGGCGTCTTCCGCTTCAACAGCAAGGCCGACTTCCTGGCCGGCAAGTGGGCGTCCTACAACCAGTTTGGTGGCCTCGGCGGTCTCACGGCGGATCAGGCGGGCGAGTTCGACGCCTCCCAGAAAGAGACCGCCCTCTTCGTGCAGGATCAGTGGTACCTGAAGCAGAACCTCACGGTCTCCTTTGGCGTCCGCTTCGAGAGCCTGAACAATCCCGACGCTCCGATCCTCAACCAGAACGACGTCAACGCGAACGGTTCCTACAACTTGACCGGCCATATTCCGGACGCGGATCTGACCGACCAGATCTCCCCCCGGTTGGGCATCTCCTGGTCCCCTGGCGACCAGAAGACCGTCTTCCGCGCCTCGCTCGGGCGCTACTGGTCGCGCACTCCGGCCATCCTCTGGGCGCAGCTCTACACCTCGAACGGCCTCCGGGGGACGCAGTACCAGATCAACGCTCCGACCGTCAACGGACAGCTGCAGCAGCCCACCGATCCGCTCGCGCCAGGCTGGGGCGCCAACTTCACGGTTCCGGGAACCGAGCGCATCGACTTCACTCAGGTGCCGAATCCGCGCGCCCCGGGCGTCTTCGCGATCGACCCCAACTTCGAGAACCCCTACACCGACCGCATCACGCTCGGCGTCGAGCGGGAGATCCTCCCCTTCACGGCTCTCGGTGTCGACCTGGTCTACGCGGAGACGAAGCAGCTCCAGCGCCTGACCGACATCAACCTGCAGTACGACGGGACGCTCTCGGCGAACGGCCTGCCCCACTTCAATCGGACCCGCCCGGACGCTTACTACGGTCGCGTCACCACCAGCCTCTCGGATGCGAAGTCCAAGTACGAGGCGATCACGGTCAACCTGAACCGGCGCCTCCGCGACGGCTTCCAGTACTACGCGGCGGTCACCTGGTCGCGGGACAAGGACAGCGACTCGAACGAGCGCAACTTCGCGGGTATCCAGGCCGAGGACGTCTACAACCTCGACCTCAACTACGGCTTCTCGAACCGCGACCAGACCTGGAAGGGCGTGGTGAACGGCCTCTGGCAGACTCCGCTCTGGGGGATCCAGCTCTCCGGCGCCTTCCGCTACGCCTCGGGCTCGCCTTGGACCATCGGCGCGGGCTCCGACCTCAACAACGACACCAACAACGTCGACCGGCCGACGATCAACGGCGTGCACGTGAAGCGCAACAGCGAGCGCCAGCCCGACTACTGGTCGCTCGACCTGCGCGTCGCCAAGCCGTTCCAGATCGGACCGGGCGAGGTTTCGATCTTCGCCGAGTGCTTCAACTGCACGGACGAGGCGAACTGGTCGATTCCGACCAACAACTGGGTCTGGGGCAACGCCACCTCGTCGACCCCGACCAACGCGAACTTCGGCAAGGAGACGACGCCGGGGACGCCGCGCACCATCCAGTTCGGCCTGCGCTTCGACTTCTAGTCGCGGCGACCGAACGCGGGAACGAGAGAGGGGCGGCGACGCCCCTCTCTTTTCTTTTTTGGGCCGAGCTCGGGCCTCAACGGCGACGCAGGATCCAGAACATCCCGAACGCCGCGAGCGCCGTCAGCAGGAGGACGATGGCGTTGACGAGAAACGCCACGCGCGCCAGGCCCCGTCCGCGCCTCCCGGAGAGACCGATCCCGGCGAAGAGGAGCCCCAGGAGCGCGAGCCCGGCGGCGATCGCGACCGGCAGGAGGACCCCCCAGGGGTAGGGGAGAAGGTGCCGCGGGACGAGGCGCGTGAGCAGCTTCGCTGCGAGCGCGCCCGCGAAGCAGAGGAGGGAGAGGACGGGCCAGAGCTCCGACGTCTCGACCTCGGAGTAGCCTTCGTCGCCCCGCCGTTGCATCGTCCCTTCGAGTATTCCACGGTTGTTGCCTAGAATGAGCGTGATGCGCGCGCTTCGACTCTCGGTCGCGGTTCTCCTCGCGCTCTCGGCGAGCGGCTGCTCGCTCCGGAGCTTCGCCGTGCGCAAGACGGCCGACTTCCTCGCGAGCGGCGGCGCGGGCTGGGCTCGAGAGGACGACCCCGAGCTGGTGCGCGACGCGCTTCCCTTCGCCCTCAAGACGATGGAGGGGTTGCTCGACGAGACGCCGCATCACGCCGGCCTCCTGCTCGGCCTCTGCCGGGGTTTCGTGGGCTACGCCGGGGGTTTTCTCGAGCCCGACGCCGCGGCGATCGAGGGGCGCGACTACGGAACCGCGAGAACGCTCAGGGACCGCGCACGGCGCCTCGACTGGCGAGCGCGCGGTTACTGCCTGCGGGCGCTCGACGAGCGCTTCGCCGGCGCCGGGAGCGCCCTCGCGAGCGCGCCCGACGCGGCCCTCGCGCGAGTGCCGCAAGAGGGCGTCGAGCTGCTCTACTGGACCGGGGCCGCCTGGGCGTCGGCGATCGGTCTCGGGCTCGACCGCCCGGAGCTGGTGGCCGACCTGCCGACCGTGCGCGCCATCTTCGAGCGCGCGCTGGCGCTCGACGAGGAGTGGGACCGGGGCGCGCTGCACGAGGTCATGATCGCCTTCGACTCCTTCCCGCCGGCCATGGGCGGGAGCTACGAGCGGGCGAAGGTCCACTTCGCGCGCGCCGTGGAGCTGTCGCGCGGCGAGCGGGCGAGCCCTTACGTGGCCTGGGCGCGCCTCTCCACCGTCCCCCGTCAAGCGCGCCGGGAGTTCCGCGAGATGCTCGCCAAGGCGCGAGCGGTCGATCTCGACGCCAGTCCGGCCGACCGGCTGGCGAATCGTCTCGCTCTCCGGTGGGCGGATATCCTGGAGGCGAACGTCGACGATCTGTTCTTCGCCGAGGAGGAGGAGACGGCACCGACCATGGAGGGATCCCCCGATGCGCACTGAGCGTCCCAACGCGACCTGGCCCCCGGCGCTGGCCCTCGTAGGCGTCCTCCTGGCCGCTGCTCCGGTGACGGCACAGACCCTGAAGCTCGCGACGCTGGCGCCGCAGGGCTCGGTCTGGGATCAGGCCATGCGCGCCATGGGGGATCGCTGGTCGAAGGAGACGGCGGGTCGCGTACAGCTCAAGATCTACGCTGGCGGGGTCGCTGGGGACGAGTCGGACGTCTTGCGCAAGACGCGGATCGGGCAGTTCCAGGGGGCAGCGATCACCGTGGCGGGTCTCTCCGCGATCGATTCCTCCTTCAACGTGCTGCAGATTCCGATGTACTTCGATTCCTTCGAGGAGCTCTACTTCGTGCTCGCGAAGCTGCGTCCCCTGTTCGAACGGCGACTCGCCGACAAGGGTTTCGTCTTCCTGCACTGGGGGCACGGCGGTTGGGTGCATCTCTTCTCGCGCGCTCCGATCCGCACCCTGGACGACCTCAAGCACCAGAAGCTCTTCGTCTGGGCAGGAGACGACGCCGTCGTCCAGCAGTGGCGGCGCGGCGGCTACGACCCGGTCCCGCTCGCCGCCACCGACGTGCTGCTCGGCTTGCAGACGAAGATGATCGACGTCGTGCCGACCACGCCCATCGCCGCGCTCTCGCTGCAGTGGTACCGCCAGGTGCCGAACATGCTCGGCCTGGGGCTCGCGCCGCTCGCGGGCGGAGTGGTGATCGCGAAGACGGCGTGGGAGAAGATCGCACCGGCCGACCGAGAGAAGCTGCGCGCCGTGGCGTCAGAGGTGGAGCGCGATCTCGAGCGCGAAGTTCCGGAACAGGACCGTGGAGCCATCGAGCAGATGAGGCAGCGTGGACTCGTCGTGGCCGACCTCACTCCCACCGAGGCGAAACCCTGGCGCGACGAGGCCGAGCGCTTCGCGCGCGCGGCCCGTGAGTCCTCGGTGCCGCCCGACGTCCTCGAGGCGGCGCAAGCGGCGCTCGCCGAGTTCCGCTCCCGCGCGGGAGCAGCCCACTGAAGCTCCTGCGGCGGTTCGAGAATCTCGTCGGTTCGCTCCCGCTGGCGGCGCTCGTCGCGATCCTGGGAGCGGAGCTGCTGCTTCGCCAGCTCGGGACCGTTGGCGTGCGCGGTGCGGCGCCGCTCGCCCAGCACCTCACGCTCTGGATCGGCTTCCTCGGCGCCACCTTGGCGGCTCGGGAAGGGAAGCTCCTGGCGATCGGTTCCGCGGCCTACCTGCCGGAGGGGATCTGGAGGAAGAGCGCGGCCCTCCTCGCCGCCGCGATCGGAGCCGCGGTCTCGACGCTGCTGGCGCGCGCGTCGCTCGCCATGGCGCTGGTCGAACGCGAGGGCTCCGCCGAAGTGGCCTGGGGTCTGCCGACCTGGATCGCCCAGCTGGTGATGCCCTTCGCCTTCGCCGTGATCGCGCTCCGGCTCGTCTGGGGAGCCTCGGAGCGCTGGAGCGGGAGGCTCGTCGCGGTGCTCGGGATCGCCGGCGGCCTCGCCCTCGCCGCCGTCCCGGGTTGGCTGGAGGGCTCGCCGAAGCTCCTCGGACTGGGGGTGATCCTGCTCGGCACGCTCGCCGGGATGCCGCTCTTCGCGCTGCTCGGCGGCGCCGCGGTCTGGCTATTCCTGGCGGAGGGTGTCCCGATCGCCGCGGTGCCGATCGAGAGCTACCGCCTGGCCGTGCACCCGACGCTGCCGTCGATCCCACTCTTCACTCTCACCGGCTTCCTGCTCGCCGAAGGGCGCGCGGCCGAGCGCCTGCTCGAGCTCTTCCGCGCGGCAGTCGGCTGGCTCCCAGGCGGTTCCGCGGTGGTGACGGCGGTGCTCTGCGCCTTCTTCACGACCCTGACCGGCGGTTCGGGTGTCACGATCCTGGCGCTCGGCATGCTGCTCTTCCAAGCGCTGCAGAGCGAGGGCTATCGCGAGCGCTTCTCGCTCGGCCTGCTCACCTCGGCGGGTTCCCTCGGCCTGCTCTTCCCGCCGGCGGTGCCGCTCATCTTCTACGGCATCGTGGCCAACGTGCCGATTCCGGACCTCTTCGTGGCCGGGATCCTGCCCGGAATCCTGCTGATCGGCGCCACCGCGGCCATGGGCTATCTCGAAGGGAGGCGCCAGCAACGCACCCACGAGCGCTTCTCCTGGCGGCGCCTGGCGGGCGCGACGTGGCAGGCGAAGTGGGAGCTCGCGCTGCCGGCGCTGGTGGTGGGACTGATGCTCTCCGGGCGCGCCACGGCCGTCGAAGCGGCGGCAGCTTCCGTCTTCCTGGCTCTCGCGACCGGTCTCGCGGTCCATCGCGACATCCGCTGGCGGCGTTTGGCGAGCGTCTTCCTGGAGTGCACCGTTCTGGTCGGGGGTGTCCTCCTGATCCTCGGCGCGGCGCTCGGC
>CAYZBH010000111.1:0-5660 GCA_964476605.1 uncultured Thermoanaerobaculia bacterium | reverse complement strand
TGCCGCTGTACCAGGCGGTGAAGATCTCGATCAGGTAGCCGTAGCCGACGATCAGGCCGGTCACCAGCATCACCTTGCCCATGTTGTCGATGTGCTTCATGGTGATGAAGTCCTCGAGCCCGAACGCCTTGCGCAGCGGGATGGCGAGGGTCAGCACCATGGCGAAGCCGGCGAAGACGGCGCCGGCCACGAAGTAGGGCGGGAAGATCGTCGCGTGCCAGCCGGGGATCTGCCCCGAGGCGAAGTCGAAGGACACCACCGAGTGCACCGAGAGGACGAGCGGCGTCGAAAGCCCGGCGAGCAGCAGGTAGGCCGACTCGTAATTGTGCCAATGCCGCGCCGAGCCGCGCCAGCCGAGCGAGAGGACGCCGTAGATGCGCTGGGCCCAGGGCTTGCGCGCGCGGTCGCGGAAGGAGGCGACGTCGGGGATGAGCCCGATGTACCAGAAGAGGAGCGACACCGAGCCGTAGGTCGAGACCGCGAAGACGTCCCAGATGAGGGGGCTGCGGAAGTTCGGCCAGATCCCCATGGTGTTCGGGTAGGGGAGCAGCCAGTAGACCGCGAGCCAGGGGCGGCCGGTGTGGAAGAGCGGGAAGATGACCGCGCAGGCGACCGCGAAGAGCGTCATCGCCTCGGCGAAGCGGTTGATCGACGTCCGCCACTCCTGGTTGAGGAGCAGCAGGATGGCCGAGATCAGCGTGCCCGCGTGGCCGATGCCGATCCACCAGACGAAGTTGATGATGTCGAAACCCCAACCGATCGGCTGGTTGTTGCCCCAGATTCCGATGCCCGTGAAGACGAGCTTGGTGAGGGCGTGGAGCAACATCATGGCGCCGCCGAAGGCGATCGCCATCGCCACGTAGAACCAGAGCGGCATGCGGCCGAAGACGACCGAGCTGATCTTGTCGGCGACCGAGGCCGCCGAATGGCCCGGCGCGATGACGGGCGGCTCCTCCGGGGTACGGAGACCGAGGCGGGAGGGGTCGGCGACGCTCATCTAGGCAAGCTCCGGGTTGGGGTTCTTGACCATCGCGAGATAGGTGGTGCGCGGGCGGGTGCCCAGCTCCTCGAGCAGCGCGTAGTTGCGCGGGTTCTTCTTCTGCGCCGTGACCCGCGCCGCGGCGTCGTTCAAGTCGCCGAAGCTGATCGCCTGGCTCGGGCAGGCCTGCTGGCAGGCGGTGACGATCTCGCCGTCCTGGACCCGCCGGCCGTCGCGATCGGCGGGGATGCGCGCGCGGTTGATGCGCTGCACGCAGTAGGTGCACTTCTCCATGACGCCGCGGCTGCGCACCGTGACGTCGGGATTGCGCTGCAGCTGGAGCTGCGGCGTTTCCCAGTCCTGGAAGAGCAGGAAGTTGAAGCGCCGCACCTTGTAGGGGCAGTTGTTGGCGCAGTACCGGGTGCCGACGCAGCGGTTGTAGACCATGTCGTTCAGGCCGTCCTCGTTGTGCGTGGTCGCCGCCACCGGACAGACCAGCTCGCAGGGGGCCTGCTCGCACTGCATGCAGGGCACGGGCTGGCTCGCGATGCCCTCGGGCGCGTCGAGGTCGCCGCGGAAGTAGCGGTCGATCCGCAGCCATTGCATCTCACGGCCCCGGTCGACCTGCTCCTTGCCGACCACCGGGATGTTGTTCTCCGACTGGCAGGCGATCACGCACGCGTTGCAGCCGGTGCACGCGTTGAGGTCGATCACCATTCCCCAGGCGTAGTTCTTGTACTCGTAGCCGGGGTTGAGCGAGAGATCCGGATCGACGGCGTGGCCGGAGTGGGCGAAGTGCGGCTCCTTCAGGAACTCCTCGAAGGTCGCCTCGCGGACGACGCCGCGCGCCGCGGCCTGCTCCGTCTCCTCGCGGATCCACTCGATCGCGTGGTGCCCCTGGGCGCAGGCGAGCAGCAGGGTGTCTCCGGTCTTGCGCAACGAGGCGCCCGGGGCGCCCCAGCGGGCGGCGCGCGTCTGCGCCGCGTAGCCGTCGAAGCCGATGCCGTCGGCGACGCGGCCGGCGCGACGGCGGCCGTAGCCCAGGTGGACCGTGGCAACTCCGTCGGCCTGGCCCGGGAGGATCCACGCCGGACCCGAGAGCTTCCGCCCGTCCGCCGTCGTGAGCTCGACGACGTCGCGGCTCGCGACGTGGAGCGACTCGGCGGTGCGCGGCGAGAGCATGACCGCGTTGTCCCAGGTGAGCTTGGTGATCGGCTTCGGCAGCTCCTGGAGCCAGCCGTTGTTGGCGAAGCGGCCGTCGAGCACCGAGGCGTCGGGGCGCAGCGCGAGCTCGAGGCCCTCCGCCGCGGCCGGCGGAAGAGCGGCGAGCGCCTGGGCGGCGCCGGCGATGGCGGCGGCCTGGACGGCGACGCTCGCGGCCGCCCGGGCGCTGCCGGGAACGAGGCCGTCGTGCAGGAGCTTCCGGAAGGCGTCCTCGAAAGCCTCGCCGCCGAGCGGCCCTTCCCACGTGGCGCGCAGGCTGTCGTAGCCGGTCTCCGAGGGGCGCCCCACCAGGAGCGAGAGGAGCTCGGCGAGCGTCTTGCCGCCGTAGAGCGGCTCGATCAGGGGCTGCAGCAGCGAAACGGTGCCGTCGTAGGCGCGGGCGTCGCCCCAGGATTCGAGATAGTGCGCGGCGGGCAGGTGCCAATCGCACCCTGCGGCGGTCTCGTCGGCGTAGAGACCGTGGTGGATCTTGATCGCCCCGCTCGCGGCGAGCGCGCCGGCGAAGTCGAGATCCGCGGGAGCGTCGTAGACCGGATTCGCGCCCGAGACGACGAGCAGGTCGACGCTGCCGGCCCGGAGGTCCTGGACGAGCGCGGCGAGCGACTCCAGGTGTTCGACCGGGTCGCTCTCGATCGGTTCGCTGTAGAGGACGGTCGCGCCGCCGTTGCCGAGCGTCTCGTTGATCGCCGCCACGAGCGCGTGCGCCGGCGCCGGGAGCGCCTCGCCCGCGACCACGACGCTCGTGCCGCGGTGCGCCGCGAGATCGCGCGCCAGCGCGTCGATCCAGCGCGCGCTCTCGGCCTGAAGCGGCGCGGTCGCGCCGCCGCCGAGGCCGGAGACGCCGAGACGTGTCGCGAGCGCGAGGAGCAGCGCCGGCAGCTCCGAGGGGCGGGCGCGCAGACGGTGATCGGCGACGCTGCCGGTGACGGTCGGGCTCGACTCGGCGACGTAGAGCCGGTTCATCGAGGTGCTCGCCGCGTCGACCTTGCGGCGCGCCGCGAAGTCCCGTGCGTAACGCACCGCGCCGGGGCCCGCGGCCAGGAGATCGGACTCGAAGGCCACCACGACCTCCGCCTTGGCGAGGTCGAAGCGAGCTTCGGTCGGAGCGCCGAAGACATCCGCGAGGCCGCGCCGCTGATGGTCGCCCGAAAGGGGATCCCATCGGTGCCACTTGGCCTGCGGGTAGGCCGCGAGGAGCTCGGTGATGAGACGCGCCTCGGTCGGGGAGGTGACGGGGCCGGTGAGGAGCCGCAGGCCCACGCCCCCCAGCGCCGACTGCGCGTTGAGCGCGGCCGCGATCTGCTGCTGGAGATCGGCGAACGGCGCCGCCTGTCCCCGACGCGTGAGGTTCTGGGAGCGATCGGGATCGTAGAGCCCGAGCACCGAGGCCTGGGTCACGGCGTCGGTCGAGCCGAGGCTCGCGGGGTGGTCGGGGTTCCCCTCGATCTTCGTCGGCCTCCCCTCGTGGCTCTCGACGAGCAGCCCGGTGGCGTATCCCGCGAGCGGCATCGAGGTGGCGAAGAGGAGCGGTTTGCCGGGGAGCAGCTGCTCGGGAAGCTTGACGTAGGGGACGAGCTTCTCGATCGGCTGCCGGGTGCAGGCGGTCAGTCCCGCGAGCCCGAGCGACGCGCCGGCGAGCTGCAGGAAGTTGCGGCGCGAGACGCCGGACGGCCACTCGGAGGCGAGGCGCGGGAACTCGCGGTGCAGCATCTCGTCGAAGGCGGGCGTTTCGGCGAGCTCCTCGAGGCTGCGCCAGTAGGCCGGGCCGCGCGCTCCGGCGAGACGCTCGCGAACCTGGGACACTTCGAGGCGCCCGGCCTCGGGCGCCGTCTTGCGCCACTCGCCGTGACAGTCCCCCTCGTGGGTCGCGGGGTTCGGGCTGCTGGATTCGCTCATTTGGGCTCTCTAGCGGTGGCAGTACGAGCAGCTGATCTTGCTCTTGACGTTGTACAGCTTCGCCCACTCCTGCTGCTTCGCCGCGAGGTCCGCGGGCGGCTTCCAGAAGACGTTGGTCACCTCTTCGCGCGGGCGCAGGTTCTTGACCGGATCCTTGTGGCAGTCGAGACACCACGACATGGTGAGCGGCGCGCCCTGCGCCATGAGCGGCATGCGGTCGACCGGACCGTGGCAGATCGTGCAGGCGACGCCCTTGGCGACGTGGATGCTGTGGTTGAAGTAGACGAAATCGGGCAGGTCGTTGACCCGGTTCCAGAAGAGCGGTTTGTTCTCGCGCACGCTCGCCCGCACCGGCTCGAGGATCTGGGCGTTGGTCCAGAGTTGATTGTGACAGTTGAGACAGGTCTGCGAGGGTGGGATGCCGGCGGAGGCCGCGCGCTCGACGGAAGTATGGCAGTAGCGGCAGTCGATGCCGATCTGCGCGACGTGGTGATCGTGGCTGAACGGCACGGGCTGCTCGAGGATGATCCCTTCCCGCGTCACGTAGCCCGAGTGCGCGAGACGCCACAGGGTCCAACCCGCGGCGGCCGCGAGGACGAGCGCGATGGCGATCGACGCCCGAGCGAGTGCGTTTGCGCTACGAGGAAAGATCTGCGCCATAGGTGAAAGCTCTTCCTGTCAGAGTCCTGGCACGATATCGAAACGCGCCGCGATGGGGCAACGAGCGGTGAAAACTTTCACAAGGCGGCGAGCGTTGTCAACGCCGGATTTTTCGACACCCGCGGACACGGCGTCGCGCGGGCGCTGCGATAGGCTGCCGCCGCTCGCTCCAGGGAGGCTCGTGCATGCAGAAGCGGCTCGAAAGAATCCCCAGCCCGCAGCTCGGCCGGTCGCTCTCGCTCTGGACCTACGGGCATTGGGGTCAGCCGCTCGTCGTGTTCCCGACGGCCGCGGGCTTCGCGCACGAGTGGGAGGCGCAGGGGATGGTCGAGGCGCTGGCGCCCTGGATCGACTCGGGGCGCGTGAAGCTCTACTGCCCGGAGTCGAACGTCGCGGAAGCCTGGACGCGGCGGGAGCGCGAACCCGCGTGGCGCATCCAGCGCCACATCGCCTACGAGGCGTGGGTCACGGACACGCTCGTCCCCTGGGTGCGCGAGCACTGCCGCTCGCCGCAGGTCCCCATCTCCGCGGCCGGGGCGTCGCTCGGCGGGTACTACGCGGCGAATCTCGCGCTCAAGAACCCGGAGACCTTTCGCTGGGCGCTCTGCATGAGCGGGCGCTACGAGATGACCCACTTCACCGACGGTTTCGCCAACGCCGACGTCTACTTCAACAGCCCGCTCGCCTACGTGCCGGGGCTCGCGGGCGAGGCGCTGGAGCGCGTGCGCCGCAACACGCACCTCGTGCTGGTCTGCGGGCAGGGGGCCTACGAAGAGGGGTGCATCGAGGAGACGCAGGCTCTGGCCGACCTCTGCCGCGCCAAGGGGATCTCGCACGAGCGGGACATCTGGGGGCACGACGTCGCGCACCAGTGGCCCTGGTGGAAGCGCCAGGCGCAGTA
>CAYZBH010000110.1:0-5789 GCA_964476605.1 uncultured Thermoanaerobaculia bacterium | reverse complement strand
GGCCGCCGGGTGACCGACCTCGGGCGCGACGACTTCGAGCTCCGGATCGACGGCAAGCCGGTCCCGATCGAATACTTCGCGACGCCGCGCCTAGCGGCTTCGCGGGATCTCGCGCCGGCGCCGGTCACTTCGCTGCAAACCACGACGGCAGGCGTGCGGCTCGCACGCGCCGCAGCGGATAGTGGGCTGAATCCTGCCTACATCCTCGTCTTCGTCGACGAGAGCTCGCTCGACGCGCACGTCGCGAAGTCGATCGTCGACGAGATTCGAGAGTTCCTGGTTCCTCGGCTCGACGGCTCGACGGCGGTCCAAATCGCGGCCTTCGTGAACGGAATGAAGGTCCTCGGGCCCCTGACGACCAACGCGGAGGAGATCGAGAAGGAGCTCGCGACACTTCTCGCCCTCGGCGGAAGGGGTTCGATGCTCGAGACCGAGCGCAACCAACTCGAGCGCGAGATCCGCTCGTCGGGTGCGCCGGCGTCGTTTGCGGTCGAAGCGAAGTCAGCCGCCGAGTACCGCGATAGCGAGCGCCGGCGGCTCGAGGCCGCGGTCACTGCATTCGCCGAGCAAGCGCTGCACCGGCAGGAGCGCTCGATCGAGGCTCTGAAGCTCTGGTTCGAGGCCCTGGCCGGGATCGAAGGGCGGAAGACCATGTTGCTTGCGACACCGGGTTACGCGAGCAACCCGGTCGCCTACTTCTCCGAGATGATGGAAGCCAAGGTCCGGGGCTCCGATCTCGGGCGCCGGGCTCAGGTGCGCGTCTCGATCAGCACGCTGGATGCGCTCGTGCCCCGAGCCATCGAGATGCTCGCCGATTTCGAGGCGGCACTGCGCTCGGCGAGGAACGCCCGCGTGGCGATCTACACGATATCCCCGCGCACGGTCTCCATGGGACACACCTCGGCGGAGTTTCAGTCGTCAGGGGGAGAGGTCAGTGCGTCCACACCGCGCGATCTCGCGATCGTAGAGGCTGGCTCGAGCGTCGTCCGGTTGGCCGAATCGACTGGAGGCGCGAGTTTTCCGGTCGACGTCGATCTCTCACGCCGGCTCGAGACCGTAGCGGACGACGAGAACAGCGCCTATTCGCTCGGCTTTGCTTTGGAGCCATCCATGCAGCCTGGCGAGCACGCCATCGAGGTCCGCGTGCGGCGCGGCGAGGTGCGCGTGCGGCACCGGGAGAGTTTCGGCAGGAGGACCGCGGAGGAGCGTGCGAAGACCGCGCTCCTCGCTGCGGTCTCGTTCGAGAAGGGTGTCAACACACTCGGCTTGGGGATGGAGCTGGGAGCTCCCGCGCGAATCCGGGGAAAGAAGGGAGTGGAGGTCGAGCTCCTGGTGCGGATTCCACTGCGGACCCTGGCGTTGAGGGCCGAAGGGGACGGGCGCGCGGGCCGGTTGACGGCGCGCGTCGCGATCCAAGACACGGAAGGTGAGATGCACCTGGGCGAGCCAACGCCGATCCACGTCGTCGTGCCCGCATCGGACGCGGCGCGCATCGCGACCCACAATTGGGCCTATCGGGCACGGCTTCGGCTCGCGCCGGGGGAGAATCGGGTGGCGGTGGTGGTGGTCGACGAGCTTTCTGGCGTCTTCGCGACCACGACCGGAACGGTCGCCGTGCCCAAGTCCTAGGAGGTTCGATGCGTTGCATTCTCGGAACTCTGGTTCTCTCGCTCTTCTCCGCCCCCGTCGCGACTGCGCAAGACGAGCCGCCGCCGAGCGGAGTGTTCGGCGAGCGGGTCGACGTGGAGGTGGTGAACGTCGACGTGGTGGTGACCGATCGTGACGGCCGCCGGGTGACCGACCTCGGGCGCGACGACTTCGAGCTCCGGATCGACGGCAAGCCGGTCCCGATCGAGTACTTCTCGGCACCGCGCGCGCTGGAACCGGCCCCCGTGGTCGCGGAACCCGTGACCTCCCTTCCTGCAACCACACCCAGTGAGCGCGCCGCACGGATCGCGCGCGAAGCGTCGAGCAGTCCGCAGAGCTACATCTTCGTCTTCATCGATCAGAGCGCGCTCGAGATCAAGACCTCCTCGACGATCGTCGACGAGATTCGCGAGTTCGTCCTACCGCAGCTCGACGGAACGGTTGCCGTCCTGGTGGCTGCGTACGTCGACAATCTGCGGATCCTGGGGAGTCTCTCGACCGACGCGGTCGAGGTCGACCGGGCGCTCGGGGAGGCGAAGAAGCTGCGCGGCCGGGGCACCATTCTCGCGACCGAGCGGGTGCGTCTCGAGGCGGAGATTCGTGCCGCCGTCATGGCCTACGAGAGTGCTCGTCTGGAGGAAGAACTGCGGACCTTCGGCGAGCAAGCGATCGATCGGCAGCGGCGAGCGGTTGAAGCGCTCCGGCAATGGGTCGAGTCGCTCGCCGCGATCGAGGGGCGCAAGTCCGTCCTGGTGGCGACCGGCGGGATCGCGAGCAATCCGAGCGCGTTCCTGCGAAGTCTCTTCGATCAGAGGCTGGCTGCAGCCGAAGTCGGCAGACCGCCTGTTCGCACTGGCTTCGCGCTCTCGGACAATCTTCAGACCGAGAGCGTTCGGCTCATGTCGGAGTTCGAAGGGATGGTGGCGGCGGCGCAGAACGCGCGCGTGGCCTTCTACACGATCTCTCCCCGGACGCCTCCGGTTGGCCAGTTCTCCCCGGAATTCTCGGGAGGGGGCGGAGAGGTGGCGCAGGCGGCACCTCGCGATCTGGCGCTGGTCGAGGCCTCGTCGAGTGTCGTGCGGTTGGGGGCGGCAACCGGAGGTGCCAGTCTCTACGCCGATCACGAGCTCTCGGAGAAGCTCTCGCGGGTGGTCGACGACGAAACGGCTTCCTACTCGCTCGGCTTTTCGACCGACGAGAGGGCGGGGGGACGTGATCATCCGATCGAGGTGTCCGTTCGGCGCGCCGGCGTGACGACGAGGCACCGAGAGAGCTACCGTCGGCGCACGCTGGAAGACCGCGTGGAGCAGGCCCTCTCGGCGGCGATCTCGCTTCGCGCGGTGGCGAATCCGCTCGAGCTGGGTCTCGAGCTCGGGGCGCCGGCGCCGCTCAGGAAGCGAGAGAAAGGGGCGGAGGTGCCCTTGCTGGTGCGGATTCCGCTCCGCGGGCTGGCGCTCGTCCCGGGCCAGGGCGATCTGCGCGGGAAGCTCTCGGCGCGGGTGGCGATCGAGGGCGCCAACGGAGAGGTGCGCTTCGGCGGGGCCCAGCCGATCGAGGTGGTGGTGGCCGCGGCCGACGCGGCGCGCATCCCGACCCACAACTGGGCCTACCGGGCTTCGCTTCGGCTCGCTCCGGGAGATAATCGGGTGGCGGTGGTGGTGGTCGACGAGCTCTCGGGCGTCTTCGCGACCACCTCCGGAAAGGTCGCCGTGCCGAAGTCTTAGAGGTGTCCATGCAGCCGTCGCGCGACCTCGCTTTCCTCGCTCTGCTCTCTGTCGCGCTGCCGAGCGCGCTCGCGGCGCAAGAAACCCCGCCGCAGGCCGCCTTCGACGAGCGGGTCGACGTCGAGGTGGTCAACGTCGACGTCGTGGTGACCGACCGCTCCGGGAGGCGCGTCACCGATCTAGGGAAATCGGACTTCGAGCTGCGCGTCGACGGCGAGCCGGTCGCGATCGAGTACTTCGCGGCGCCGGAGCGCGTGCCGCCGCCGATCGCCCCTCGGCAGGTGGCTCCCTTGACGCCCGCGCCGCGCGCCCTGCCGGAGCGCGGACCACTCCCCTCGACCTTCGTCTTCTTCGTCGATCAGAGCGCGCTCGAGCGCCAGGTGCGACAGCGCACCCTGGTCGAGCTCCGGGGCTACCTCGATCGCGCCATGGAGGGGGAGCGTCAGGTCCTGGTCGCGGCTTTTCAGGACGATCTGCGCCTGCTCGCCGCGCCGACCGCCGATCGCGCGGAGGTCGAGAAGGCTCTCGCGGCGCTCGAGAAGCTCCCGCTGCGCGGGAGCGCGACCGCCGCCGAGCGCACCCAGCTCGAGCACGAGATCCGCAACTACGGACGCGCGGTCGCCATGGTGCGCTCCGAGATCGATCCGGAAGGCGACGTCGTACGCGAGATCAACCGGTCGCAGAACGAGCGCCTGCGCATCCAGAGCGAGATCGAGCTCTGGGCGGACAAGGAGCTCGATCGCCAGACCCGCGGCGTGCGCGCCCTGCAGCAGATCGTCGAAGCGCTCGCGAGCGTCGAGGGGCGGAAGTCCGTGATCCTCGCGACCGCCGGCTACAGCTCCGAGCCCGGAGCCTTCCTCCTCCGCTTCTTCGCCCAGAAGCTGGGCCTCCCCGAGAACAGCCTCCTGTTGCAGACGCCACGCCTCGTCGAACGCGGCATCGAGCTCTCCGACGCCTTCGAGCGCCTGGTGGCGACCGCGGAGGACGCGCGCGTCGCCGTCTACACCGTTTCGCCGCGCCAGCCGCCGTCGGCGCAGGCGAGCGCCGAGTTCGAGAGCTCCGGGGCGGGAACCGGCGCGGTGGCGCCGCCGCCGAAGGACGCGACGCCGATCGAGGAGGGATCGAGCCTGGCGCGCCTCGCGGGCGCCACCGGCGGACGCCGCCTCTTCGTCGACGAGCAGCTTTCGGAGGAGCTCGAGCAGGTCGCGGCGGACGCCGACGCGGTCTATTCGCTCGGCTTCTCGACCGGCCCCGAGGCGGGGACGAAGGCGCACCGCCTGGAGGTCCGCGTGACGCGACCGGGCGTCGAGCTGCGGCATCGCGAGAGCTTCCGGCGCACGCGAGGGAACGGGCGCGCGGCGGCGTCGCTCGCCTCGACAGCGACGCTCGGCGCGGAGCACAACCCGTTCGGGATCGCGCTCGAGCTCGGAGCCCCCGTACCGGGGGCGTCGAAGCGCGAGCCCGCGCACGTCCCCTTCGCGGTGCGCATTCCGCTCGCCGCGGTGGCGCTTCTGCCGCGGGGATCGGCGCGCGAAGGGAATCTGCTGCTCCAGGTGGCGGTTCGGGACGCCCAGGGGAAGTTCTTCTTCGATGCCGGGACGCCGATCCCGATCTCGGTGCCGGAGGCCGATCTCGAGCGCGCGCTCGCTGGGGTCTGGGTTCACCGTGCCGAGGTCGCCGTGACGCCCGGCCGTCAGCGGATCGCGGTCCTGGTGCGCGACGAGCAGGGGCACGACTTCTCGACCACCTCGGCCGAGGTCGAAGTTCCGTAGCCCGCCGCCGCGGCGGGGCGGCGGAAACGCGAGAAGATCGCGCCATGAGAACCCCGCTCCTCCTGCTCGTGCTCGTCGCCCTGTCCGCGGGTCCGGCCCCGGGCTCGCCGGGAACCGCACCGCCGGCCACCGCCGAGACGCCGGGAGTCCGCACCCTCGTTCTCGTGCGGCACGGCAATTACGACGAAGACGATCCGCGCGACGAGCGCGTCGGCCGCGCGCTGCGGCCGCTCGGCGTCGCGCAGGCCCGGCTCGCGGGAGACCGGCTGCGCGCCCTTCCGTTCCACTTCGATCGCGTGCTCGCGAGCCCTTTCACGCGGGCGCGGCAGACGGCGGCGGTGATCGTCGCGGAGCTCGGGAGCGGTCCGCCCGAGATCGATGCCGACCTCGCGGAGTGCACCCCGCCGACGCGGCGCGCCGACATCATGGCGCGCGAAAAACCCGAGGATCTCGCCGCCTGCGCGGCGCAGCTCGACCGGCTCGCGACCCGCCTGCTCGCGCCGTCGCCGGCGGGCGACCGGCACGAGCTCGTGGTGGCGCACGGCAACGTCATCCGCTATCTGGTCACGCGCGCCCTCGCGGTCGATCCCGAGGCTTGGCTCGGGATGTCGATCGGCCACGCGAGCCTCACCGTGATCGCGATCGA
>CAYZBH010000109.1:0-5797 GCA_964476605.1 uncultured Thermoanaerobaculia bacterium | reverse complement strand
GTGAACGACGGCATGCCGTAGCCGGTCTCCCAGAAGTTCTCGACCAGCGCGAACTTGCCGTACGGGTAGGGGCCGATGAGCTGCCGGTACATCTCGAGGTACTGCGCCGTGGCGCCGAGGTACTTGCTCGCCAAGGCTTCGTCGGGCGTGCGGAGGTAGACCTCGGCCTCCACCGCACCGGCGGCCTGGCGATAGCGGGTGAGCGGACCGCCGACGAGGTAGATCTCGTCCATGGCGCCCCCCGAATCCCAGCGGGCCACGCCGCCAGCGTCGCGCGCGGTGCCGTTCCCCTGGCTCACCAGGAACCACCCTTCGGGCACCTGCGCGGAGAGATAGAAATCGATGAGCTCCTGGTCGAGCTGCGGGTACCAGAAGCCGTTCCCGGCGAGATAGACCCCTTCCGGCGAGACGATGCCGGCGGTCTCGCGGAAACCGCGCTGGTACTCCTCCTCCTGCGCGCCGAGACCGAAGTCGAAGGGGCCGGAGTAGGCGAGCGTGAGCGTCCCGCCCGCCTCCGGAATCCGGACGCGCCAGCGCTTGAGACCGCCGCTCGCCGCGAGATCGGCGGGGGAGGCGTTGAGGCCGGCGAAGGGGGTGACGTCCCCCAACGGCAGCTCCTCGACGGCCGGCTCGGAGCGCGTGATCGCGAGCTTCGCGTTGAGCAGGAACTCGACCGTGCCGCCGCGCGGGAGGGTGAGACGATCCTCCACTGCGAGATGGTGCGCCGCGGGATCGAGGGTCACCTCGAGCGCGTGGTGAACGCGCGGCGCGGCGTCCGCGACGAGGATCGACGGCGGCGCGACGAGCGCCGCGGCGAGCGCCGCGGCGCGCCGCAGCGCCTGGGCGCTCACGGCTTCCCCGGAGCAGCGGCCGGAGCGGGCGTGGCGGCCGGAGCGGACGTGGCCCCGGGGCAGGGCTCCTTGGGCTCGATCTTCCGCCGGAAGTTGGCGACCAGGGTCTTCGTCTCCTCGCCCCGTTTCACCTCGAACTTGGCGGAGTCTCCCCAGCGCTTGCCGGCCATCAGCCGGTGGAAGGTCCCCTTCTCCAGGAGCGGCGTGCCGTCCATCGCGAGCATGACGTCCCCCTCGGCGAAGCCGGCGGCGGCGGCGACCGAGTCCTTCTCGACGCGGATGACGGTCACCGGCTGCCCCGGGTCGCGCTCGGGAGCCGAGAGACCGAGCACCGGATAGAGCGGGTCGGTCTCCGGCGGCACGCCCCAGAAGAAGTTGGCGTAGGAGGCGCGCGCTTCGATGACCGGGGCGTGGGTGCGCGGGTCTTCGACCGGGATCGGAATCACGGAGGCGATCGGGCCCGTGAACCAGAGCTTCGCCTGGCGCTCGGCGCCGAGGCCGAAGGCGACGTGCCCCGAGCCGATCAGCACCACCATGATCGCGTTCTCGCCCCCCTTCGCCTGGAGCGCGCGGATGGCGTTGTGCGCCATGGCGCCGTCCCAGGTGCACTGGGCGCGGAACATCCCCTCGAACATCTCGTCCGAGAGACTGCCGTGCATCTCGTCGGCGCCGAAGAAGGCGCGGAAGAGGCGGCGGTACTCGGGCGAGTCCGTGTCGATCCTGGCGGGGAGGAGCTTCTGCTGCTCCTCGGTCAGCGCGTCGAACCCCTTCATGCGCGCCGTCTGCACGACCTTCCGTGGCACGTTGAGGCCGAACATCGGCAGGGCGTGCTCCTTGGCGAAGAGGAAGATCGGCCGGTAGTAGTCCCAGTGGTAGCTCCAGTTCTCGTACCAGCGGGACTGGTCGAGGAAGGCCTCCTCTCCGAACGCCGGATCGGCGGTCCAGCGGTCGAGCGACCCCTGCTCGCCGGCCGGGTACATCTCGAGGCCGATCAGAACCTTCCGCCCACGCTTCTGGAGCTCCTCGAGGATCCGGAGCTGAATGCGATGGAACTCGACGTCGGTGTGGCTCTCGCCGACGAAGAGGAGCTTGACGCCGTCGAGGCGCGCCCCGAGCTCCTCGGGGGTGACGAGGTCCCCCTTGGCGGCGTCGGTCACGCCGTCGAGTACCACCGGTGCGGTGCGCCCGCTCCGTGCCGGATCCCCGATCTGGAGCTGCAGCACGTTCTCCTCGGCGGCGAGGACGTTGGGAAGGGCCAGCGACGCGGCCAGAACGAGGCCGAAGAGGACCAGAAGGGGCTTTCGCAGCATGACGTCACCTCGGTTCGAAGGGGAGGGCGGCCGCCCGTACCCGGGCCCCGACCGCGCCGGGAGATCGTATCGCAGGGGTTTCCGGAGCCAGACGGCGTGCGCGTGAAGGCGCCAGAGCACCACGCCTGGGGACAGGCTTCAGCCTGTCCCCTTGCAGCCGGATGCCTTACCTCGACGGGCTGGTCCGGCGCGGCGGGCGGACGTCTCGGAAGGGGTTCTCGACGAGCAGGCCGTCGTAGCTCCGACCGTGGGCGAGATCTTCGGAGAGCACGACCTCGCACCCCAGGGCCCGCGCGGCCTCGAGGATGGCGGCATCCCAGTAGGAGAGTCGGTGCCGATGGCAGGTAGCCATCGCGGCGAGCATCAGGGCCGGCGTCGTCTCCTGAACGGGAAAGCGCAGGAAGGCCTCGACGAGGCGGTTGGCTTGGTCGTGCGACAGGCGATCGGTCCGCGAGGCTCGCGTCGCCTGCACGTAGAACTCCTGGAGCACCTGGACCGAGAGCGCGAGGTCGGTCGCCTGCAGTAGCTCCCGGGCCTTCGCGGCTTTGCCCGCCTCTTCGGGGGCGGTGCTCGCGGCGTAGAGCAGGACGTTAGTGTCAACGAAGCGCACGGCGTTCGTGGGCCTCGTCGCGGCTCAAGCGGTCCCCGGCTCGAAAGCTATCGAGCGACGCCAAGACCTCGTCCTGCAGCCGCCGGCGGCGCTCGAAGTCGGACTCCTTCTCCGCCACCTGCTCGAGGAGAGCGCGCACCAGCGCGCTCACCGACGTATCGAGCTCGGCCGCCCGGATCCGCGCCTTGCGGTAGACCTCGTCGGTCACTGAAACCGTGATATTTCTCACGAACACACAGTACCACAGCGAGATGTCCACTCGGGGACAGGCTTCAGCCTGTCCCCAGGGCCCCAGGCGCGCGGTCGTGAATCAGGGGACAGGCTTCAGCCTGTCCCCTGGCTCGGCGGGGTCGTTCTGTCAGTGCATGTCCTAGACTCTTCTCCGAGATGACGCCCAAGGAGTTCGTCAAGAAGTGGAAGGCGGTGGCGCTCAAGGAGCGCTCCGCGGCGCAGGAGCACTTTCTCGACCTGTGCGAGTTGGTGGGCCACGGCAAGCCGGCGGCGATGGACCCCACGGGGGAGTTCTTCTGTTTCGAGCGGGGCGCCGAGAAGCGGGGCGGCGAGGATGGCTGGGCGGACGTCTGGAAGCGGGGCTTCTTCGGTTGGGAGTACAAGGGGAAGCACAAGGACCTCACCGCCGCTTGGAAGCAGCTCGACGAGTACCGGGCGGATCTCGAGAATCCGCCCCTATTGGTCGTCTGCGACACCTCGACGATCGAGATCCACACGAGCTTCCAGAACGCCAAGCACGTCGTCTACCCGATCGCGCTCGAGGAGCTGAGCGATCCGGACAAGCTCGAGCATCTACGCTGGGTTTTCTTCGAGCCGGAGAGATTTCGGCCCGGGCAGATCAGCCGCGCGGTGACGGCGGATGCCGCGAAGGCGCTGGGCGAGCTCGCGCAGCGACTTCGGGCCAGGGGTTTCGAGCCGCGGGCGGTCGCCCGCTTCCTCGACCGGATCCTCTTCGCGCTCTTCGCGGAGGACATCGGCCTCCTCCCGAACGAGATCGCCAAGAAGCTGTTCGAGACGGCGAAGGGGCAACCGGAGCTCTTCGAGAAGCTGGTGGGCGGTCTCTTCGAGAAGATGGCCGGTGGCGGGTTCTTCGGCGTGGATCGGATCCCGCACGTCAACGGGAGTCTCTTCGACGACGCATCGACGCTCCCGCTCACGGGCGAGGAGCTGGCGCTTCTGGCCTCGGCGGCGCGGCTCGACTGGAGCGCCATCGATCCGTCGATCTTCGGCACGCTCTTCGAGCGCGGCCTCGACCCGGGCAAGCGCGCGCAGTTGGGCGCCCACTACACCAGCCGCGAGGACATCGAGACGCTGGTGGAGCCGGTGGTGATGATCCCGCTCCGTCGGGAGTGGGCGGAGGCGAAGCGGCTGATCGTGAACCTCGTCACTTCGGGGAAGAAAACCGACGGCGAGGCTCCGGCGAAACCGCTCTCGGGCGCGGCGCTCAAGAAGGCTCTCGCCGAAGCCGAGATCTTCGCCCTCCGGTTCCTCGACCGGCTGGAGTCGGTGAAGGTGCTCGACCCCGCCTGCGGATCGGGGAACTTCCTCTACGTGACGCTCCGGAAGCTGAAGGATCTGGAGGCGGAGGTCTACGACTTCATGCTGGAGCAGGGGCTCCAATCCCCTCTCCGCGTCGGCGTGGGCCCCTGGCAGCTCTTCGGCATCGAGATCAACCAGTACGCCCACGAGCTCGCCCAGATGACCGTCTGGATCGGCTACCTCCAGTGGCTCCGGCAGCACGGCACCACCACCTGGAAAGAACCCGTCCTCCAGGCGATGAGCAACATCGAGTGCAAAGACGCCATCCTCGACCTCACCGACCCCGAGAACCCCAGAGAACCCACCTGGCCCAAGGTCGACTTCATCATCGGCAACCCGCCGTTTCTCGGCGGGAAGAAGATCCGCGGCGAATGCGGCCATGCATACTTCGAAGCGCTGATCGGCCACTTCTCCGACCGCCTTCCAGAGTTCAGCGATCTGTGCTGCTACTGGTTCGAGCTTGGGCGCTCCGCGCTGGCATCGAAGAGAGCGCTCCGAGTGGGGCTCCTGGCGACGCAGGGAATCCGCGGCGGCGCAAGCCGTGAAGTTCTCAAGCGGATCAAGGAAACGGGGAACATCTTCTGGGGTGTATCCGACATGAACTGGGTCTTGGACGGTGCCAATGTGCATGTCTCCATGGTGGGTTTCGATTCGGGACAGGAGCGGACACTCCAGCTCGACGGTGTCGTCGTGCAAGCGATCAACTCCAACCTCTCTTCGGCTGCGGATATCACAAGCGCAGCGAAGCTCTCTTCAAATGAGACCAAGGGCTTTATCGGAATCCAGAAATCGGGGCCCTTTGAAGTGCCAGAGCAAGATGCTGTGAGCTGGCTCAGCCTCCCGAACCCGAACGGCCGACCCAATTCTGACGTCCTTCGCCCGTTCATGAACGCCTCGGACGTCACGGGAACGTGGGACGGCTACTGGATTGTGGATTTCGACGAACTGGAGGAAGCGCAGGCCGCACTGTTCGAGCGCCCGTTCTCGCACGTTCGGAAAGTGGTGAAGCCAGTTCGCGATGTAATTCGGCGAGAGCGGCATCGGATCGAATGGTGGCGGTACGGTGAGACGCGCCAGGGATTTCGTTCTTCTTCGAAACCGCTTGCTGAGTTTACGGCTGTTCCGATGACCGCAAAACACCGTCTCGTTGTGCATCTGGGAGCCGAGGTGCTGCCATCCAACGCGCTGGTCGTGTTCTCGTCATCAAGCTTCGCGTTTCTTGGTCTCCTCCACTCGCGGATTCACGAGGTTTGGGCACTCGCGCAGGGGTCGCAGTTGGAGGACCGGCCGCGCTACACGCCGACGACGTGCTTCGAGACGTTTCCTTTTCCTTCGCTGGAAGGCCATGCTGAAGTGGCCATCAGTGTTGCGGCCCGGGAGTTGGACGAGCTGAGGCGGGCTTGGTTGAATCCGCCGGAGTGGACGAAGGAGGAGGTGGTGGAGTTTCCGGGGTCGGTGGATGGGCCTTGGAAGCG
>CAYZBH010000108.1:0-5856 GCA_964476605.1 uncultured Thermoanaerobaculia bacterium | reverse complement strand
CTCGAGCTCAACGGCCTCTTCATCTACGTCAACGCCGGGCATCCGCCGCCGTTCCTGCTCAGCGCGGCGGGCGAGGTGACCGATCTCGAGGAGGGGGGCGCCGTGCTCGGGCCGGTCTTCGACGCGAGCTACGAGCGCGGCTTCGTGCGTCTCCGGCCCGGCGACGTCCTGGTGCTCTACACCGACGGCATGATCGAGGCGACGCCACCGGACAGCGAGGGGGGACCCGAGTTCGGCATCGAGCGGCTGATCGAGGTGGCGCGCGCCCACCAGGGGAGGTCGGCGCGCGAGATCGGCGAAGCCCTGATGGCCGCGGTCGAGGACTATCGCGGAGGCGCCGAGCCGCAGGACGACCGCACCGTCCTGGTGGTGACCAACCCGCCGGCCGCGGCGACGAAGCCCACGGCGAGCGAGCGCTCGCCGTAGGCTCGGCGCGCCACCGTCACGGGGACGTCGACGACCAGTGGGTGGTGTCTCCGCTCTCGAAGCCGTCGGCGAAGAGACTCAGGAAATAAGTGTCGGTGTAGGTGTCGAAGGCCGACGTGCCGTTCGGATTGTCGCCCGTGCTGTTCGACGAGTCGGCCCAGACCGGATGCGCGATGCCGCTGGCCACGGTCAGGCCGCTGTAGTCGCCGAAGTCCATGCTGGCGTCGGTCGAGAGCGAGGCGCCGTCGCTCACCTGGACGTTGCCGCTGAAGACCGGGAAGGTCGACGGCGTGAAGGAGTCGCACCACTCCTCCATCGCCGTGTTGGTCGCCGAGTTGCGCGCGTCGTGCCAGCAGATCGCGACGTTGCCGGTGATCGGATCCGAGGAGATCTTCGGCAGGAACTGGCTGCGCGTCGTCGCATCGGTATTGACCTGGATCGGCGGATTGCTCCACGTCGCACCGGTGTCGTCGGAGTAGCGCAGCATGATGTTGGTGTTGTTGCTCTCCTGCGTCGCCTCGTCGGTGTAGACGAGATAGAGCCGGCCGAAGTGCGGGCTCGAGGGATTGCGGTCGAACGTGAGACCGGATTCGGTATCGATCGAGCGGTGGTTCTGCGCCGGGATGAAGTCGAAGCCGCCGACCAAGGTCGTCGCGGCGATGATCGAGGCGCCGAAGACGCCGGCGCCCAGACCGTCGGCGTCGACGTTGATCCGGATGTTGCCGCCGGTCTCCCCGCCGCTCGGTCCGCAGACCTGGACGACTGGGTAGTTCGGACCCACCGGCGAGGTCGCGAGGTCTCCGAAGCTGCAGCCGCTGGTCGTCGGCGCCGTTTCCAACGTGTTGAAGGCGCCGACGGCGCCGAGACCGGTGACCGGCGCGCCGCGCGCCACCATGGCGCCGGACTGGTTCCAAACGATCCAGACCGTGCCGTCGTGGGCGACCACCGAAGGCTGGTCGATGCTGCCGGAGAAGCTGGCGAGGTCGCTGAAGGACGCTCCGCCGTTGACGCTCAGCTTGGTGACGATCGCGTTGGTCGCGCCATTGATGAAGGTGGCGAAGAGGTTGCCGAAGCTGTCGAAGGTCAAGTTGGGATCGCAGCAGTAGCTGCCGATCGAGCCGCCGAGCGTCCAGGTCTGGCCCCCGTCGCCCGAGATCCAGGGGGTCGCCAGGCTGTTGCAATGCGCCGCGAGGCGCAGCGGATTCGACGGATCCTTGGCGATCGCGCATTCGTTGTCGCTGCCGCTCTGCTTGCTGATGTTCTTGTCGACCGTACCGAACGTTCCCTCGGGTGCTCCGCTCGTGTCGCCGTCCGCCTCGAGTCTCTTCCCGAGGTAGGTCCACGGAGCGACCGGGTGGTCGGTGCTCCAGATCCCCCGGTGCGCGGCCTGGGCCGCTGCCTGCGCGGCGGTCAGCTGGTCGGGCTGACCCTCTTCGACCGGGCGGTACCTGTCGCCCGGGCGAAGCCACGCCAGCCCGGCGGCCAAGAGGTCGACGGCGAGGTCTTGCTCCCGGCCGTTGGCGTCGAAGTAGAAGACGCGCGAAACCATCTCGTCCTCCGCGTTCCTGAACTTGAAGCGCATCGCGCCGTTCTTGCCGAGGAGCGCCGAGCGGACGAACTCCTTGGCCTCGGAGGCGAAAGGCTGACCGTCGGCCGGCGGCTCGACGCCGTAGACGCGCACGTCTTAGCTTCCTTCGCCGTAGTCGAGGACGACGAGGTTCGCCTCCTTGACGACGGTGAAGACACCGTCCAGGCGTTTCGCCGAAGCGGGTGCGGCGCAGAGCGCGACGCAGAGTGAGAGCAGCCCGAGAAAGATCGATCGGGAGAGTGAGAAGGGTCGGAACATGGCGGTCATGCCTCCGAGAGGGAAGGGGGAGGGTCGCTTCTGTCTCATCCAGGCGAGACCATACTCGACAGCAGCTTCCCCCGATCGACGCTGCCGCCGGGGCTGGCGGGCGCTGGTCGAGGTTGCCGGTTCAAGAACGCGAGGCGAGAGCGACGATCTCGAGTTCCTGGCGGAGCTTGATCAACGCGTCGGAGGGGTAGAGGCCGGAGCGCAACTGTGCGCCGGTGTAGATCTGGGTGCGCGCGCCGACGACCGTCCCCGGATTGAGCACCGCGTTGCAGCCCACCGCGACGCCGTCGCCCAGGATGGCGCCCAGCTTCCGGCGCCCGGTCGGAAGCGGACCCGAGGGGGTGGGGATCGCGATCTCCCGCCCGTCGTGACGGAAGTTGGAGAGGATCACCCCGGCACCGAGATTCACCCGGCACCCGAGGATGGAATCGCCGACGTAGTTGAGGTGCGCGGCGTGCGCTCCGGGCAGGAGGATCGCCCGCTTCATCTCGACGTTCGCCCCGACTACGCAGCCGTCCCCGACCCAGCAGCCCCCTCGCAGGTAGGCGCCGACGCGGATCTCCACGTCCTCCCCGATCCAGAGCGGCCCTTCGAGGACGGCACCAGGTGCCACGCGGCTCCCCTTGCCGATGACGATGCGATCTCCCAGGAGTTGCGCGCCCGGGTGCACGCGGCCCGCGACCGCGGAGGAGGGGAGGGCAGCGAGAACCTCCTCGAGCGGTTCCTCGAGGAGCGCCCAGGGTCGCTCGGGATCCCAGCCAGCGGCGAAGGCCGCCGGGAGCTCCGCGAAGAGCTCGGGGAGCGGGCTCATCGGCCCGCCGCGCGTGCCCGGTAGTAGGGGAGCGTACGGTCGAGACCCTCTTCCAGGCGGGTCTTGGGCGCCGCTCCCATCGCGCGTTCCAGCCGCGAGGCGTCGAGCGCGTTGCGCCGCAGCTCGGCGGCGACCGGCGGCGCGTGGACCGGGCGGATCGAGGAGTCTAGCCGCGAAGCGACCATCTCGTAGAGCGCGTTGACCGTCGTCTCGCGCCCGGTGCCGACGTTGTAGACCCCGGCCACCCAGTTCTCGAAGGCGGCGCGGTGCGCCGCGACGACGTCGCCGACGAAGACGTAGTCGCGCGTCTGCTCGCCGTCGTCGAAGATGCGCGGCGTCTCGCCTGCGAGGAGCTTCTCGGCGAGGATGGCGACGATCCCCGCCTCCCCTTTCGGCTCCTGGCGCGAACCGTAGATGTTCGCGTACCGGAAGACGATCGGCTCGAGGTCGCCGATGTGCCGGAAGGCCTCCAGGTAGAGCTCGACCGACATCTTGGCGCAGCCGTAGGGGCTCGTGGGGCCCTTGGGGTGCTCTTCGTCGCAGGGGTAGACCTGCTGCTCGCCGTAGACCGTGCCGCCCGAGGAGGCGAAGAAGAGCCGCCGCACCCCCGCGTGCTTGCAGGCCTTCACCAGCTCGAGGCTGGCGAGGATGTTGGCGCGCGCGTCGGCCACCGGGTCGGCGAGCGAGACACGGACGTTGACCTGGGCGGCGTGGTGGCTGACGACGTCGACCTTCTCGTCGGCCAGGAGCTCTCCCAGGCCGGGATCGAGCAGGTCGCGTTCGTAGAAGACGGCGCCGGCCGGCACGTTCTCGCGCCGGCCGGTGGACAGATTGTCGATCACGACGGCGCGCTCGCCGGGGGCGAGCACGTCGTCGACGATGTGGCTCCCGATGAAGCCGGCGCCGCCGGTGACGAGGACGGTACGTGCCATCGCGCGGCATTATAGTGCCCGCGATGGCGCGCTTCCGGCCGCTGCCGCTCTCCTTCTTCCGCCGCGCGGCGGACGAGGTGGCGCGCGACCTGCTGGGCCGCTACCTGGTGCGCGATCTGGAAGGCGAGCGACTCGTCCTGAGGCTGGTCGAGACCGAGGCCTATCTGGGTGCCGGCGACGCGGCGAGCCACGCCCGCGGCGGTCACCGCTCGGCGAGGAACGGCGCGATGTACCTCGACGGCGGTCACGCCTACGTCTACTTCGTCTACGGCATGCACTGGTGCCTGAACGTGGTCGCCGCGACGGCGGGGGTGCCGCATGCCGTCCTGCTGCGGGGAGGCGAAGCGGTGGAGGGTGGCGTCAGGATGACCCGCCTGCGCGGCCTCGCGCGGCCACCGCGGCCGCGGGAGCTCGCCGGGGGACCGGCCCGGCTCTGCCAGGCGCTGGCGATCGACCGGCGGTTCGACGGCGTCGATCTGCGACGGGGGGCACTGCGACTGGTCGCCGGGGAGCCGGTCGGCGACGACGCGGTGGTTCGCACGCCGCGCGTCGGCGTGGCCTACGCGGGCGAAGCGGCGGCCTGGCCGTTGCGCTTCGCGCTGCGGGAGAGTCGCGAAGTCTCCCGTCCCTAGCGCTTCTCGAGGCGGATGTGGCCGGCGCGGAGGAGCTTCCAGACGGCGAGCTGCGCGTCGAGCGCGTTCATCGAGGAGATCTTGAGGATCGACTGGATGTCGTAGCTGCCATTGAGCCGCGTGAGGAGGAATCCTTCCTGGGGGGAGATGTTGAGCTTGGTGAGCTCCTCCATGGTGCGCGCGAGGACGGGGACGACGGACGGCGAGATCCCCGCCTTCTCGATCTCGCCGCGGATCTGGTCCTCGAGCTTCTGCGCCTCCGCGCCCAGCTTCTTGCTGTCGGGCTCGAGCGCGCGCGCGGCCCGAATGTGCCGGAGCGCCCCCTCGAGCTCCCCTTTCTGGAGGTGCTGCTGGCTCGCGACGAGCAGCGCGTCCGCGGTCACCGCGCTCGTCGACCCGTTGCCGGTGGAAGCGCCGGCGGAAGGGGCGGCGGCCGGTTGGGCGCGCGAGCGCACCACCTTGAGGCGGCCGGACTGGAGCTGGCGAAAGAGGATCCGGCAGACGTGGAACTCGCTCGAATGGGTGAGCTTGCAGATCTCGGCCACGGTCCGGTCGTCGTCGACCAGTCCGAGGATCTGGGGCGCCCCCTCGCTCAGCAGGTGCTCGTCGATCTCGCCCACGGTCACCGGGATGGCGTCGGCCGACGGAATGTGCTCGCGGATCCGGCGCCACTCGTCGAGGCGCTGCATCCCCTCGAGCACCAGCCCGGGGACGTCGATCGCGATCGGAACCATGTTCGCGTTCGGAAGCTGCTGATCGATGAAGCGGAAGGCGCCCTCGGGCCAGTTGAAGACGTCGTAGATGCTCTCCTCGGCCTTCAGCCGCAGCATGCGGTGCAGATCGGGCTCCGAGATCGCGCCGATGGTGACCAGGATCTTGCCGAGCAACATCTTGTTGCTCTCCTGCATCTGCATGGCCTGGGTGAGCTCGCGGTCGGTGATGAAGCCGTGGCTGACCAGGAAGGCGCCGAGGTGCTCGCGCGCGTCGGTCGACGCCGACGAGACGATCATCCCGTCGCGGAAGAAGATCTGTTTCTGGATCTTGCCGTTCTCGACGACGAGCGTTCCGGTCTTCATGGATCCGGAGAGCCACTGGAGGAGCTCGGCGAGCTCCATCGTCTTGAGATTGCCCGTGATACTCATCGTCGCCGTCGCGGCAAGCCATTATAGCGGCGGGATTTGCGGAAACTCGCGGGGTCTG
>CAYZBH010000107.1:0-5947 GCA_964476605.1 uncultured Thermoanaerobaculia bacterium | reverse complement strand
AGTTCATGATCCCCTGGCCCTTGGTGTCGGTCAGGAACTCGGTGCGGAAGCCGATGAGCCCGCGCGACGGGATCCGGAACTCGAGCCGCACGCGCCCGGTGCCGTGGTTCACCATTTTCGTCATGCGGCCCCGGCGCGCGCCGAGCTTCTGCGTGAGCACGCCTATGAACTCCTCCGGGCAGTCGATGACGAGCTGCTCCATCGGCTCCGAGGTCCGGCCATCGATCGTCTTGGTGAGCACCTCGGGCTTGCCGACCGAGAGCTCGAAACCCTCGCGCCGCATCATCTCGATGAGGATCGCGAGCTGGAGCTCGCCGCGCCCCGAGACCTTCATCGCGTCGGGGGAGTCGGTCGGCTCGACCCGGATGGCGACGTTGGTGAGGAGCTCCCGGTCGAGCCGCTCCTTGAGCTTGCGGGAGGTGACGTGGGCGCCTTCGCGACCCGACATCGGCGAGTTGTTGATCGAGAAGACCATCGCGATGGTCGGCTCTTCGACCCTGATGTGAGGCAGCGCGAGCGGATTCTCGGGGTCCGAGAGCGTTTCGCCGATGTTGGCCTCTTCGAGCCCCGCCACCGCGACGATGTCCCCCGGGCCAGCCTGGTCGATCTCGACGCGTCTGAGGCCGTCATAACCGTAGAGCACGCTCACCTTGGCCTTGGCGACCGCGCCGTCGAGGGTCATGCGGCCGACCTCCTGCCCCTTGCGGATCTCGCCGTTGAAGAGCCGGCCGATGACCAGCCGGCCGACGTAGTCGTCGTAGTCGAGACTGGTGACCAGGAGTTGGAGCGGCAGCGCGGGGTCGAAGCCGGGCGCCGGCACGGTCGCGACGATCTGCTCGAAGAGCGGCTCGAGCGTCGTGTCGGGGCCGTCGGCGCTGGTGCGGCAGAGCCCCTTCTTGGCGTTGCAGTAGAGCACCGGGAAGTCGAGCTGCTCCTCCGAGGCGTCGAGGTCGATGAAGAGGTCGTAGACCTCGTTCAAGACCTCCTGGATGCGCGCGTCCGGGCGGTCGATCTTGTTGATCACCACGATCGGGGTGAGGTTCGCCTCGAAGGCCTTGCGCAGCACGAACCGCGTCTGCGGCAGCGGCCCTTCCGACGCATCCACCAGGAGCATCACGCCGTCGACCATTTTCAACGTGCGCTCGACCTCGCCGCCGAAGTCGGCGTGGCCTGGCGTGTCGACGATGTTGATGCGCGTCCCCTTGTAGAGGATCGAGGTGTTCTTCGCCATGATCGTGATGCCCTTCTCGCGCTCGAGATCGATCGAGTCCATGACACGCTCCATCACGGTCTCGTTGGCGCGGAAGATGCCGCTCTGCCAGAGCATGGCGTCCACCAGGGTCGTCTTGCCGTGGTCGACGTGGGCGATGATGGCGATATTCCGGACGTCGGCTCGTTGTTGCCGCTGCATGCGTCGCTTCCTTCGCGTGGGGGAACGGCGCCCGGCGGGCGCCCGTGAGCGCGAGAACATATCACGACGACGACGGTTCACTCTCCTCGACGGAAGGCACTCGGCAGCTTCGCGGGGCGCCGGGCCCTCCCTCCGTGCTCGCCCGTCCCCCACCCATCCTGCCCGCGGGCTGCGTCGCGGAGGGAGGCTCCCGGCCTTGCTACCGCGGGTGGCAATGAGGTGCCTGGCAACTCTCCCCCACCCGCGCCTCCAGTTCCCATCGCTCCCCCTCCCGCGTCCGGTCCGATCTCCCCGCGCCGGGACCGGCGGGCGCTTTACGAAAGCCAAGGGAGGGCGCCCGCCTCCGCTTCGGCCTCGCCGGGTCGTTTTCGATTGCCAGTGCTATCGACTGCTCGGCCTCAGAGGCCCCTCTGCGGGGAGCTCCGCCCGGACGCTGCCCCCGCCCGAAGAGTTGCCGTCACCATCAGAAACCGAGATCACTGGGTGGTGGCAGCGGCGGCGTTGGGGTCGTGTTCCGGGGTGGCGCGTCAGCGAAGGGGCCCATTGCCGACACGGGGGGGCGGGCGGGGCGCCCCGGCAATGGGATGGCCGCGTAGCGCCGGGGACCCCGGAACGCGACACCGACGACGCCGCGGGGGAGCGTCGGCCACCGAGGAACCGAAACCTCGGGATCTCAGGAGGATGGGACCCGCGCCTGCCCGCGCGGGTGGCGACGCTCTCCGAGAGCGCGACTTAGGCTAATGCACGGTTGAACTTACCCTCCGGCGCGCACCCCGCGCCGTGGAACTCGGAGCGCCCATGTCCAAGTACAAGATTGCCTGGCTCCCCGGCGACGGGATCGGAATCGAAGTCCTCGAAGCGACCCGTATCGTGCTCGACGCGCTCGGCCTCGATGCCGAGTACCCGCACGGCGACATCGGCTGGGAGTTCTGGTGCCAGGAGGCGGATGCTCTCCCCGAGCGCACCCTCGACCTCCTGAACGACGTCGACGCCGCGATGTTCGGCGCCATCACCTCGAAGCCGGTCAAGAACGCCGAAGCCGAGCTCGCGCCCGCGCTCCAAGGCAAGGGCCTCAAGTACCGCTCTCCCATCGTCCGCATGCGGCAGCTCTTCGACCTCTACGTCTGCCTGCGTCCCTGCAAGGGCTACCCCGGCAATCCGCTCAACCACCGCGAGGGGATCGATCTCGTCGTCTTCCGCGAGAACACCGAAGACCTCTACGCCGGCGTCGAGTTCTCGCCGGTCCCGGACGAGCTCGCGGCGACCCTCGCCCGCCTCTCGCCGGCCTTCAAGCCCTTCGCCGGCCTGGCGGGCGACGACTACGCCATCTCCTCGAAGATCGACACCCGCAAGGGCTCCGAGCGCATCGTCCGGGCCGCCTACGAGTTCGCGCGCCAGCACGGCCGCAAGAAGGTCACCATCGTGCACAAGGCGAACGTCGTGCGCGCCGCCGACGGTCTCTTCTTCGAGGAAGCGAAGAAGGTCGCCAAGGACTACCCCGAGATCCAGACCGACGACGCGAACATCGACGCCATCTGCATGTGGCTGTTGAAGAATCCCTTCAACTACGACGTGCTGGTCGCTTCCAATCTCTACGGCGACATCATCTCGGACCTCTGCGCTCAGATGGTGGGCGGTTTGGGCTTCGGCTGCTCTGGCAACATCGGCGACCAGCTCGCCGTCTTCGAGCCGACCCACGGCTCGGCGCCCAAGTACGCGGGTCAGTACAAGGTCAACCCGATCGCCACCATCCTCGCCGCCAAGATGATGCTCGACTGGCTGGGCGAGAAGGCGATGGCGACCGAGCTCGAGCGCGCCGTGGCGACGGTGATCGCCGAAGGGAAGGTGCGCACCTACGACATGGGCGGCTCGGCCTCGACGCTCGACATGGCGAGGGCCATCGCGGCCGCGCTACCGGTCGCCGCCGCGCGCTAGGAGGTGTCCATGAGCGCTTCCCGTCCCCTTCTCCTCCACGAGGTCGGTCTGCGCGACGGTCTGCAGATGGAGAAACAGGTCGTCCCCACCGAGCAGAAGATCGCCTGGATCGAGGCGCTCCTGGGCTCGGGCATCGACGTCCTCCAGATCGGCTCCTTCGTCCACCCGGAGAAGGTGCCGCAGATGGCCGACACCGACCGTCTCTTCTCCCACTTCTCCCAGCCCGGCCGCAAGCCGGACGGGGTCGTGCTCTCGGGTCTGGTGCTCAACGAGAAGGGTCTCGAGCGCGGGCTCGCCTGCGGCGTCGAGATGTTCTGCATGGGCGTCTCGGCGAGCGAGACCCACAGCCGCAAGAACACCGGCATGACGATCGAGGAGGCGAACCGGCGCATCCTCGGCATGGCGAAAACCGCTCTCGCCGCCGGCAGGCGGGTGCAGGTCTCCGTTCAGTCGGCCTTCGGTTGCGGCTACGAGGGACCGGTTCCGCGGGAGCGCGTGCTGGCGATCGCCCGAACCTTCGTCGAGGCCGGTCTCCGCAACCTCTCCCTGGCCGACACCGCCGGCCACGGAGAGCCCGGCCAGGTCGAGGAGCTCTTCCGGGCGGTGCTCGCGCTGGCGCCCGACGTCGAGTGCGCCTGCCACTTCCACGACACCTACGGCCTCGCGCTCGCCAATTGCTACGCGGCCCGCCGCGCCGGCGTCGTCTGGTTCGAGGCCTCGGTGGCGGGGCTCGGCGGCTGCCCGTTCACCGCCATCGCCGGCGGCAACACCTGCACCGAGGACCTGCTCCACTCCCTGCAGCGCGGGGGCCTGCGGCGCGACGTCGACCTCCACGCGGTGCTGCAGGTGGCGCGCGACGTCGCACGCCACTTCGGCCGCGAGATGCCGGGCAAGGTCTACCGGACTGGTCCGATCACCGAGCCGGCGACCGTGGGAGCCTGAGCCGTGGGCGCCCTCTCCGGCATTCGCGTCCTCGACCTGACGAACGTCCTCTCGGGCCCCTTCTGCACGCTCCACCTGGCGCTCCTCGGCGCCGAGGTCGTGAAGATCGAGAACCCCAAGGCGGGGGATCTCGCGCGCGTGCTCGGCAACGTGCCGAAGTACAACAAGATGCTGATGGGCACGAGCTTCCTCGCCCAGAACGCCAACAAGAAATCTGTGACCTTGAACCTCAAGGCACCCGAAGGGAAGGAGATCTTCCGCAAGCTGGTGGCGACGGCCGACGTCGTGGTGGAGAACTTCCGCCCCGACGTGATGCCGCGCCTGGGGCTCGGCTATCCGGCGCTCGCCGAGATCAATCCGCGGCTCGTCTACTGCGGCATCTCCGGCTTCGGCCAGAGCGGCCCCGATGCCGAGAAGCCGGCCTACGACCAGATCATCCAGGGGCTCTCGGGGGCGATGGACGTCAACGGCGACGAGCGGTTGCACCCGCTGCGCGCCGGATTCCCGGTCTGCGACACGGTCGGCGGGCTGAACGCGGCCTTCGCGATCCTCGCCGCCCTCCTCCACCGGGAGCGCACCGGCGAAGGGCAGACGATCGACGTGGCGCTCCTCGACTCGATCATGCCGCTCATGGGCTGGGTGGCCGCGAATCTGCTGATCGGCGGACAGTCGCCGGTGCCGATGGGCAACGACAACTTCACCGCCGCCCCCTCCGGCAGCTTCGCCACCCGGGACGGCCACATCAACATCGCCGCCAACAAGCAGGAGCAGTGGGAGGCGCTCACCGAGGTCGTGGGCCTCGAGCAGCTCAGGGCCGACCCGCGCTTCGCCGAGCGTGACGAGCGCAAGAAGAACCGCAAGGCGCTGACGCCGCTGCTCGAGGAGAAGCTGCGGGAGCGGGAGACCTCCGACTGGGTCGAGGCGCTCAACGCCCGCGACGTGCCGTCGGGGGACATCCTGCCGCTCGAGCGGGCGCTCTCCCAGCCGCAGATCGAGCATCGTCAGGTGCTGCGCGAGGTCGACGTCGACGAGATCGGCCCGGTCAAGCTCTTCGGCCTGACCGCGCAGCTCTCGCGGACCCCCGGCGCCATCACCTCGCCGCCGCCACGCCTCGGCGCCCACACCGCCGAGGTGCTCGCGAGCGTCGGCTACGCGGCGTCCGAGATCGCCAGCTACAAGGAGAAGGGAATCGTCTAGCGCTCCGCTTGCCGAGCGCCGAGGAGAATCGAGCATGGGAATGACGGTCGTCGAGAAGATCCTGGCCCGCGCCTCCGGCCGCAGCGCGGTGCGCGCCGGGGAGGTGGTCGAGCCCGCCGTGGATCTCGCCATGTCGCACGAGAACGCCGCGCTGGTGGTCAACCAGTTCCACGAGGTCTTCCAGGGCACGGGGCTCGAGCCCAAGCTCTGGGATCCGTCGAAGATCGCCATCATCTTCGACCACCGCGTGCCGGCCGAGTCGCCGAAGACGGCGAGCAACCAGAAGAAGGTGCGCGAGTTCGTCGCCAAGCACGGCATCGCCCGCTTCCACGACATCCGCGGCGACGAAGGGGGGATCTGCCACCAGATCCTGCCCGAGAACGGCTACGTCCGGCCCGGCGCGGTGGTGGTCGGCACCGACTCCCACACCACCAGTCACGGCGCGCTCGGCGCCTTCGCCTT
>CAYZBH010000106.1:0-6096 GCA_964476605.1 uncultured Thermoanaerobaculia bacterium | reverse complement strand
TGCTCGGCGGCGGCGTGGCTGCGCAGCGCGCTCACCGCGAACTCGCGCGCCAGGATGGCGACCACCATCCACGAAGGGGTGACCCGCGGATCGAGCTCGACGAGCGAGATGAAGGCCGCGGCGACGAGGATCTTGTCGGCCGCGGGGTCGAGCAGTTGACCGAGCCGGGAGACGAGGTTCAGACGCCGCGCCAGGAAGCCGTCGAGGAAATCGGTGAGCGCCGCGAACAGGAAGAGGGCGAGACCGACCAGCTCCTTGTTCTCGAACTTCGTGAGCAGCACCACCACGAGTATCGGGACGAGCAGAATGCGAACGATCGTCAGGATGTTGGGGATATTGCTCATCCGGCGTTTCGGCGAGGGTGAGTCCGTCGGCTCAGGGCCGGCCGACGTTGTCCGTGGTGAGGCGGATGCGGGCGTTCGCGTCGCGCACGATGAAAACCTTGCGCCCTTCGAGCGCTCCTTCGCGGCCGTCGTAGAGGTGGAGAACGCGCTGCACGTAGTCGCGCGTCTCCGCGTAGGGCGGGATCCCGCCGTACCTGGTCACCGTCTCCGGTCCGGAGTTGTAGGCGGCGAGCGCGAGCTCGAGCTCGCCGAACCGGTCGAGCAGCCGGCTCAGGTAGGTCGTGCCGGCGGTGACGTTCTCGCGCGGATCCCAGGGATCCTCCACGCCGTAGTCGCGCACCGTCTCCGGCATCAGCTGCATGAGCCCCATCGCTCCCTTGTTCGAGAGGGCGCTCGGGTTGTATCCCGACTCGACCTGGATCACCGCCTGGACGAGCCGGGAGTCGAGCCGGCTCGCGGCCGACTCGCGCTCGATCGCCTGCGCGATCTCGGTCGACGGCGGCGCCACGAGATTGCCGGCGAGGCGCCGAGCCCGCGCCCCAGTGGGCTCGTTGACCATCACCTTGCGGCCGTCCTCCCGCACCTGGATCGAAACGTCGCCGGCGAGGGCCGGCCACGCGGTCGCGAACGCGAGGAGCAGAGGGACGGCGCGCATCGTGGTCAACCGCATTCTACTCCCCGGCGCTCTCGCGGGCCCCGCCACCGAGCTGCGCGCGCAGGGCGGCGTCGACGGCGCCGAGCGCCTCCTCCAGCCGCTCCGGCTGCTTGCCGCCGGCCTGCGCGAAGTCGTCCCGACCCCCACCCGACCCGCCGACCTTCCCGGCGAGGACCTTCAGGAGCTTGCCGGCCGAGACCCGACCGACCAGATCGGGGGTCACGGCGGCGACCAGGGAGACCTTCCCGTCCCCCCGCGCGCCGAGCACCACCACCCCCGAACGCAGCCGGTCGCGCAACACGTCGGTCATCTGCCTGAGCTCGGCAGCCGGCGCCGGCGGAACCTCGCGCGCCAGGACCTTCACCCCCTCGACCTCGCGCTCGTCGGAGGGTGCCGCGGCCCCCGAGAGAAGTTGGAGCCGGAGCTTCGACAGCTCGGCTTCGCGCTCCTTGAGGGTTCGCCGGAGCGCCGCGAGCTCACGCTCCCCCTCGCCCGGGGCCGCTCCCAGCGCCTGCTCCACCGCGCCGAGCTCGGCGTCTCGGCGCTTGAGGAACGCGAGCGCCCCTTCGCCGGTCAGCGCCTCGATGCGGCGCACGCCCGAGGCGACGCCGCGCTCGGAGCGCACCAGGAAGGGGCCGATCTCACCGGTGTTGGCGACGTGACAGCCGCCGCAGAGCTCGAGCGAGAAGCCGGGCACTTCGACCGTGCGCACCCGGTCGCCGTACTTCTCCCCGAAGAGCGCCATCGCGCCGGCGGCGACCGCCTCTTGGAAGGGGCGGTCCGGCGTGATGCGGGTCGGCACCGCTTTCAAGACCCAGGCGTTGACGCGCTCCTCGATCCGGCGCCGCTCCACTTCCGTCAGCGGGCGGCCGAAGGTGAAGTCGAAGCGGAGGTGATCCGGGGCGACGAGCGAACCCGCCTGGCGCAACCCCTCCCCGAGCGCCTCGCGCAAGGCCGCGTGCAGCAGGTGGGTCGCGGTGTGATTGCGCTGCGTCGGCAGGCGGTGCTCCGGAGAGACGAAAAGCTCGACTAGGGGGTAAGGGCTCACCAGGTTTCCCTCCAGGACGCGCACCTCGTGGAGCACGCGACCGGCGGTATCCCGCCGCACGTCCTGGACTTCGGCACGTCCGCCCGGCCAGCGGATCTCGCCGCGATCCCCGACCTGCCCGCCGGACTCGGCATAGAAGACCGTACGACCGAGAACGACGACGCCTTTCTCCCCATCGCCGATTCCGCCCGCCATCTCGACAGCAGAGACCCCCTCCGTGCTCTCCTCGGGATCTCGAGCTACCGAGATCGCAGCGAGAACCTCGACGCTCCTAGCCGAAAGCTTTTCGTAGCCTTCGAAGATCGTGGCCCGGTCGACGGAGAACCTCTTGTCCAACGCCATCTGCACCGCGAAATCGAACTCCTTCGAGACGCTCTTCGCGGCGCGGGAACGCTCGCGCTGCTCGGAGAGGGCGGCCTCGAAGCCGGCCTGGTCGACGCCGAACTTCTCCTCCTCGGCGATCTCGGCGAGCAGCTGGATCGGCAGGCCGTAGGTGTCGTAGAGCCGGAAGGCGGCATCCCCGGCGAGCGATCTCCGCCCCGTCCGCTTCGCTTCCTCGATCGCCTCCTGCACCTTCTGCGCGCCGACCGCTAGGGTCGAGAGGAACTTCTCCTCTTCGGCGCGGATCGTCGCCTCCGAGGCGGCGCGCGTCGCCGCGAGCTCCGGGTAGGCCCCCGCCATCGCCTCGTCGACGATCGGCAGCAGCCGGCAGAGGAAGGGCTCCTCGAAGCCGAGCCGCATGCCGTGACGCACCGCGCGGCGCAGCAGGCGCCGGAGCACGTAACCTCGCCCCTCGTTCGACGGGATCACCCCGTCGGCGAGCAGAAAGGCCAAGGCGCGCAGATGATCCGCGACCACGCGCATCGAGACGTCGCGCTCCGCGTCGACGCCGTAGCGCGTGCGGGCGAGCTCCGCGGTGCCGTCCAGGATCGGCCGGAAGAGGTCGGTGTCGTAGTTCGAGTCGACCCCCGCGAGCACCGCGGCGACCCGCTCGAGCCCCGCGCCGGTGTCGATCGAGGGCTTCGGGAGCGGCGTCATCGCCCCTCCTGGCGCGCGCTCGAACTGCATGAAGACCAGGTTCCAGATCTCGAGGTAGCGCCCCGATTCGGTCCCCTCGTCCCACCCCACCGCGGGCTTCTCCGGGCTCCGGTCGACGTAGATCTCGCTGCAGGGGCCGCAGGGGCCCGTCTCCCCCATCGCCCAGAAATTGTCCTTCTCGCCGCAGCGGACGATGCGGGCCTCGGGGAGGCCGGAGACCTTCCGCCAGAGCTCGAAGGCCTCGTCGTCCTGCTCGTAGACGGAGGCGAAGAGGTGCCCCTTCGGCAGTCCCCAGACGCGAGTCACCAGATCCCACCCCCAGGCGATCGCCTCCGCCTTGAAGTAGTCGCCGAAGGAGAAGTTGCCGAGCATCTCGAAGAAGGTGTGGTGGCGCGGGCTGGGGCCGACGTTCTCGAGATCGTTGTGCTTTCCGGAGACCCGCAGACACTTCTGCACCGTTACCGCGCGCCGGAAGTCGGGGACCGCCGCGCCGGTGAAGTAGTCCTTGAACTGCACCATGCCGGCGTTGGTGAACAGCAGCGTCGCGTCGCCGTGCGGCACGAGCGGCGAGCTCGGGCGCGCCTGGTGCTCCAACGCGGTGAAGAAGTCGACGAAACTCCGCCGGATCTCGGCGCTCTTCATGACGGCTCTCGCTTTCCGGGTCTCGCCATCGGAGGCTTCGCGAACCGCGCGAAACCGGCTCAATCGTCTTCGGGAAGGGTCTCGGTTTCGGGGACGAACTCTCTCAAAACACGAAAGATAACATGGCGCGGGAAGCCCCGGCGATCGAGATGACGGGCGAGCGCGGCGCTCTCGCCGCCCCCGCTTCGAGCCCACTTCCCAGCCACCTCGCGCGCGCGCTCGAGCTCGTCCTCGGGGGAGAGTCCCGCGAGCGCCTCCTCCACGGCCGGCGCCGGCGCGCCGCGGCGCGCGAGCTCGCGGCCGATGCGCGCGCGCCCGAAACCCCTACGGCGCACGAGCTCCTCCGCGAAAGCCAGGGTGAGCGTCTGGTCGTCGAGCAGCCGGCGGGCGGCGAGGGTATCGAGAAGCTCGGCGATCTCCGACGCGTCGCCCCCCGCGCGCCGGAGCTTCGCCGCGAGCTCGGCACGGAAGTGCGGGCGCCGCTCGAGCAGCGCGAGCGCGCGGGCGCCGAGATCGAGCCGCGCGCGCTCCCGCCTCGGCATCTAGCCCTCCCGGCGGCGCAGCCGCCGGGTGAGGCGCCGGAGGGGACTTTCGTCGTCCAACCGGCGCTCGACGTCCTCGATCGCCGCCGGCAGAAGGAGCGCGTTGCGGCGCTGAATCTCGACCAGGAGAAGCTCCATCTGGTCTTCACGCACCTCGGGCGTCGACGAGAGGAGCCGACGGAGGGTGGTCCGGCCGTCGATCCCTTCGAGGAAGGCGCGTTGGGCGACCGGCAGCCGCTCGAGCTCCTCGAGCTCGGGCCGGCGAATCCAGATCGGCACCCAGGCCTCGACGAAGACGATCGGCAGAATGGCGCTCCCCGCCCCGACGACCACCTCCTCGCCCGACTCCAGCCCGAGGAGCAGCTCGCGCAGGTCGATCTCGGCGCTCGCTTGCGAGCTCACGGGTCCGTTGCGCACGATCTCGAGGACCCGGCCCTGCACCAGGCGATGGCAGGCGTCGAGGAAGGGGTAGTGGACGCCGCCCACCCGCACGTGGAGGTCGGCGAGCGAGGACTCGGGCGCGGCGGCTTCGACCAGGCGGCGCTCGTACGGGCTCGCCGCGCCGCCGGCTTGGGGCCCCGGTCGCACCACCACGCCGTCGTCGACCAGCAGGGTGCGGATGCGCGCGATCTCGTCCATCCACCGCGTCCCTTCGAGCACCACCTCCTGGATCGAGATGTCCACCGCCAGGTCGGGCGTCCGCGGCGCGTCGTCGAGAAAGAAGAAGAGTCCGTGCGCCCAGAGAAAGAGGTCCTGCACCGATTCCCGGATCGAGCGCTCCAGAGTGTCGCGTACCGTGGCCTCGTCCAGCACGCCCTGCGCGATCAGCGCCACGCCGAGCGGCACCCGGCGGGCGCGAGCCAGGGCCAGCGCCGGAGCGAGCCGCTCGACCGTGATGTGGCCGTGGGCGAGGAGCTGTTGACCGTAGAGCTCCTGGGGCAGGTTGGAGCTGCAGGCGACGAGGCGGCCACCCAGGAACTCGAGGCGCTTCTCGCGCTCCGACCGGCGCACGACGAGCGCGCCGCTGGCCCGCTCGGTGGCGGCCCACTGCAGGAGATTGGCGGCCGGGAATGCCGCCAGCCGGCCCGTGAACTCCATGCCCGGATCCTAGCTCGCGCTCCCAGTCGCTGGGAGCATCTCAGCGTTTCGGCGTCTCGATGCGCTCGATCTCGAACGGAGACTCGGCCGGACCCAGCAGCGAGCTCGGGCCCTCGAGCGACGACTCCATCTCCTCGCGCGCCGCGTCGGCGGTGAACTGGACGCCCTGGATCTTGAGCTTGAACTCGTCCGGGTTGGTGGCGCGACGCATCGCCTCCTCGAGCGTGATGAGACCCGACTTGTAGAGCTGGAACAGCGACTGGTCGAAGGTCTGCATCCCGTACTGGCTGGTGCCGAGCGCGATCTGCTCGCGGATGTACTTGGTCTTCTCCTTGTTCTCGATGCAATCGCGGATGTACGGCGTCACCACCATCACCTCGGCGGCCGGAACGCGTCCGATGCCGTCGGCGCGCGGCATCAGGCGCAACGAGATCACCGCCTTCAGCACCTGTCCGAGCTGGATGCGGATCTGCTTCTGATGATGGGGCGGGAAGACCGCGATGATCCGGTTGACGGTCTCCGTGGCGTCCAAAGTGTGCAGCGTGGAGAAGACCAGGTGGCCGGTCTCGGCGGCGAGCAGCGCCGTCTCGATCGTCTCGTAGTCGCGCATCTCGCCGACCAGGATGACGTCCGGGTCCTGGCGCAGCGCCGAGCGCAGGGCGACCGAGAAGGCGCGCGTGTCGACGTCGATCTCGCGCTGGTTGACGATCGACTTCTTGTCGCGGTGCA
>CAYZBH010000105.1:0-6141 GCA_964476605.1 uncultured Thermoanaerobaculia bacterium | reverse complement strand
TCGGAACTCCGGAGCGGCCGTTGCGGGTGGCGATCGTGGGGGCGGGACCCTCCGGCTTCTACACCGCGGCGGCGCTCCTCGCTCGCAAGGACCTGACCGTCTCGATCGACCTGATCGACCGCCTGCCGACGCCGTACGGGCTCGTCCGCTACGGCGTCGCCCCCGACCACCCCAAGATCAAGGAGGTCGTGCGCGTCTTCGAACGCACCGGCCTCGACCCGCGCGTCCGCTACCTGGGCCACGTCGACTTCGGCCGCGATCTCGCGCTCGCGGACCTGCGCGTCTGCTACGACCAGATCGTCTTCTCGGTCGGGGGCCAGAGCGACCGGCGCCTCGGCATCCCGGGGGAGGAGCTCGCCGGCAGCCACTCCTCGACCGCCTTCGTCGCCTGGTACAGCCGCCACCCCGACTTTCTCGACTTGCCGGTCGAGCTCGCTTGCGGCGCCGCCGCCGTGGTGGGGGTCGGCAACGTGGCGATCGACGTGGCGCGCATCCTAGCGCGCGATCCGGAGGAGCTCGCGAAGACCGACATCTCCGACGATGCGCTCGCGAAGCTCCGGGCCTCCGCGATTCGCGACGTCCACGTCCTCGCGCGCCGGGGGCCCGTGCAGGCGAAGTGCTCCCCGGCCGAGCTCAAGGAGATGAGCGAGCTCCCGGGGGTCGACCTGGTCGTCGACCCGAGGGAGCTCGAGCTCGACCCCGGGAGCGCCGCGGAGCTCGCGGAGGACCTCCAGGCGCAGAAGAACCTGGAGCTCCTGCGCGTACTCGCCGCCCGCGGGACGACGGGCGCGCCGCGCCGCATCCATCTGCGCTTCCTCGTCTCGCCGGTCGAGATCCTGGGGAGGGACGAGAGCGTCGACGGGCTCGTCGTCGAGCGCAACCGGCTGGTGCCGGGCCGCAACGGGCTCTCCGCCGAAGGGACGGGGGAGCGGGAGACGCTGGCGGTGGGTTTGGTGGTCCGTGCGGTCGGTTACCGCTCGTTGCCGCTCCCCGAGGTGCCCTTCGACGATCGCGCGGGGATCGTGCCCAACCGCGCCGGCCGGGTGATGGACGCCGGCGGCGAAGTGATTCCGGGCCTCTACGTCGCGGGATGGGTCAAGCGTGGCCCGAGCGGCCTCATCGGCAGCAACAAGCCGGACGGAGCCGAGACGGCGTCGGCGATGCTCGAGGACCTGGCCTCGCTCGCGCCGGCGCCGGAGCCCACCGCCGAGGCGATCGACGGCCGGCTCGCGACGCGCGGCGTGGGCACGGTCGATTTCGCCGGCTGGAAGCGGATCGACGCCGTCGAGGTCGCGCGCGGCAAGGCTGCGGGCCGCCCGCGCGTCAAGCTGGGACCGATCGCGGAGATGGTCGCGGCGGCGCGGTCCTGAGCCGGGCGCAGGGAATCCGCGGATCGCGGGTTTCACCTTGCGAACATGGTCCCGCGCCCGCGGGGCCCCGACGACAAGGAGAACTCCCGATGCGCAAGTCCCTGATCCTGCTCCTCCTCTCGGCGCTCGTGGCGCTGCCGCTTTCGGCGCGTGGCTTCCGCGGCGAGCGCGCCATGGCGGGCCCCGGCGGTCCCTTCTTCGACGACGAGATGATCGACCGGATGGCCGATCGGCACGCCGAGCGGTTGACGCGCGCGCTCGATCTGACCGCCGATCAGCAGACGACGCTGGCGCGGCTCCAGGACGAGCTCGCCCAGACGGTGCGTCCGCTCTTCGACCAGATGCGCAGCGGCCGCGAGACCCTGGAGTCGATGCTCGACGCCGCGAGCCCCGACGCCACCGCGATCGGCAATCAGGCGATCGCGATGCACCGACTGCGGGGCGAGGTGAAGGCCGCGCACGATAGCTTCGACACCCAGCTCAAGGCGATGCTGAACCCCACTCAGCGCGCCCAGTTCGACGCGCTCCAGGAAGCGCGCCCACACTTCGGCCGCGAGGGTCACCGGGGTGGTGGTCCGGGCCCGGGTGGCCCCGGCGGCCCGCCGCCGGTCGACTGAGCAGCCCTGCGACGGAGAAGGAAAGCCTGACGGCCCGGCGAATGCCGGGCCGTCTCGCGTTCAGGCGTGCCGCATCCAGCGCCAGAGCTCGGCGAAGGTCGGCTTCTTGCCGTACATCAGGATCCCGACCCGGTAGATGCGCGCGCAGGCCCAGACCAGGAAGCCGATGAACGCGATCGTCAAAACGTACGCGGTCGCGAGCTGCCAGAGCGGCGGCATCTTGACCGCGATCCGGAGCAGCATCAGGAGGGGCGTGAAGATCGGCGTCATGGAGAGCACCACGGCGAGCGTCGAATCGGGATCGTTGATCACCGGCATCGCGAAGAGCATCGGCGCGATCAGGAAGATCACCAGGATACCCGCGAACTGCTGCGCCTCCTGCACGTTGTTGGTCGCCGCCCCGATCGCCGCGTAGAGCGTCGCGAACGCGAAGAAGCCGAGCAGGAAGTTGGCGAAGAAGTGGAGCGCCAGCCCGACCGAGACCTGCGGCAGCTGCGTGCCGTTGGGGAGCACCGCCATCGCTCCGAGGAGCGCCGGGGTCGAGAGCGCCACCATCGTGCCGATCCAGATGGCGAGCTGGGTGAGCCCCAGGAGCGCGATGCCAAGGAGCTTGCCGAGCATGAGCTCGCTCGGGCTCACGGTCGCGAGGATCACCTCGACGATGCGCGAGCTCTTCTCCTCGAGGACCCCGTTCATCACCTGCTGGCCGTAGAGCAGGACGGTCATGTAGAGCAGGAAGAAGAGAAAGTAGGCGAGGATGAAAGCGGCGAACCCCGCCTCCTTGCGGCTCCCCTCGGCGAGGACGCGCGTGTTCTCGAGCTCGATCCCCTGCGTCAGCTTCTGGACCTCCAATGGGTCGATGCCGGCCGCCTCGAGCCGGACGGCGCTCACGACCTTGGTCACCGCGCGTTCGACGTGATTCTGGGTGATGAAGTTGGAGACGCTCTGGGCGTGGTATTCGACCTGGTTCTTCTCGAGCCCAACGGCGTCGATCCAGAGCCAGCCGTCGATCTTCCCGGCGAGGACCCGCGCGTCGAGCGCCGCCCGCTGCGCCGAAGCGTCGTCCTCCGGTGGCACGAGCTCGACCTGGAAGCTCACGACCTCCGCTTCCCTCCCGCCGAAAGGCTCGGTCTTCTGGTCGCTCTTCTCGGCATTCGTGAGCGCCTTCTCGAGCGCCGCCCCGACGCCGCCGGTGCGGTCGACCACCGCCAGCCGGTGCGAGGCCTTGGTGCGCAGGGCGAGGATCGACGGCACCACCAGGAGCGCCGCCATGCCGAGCGGCAGCAGGAGGGTCGCGACCCAGAAGGCCTTGCTCTTGAAGCGCGCCATGTACTCACGCTTGGCGATCGTCCGGACTTGGTCAGCTCGCATCGCGCACCGCCTGGATGAAGATGGTCTCGAGATCGGGCTCCTCGGAGCGGAACTCCGAGACGTCGAGGAACGAGGTGAGCTCGCGGAGCACGGCGGCCGGCGAGGCGCCTGCCGCGAGCTCGACCTTCACCGGGGTGGCGTCGCCGATCACCTGGCGGACCCCGGGGACGGTGGCGGCGCGCCCGAGGTCGCCGCTCGCGGCCAGGCGGTAGAGGTTGCCGCCGCGCTCGCGCTTGATCGCCGCGAGCTCGCCCGCGAGCACCACCCGGCCGTGCGAGATCAGGGCGATCTGGTCGCAGAGCTTCTCCGCCTGCTCCATGACGTGGGTCGAGAAGAGGATCGTCTTGCCGCGGCGCTTGAAGTCGGCCAGGATCTCCTTGAAGAGCGCCTGCGCCAGCGGATCGAGCCCCGAGAAGGGCTCGTCCAGGATCAGGATGTCCGGGTCGTGGAGCACCGTGCCCACGAGCTGGATCTTCTGCTGCATCCCCTTCGAGAGCGCCTCGACCTTGGCCCTTCCCCAGGAAGCGAGCTCGACCCTCTGGAGCCATTGGTCGATGAGCGGCAGCGCCTTGGCGCGCGCGAGACCGTGCAGCTCGGCGAAGAAGAGCAGATGGTCGTTGACGGTCATGCGCCGATAGAGACCGCGCTCCTCCGGCAGGTAACCGACGCGCGCCAGGTCTTCGGGGCGACGCGGGCGGCCGAACAGGCGGACCTCCCCCTGGTCGGGCGCCAGGATGTCCATCGTCATGCGGATCGTCGTCGTCTTGCCGGCACCGTTCGGGCCGAGCAGGCCGAAGACGGATCCCGCCGGGACCGCGAGTGAGACGCCGGCGACGGCGACGAAATCTCCGTACGTCTTGCGGACGTCGCAGAGCTCGAGATTCGAAGGCAAAGGTCGTCCCCTCCTTGGTGGCTGGTCTGGTCGAAGCTTACGCCAGAGCTCTCTACGTCGCCGTGGCTGTCAGGTTCTGAGAACGCGGAGCTTCCGAGGGCCGATTGCCCCCCCCTGGTCGATGTGGTAGAACGCGACCGATCCTTCCGACGCCCGTGGAGACCCGCCCCGCACCCTGCGGCCCCGCCGCCCCGGCCCGATGAGCGCTTCCGAGTTCAGCGTCGAGATCGAGCGCGTCACCAAGAAATTCGGCGATTTCGTCGCCGTCGACGACGTCAGCCTGAAGATCCGGAAGGGGGAGTTCTTCTCGCTGCTCGGCCCCTCCGGCTGCGGCAAGACGACGTTGCTGCGGATGGTCGCTGGCTTCGAGCTCCCGAGCGCCGGCACCGTCCGCATCAACGGCCACGACATGACCTCGGTGCCGGTCCACAAGCGGCCGATCAACATGGTCTTCCAGCACTACGCGCTCTTTCCCCACCTCACGGTCGCGGAGAACATCTCCTTCGGCTTCCGCTACAAGCACTTTCCGCGCGCGCAGTGGGAGCGCCGCATCGACGACGTGGTGTCGCTCGTGCGCCTGAACGGCTTCGAGCACCGCTACCCGGGGCAGCTCTCCGGCGGCCAGCGCCAGCGCGTCGCGCTCGCCCGCGCCCTCGCCCTCGAACCCGAGATGCTGCTGCTCGACGAGCCGCTCGGGGCGCTCGACCAGAAGTTGCGCAAGGAGGTGCAGGTCGAGCTCAAGAATCTGCAGAAGAAGCTCGGCATCACCTTCGTGTTCGTGACCCACGATCAGGAGGAGGCGCTCACCATGAGCGACCGGATCGCGGTCATGAACGACGGCCGGGTGGAGCAGATGGACAGCTCGGCGCAGGTCTTCGAATACCCGCGCACCGAGTTCGTGGCGCAGTTCATGGGCGCCTCCAACTTCTTCTCGGCGACCGTCGAGGGGATCGCCGACGGGCTCCTCTCGCTGGCCATGCCGGACGGGGACCGCTTCCGGGTGGCGGAGAACGGCCCCGCCCAACCCGGCGGTGAAGTGCGCTTCGTGGTGCGCCCCGAGAAGCTCGATCTGCGGAGCCGCGACCTCTCGTCGCACGGCATCCCCTCGATGCAAGTGACGATCGAGGACCGCGTCTACCAGGGGGTCTCCACGGTCTGGGTGGTGGTGAGCCGCCAGGGGGAGCGCTTCGTCATCTACGAGCAGAACGAGCGCCCGTTCGAGGAGCGCGGCAAGTTCGAGGTGGGCGGCACCGCCTACCTCTGCTGGAGCCCCAAGCACACGGTGCTCATGCGCGACGGCGCGGCGGCGGCTCCCGATGCCTGAGGAGGCCCGCTCCCGGAGCTGGACCTCCTACCTGCTGGTGGGGCCGACCTGGCTGGTGCTCGGGCTCTTCTTCGTCCTGCCGCTCGTCATCATGCTGGTCATCAGCTTCGCCGAGCGCGGCACCTACGGCGGCATCAAGGAGATCCCGGACCTCTGGGCCTACGTCGCCTCCGGCGCGCTCTTCAAGAACTACATCCGCTCGATCGAGCCGCTCTACCTCTCGATCTACTGGCGCTCGCTCTGGATGGCGGTCCTCACCACCGTCCTCTGCCTCGTGGTGAGCTATCCGATCGCCTACTACATCGCGGTGGTGGCGCCGGCCAAGTGGAAGAACACCCTGCTCGGTCTGGTCGTGATCCCCTTCTGGACCAGCTTCCTGATCCGCACCTACGCCTGGATGCTGATCCTCCGGAGCGAAGGGATCATCAACACCTGGCTCGTGAATCTCCATCTCGTCGATCAGCCGCTGCCGCTGCTCTACAACGACCTCGCGGTGATGATCGGTCTCGTCTACGGCGAGCTGCCGTTCATGATCCTGCCGCTCTACGCCTCGATCGAGAAGCTCGA
>CAYZBH010000104.1:0-6250 GCA_964476605.1 uncultured Thermoanaerobaculia bacterium | reverse complement strand
GTTGGCCATGCGGCCGTCGCGCATGACGACCTCCTCGAAGAGCCCCCAGCCGATCGCCTGCGCGAGCCCGCCCTCGAGCTGTCCTTCGGCGAGCCGCGGGTGGATCGCGCGGCCGACGTCGTGCGCGCTCACCACGCGCAGCACCTTGACCTCGAAAGACACCAGATCGACCTCCACCTCCACCACGGTCGCCGCCCAGGCGTAGGCGGCGTAGGCGTCGCCGCGATAGCGCTTCTCGTCGAACCGCTGACGGGCGGGGTTCGAGAAGCGGGCTTCGAACCGGAGCGAACCTCCCGCATCGCGGTGCAGCCGCGCGGCTCGGGCGAGCTCGCGAGGCGTCCAGGGGAGACCGGGAGGCCGGCCGAAGCGTGCGGCGAGGGCCCGATCGAGCTCGCGCGCCGCGTCGGCGACGATCCGCCCGACCACCGCCACGGTCCGCGAAGCCACCGTGGGGCCGGAGTCCGGAACCCGCGCCGTGTCCGGGTCCGAGGTCTCGACCCCGTCGTAGGGGAGACCCAACACTTCGGCGACGATCTGCGCGAAGACGGTGCGGGTCCCTTGGCCGATCTCGGTCGAGGAGGCGAGCACGTGCACGGACCCCGCGGTGTCGACCTCGAGGGCGGCGACGGAGCCGAGCCGGAGCTCGCCGTTGCCCGTGAAGCCGGTGCCGTGAAAGTAGCAGGCGAGTCCGAGCCCTCGCCGTTTCGTGCGCTCGCGGTGGTTGAAGCGCGCGTGGGCGCGTTCGGCCGCCCGCCAGCGTGTCCGGGAGAGGACGGCCTCGAGTGCCTGCCGGCTCGCGCCGGCGTCCACGACGGCCTGCCCGGTCGCCGTCGTCTCGCCGTCCGCGAGGAGGTTCCGGCGCCGCAGCTCGACCCGCTCGATGCCGGCAGCCGCGGCGACGCGGTCGAGGTGCCGTTCCAGCGCGAAAGCGACCTGCGGCACGCCGAAGCCGCGAAAGGCGCCCGAGGGTGGCGTGTTCGTGCGCATGACGCGGCCCGTGATGCGAACGTTGTCGCAGCGATAGGGGCCGGCGGCGTGCAGCACGGCCCGCGAGAGAACGACGGGCGAGAGCGTGGTGTAGGCGCCGCCGTCGAGCAGGACGTCGATCTCCTGGGCGAGGAGCCTGCCCTCGAGGTCGAGCGCGGTCCGATGGAGGATCCGGCCCGGGTGCCTCTTCGTGCTCGCGACCATGTCCTCGGCGCGGTCGTACAGGAGGCGCACCGGGCGGCCGCAGGCCTCGGCCAGCAATGCCGCGTGGCCGGCCACGATGTCAGGGAACTCCTCCTTGCCGCCGAATCCGCCGCCGGTCGTCGCCTGCACGACGCGGATCGACTCCGGCGGCTCGCCGAAGAGACGAGCGAGCGCCGCGACGGCGTAGAACGGGCATTGCAGGGAGCCCTTGACTTCGCGCACGCCATCCCGGCGCGGCCAAGCGACCATGCCGTTGGGCTCGATGTAGGCGTGCTCCTGGGCGCCGACGCGATAGGTGCCCTCGACCACGAGGGCAGCCCGTGCGAAGGCAGCGTCGACGTCTCCCTTCTCGATCCGATAGCGGGCGAAGACGCGGCGGGAACGCTCGAAATCGAGGACGGCGGGGAGCCGCGCGTAGCGAATCCGCAGATGCGCCGCCGCACGTTCCGCCTCGACGCGCGTCGGCGCGGCGACCAGCGCAACGGGCTCCTCGGCGTGCTCCGAGATCTCCGCGGCGAGGAAGGGTTGATCGTCGGCAATCAGGTGCACGACGTTGGCGCGATGAGCGCGCTCGAGGTCGGCCGCCGTGACCACCGCGCAGCGCGACCAGTCGTAACCGGGGTGGCGCTCGATCGCCACGATGCGAGAGCGCGCGTGCGGGGATCGGACCGTGAGCCCCCACCAGGCTTCGGGCACCGCCAGATCGGACGCATAGCTGGCCCGGCCCGTGAGCTTCTCGCGTCCTTCGCGTCGCAGGACGTTGACGCCGACCGACCGGTGCGGCGGGCGAGCGGGCCGACTCGATGCGCGAGGCATCGCGCCCATCCTAGCCCGGGTCGACCCCGGCCGGCGCTGAGCTAGGATCGTCGAGGTGAAGCGAGGACGAGACAAGAGCGCGTACGCGGCCTCTGGCGTCGACATCGAAGCCCAGGAGAAGGCGCTCTCCGAGGTCAAGAAGCTGGCCCGGCAGACCTTCACGCCGGGCGTTCTCTCGGAGATCGGCAGCTTCGGAGGGCTCTTCCGGCCCGAGCTCTCCGGGCTCGTCGAGCCGGTGTTGGTCGCGTCGGCCGACGGCGTCGGGACCAAGCTGGCCGTGGCCCGGATGGCCGGCGACTTCTCGACGGTCGGTCGCGACCTCGTCAATCACTGCGTCAACGACATTCTCGTTCAGGGCGCGAAACCCCTCTTCTTTCTCGACTACGTCGGCGCGGGAAAGCTCGAGCCGCGCGAGATGGTCTCGCTGGTTCGAGGCGTCGCCGCGGGGTGCCGCGAGAATGGATGCGCCCTGCTGGGAGGCGAGACCGCCGAGATGCCCGGCTTCTATCAGGCCGGCGACTACGAGCTCGTCGGCTTCATCGTCGGCCTGGCCGATCGTCCGGCGTTGCTCGACGGCTCGAGGGTCCGCGCGGGCGACGTCCTCCTGGCGCTTCCGTCGGCAGGCCTCCACACCAACGGTTACTCGCTGGCACGCAGGGTCTTCTTCGACGTGATGGAGCTCTCGCTGCGGGACCGCATTCCCGGCGACCCCGAGCGGCGACGAGTCGGAGAATGGCTGCTGCAGCCGCATCTCTCGTATCTGAAGCCGCTCGCGCCGCTCCTGGGACACCCCGGCTTGCACGCTCTCGCGCACGTCACGGGAGGTGGATTGACCGACAACGTGCCGCGCGTGCTTCCCGAGGGTCTGCGCGCCGAGATCAAGATCGGCGCCTGGGAGATCCCTCACCCGTATCGCGTCCTCCAGGAGCGTGGGGAGGTCGAGTTCGAGGAGATGCTCCGCGTCTTCAACCTGGGCGTCGGCATGGTCGCGATCGTCGAGCCCGCGCGGCTCGCGGAAGTCTCGCGCACCCTGGCGACGGCTGGGCAGCGGGCGTTCCCGATCGGCGTCGTCCGCTCCGGGGAGGGCGGCGTCCTCTACGACCTCGGGCTGGTGCAGGACGACGCGCCGCTCGACGACGCGACGGATCACCACTCGTCGAGATAGGCCTCGCGGAAACCGGCGAGACGGTCGTCCGGCGTGCGGAATCGCGCCTGGATCTCGGCGACGCGGGCGCGCTCGGTGACGAACGCGTGGACGCATTCCGGATCGAAACGCCGACCCGCCTCTTCCTCGAGGAACGCGAAGGCCTCTGCGTTGGTCCAGGCCCGCTTGTAGGGGCGTTCCGTGGTGAGGGCGTCGAAGACGTCGGCGACGCTGACGATCCGGGCCTCGAGGGGAATCGAGCGATCGCCGATGGCCTGCGGATAGCCGCTTCCATCCCAGCACTCGTGGTGGAACCGCACGATGTTGAACAGGACGTCCAGGTGCTCCATCTGACCGAGACCGAACGCCGACGCCATGGACTCGATGAGCACGACGCCGCGTTCGACATGGGTCCGCATGACCGCGATCTCGTCCTCGGTGAGCCGGTCGGGCTTGAGCAGCACGTCCTCGGGAATGGCGATCTTGCCGATGTCGTGGAGCGGCGCAAACAGCAACACGAACTCGACGAACTCCTCGTCGCGCCCCTCCCGTCCCGCCACGGCGCGGGCGATCAGGCCCGAGTAGCGTGCCATGCGGTCGAGATGGGCGCCGGTCTCGGAATCGTGCAGGTGCGTGAGCTCGCGCGCCACCTCGATCGCCGACCGCAGGACGTTGGCCGGCGCCAGCGCCTCGAGCACGAGGAGCGAGACGAGATGGGCGAAGGTCGCCAGGTGCCGGACGACGGGTGGCGTGAAGAAGCCGGCCTCCGACGAGTCGAAGAAGACGAAGCCGCGCAGTTGGCCGAGCTCGTAGAACGGCAGCGTGTAGCTGGATCGGAATCCGCGCTCGACGAGAAGTCGCGTGTGCGTCGCTGGCGTCGAAGGCAACCTCGAGAGATCGTTGAGCACGCGATCTTCATGGGCCGCGGCCAGGTGCGCCAGCGATGGGACGTCGGCGAGGCGGGCCTCCAGCAGACTGAACGGAACCGGTCCGTCGGTCGAGTGGAGAAAGGTCCGCAGCAGGTCGGTGGAGCGATCGTAGATCGCGACCGCGATGCGTTCGATTCCGGGAAGCTGGAGCCTGAGATTCGAGTGGATCGTCGCCAGCTGGCTGTGGAACGAGCCGGAGTCCCTCGGAATCATGGCCATCAGCACCCTCCGCGCCCCGCAGGGGCGATGACGGCGATTCTCTCTCAGGCCGACGAGGCGCGCCAGGCGCGTCCGTCCGCTAGGATCGGGCCGCAGTCGGGAACCCCACCATGACGTCATCGACAACGAGGTCACCGATCGCGCGACTCGGCGTGTTGCTCTCGGGGCGCGGCAGCAACTTCGTCGCCCTCGCGAGCGGAATCGCCGCGACGCGCGTTCCCGCCCGAATCGTTCTCGTGGTGAGCAACGTGGCCGAGGCGCCGGGCCTCGAGCGGGCGCAGGCCCTCGGGATTCCCGCCCTGGCGATTGCGCATCAGGGCGAGGCGTCGCGAGCGGCGCACGAACGAAAGGTTCTCTCGGCGCTCGCGGCGGCGGACGTCGAGTGGATCTGTCTCGCGGGTTACATGCGTCTGCTCTCGCCGGAATTCGTCGAGCGCTTCGCCGGCCGCATCCTCAACATCCATCCGAGCCTCTTGCCTTCGTTTCCAGGCCTGAATGCGCAACGCCAGGCGCTCGCCGCGGGCGTCAAGGTTTCCGGATGCACCGTGCACTTCGTCGACTCCGGGCTCGACAGCGGTCCGATCGTCGTGCAGCGCACGGTGCCGGTGCGCGACGGTGACGACGAGGACGCGCTCGCTGCGAGGATCCTCGAAGAGGAGCACCGGGCCTACGTCGACGCGTTGCGCAGACTGCTCTGCGAACGGTGGCGGATCGAAGGACGCCGGGTCATCTTCGCGGATCCCGCGGGCGGGGCTTCGGCAGGCCGCTCCGAGGGGGGTTGACAGGCGCCAGGCGATTGCCTACGATTCGTTTCCCGCAGCGCGAAGTCTGCGCTTGCGGTGCGAACCCGGAAGTCACTGCAGCAGTCCCGAAGAGCCCGCGAGGGCCCCCCGGAACAGCAGCCGCAGAATGAAGGGTCGAGAGCGAGATGGATTCGCTTCGGGTCTTGACAGCCGGGTGCCGTCTCGATAGATTCACAAATCCGCGCCCGCGAGGTCGTGGAGATGTCGCAAGTCGGTTCTTTGAAAACTGAACAGAGGAAGTGCCAACGTCTGATTCCGCTCGCTTCGGCGAGCGACCAAGATGTAACAAGCTCCGCTTCGGGTCCTTAGCCGGCCCGATGCGGTCACAGGATCTAAACTGGAGAGTTTGATCCTGGCTCAGAATGAACGCTGGCGGCGTGCTTAACACATGCAAGTCGTGCGCGAAAGGGGCTTCGGCCCCGAGTAGAGCGGCGAACGGGTGAGTAACACGTGGATGACCTGCCCTAGAGTGGGGGATAACCTGGGGAAACTCGGGCTAATACCGCATACGTTCTCGGAGCTTCGGCTCCGGGAGGAAAGATGGCCTCTGCTTGCAAGCTATCGCTCCGGGAGGGGTCCGCGCCGGATTAGCTAGTTGGTGAGGTAACGGCTCACCAAGGCGACGATCCGTAGCCGGCCTGAGAGGGTGATCGGCCACACTGGAACTGAGACACGGTCCAGACTCCTACGGGAGGCAGCAGTGGGGAATATTGGACAATGGGGGAAACCCTGATCCAGCAACGCCGCGTGGAGGATGAAGGTCTTCGGATTGTAAACTCCTGTTAGGGGGGACGAAGGGCCGTCGGCAAACAGTCGGCGGACTTGACGGTACCCCCAGAGGAAGCCCCGGCTAACTCTGTGCCAGCAGCCGCGGTAATACAGAGGGGGCGAGCGTTATTCGGAATTATTGGGCGTAAAGGGCGCGTAGGCGGCTGGGTAAGTCCTGGGTGAAATCCCTCAGCTCAACTGAGGAACTGCCTCGGAAACTGCCCGGCTTGAGGCCGGGAGAGGGTAGTGGAATTCCCAGTGTAGCGGTGAAATGCGTAGATATTGGGAGGAACACCGGTGGCGAAGGCGGCTACCTGGACCGGTTCTGACGCTGAGGCGCGAAAGCGTGGGGAGCAAACAGGATTAGATACCCTGGTAGT
>CAYZBH010000103.1:0-6298 GCA_964476605.1 uncultured Thermoanaerobaculia bacterium | reverse complement strand
GAACGCCGGCGTGGTCGACATCGGCCACGGCTGGGTGGCGGTCTTCAAGATGGAGTCGCACAACCACCCGAGCTACATCGAGCCCTACCAGGGGGCGGCGACCGGCGTGGGCGGCATCCTGCGCGACATTTTCACCATGGGAGCACGGCCCATCGCCTGCATGGACTCGCTCTTCTTCGGCGCCATCGAGGCGCCGCGGATGCGTTCGCTGGTCGACGGCGTGGTGCGCGGCATCGGCACCTATGGCAACTGCGTCGGCATCCCGACGGTGGGGGGCGAGACCCGCTTCCACCCGGCTTACGACCGCAACATCCTGGTCAACGCCTTCGCGCTCGGCGTGGCGCGGAAGGAGCGGATCTTCCGCGCCAAGGCGAGCGGCCCCGGCAACGCGATCCTCTACGCCGGCTCGCGCACCGGGCGCGACGGCATCCACGGCGCCTCGATGGCCTCCGAGGCCTTCGACGGCGAGAGCGCCAAGAAGAAGCCGACCGTTCAGGTCGGAGATCCCTTCACCGAGAAGGTGCTGCTCGAGGCCTGCCTCGAGGCGATGCGCTCCTCCGCCATCGTCGCCATCCAGGACATGGGGGCGGCCGGGCTCACGAGCTCGACCTTCGAGATGGTCTCGCGCGGCAAGGTCGGCTTTACGCTCGATCTCGACCAGGTGCCGCTGCGCGAGCCGGGGCTCTCCGCCTACGAAATGATGCTCTCCGAGTCGCAGGAGCGCATGGTGATCGTCACCAAGCGCGGCCGCGAGGAGGAGATCGCCCGGGTCTTCCGCCGCTGGGGGCTCGAGGTCGCGAAGATCGGCGAGCTCAAGTCGGGGGGGCGTGCCGAGATCCGCCACCGCGGCAAGCTCGAGGCGTCGATGCCGGTCGCGCCGCTCACCGACGACGCGCCGGTCTACCGGCGGCCGGTCGAGGAGCCGGCCGACCTCCCGGCACGCTGGACGCTGCCGGCGCTCCCGGCGCTCGACGATCCGGCGGCGGCGCTCCGCGCGCTGCTCGCGACCCCAGAGCTCGCGAGCAAGGAGTGGATCTACCGGCAGTACGACTCCACGGTGCGTACCAACACCGTGATCGGGCCCGGAGGGGACGCCGCCGTGTTGCGGCTCAAGGGGACCCCCTCCGGGCTCGCTCTCTCCTCCGACGTCAACCCCTTCTACTGCGCGCTCTCGCCGCGGGTGGGGGGCGCGCAGGCGGTCGCGGAGGCGGCGCGCAACCTCGCCATGGCGGGGGCCGAGCCGATCGGAGTGACCGACTGCCTCAACTTCGGCAATCCCGAGAACCCGGAGGTGATGTGGCAGTTCCGGGAAGCGGTGCGCGGCATGGCGGAGGCCTGTCGGGCGCTCGGCGTGCCGGTGATCTCGGGCAACGTTTCGCTCTACAACGAGACCGACGGGCGCTCGATCCATCCCACGCCGACGGTCGCCATGGTCGGTGTCATCGACAACCTCGGGGAGGTGCCGGGGATCCACTTCCGCCGCGCCGGCAACCACGTGATTCTCCTCGGCGAGGATCGCTGCGAGCTCGGCGGGTCGGCCTACCTCCGGCTCCTCCACGGCATCGAGACGGGCGCGCCGCCGCGCGTCGACCTCGAAGCCGAGGCGCGCCTCGGGCGCCTGATGCGGACGGCGGTGGCGCAGGGGGTCGCGCGCTCCACGCACGACATCGCCGAAGGGGGTCTCGCGGTGGCGCTGGCGGAGCTCGCGATGGGGTTGGGCTTCGGCGCCCGCCTCACGACCGCTCTCGCCCCCGCGGCGCTCTTCTCGGAGAGCCAGGGGCGGGCGATCGTGGCCGTCCGCGACCACCAGATCGAGCGCTTCCTGAAGCTCGCGGAAGAGCTCGGAGTTCCGGCCGCGGACATCGGCGAGGTCGGCGGCGAACGGCTCGAGATCGGCTTCGACGGCGGCACCCTGGTGGCGGAGGTCGCCGAGCTCGCCGAGATCTGGCGGACCGCGCTCCCCAAGGCGCTCGGATTGGGCTAGGGTTCCCCGAACCATGTGCGGCATCTTCGGCATCGAGGGGGCGGACGACGCCGCGAACCTGGCCTACCTCGGGCTCTACGCCCTGCAGCACCGCGGGCAGGAGAGCTCGGGGATCACCGCCTGGGACGGCGAGCGGCTGCACGTCGAGCGAGGCATGGGGCACGTCGCCGACATCTTCCCGGCCAAGGTGCTGCAGCGCCTCCCCGGGCGGCGCGCGATGGGGCACACGCGCTACTCGACCGCCGGCTCCTCCGTGGTCACCAACGCGCAGCCGATCGTGGTGAAGACCTCGATGGGCCCGATCGGTCTGGTGCACAACGGCAACCTCACGAACGCCGCCGGCATCCGCACCCAGCTCGAACGCGAGGGGTCGATCTTCCAGACCACCAGCGACACCGAGGTGATCCTCCACCTGATGGCGCGCAACCCGCGCGCCGACCTCGTGGAGTCGCTGATCGGCGCGCTCTCGGACGTCGAGGGGGCCTACAGCCTGCTCGTCATCACCGACCAGGCGCTGATCGCGGCCCGCGACCCCTACGGTTTCCGGCCGCTCGCCGTGGGGGAGATCAACGGCTCGCGCTGCTTCGCCTCGGAGTCGTGCGCCTTCGATCTGCTGGGCGCGCGGCTCTCGCGCGAGCTCGAGCCGGGGGAGGTGGCGGTGGCATCGGAAGGGAAGCTCCAGAGCTTCCGGATTCCGGGGCGGCCGCAGCCGGCGCGTTGCGTCTTCGAGCACGTCTACTTCGCGCGCCCCGACAGCCAGATCTTCGGCGACTCGGTGGCCGAGGTGCGACGCCGTCTGGGCGAGCAGCTGGCGCGCGAGGCGCCGGCGGCGGCGGACGTCGTCGTGCCGGTTCCCGACAGCGGCCTCTATGCCGCCCTGGGCTACGCGCGCGAGTCCGGGCTCCCCTTCGAGCTCGGCATGACGCGCAACCACTACGTCGGCCGCACCTTCATCGAGCCGCGCCAGTCGATCCGCAATTTCGGGGTCAAGGTGAAGCTCAACCCGGTCAAGGCCCTCATCACGGGCAAGCGCGTGGTGCTGATCGACGACTCGATCGTGCGCGGCACCACCTCGCGGAAGATCGTGCGCATGATGCGCGAGGCCGGGGCGGTGGAGGTTCATCTCAGGATCTCCTCGCCTCCCACGCGCTGGCCCTGCTACTACGGCATCGACACGCCGCGGCGCGAGGAGCTCATCGCCGCCCAGCAGTCGCGTGAGGAGATCCGCTCCTTCGTGGAGGCCGACACGCTGGGTTACCTCTCGCTCGAAGGGCTGCTCGCCTCGGTGGGGGGCGCCCAGGAGAGCTACTGCACGGCCTGCTGGAGCGGCGACTACCGGGTTCCGCCGCGCACCCTCGAGAAGCAGGCCGAGCTCTTTCCGATCCGCGCCGAAGAGGGGGACTGACCCTCCCCGGACCCCGCCCGGCCCGGACGACGAGCGCGAGGAGCGGGCGATAGGATGCCCGCGAGAACCCCCGGGCGGGGCGCGACGTATGTCACCTCGCGACCCCTCGTCCGGAGAGGCCCACGAACGCCCATGTCGAAGGAGATTCGCCCATGTCCCGCGTCAGCTTCGCCCTGCTTCTCATGACCGCGCTCACGGCGCCGCTCGGCGCCTCCGCGCCGGCCGCCCCCGAGACCCCGAAGGTCGAGTTCGAGCAGTACGTGCTGCCGAACGGCCTGCGGGTGATCCTGCACGTCGACCGCAAGCTCCCGATCGTGCACGTCAACCAGTGGTACCACGTCGGCTCGAAGAACGAGAAGCCGGGACGGACCGGCTTCGCCCACCTCTTCGAGCACATGATGTTCCAGGGCTCGACCAATGCGAAGGAGGACTACTTCGCCTACGTCGAGAAGGCGGGGGCGAACCTCTTCGAGGGGGGCGTCAACGGCACCACCAACACCGATCGCACGAACTACTTCGCGACCGTCCCCTCGGCCAACCTCGAGCGTCTGCTCTGGCTCGAGTCGGACCGGCTGGCGACCCTCGCTGACGCGACCGACCAGGTGAAGCTCGACAATCAGCGCGACGTGGTGAAGAACGAGCGCCGGCAGGGGCTCGAGAACACCCCTTACGGCCGCTGGTACATGCTCCTAGCGGAGAATCTCTTCCCCGCCGGCCACCCTTACTCGTGGCCGGTGATCGGCAGCCAGGAGGACCTGACGGCCGCCTCGCTCGAGGACGTGAAGGAGTTCTTCCGCACCTACTACACGCCGAACAACCTGGCGCTCACGATCGCCGGCGACTTCGATCCGGCGGAAGCGAAGCGGCTGGTGGAGAAGTACTTCGGTCCGATTCCGCCGGGCCCGGCGCTGGCGCGGCCGGAGCGCTGGATCCCGGTGCTCGCGGGGGAGAAGATCGTCGAGGTCGCCGATCGCGTGCCGCAGGAGCGGGTCTACATGGCCTTCCCGACCCCCGAGTACTACGCGCCCCAGGAGGCCGAGATCGACCTCGCGGCGAGCGTTCTCGCCGACGGGCTCGCCTCGCGCCTCAACAAGACGCTGGTCTACGATCGCCAACTCGCGACCGCCGTCCAGGCTTTCAACAACTCGCAGGAGATCGCGAGCTGGTTCGTGGTCATCGCGACCGCGCGGCCGGGTGCGGATCTCGGCGAGATCGAGCGCACGGTGACGGCGGAGATCGCCCGGCTCGCGAAGGAGGGTCCGACCCAGGCGGAGCTCGACCGGGCGCGCACCAAGCTCGAGTTCGACTTCGTCTCCGGCCTCGAGCGGATCGGCGGCTTCGGCGGCAAGGCCGACCGCCTGAACCAGTACGCCACCTTCCTCGGGGATCCGGGACGCTTCGATTGGGACCTCGCGCGCTATCGCGCGGTCACCGTGGAGAGCCTGAAGAGCGCGGTCGGGCGCTGGCTCGACACGCCGAACCGCCTGCTCATCCGCTTCCACCCCGAGACTTCCGGGCGCCCGACCGCGGCGCCGATCGACCGCTCGGTGGTCCCGGAGCTCGGCGCCGATCGTCGCTTCCAGGCGCCGAAGGTCGAGTCCGCGAAGCTCGGCAACGGGCTCGAGCTCTTCGTCATCTCGCGCAGCGACCTCCCCAAGGTGGCGGTCGACTTCGTCACCCGTGCCGGCGCGATCGCCGATCCCCCCGGCAAGGAGGGGGTCGCCTACCTGACGGCGGCGACGCTCGACATGGGAACCAAGACTCGCGGGGCGCTCGAGATCGAGGAGGCCCTGGGCGACCTCGGGACGACGCTCGGCGGTGGCGCGCAGCGCGAGGCCGCGCAGCTGGGTTTCGAGGTGCTCAAGCGGAACTTGGACGCGGCCCTCGCGATCGTCGCCGACGTGATCGAGAACCCCACCTTCCCGGCCTCCGAGATCGAGCGGGAGACGAAGCGGCACCTGGACGCGCTCGGCCAGCAGGAGAAGAACGCCAACGCGCTCGCCGGCCGGGTGCGCTCGATCCTCGCCTTCGGCGCGGATCACCCCTACGGCCGCCCGGCGCAGGGGTTGCCGGCGACGGTCGGGAAGATCACCCGCGACGACCTCGCGGCCTTCCACGCCGCGCGCTTCAAGCCGGGGAGCTCGGCGCTCGTCTTCGTCGGCGACGTCACGCTCGCCGAGGCGAAGCGGGTCGCCGAAGCCCACTTCGGCTCCTGGGCCAAGGGGGAGGCGCCAGCGGTCGCGATTCCGGCTCCGAAGCCGGCGGCCGGAGGCACGATCTACCTGGTCGATCGGCAGGACGCGGCGCAAAGCGTCGTGTCGCAGTTCCAGCCCGCCCCGAAGCGGCGCACGCCCGACTACGACGCGCTCGAGCTCGCCGACGCGGTCTGGGGGGGAGGCGGCTTCGGCACTCGCCTGAATCTCAACCTGCGCGAGGACAAGGGGTACTCCTACGGTGTCTTCTCGAGCCTCGGGCTCCTGCGGGAAGCGGGCGTCTGGTTCGCCGGCGGCGGCGTGCAGACCAACAAGACCAAGGAGTCGGTGGTCGAGTTCGACGCCGAGATGAAGGCGATCGCGGGCGGCAAGCCGATCACCGCCGAGGAGTTCGAGACCGCGAAGCTCCGCAAGCTCCGGGGCTACGCGCAGCAGTTCGAGGCCTATCAGCGCGTGGCCGACGAGGTCGCCGGCCTCTGGCGCGACGGCTTGGCGATGACCGAGCTCCAGCGCTCGGCCGACGGCGTCGCCGCGGTGACGCTCGAGCAGGCGCGCGCCGCGGCGGCGAAGTACGCCAAGCCCGCCGCCGCCTCGATCCTGGTGGTGGGGGACGCCGCCAAGGTCGAAGCGGGTCTGAAGGAGCTCGGCCTCGGCCCGGTCGTGCGCGTCGACTCGACCGGCAAGCCGGTCAGCTGA
>CAYZBH010000102.1:0-6579 GCA_964476605.1 uncultured Thermoanaerobaculia bacterium | reverse complement strand
CGACGTACGCCCGGGAGGGCCTTCATGAGAAGCGAACGATGGGTCGTGACCCGGCTGCTCGCCGGTGGCCTCGCGCTCTGGGCCGGAACGGCCGGCGCGGAGACCTTCTGGACCACGCAGTACGGAAAGCTCCAGGCCTTCGAGGTCGATTTCACGACCGGCGAGGCGCAGTGGACGATGCAGGCTTCCGGCGACGTCTCCGGTGCGCTCATCTACTTCGGAGTGGCGCGGGAGCCGGCGACAGGCGCGCTCTGGGTCGACTACTACGACGCCTCAAACGGCCGCCAAGCCTTCGGCCGCCTCGCCCCGGGCGCCGTACGACCGGAGGCGGGCGTCGAGCTTCCGCCAGCGTATTTCGGCTATCACTCGACACCCAAGTTCTCGCCCGACGGAACGCTCTACGCCGTACTCTCCTATTGGACCGAGTACAACAAGGAGCTCGCGACGATCGACAAAGTCACCGGGGACGTCGAACCGATTCTCACCTTCGAGTCCTCGTACGGAATCTCCGACTTCGCCTTCGAGCCGTCGACGGGAGACCTCTTCCTCACGGGAGCCGAACACTGCGATACCGGGTGCGTCGAGTTCCTCGACCGGCTGACCGTGCCCGGGCACCATCGGACGCGGATCGCGAGCTGGTACTCCCTGGGACCGGCCAGCCCCTTGTTCAGCGCGTCGGGAGACCTGCTTCTCATGATGGGAGGCTTCTACCGGCTCCAGGGAAGTCTTCCGATCTACCTCAGCCAACAGCCGAAGCTGGCGACGGCCTTGGGACCCTTCTTCCCGGGAGTGTCGGAGGCCTCGCCGGCAGAGGGCACGATCGGATGCGTGCCCTCTCGGACCCGGGCCTGCCTTCAGCATCGCCGCTTCGCCCTCGACGTGATCTTCGACGCCAGCCAGCACGGAGGACCGATAGGCTCCGCGAAGCCGTCGCTCGAGAGCGACGAGAGCGTGAAGTTCACCTTCTTCGCTCCGGAGAACCTGGAAGTCTTCGTGAAGGTCCTCGACGGCTGCGGAACCAACGGCCACTACTGGGTCTTCGCCTCCGGCCTCACCAATCTCGGCGTCACGCTGAGCGTCACCGACACCGTGACCGGGCAGGTCTACCCCTACGTCAGCCCTCCCGGCCAGACCTTCGCGTCGCTCCTCGACATCGAGGCGTTTCCCTGCACGCCCTGAGCTCGGGAGATCCCTCGCGGCCCGGCACGGTCCGGGGGCCTCGCCGCGCTTTGCCCGGCACGCCCGTTCCGCCTGCGAGGTTGCTGCTTGCCGCTCGGGTACCGCGGGCCCGAAAGGCGACGCGCTGAGGCCCTCGATCGGTAGTAGGATAGGGTTGCTACGCGACAAGGATCGACAGGCGGCTATCGATGATCAGACCGGCCAAGGGGGAGCGGAAGAGCGCCCCCGCCGGTCCGATCTGACGCACCTTGCTCTCGAAGGGAGCGTTGCCATGAAGAGGATCCCGTTTCTCGTCTCGATGTTCCTCCTGCTGGCCGGAGTCGGTGCCGCCGCCGCGATCGGAACGGCCGTCGGCGACGCCTCCCACTTGGCGGTCAACGGGACTCCACAGACCGGGAACCAACTGCTCGAGATGGCGCAGTATCTCGGGACGGTGCAATTCACCTGCACCGATTTCACCGCCGCCGGGACCGGAGCCTGCATCCTCGACCGCGACAACACCGGCGCTGGGCAGGAGGCGCTCCGCATCGACGTGACCGACGGCACGGGCACCGTCATCTACACCCTCTCGTTCCAGAACTCGCTGGGCACCTACACGGCCGGTTTGATCAACACGACTCCCTACAACGTGGCGCCGGTCGCCAATCCCCTGACCATGACCCTCACCAGCCTCGCCGGGAACGGCCTTCCGGAGGAGGTCTCCTTCTCGGCGCAAGGCTACTGCTCCGGGATCGCGACGCCGGCCGCGGCGATTCCCGTCCTGTCGCCCTGGGGCGTGGCGGCGTTGGTCCTGCTGCTGGCCGCGGTCGCTTTCGTCGCCCTGCGCCGCCGCCTCGCGCAGTAGAACGAAGGCTCCGGTCGAAGCGCCGGGACCAGGGTCAGGCCGCCGCCGGGAACCCGGGAACTCGCCGGGCGGAGTCCGTCTCTTCCCATCCGGAGACTCACCCTGACGTTCTGCGCGCCCCCAGCGGCGGCGCGAGCCGGCGGGATGCGGTCCACGGAAGCGAGGGGCGATGGAAATCGGCAGGAGCTGGATCGTCGCCGCGTTGGTGCTGGGGATTGGCGCGACGCTGGCGATGGACCTCTGGAATCTCTTCCTGAAGCGGGCGTTCGGGATCCCGTCGCTCGACTTCTGCCTGCTCGGGAGGTGGCTCCTCCACATGCCCGCGGGGACCTTTCGGCACGCGCGGATCGGTGCGGCGCCGGCCAGGCGCTTCGAACGCGCGGCGGGTTGGATGGCGCACTACGCGATCGGCATCTCGCTCGCGATCGGCTTCCTCCTCTTCGCCGGAGCCGAGTGGCTCGCGCGGCCGATGCTCCTCCCGGCGCTCGCCTACGGCGTCGTCACCCTCGTCTTCCCCTTCCTGCTGCTCCAGCCAGCGCTCGGGCTCGGCGTCGCCTCCTCCAAGGCCCCCAAGCCAGCGCAGGCGCGCTGGAAGAGTGTCGCCTCCCACACCGCCTTCGGCGTCGGGCTCTACCTCGCCGGCCGGGCGATCGGTCCGTTGCAACGCTTGGCCGAGTCGATAGGCTAGTTCCGCCGATCCCCATCGGGATCGGCGCGCGCGGAGCGGAGGGAGGGGGCTCCGGTCCTCCGCGGCCAAGGAGGCGAGCGTGACCTTCACCCTGTCCCCGCTCACGGCCGGGGACCGCGACGCGGTCCTGGCCATCTTCAACCACTACGTCGTCACGAGCTTCGCGGCCTACCCCGAAACGACCCTCCCGCCCCCCTTCTACGACACGCTGCTCGGCATGTGCCGTGGCTACCCCAACGCCGCGGTGCGAGACGCGTCGGGCGAGGTGATCGGCTTCGGGATGCTCCGCCCGTTTCACCCGATGTCGACCTTCGCGAAAACCGCCGAGATCACCTACTTCCTCCGCCCGGACGCGACCGGCCAGGGCGTCGGCGAACGGCTCCTCGATTTTCTCCTCGACGGGGCGCGCCAGCGGGGGATCACCCAGATCCTGGCGAGCGTCTCCTCGCGCAACGCGGGGAGCCTCCGCTTCCACGAGCGCCACGGCTTTCGCGAGTGCGGCCGCTTCCGCGACATCGGCGAGAAGCACGGCGAGCGCTTCGACGTCGTCTACCTCCAGCGGTCGCTCTGAGGAGGACTCCACAGCGACGGGGCGATCGCCGCCGGCGCCGTCCGCATTCCCCGGGGGCGCGGCGCGGCCGTGAGGAAACCGGAAGCGAGCCGTAAGGGGCCGGTAAGGACTCGGAGCCCCGCACGGACGGAGTCTCCGCTCCTCGACCGAGGAGCCGATCATGCCCATCGCTCTTGCCGTTCGCCGCTTCGCTTCGCTCCGCCTTCTCGCCGCCGGGCTCGCCCTGCTCGCGACACCGGTCGCGGGACAGCTCGGCTCCACGGGGACCCAGTTCTGGAACCAGGACTCGCCGGGACTCGGGCTCACCCGGCAGACGGGAGCGAACATGGGCGTCGCGCTCGCCACTGGAGACTTCGACTGCGACGGCCTCGACGACCTCGCGATCGGCATGCCGGGGGACAGCGTGAGCGGCCACGCCGACGCGGGAGACGTCCTGGTCCTCTACAGCACCGAGCTCGGACCCGGCACCACCGGACGCGATCTGCTCTCTCAGGACACGCCGGGTGTCCTCGACGCCGCCGAGGACGGCGATCGGTTCGGCGCCGCGCTCGCCGCCGGCGATTTCGATCACGACTTCTGTGACGATCTCGCGATCGGCGTGCCCGGCGAATCGATCGAGGCGCCGGCCTTCGTCTCCGAAGCCGGGGCGGTCAACGTCCTCTACGGCAGCGTCCTCGGTCTCACCGTCGCGAACGACGCCTTCTTCACCCAGGACACGCCGGGCATCGTCGGCCTGGCGCAGACGGGCGATCACTTCGGCACCGCGCTCCTCGCGGCCGACCTGGACGAGGACGGCATCGACGATCTCGTCATCGGCGTGCCCGACGAGGACATCGAAGGGACGCCGACGATTCCGAACGCCGGGGCCGTGCACGTCCTCGCGGGGGCCGTTGGGGGCCTCGATGGCGCCGCGAGCGTCCTCCTCGCGCCCGGAGGCTCGGTCCTCAACTACGTGCCGGGGGATTTCGACCGCGCCGGCGCCGCGCTCGCCGCCCCCGACTTCGGCGTCAACGTCCCGCCCCATCTCGCGATCGGCATCCCCGGACGCGCCGGCGACGACGCCAACGAGCCGAGCGCCGGCATGGTGGCCCTGGTCGCCGACGTGCTGAGCGGTTCGCCGACCGCGAGCTACATCGCCGAGGGCCTCAGCGGAACCCCCGGCGAGCCGGAGGCGTTCGACGAATTCGGCGCCGCGCTCGCGGCCGGCGACTTCGACGGCGACGGCAACGAGGAGCTCGCGATCGGCGTGCCGGGAGAAGACCTCGAGGCGGTGCCCGCCGAATCCGCCGGCGTGGTGATCGTGGCGGACATCTTCTTCGGGAACTACCAGCTCTGGACCCAGGACGATCTCCCCCCCGAGCACTCCGACCCGTTCGACCGTTTCGGCGCCGCGCTCGCCGCCGGCGATTTCGACGCCGACGGCTTCGACGACCTCGCGATCGGCGTGCCCGGCGAGTCGCTCGGCGCGCTCACCGAGGCCGGCGTCGTGCACGTCGTCCGCGGAAGCGGCTCCGGGCTCACGACCACTGGCCGTCAGCTGTGGCTCCAGACGATCAATCCTTCCGAGGAGGGGGACTGGTTCGGCGCCGCGCTCGCGGTCGGACGCTTCCAGGGCCACAGCGGCGTCGATCTCGCGATCGGCGTGCCGCGCGAGGACCTCTCCGGCACCAGCGACACCGGCGGCGTCAACGTCCTCTTCTCCGACACGCTCTTCATCGACGGCTTCGAATCGGGCTTCCTCTGCAACTGGACCGGCGGCTGCTAGGGGCCTCGCGGCACCGCTCGAGAAGGAACTCGCGCGAGGGTTCGCGGCGTGCTACTATGCCGCGGAATTTACGAACCCTACTGGAGGCATTCCATGCTGCGCGCCGTCGCCACCACCCTCGTAGCGGCCGGTCTCGTCCTGTCAGCTCCACTCCTCGCCCTCGACAACGCCCCCCAGCTCGGAGGCGAGGGATCCACCCCGGGGATCGCCTCCGGCACCCTGACCGCGGAAGGGGTCAGCGGTTGCTACATCGTCGTGAGCGGAACGATCACGACCAACGACGTCGGCGGGACCGTCTCCGCCTGGTTCAACGTCTGGGACGATGGCAACAATCTCTTCAACTACGAGCTTCCCGTCCCCGCCGACGGCGCCACGCACCCCTGGTGCTACGTCTACCAGGTGACGCAGCCCATTCTCCAGGGTGCCACGGGGATCGGCCTCTACCTGACGAACGGCTCGGGCGCGGCCGCCACTGTCTTCTACGCAACCGAAGGCAGCTTCAACGACGCCTCCGAGGTCTGCACCGGCCCGGCGCCCGTCTGCCCGAACCAGGCCCTCGCGATTCCGACCGTGAACCGCACGGGGCTGGTGGCGCTCGCCGCGCTGCTCGGCGTCGCCGCGGCGGCGATCCTCGCGCGCCGGCGCGCCACCGCGCGGACTTAGCCCGAGTCGGTCCCCCACCCGCCGTGCAGGCGACCGCGTCCACTGCCGCGGTTGCGCCTGCGCGGCGCCTCAGGGGCGCTCGCTGGGTCGGCCGAGAACGCGCCGAACGGGACGAGGACGAGGGGAAAGAGGTCTTCCCTCCCGCGCCCCCCCTTGCCCAACCTCCCGGTTGGCCCTAGTCTTCACGGAGAGGAACCCCCCGGGGTCGGCCCGGGTGTGGTTCACCGGAGGATCACCATGTTCGCTCGCAACCTAGCTGACGGCAATCCGAGAGTTTCCCTTCGCCGCAAGACACAGCTCCTCCTCCTGTCCGCGCTCCTGCTCGCGCCCGCGACGGCGACGATCGCTCAGGACTCGCCGAGTCCGAACGGTGCCGCCGCCTCGGAGAGCGGCTTGGCCCCGCAAGGGAGCGCGATCACCTGGAGCGTCGTGTCGCTCGACACGACCGGCTGCAACAACTTCGAGATCGGCTTCACGATGGAGCTTGCCGGCTATTCGGGGGGCCCGGAGCGTTTCCGCACGATCGTCGATGCCGCGGGCGACCGCTACATGGACGAGGATGCCGGCGTTCCCGGCGGCAACGGGCAATACGGCTGGCACCTCTACAACAGCTCGACCGGCGGCCCGGTGACCGCCAGCTTCCCGCTCCCGCCGAACACCCCGATCACCGTCTATTTCGGTCTCATCAACGGGCCGCTCGGCCCCTGGGTCTTCGAGCGGCGCGTGGTGCTCAGCCAGTGCAACGGCGGCACCATCGTGAGCGATGACGTGCTGGTCACCGGCCTGGCGCTCGCCATTCCGACGCTCTCCAAGGTCGGAGTCGGGCTCTTCGCCGCCGTGCTCGCGCTCGGCGCCGCCTGGGCGCTCCG
>CAYZBH010000101.1:1849-6738 GCA_964476605.1 uncultured Thermoanaerobaculia bacterium | reverse complement strand
CCTTCTTCTTCGGCACCCAGATCCGGCCGTCGTTGCGCAGCGACTCCGACATCAGGGTGAGCTTCGACTGATAGTCGCCCGAGACCGGGATGCAGGTCGGATGGATCTGGGTGAAGCAGGGGTTGGCGAAGAGGGCGCCCCGCTTGTGGGCACGCCAGATCGCGGTGGCGTTAGACCCCTTGGCGTTGGTCGAGAGGAAGAAGACGTTGCCGTAGCCGCCGGTCGCCAGCACCACCGCGTGCGCGGCATGGCGGGAGACGACGCCGCTCACGAGGTCGCGCACCACGATGCCGCGCGCCCGTCCTTCCTCGACCACGAGATCGAGCATCTCGGTGCGCGGATACATCTTGACCGTGCCGGCGGCCACCTGCCGCTCCAGGGCCTGGTAGGCGCCGAGCAGGAGCTGCTGCCCGGTCTGGCCGCGGGCGTAAAAGGTGCGCGAGACCTGCGCCCCGCCGAACGAGCGGTTGGCGAGCGTGCCGCCGTACTCGCGCGCGAACGGCACGCCCTGCGCCACGCACTGGTCGATGATGTTGACCGAGAGCTCCGCCAGGCGGTAGACGTTGGCCTCGCGAGCGCGGTAGTCGCCCCCCTTCACCGTGTCGTAGAAGAGTCGGTAGACGCTGTCGCCGTCGTTCTGGTAGTTCTTGGCGGCGTTGATCCCGCCTTGCGCGGCGATCGAGTGCGCGCGGCGGGGCGAGTCCTGGAAGCAGAAGCACTTGACGCGGTAGCCGAGCTCGCCGAGCGAGGCCGCCGCCGAAGCGCCGGCGAGGCCGCTGCCCACCACCAGGATCTCGAAGCGCCGCTTGTTCGCCGGATTGACCAGCTTCGTCTCGAACTTGCAGCGTTCCCACTTCTTCTCGATCGGACCGTCCGGAATGCGTGCCTTGAGTTCGACCATGGCTACCTCACCAATCCGCTCAGCACCGCCACCGGGAACGAGACGTTGCCGACGGTGATCAGGGTCGCGAAGAGCGTCGCGAAGCGCCGTCGCCACGGATTCCAGCGCGGGTTGTTCCACCCCAGCGTCTGGAAGAGGCTCCAGAGGCCGTGGTAGAGGTGGAGGCCGAGGGCGAGGTTGGCGGCGATGTAGAAGCAGGAGACCCACCAGACCTGGAAGCCGATCACCACGTTCTGGTAGGCCTTGCCCTCCACGAAATCGGGGTGCACCCACCCGAGCGTCAGGTGCGCGAGGTGGTAGAGGATGAAGAACAGGAGGATCAGCCCCCCCCACCGCATGGTCCGTGCCGCGTAGGTCGCCTGGACCCATTCCTTGACGGCGTACGCCTGCGGGCGCGCGCGCCAGGACTGGCGGGTCAGCTGCCAGGCCGACGTCACGTGCAGAACGGCGCAGGCGAGCATCACCAGCCGCAGGATCCAGAGCAATTGTCCGTGGCCGAAGAAGGGCGCGCCGAGCTCCCGGAGGCCCTCCGCGTAGTGATCGAACTTCGCTTCACCGAGATACATCTTCAGGTTTCCGAGCATGTGCACCAGCACGAACCCGAAGAGCGCTATCCCGGTGACCGCCATCACCGCTTTCTTGGCCAGAGTGGAGCGGAACATCCCGAGAATCGAACTCATCTCACCCCCGCACGACCCGATGGAGCGCTTAGTTTCCGATTGCGCTCGTCATCATAACGACACCCGTTTGGGCGGGATCAGCGGCGGCGGCGGCGGCGAGGACGGCGGCGAGCCGCCGCCGCGGGGCTCGCGGCCTCCTCCTCCTGGGCCGGCGCCGACTCGCCGAAGGCGAGCACCGGCCGGCGGCGCGCCGCGGCCCGCCACTGCGCGAGCTCCTCGAAGCCCTCGCCGGTGGCCTCGGCGAGGAGCTCGAAGAGGAAGAGGGCGTCCGGGAACCAGGCCCGCGAGGTCACCTGTTGCCGCTCGGCGGCGAGCCGCGACGGCTCGCAGAGACGGAGGAACCCCGCGAGCGCGGCGAGCGCCTGCTGGGCGCGCAGGCGCGAGAAGCCGAACCTCTTGAGGAAGGGATCCGAGATCTCGCCCACCAGCTCCGAGAGCTGCCCCCGGCCGAGGGCGCGCCCGGCGACCGCCTCGACGTCGAAGCGCCGGAGCAGCAGCGACGGCAGGAGGAGGGCGGCGAGCAGGGCACCGTCCGAGACCTGGGCCCCCGCGGCGACCTTCTCGTCGAGGGTCGGCAGGATGCGCCCGAACTCCCCCAGACCCCGTTCCCCGGCGGCGACCATGGCATAGGCCTCGGGGAGGAGCACCTCCAGGAGGCCGAGCTCCAGCATCCACTGCATGGCGGCTCCGGTCGCGCCCGAACGGAGGAGCTCGACCAACTCCTCGCTGACGCGCGCGGGGGAGGCCTTCTCGATCTCCGCCGCGAGCTCGTGGATCGCGGACTGCGTCGAAGGCTCCAGCGTGAAGCCGAGGCGCCCCGCGAGCTCGCAGGCGCGGAGCATCCGCACCGGGTCCTCACGGAAACGAATCCAGGGGTCGCCGATCGTGCGCAGGGTCTTCCGGTTCAGATCCTCGATCCCGCCGACGTAGTCGCGGATCGAGAAGTCGGAGATGTCGTAGAAGAGGGCATTGACCGTGAAGTCGCGCCGGAACGCGTCCTCCTCGGGGGTCCCGAAGGCGTTGTCGCTCCGGATGAGGAGATCCTCACCCTCCTCGCCCTCGCCGGGACGGGGCTCGCGCCGGAAGGTCGAGACCTCCACGATGACGTCGCCGAAGAGGATGTGCGCGAGCCGGAACCGCCGGCCGATGATCCGCGCGTTGCGGAAGAGGCGGCGGATCTCCTGCGGTCGCGCGTCGGTCGCGACGTCGAAGTCCTTGGGTTGGCGGTCGAGCAGCAGGTCGCGGACTCCGCCGCCCACCAGATAGCCGCAGTAGCCCGCTCCCTGGAGGCGATAGAGGACCTTCAGCGCCTCCTTCTGGATGTTGCTGCGGGAGATGACGTGCTCCGCGCGCGGGACGATGCGCGGCTCGACGGGAGACCTCTCGTTCACTCGCTCCCGATTATAGCCAGATCCTCGTAGATCGCGGCGGTCAAGGCGTGGAAGCGCGCACGATGCGCCGCGTCGGGCAGCATGCCGTTGACGGCGACCGCGACCACGAGTCGGGCGTCGGGATCGCAGAACGCGGTCGAGGAACGCGCGCCGCTGTGCCCGTAGGTACGAGGTCCGGCGTGCGGCCCGTAGCCGTAGGGAAGCTCGGGATCCCCGTAGTGCGCCGAGTTGACGATGACTCCGAGGCCCCAGTCGAGCCGCGTGCGAAAGGTCTGGTCGACCAGGCCGACGCGATGGCGCGCCGCGATCGCCTCGACGGTCTGGGGCGAGAGGAAACGACGGCCCTCGAGGGCCCCGCCGGCCGCGAGCAGCTCGTAGACGCGCGCGAGGCTGCGCACCGGTCCCCAGCCGTTGCCGCCGGGCGAGCAGACCGTGACCTGGGGCTCCGCATGGAGCGCGAGCTCGCGCGGCGGCGCCTCCTCGCCGGTTGCGACCATCGGAGCGAGACGCGAGCCGTAGCCGCGATAGCGATCCACGGGCATCCCGACCCAGGCGTCCTCACAGCCGAGCGGCAGGAAGAGCTCCTCGCGCACCCAGCGCTCGAAGGGTCGGCCGTCGAGGCGCCGCACGAGCTCGCCCAGGATGAACCAGCTCGAAGCCAGGTGGTAGCCAGCCTTGCGCCCCGGCACCCATCGCGGCTCGAGCCGCTGCGCGGCGACCTTGGCCACGATGCCCTCCCAGCCGAGGTCGGGCCAGCCGGGGTCGAGCATGCGCAGCCCCCCGGTGTGGGTGAGCAGGTGGCGGATCGTCACCCCCTCCTTGCCGCCGGTCGAGAACTCCGGGATGAAGCGCGCGACGGGGTCGTCCAATCGCAGGGCGCCGCGCTCCCAGAGCCAGGCGATGGCGAGCGCCGCCAGCGGCTTGGTGGAGGACATCCAGAGCATCAGGTGATCACGGCGCATCGGCTCGCCGGCCCGCGCCTCGCCGAAGGCGGCGTCGGCGACGGTCGCGCCGTCGCGCACGACGACGACCTGACCGCCGAGCTGCCAGCCGCGCGCGATGCCGCGCCAGAGCTCCTCCCGGGTCCGCGGGAATCGCGCGGGATCGAGCGCGCCGTCGACCGCGAGCGTCGCGCCGGCGCTCTCCTCAGGCATCGGCGTTCGCCACCTGGAGCAGCGTGCCGTCCTCGACCCGCACCGCGGTCAACCGCCCTCCCCACGCGCACCCGCTGTCGAGCGCCAGGAAGTCGGCGCCCCGTCGAAACCCGGCCGCCGCCCAGTGGCCGAAGACGATCTCGACGCCGGCGCTCCTCCGGCCCGGAACCTCGTACCAGGGGAAGTACCCCTTCGGCGTCTCTTCCGGCGGGCCCGCGAACTCACGACAGAGCTCGCCCTCCTTCGAGACCGCCCGCATCAGCGCGAAGGCCTGAAGAGTCCGCACCTCGCTCGCCGAGCTCGCCCCCGGCGCCTCCTTGCGCCGCAGGTCGGCGAGGAGCTGCGGCGCCGACTCACCGCGGAGCTTCCCTTCCAGACGAGACGCCGAGCTCTCGGCCTCCTCGACGCTCCACTGGGGGAGGAGCCCGGCATGGACCAGGATCCGCTTCCCCGAGCGCACCAGGAGCGGGCGGCGCCGGAGCCAATCGAGGAGAGCGAGGCTCCGCTTCGATCGCAGCAGCCGCGAGAGCGTGTCGCGCGGTCGCTCCTCCGCGACGCCGAAGGCCACCGCGAGCAGGTGGAGATCGTGATTGCCCAGGACCGACTCGATCCGCCAGTCGTGGTCCGCCGCCCACTCGAGGACCTCGAGCGAGCGCGGCCCCCGGTTGACCAGATCCCCGGTGAACCAGAGGCGATCCTCGCTCTTCGCGAACTCGATCTTCTTCAGGAGCTTGCGCAGCGTCCGATAGCACCCGTGCACGTC
>CAYZBH010000101.1:0-1749 GCA_964476605.1 uncultured Thermoanaerobaculia bacterium | reverse complement strand
GCCTACGAGGAGGCTCTCGCCACCGGGGGACCGACCCCTCGTCTCGCCGGGAAACTGGTCGATGCGCTCTGGTTCCAAGGTCACTTCGTGCTGCGCGACGGCCCTGGCGCCCGGCCGCTCTTCGATCGCGCCGTCGAAGTCGCCGAGGCAGCGGTCGCCCGCGCGGCCAGCGCGGGCGATGCTCCCGGCGAGGCCGAGTCGTGCTTCTGGGCAGCGATCGCCTGGGGGGTCTGGGGGATGGACCACGGCTACTTCGCCTCGGGGCTCCAAGGGGTCGCCGGCCGCATTCGCGACCACGCCGAACGCGCCGCGGCGCTCGACGAGACCCTCGAAGCGGGGGGTCCACGACGCTTGCTCGGCCGCCTGCACGCCGTGACGCCCAGGCTGCCGCTCTTCACCGGCTGGATCGACTCTCGCGTAGGCATCCGGAACCTCGAGCGCGCGGTCGCGATATCGACGGCAGACCCGCGCAACGAGCTCTTCCTCGCCGAGGCGCTGCTCGATCACGTTCCGGCTCGACGCGCCGAGGCCCTCGCTCTGCTGCAGCGCGTCGCCAGCCGGGAGGCCTCCCCCGAGGAGCTGGTCGAGCAGAGCGAGTCGCTCGCCGAGGCGCGGCGCCGCCTCGCCAGAGAGCTCGGTCCGGAGACGAAACGATGAGCGAGCCGGCCGAACCCCGCGACGCCTACGTCGCCTACCTGCACCGCTTCTTCGCCAAGTGGTCGCCCGTCTACGACCTCTTCGCAGCGCCGATCGGCTTCGCCTATCGGGCCGCCGTGCGTCACGCGGGCGCGTCGCGGGGGCGCGAGCTCCTCGACGTCTGTACCGGCACCGGCGAGATCGCCCGGCGCCTGGCGCGCGCCGGGGCGGAGGTGGTGGCGATCGACCTGACGCCGAGCATGCTCGAGCGCGCACGCGCCAAGGCAGGTCGGCTCGGAGTTCGATTCGAGCTCGCGGACGCTCGCGCCCTTCCCTTCCCCGCCGCCGCGTTCGATCGCGTCGTGCTCTCCTTCGCGCTCCACGACATGCCGCGCCCGGTCCGCCTCCAGGTGCTCGCCGAGTGCGCCCGCGTCGCGCGCGAAGGGGTCGTCGTCCTCGACTACGCCTTCCCGCGCGGCCGCCTGGCGCGGCGTCTCGCCGTCGCCTCCCTCGCCTGGTACGAGACCGCCTACCTCCGCGGCTTCGCCCGCGAGGAAGTCGAGGAGCTGGCAGCCGAAGCCGGCCTAACCTGCCGCCGCGTCCGCTCCTGGCTCCCCCTCCCCTTCGCGCTCTGGGACGTCGGGAAGTCCTGAGCCTCGGCGGCTACTTCCGCCGGTTCGCCTGGAGGATGCGCTTGCGGAGACGCATCGACTTCGGGGTGACCTCGACGAGCTCGTCCTCGCGGATGAACTCGAGCGCCTGCTCGAGGTTCATGACGTGCGGCGGGACGAGGTGGACGGTCTCGTCCGACCCGGAGGCGCGCATGTTGGTGAGCTTCTTCTCGCGCACGATGTTGACGTCGAGATCGTTGCCGCGCGCGTGCTCACCGACGATCATCCCCTCGTAGACCTCGTCGGTCGGCGAGACGAAGAGGATGCCCCGCGGCTGCAGCCCCTCGATGGCGTAGGCGGTCGCCTTGCCCGCGCGGTCGGCCACCAGCGAGCCGCTCGGCCGGTGCTCGATCTCCCCCTGCCAGGCGTCCCAGCCGTCGAAGAGCGAGTTCATGATCCCCTGGCCCTTGGTGTCGGTCAGGAACTCGGTGCGGAAGCCGAT
>CAYZBH010000100.1:0-6823 GCA_964476605.1 uncultured Thermoanaerobaculia bacterium | reverse complement strand
TGCGCAGGTCGGTCAGACCGTGGTGGGCGAGCCCGTAGAGGCTCGCCATCGCCTTCGCCTGCTTGGCCGCCGGCGAATGGACGTCGAGGTTGATGTTCATGCCCAATCCCTCACCAGGCGGCGGTCGCCGATGAAGATCTCGTTGGGCGCGTTCGGATCGAGCGCCCATTTGATGCGCTCGACCCCCTCCATGATCTCCTTCATGCCTCCGCAATAGGAGAGCCGGAGGTGCCCCTCCATGCCGAACTCCTTGCCCGGCACCACCACCACGCGCACCCGTTCGAGCAGGAACTCGGCGAGCTTGAGCGAGCTCTTCTCGTAGGCGGAGAAGTCGGGGAAGCAGTAGAAGGTGCCGTGCGGCTTGGTGATGCGGAGCCCGGGGATGGTGGCGAGGCGCTCGAGCATCACGTTGCGCTGATTCTCGAGCGTCAGGCGGAGCGTCTCGATCGAGGTCTGCACGCCGGAGAGCGCGCCGATCGCCGCCCACTGCGAGACCGTGACCGGACCGGAGGTCTGGTGCGACTGCAGGTTGGTCATCGCCTCGCAGACCTCGCGGTTGGCGATCGCCCAGCCGATGCGAAAGCCGGTCATGGCGTACATCTTCGAGATTCCCTGCACCACCACGAGCTTGGAGCTCTCGCCCAGCTCCACCGCGAATTTGTAGGGATTGGGCGCCGTCTGGCCGTCGAAGACCAGCCGGTTGTAGAGGTCGTCCATGATCAACCAGAGGTCGCGCTTCTCGCACAGCTCGACGATCCCCTTGACGAACTCGCGCGAGTACATGGCACCGCTCGGGTTGTTGGGACTGTTGAGGATGATGGCGCGGGTCTGCGGGCTCACGACTTCGACGATCTCCTCGACGGTGGGCTGGAAGCCGCCGTTCTCGGGCGTCACCACCACCGGAACGCCGCCGGCGAGCTTGACCATCTCGGGGTAGCTCACCCAGTAGGGAGCCGGGAAGATGACCTCCTCGTGCGGCTCGAGGATCGAGTAGAGGAGCGACATGATCGCCTGCTTGGCGCCGCTCCCGACCACGATGTTCTCCGGGCCCACGCTGTGGTCGTAGTGGTCCTCGGTGTAGCGGATGATCGCCTTCTTGAGGGAGGGGAGACCGTCGGCCGGCGCGTAACGGACCTCGCCGGAGTTGAGCTGGGTCGCGCAATTGAGCACCGCGTCGAGCGGCGCCTTGCTCTTCGGCTCGCCGCCGCCCAGGTGGATCACCGGTTCGCCCCGCTCGCGGAGCTTGGCGGCCGTTTCGTTGAGCTTCAGGGTGGGCGAGGCCTTGATGGACCTCGCGAGCTGACTGACGCTCATGCTCTGTCCTTTCTGGATCTCACGGGAAAGAAATGGGAAATCCTGCGCGGCCAGACTACGCCCGGGCCCGGGCGGGGTCAACGCCAAAACGGGTGGGAAGCGAGGCCGACGGCGGCCAAGGGCGACCACCCTGAAAAGGGAAGCCGGGCACCCCCTGCTAGCGGGCGAGCGCCCTGGCTTGCGCGAAACGTCCCGAGCGCTCGGCGAGCGCGACCGCCTGACCGACTAGCGCGCGCGCGCCCGCCTCCTCCCCCTCTCCGAGCGCGAGCTGGGCGCGCGCCGCCAAGGCGGCGAGACGCAACTCGACGTCTGACGAGCGCTCGGCCAACCCGGCGAACCGGTCGATCCGGAGTCGGGCTTCCGCGAGCTGGCCTTCCGAGGCGTCGAGGCGACCGAGGAAGAGCTCGGCCGCGAGCCGCGCCGAGTGCTCCTCGGCCTCCGCGAGCGCGCGGGTCACTCCGGCGGCAGCCTCGCGTGCTCCCGCGCGGTCGCCGGCCTTCAGGCGGAGCACGCCGATCTCGAGATCGAGGAAGACGACGCGGTCGCTGGCGCCGGAGCTCGTGAGGAGCCGCCGGGCGGCTCCGAGCCGGGCGAGCGAATCCGCGGTCACGCCACGCGCCGCGGCGAGCTCGCCGCGCAGGGTCTCCGCGTTGGCCGAATCTTCGGCGCGCCCCGTCTCGCGCACCATCGTGTCGAGGCGTTCGAGCAGCCTGTCCGCGAGTTGCGGCTCCCCGCCTTCGATCGCCATGCGCGCGCGATGCAGGAGGATCTCGGAAAGCGAGCTCGCGGCGGGGCCCTTCGCTCCGAGCGCGATCGCCTCGTCTGCCGTGGCGATAGCGTCGCGGCTCCGCCCTTCGGCCCAGAGGGCGATCGAGAGCTCGCCCAGGCTCCAGGCGAGCTTGAACGGGCGGTCCATCTGTCGAAAGAGAGCCACCGCTTCACGGAATCGGGCCGCGGCGCGATCGGGGTGGCCGCGCAGGCGCTCGATGAGACCCAGATTCGTGATGAAAGTGGCGCCGCTGTTCGCGGGCGAGACGGCGCGGGTGGCCACGAGCGCGCCCTCGAAGAGGCGACTGGCCTCCGCGAGGTCGTTCCGTTGCGCGGATTCGATCGCGAGGTCGTTGAGGACGCGAGCGAGCGAGCCTTGGTCCGCCGCCTGCTCGAAGGCGTCGGCGGCCGCGGCCATCTCGCGACGCGCTTCGGCGCGGCGCCCGAGCGTCGCCAGCAATCGCCCGTAGGAGGCGCGGATCTGCGCGACGAGCTCGCCGCGCCCCGTGGCGCGCGCGCGTTGGAGCGCACGCTCGAAGAGGATGAGGGCGTTCTGCGGTGCACCCCGCAAACCCTCGAGCGAGGCCTCGACGTAGTCGACCAGGGGATCCTCGGCGCCTCCCGGGATCTGCCGTAGCCGCGCCAGCACGAGGGCCGCCTCCTCGGGGCGCTGCTCGCGCTCGAGCCCGAGCGCGAGCGCGGCGCCGTCGGAGAGGCTCGCGGGCGCGCCGTCGAAGCGGCGCTGGAGCTCTTCGAGCGGCGGCGCATCCGCGGCTGAGTAAGGGAAGGGGTGGGGCGCCGGGTCGGCGGGAGGGGCGTCCGGGCGCCGGGCGAGGAGCAGCCAGCCGAGGGCGACGATCGCCGCGAGCGCCGCAAGGACGCGCCAAGGTGCTCGCTGGAGGGCGTGCCGCAAGCGGTACGCGCGTTCCCCTCGGCGCGCAGCGACCGGTTCCGCGCGCAGGAATCGCTCGAGATCGCCCGCCATCTCTCGTGCCGAGCCGTAGCGCTCGGCCGGGCGACGCCGGAGCGCCTTGAGGCAGATTGCGTCGAGGTCGCGCGGCACGGAGAGGAGGGACCTCGGCGACGCCGCGGGGTCGGAGGCGGGGCGAGAGCCCCCCGGGCGGGTGCGCGTCCTGGAGCTGGGTGGAGCGGGGATCGAGCCGAGCACCGCACGTTCGAGCTCGGCGCGGGACGTGGCGGCGTCATCGAAGGGACGGGTGCCGGAGAGGAGCTCGTAGAGCACGACGCCTGCCGAGTAGATGTCGCTCGCCGCTTGGACCGGCTCGCCCGCGAACTGCTCGGGGCTCGCGTAGGCGGGAGTGAAGACGCGGAGCTCCGGCTCGGTCGCGACGAGAGACTCCGGCGGCTCGTCCGCGTCGAGCAGCTTGGCGACGCCGAAGTCGAGCAGGCGCGTCCGTCCCTCGCGATCGACCAGGATGTTCGCGGGCTTGAGGTCGCGGTGCACGATGCCACGCGCGTGGGCGTACGCGACCGCCGAGAGCACCTCGGCGATCAGGCGGACGCGCTCGGCGACCGGCAGCGTGTTCCGCTCGCAGTGCGAGAGCAGATCCTCCCCGTCGACGTGCTCGAGCGCGAGGAACCAGGTTCCATCGGGGAGCGTGCCGCCGTCGAGAAAGCGGGCGATGCCGGGGTGCTCGAGCGTGGCGAGAATGCGAACTTCGTCCCGGAAGCGGCGCAGCCGGTTGGGGGAGACCCAGGGGCGGTCGATCACCTTGAGCGCGACGCGACGTTGGAACGCCTCCCGGATCTCGTCGGCGAGGAAGACCCGGCCCATCCCGCCCCGCCCGAGCTCCGAAAGGATGCGATAGGGCCCGAGCCGCTCGGGGAGCGGCGGGACCTCGCGCGGCAGCTCAGAGAGCCGCTCCCAAGCGGCACCGCTCAAGCGACGCTCCCCTCGGGCGCGGACGGCGAGGAGCGCGCGGATTTCGGCGGCGAGGGCCGGCGCCTCGGTGGCGAGCCCGGCGAGGAAGCGCTCGCGCGCCTCCCCTTCGAGCTCGTGCGCCGCCGCGAAGAGCTCGGGCAGGCGGGGATCCCCGCTCACACGTCGTCCGAAAGGGCGTGAACGAGCCAGGCCGCGGAGAAGGACCAGTCGCGGCGCACGGTGCGGACCGAGACGGCGAGCACCTCGGCGATCTCGCTCTCCTCGAGGCCGCCGAAGAAGCGGAGCTCGACCACGCGCGCCTGCCGCGGGTAGGCCGCGGCCAGTCGATCGAGCGCGCGGTCGACGTCGAGCAGCTCGACGCTCGGGTCGAGACCGGCGGCGTCGGCGTCTGTTAGCACCACCTGCACCAGATCGCCGCCTCGCTTCTCCGCATGGCGCTCGCGGGCGCGGTCGACCAACACCCGGCGCATCACGGTGGCGCACAGGGCGAGAAAGTGGTGACGGTCCTTGAAGTCCAAGCGGCTGGCGTCGGCCAGGCGCAGGAAGGTCTCGTGGACGAGCGCCGTCGTCTGCAGGGTGACGCGATGCCGTTCTCCGCGCAGGCGTGAGCGCGCCATGGCGTTGAGCTCGCCGTAGAGCGCTTCGATGAGGCGTTCACCGGAGCGCGCGTCGCCCGAGCGCCAAGCCTGGAGCAGGGCCGTGATCTCCGCCGCCGCGGCGGCAGGGGGCGATGGGGAAACGCCGTCGCTCGGCATGAAGAAGCGCGAATCCTAGCCCAGGACCGAGTCTGGTTCCGGATCTGTCCTGTCTCGACGCCCGATTCCGCTGTGCCTAGACGAGATCAGCACGCGAGGTGCGAGGAGAGGGCGTGAACGAGCGAACGAGGCGTTGGTGGGGACGGAGACTGGCGACGGCTTTCCTCTGGATCGGTGTGGCGGCGACCGGCCCGGCGGCGGCGGACCTCTATGGGCCGCACTCGCAGGAGCTCCTGGACGGGCTGGGGGGGGCGATCACGCCCGGATTCGCCTTTGCGAACGACGCCCTCGGGCGCGCCCTCGCGGTGGGGGATTTCGACGGCGACGGTTTCGACGACTTGGCGATTGCGGAGGCGGAGTCCCTCCTCGGCCAGGGCGAAGGCGCGGTGCACGTGCTCTACGGCGGCCCGGAAGGGCTCTCGAGCACCATCACGTTGCCGTCGCAGCTCATCTACGACTTTCTGCCCGACTCCGGTGCCCTCGACCGGGAGGCGGGAGACGACTTCGGCGCGGCGCTCGCGGCAGGGGATTTCGATTGCGACGGCTACGACGATCTCGCGATCGGCATCCCCGGGGAGGACGTCGGCGGCGCAGCGGACGCCGGCGCCGTGCTCGCCCTGCACGGCTCGGCGATCGGGCTCGTGACGTCCAACCTCCTCGGGCTCGAGCCGCGACGGTTCACCGAGGGCAGCGGCAACGTCGGCGGGACTCCCGAGAGTGGAGACCGCTTCGGTGCGGCGCTCGCAGCGGGCAACTTCGACTGGGGCAGCGGCTGGGATCTCGCCGTCGGCATTCCCGGCAAGAACGAGGGGCGAGGCGAGATCGCGATTCTCTACTCGGCGATCGGTTCCCAGGGTCCCTGTCTCTTCCTGGGCGAGGCCTGGACGACGCCGCGCTGGAGCCAGGACTCGAGCGGCATTCTCGACAGCGCCGAGCCCGGCGACCATTTCGGTCTCGAACTCGCCGTCGGCGACTTCGACGGCGATCACGCCAGCGACCTCGCGATCGGCGTCCCGGACGAGGATCTGCCGGGACAACCGGACGCAGGCGCGGTGGCGGTCCTGTATGGAAGCCACCCGGGAGGGCTCGTCTCGGACCGCAACCAGTTCTGGACGGAGGCGCTCGCCGAGGCCGGCGGCTTCTCGGAAGCGGGGGATCGGTTCGGTGAGGTGCTCGCGGCGGGCGACCTCGACGGCGATGGCATCGACGACCTCGCGGTCGGGGCACCGGCCGAGGACGTCGCCTTCCACCCGGACGCCGGGGCGGTCACGGTCCTCCACGGAAGCGCGAGCGGCATCACCACGGCGGGCTCGGAGATCCTCGACCAGTCGATCGTCCTCGACGGCGAGTCGCTCGGGGACTTCGACAACTTCGGCTACGCGTTGGCGATCGGTGATTTCGTCGCGGGAGCCCAGCCGGGCAACGATCTCGCGATCGGCATTCCGCAGGAGGGCGTCGGCTTCCCCGTGGTCTACGCCTTCGAAGGGGCCGTGACCTTCGTACCCGGAGGCGGGGCCGCGCTCGAGGTGGGCCAGGCGACGCTCTGGTCGAAGGGCTACTTCGGGAGCGCCGGGGCGCTCGTCTTCAGTCCGGAGTACTACGGCTACTCCCTCGCCTGCGGCGACTTCGACGGCAACGGACACGACGACCTCGCGATCGGCGCCATCCTGGTGGAGGGTACGAGCATCGGCGGCACGCCGGTGACTTCGGGTGCCGTCTACGCGATCTACGGCGTCCTCTTCGCGGACGGATTCGAGAGCGGAAATACGCTGCGTTGGTCGAGCGTCGTCGGTGGGTGCGAGAGTTGTCTCCGGGAAGCGAGGCGGTGAGAAGACGCCGCCCTCGACCTGGGTGCCTACGAGCGGGACGCCCTCTTCGGCGACGGCTTCGAGCGGGCGAGCGCCTCCTCTTGGTACGGCCTCGCGCCGTGGCGCCGCGGGAAGGTGAGTAACTGTCGCCGGCGCCACCTCGACAGGTGGCGCTCGGCGGTAGGGGCCCGCGCTATCGTCCGGAGCATGGCCGCCGCCTTCGGAACTCCGGAGCGGCCGTTGCGGGTGGCGATCGTGGGGGCGGGACCCTCCGG
>CAYZBH010000099.1:0-6859 GCA_964476605.1 uncultured Thermoanaerobaculia bacterium | reverse complement strand
AGCGGCTCGTTGCTACTAGTGCTCACTATGGGACTGCGGCCTGCGGAGCTTGTCGCAGCGGATTCCGTAAACAGCTGGATCGCTTCAGGGTCATCAGAGTCTCCTAGACTACGGTCCCAGAGCATGAGACCCCAAGGGTCAGAGCGGCGAGGTGGCACGATCGGAGAGCGAGCTGCGGTCGTGCTTCAGGGTTCGAGGGGCGAGCAGGTTACCATCTCGCCAGACTCGGCGACTCCGGCGCGCGCCGACATGGCCCTGAACCTGACGGTCGCAGACCCGGATTGTGATCGAGCGATGCGCTACGACGATGGGTTTTTCGACGCCATCGGCGTTCACAATGCACTGGATCTCAGCACCTTCTATACCGACGAGTTCGTCACACTTGTAGAGCCGGTCCAGTATCCCGCGAGGCCGCTAAAGGCTTGCTTCTGCATCATTGCAGAGGCTCCAATCGAGGAAGCGGTACCTATCACGGTGCACCTCTACCGGAGCAACTTCGGCACGCCGGCGGAGGCAATCGGAGAAGCGGCCGCATTGGTGAGCGCGGTCGAGCCCCCGAGCGGGCACGAATGCTCGTGGCTGAGTGTCGACTTGTCTGGCTCGATGCCGACGCTCACAAGTGGAGAAGCTTTTCTCGGGTTCAGCTACGACGTCGGTCGGTACTACGCAGAGTTGCCCGGCTTTGGCCGTGTTGGCATTCTCGGCCTTGGAATCGATGGTCAGAGTCAGCAGCCGAGCTTCAGCCGGATTCATCGGCCGACTGGAGATGAGTGGTGGACGTGGCACCCCAGCATGCAGCGCATTCTGTTTCTCGAAACTGAACCTCCAGCGGCGCCTCAAGCGCTTTCTGCGGTGGCAAACTCGCAATACGAAATGCGTCTGGGGTGGCTTGATCGTTCAACGAACGAACATCGTTTCGTTGTCGAGCGCTCGCATCGCGGCGGGCCGTTCGAGGAAGTCGCGTCGATTCCTCGAAATCACACGTCCGCTTCAATCAGCGGCCTCGAACCCGCGGAGCCCTATCGATTCCGAGTGCGCGCGGTGAACAGCGCGGGCCAGTCCGCTGCGGCGGAGTCCTCGTCCGTGCGCTCGCTTCCCAAGACCAGCATCGACTGGATTGACGTGACGCCACCAGGTTGCGTCGGCGTGGGAATCGATCGAGTGACTCAGGATCCACTGACTGGCTACGTCTACGCAATAGGTGGCTGGGGCTGCGACAGCTACCTTCTCCGCAGTGGCGACGGGGGGGAGAGCTGGGTACCCCTTTGGAATGCGGGGGATGCGTGGATTCCCGACTCCGTAGCGGTCGGCGCATCCGGGGATTTGTTTCTGTCCCGTTACGACGGAAGAGTTTTTCGCTCCTCGAATCATGGCGGTACATGGACTGAAACTTCCGTTCTCGGACTGTCCGTTGCCGGTGAGCGGCCGACGGTCCGCGGGCTCTTCGCGCACCCTACCGAGCCGCTCACGCTGTTCGCCACGCCCACCTGGAAAACGAACGAAGACTTCAGCCAGATCATGGGGGGCCCTTTCAGGAGCGAGAACGGCGGGCAGAACTGGACAACGGGAATCATCGGCCTCCCCAGCGAGCCGGAGCTCGTCTCTCTTGCGTTCGATAGGCGCCGGGGTGACCTGGTCTTTGGAATCGACAGCGACCTTCTGGTGCAGGGTAGGGGTGTTTTCCGATCCGAGGACGGTGGTCACTCCTGGGCAAGCGTCTCCGAAGGCTTGCCCGAGGGCTTCGTCGGAAGCGCGGTGGCCTACGATTCAGAGGGCGGATGGCTCTTCGCCTCGAGTCTGCGTGATGCGAGCTACACGGCCAGCATCTATCGCAGTCAAGACGATGGCCGCACTTGGAGCCCGTCTTTCGCCTCAACGGAAATCACGGTACGAAATCTCACGATCGATCCGGCAAACGGTTGGGTCTACGCCGCCCAGGATGGCGTGCTGCGCTCGCGGAATCACGGTGCCTCGTGGGAGAGGGTGGGCTTCAACGACATCGATTGGCCGGCACTCTACTACTCGGCGAATCAGTCCATGGCCGTCGAGTCCGCCACCGGTTCCGTCTTCGTGGGGACGGAGTCGGGGTTATGGAAGCTCCCACTCGGTCGATGCGATGCAGGGGATTCAGCGCTCTGCCTCGGTGGCGGCCGTTTCCGCGTCGAGGCGAAGTGGAGGACCGACGCCGGCGAAGAGGGAATGGCGCACGCAGTCAGTCTGACCCCGGACAGCGGCTACTTCTGGTTCTTCGACCCGGAGATTATCGAGTTGCTCACGAAGATCGTCGATGGCTGCACCTATAACGAGCGATTCTGGAGTTTCACAGCCGCCCTAACGAACGTCGAAGTGTTCTTCACAGTGACCGACACAGCGACCGGCGAAGTAAAGACTGCGATCAACGAGTGGGGCCAGCCCTTCCAGACCGATCTGGACATTGACGCGTTCGACTCGTGTCACACTGGCCGGACATTCCGTGAGGCCGTACCCTCGAACAGCGGCATTTCCAGACTGAGTGCCGGGGAGACCGGCCTCATTCTGGGAACGGACCGGTTTCGAGTCACCGCGAGATGGCGAACCGAAGACGGGACCACAGGCGAAGGCGTGCCGGTTCAGCTGACCTCGAACTCGGGGTACTTCTGGTTCTTTTCGTCCTCGAATCCCGAAGTCTTGGTGAAGATTGTCGATGGGTGCGACTTCAATGGGAGTTTTTGGGTCTTTGCAACGGGACTGACGAACGTCGAGGTCGAGCTGGAGGTCGAGGACCTGGAGGGCGGAGCCACGAAGACGTATCGCAACGGCCTCGGCTCGATCTTTGTCCCGATTCAGGACATTGGCGCGTTCCACGCTTGCGGCTGAGCACGCTTCGCCACGCGAAGCGCTCTGGAGGAAGATCCGGACAAGGTCAAAGAAGGCTCGATCCGTTCCTCTTGTTTCGTGAGGCGGGGCCGAGGATTCCTGGGAGGCGTTGGCTGTGGGCGAATCGTCAGACAACGGCTCGCGAGAGTCCGATTCCGTACTCCCAAGCGATCGGATCGTCCATAGGTCCGATGGGCTAGAGTGCGCGCGGTGCGCCACTGCCTTCCATCGCTTACCCTACTAGCTTTGATCGCCACCGCCTGCTCCGGTTCGGGGCGGACGCCGCTCACGGTCTATTCGCCGCACGGGCGGGATCTGATGACGCTCCTCGAGGCGGAGTTCGAGCGTGCGAACCCTGCGATCGACCTCCGCTTCCTCGACATGGGGTCGCAGGAGGTCTACGACCGGGTGCGCTCGGAGCGCGCGAATCCGCAGGCGGACGTCTGGTTCGGTGGCCCCGACGCGATCTTCGCGCGCGCCGCTTCGGAGGGGCTGCTCGCCCCCTATCGCCCCTCCTGGGCCGACGCGGTGCCGGAGTCGAGCCGCGCGCCGGGGGATCTCGCCTTCGGCACCTACCGCACGGTGCCGATCCTGGTCTACAACACGCAGCGCGTCGCGGCGGCGGAGGCCCCGCGCGACTGGGACGATCTGCTCGCGCCGCGCTTCGCGGGGCGTCTCCTGGTGCGCGATCCGCTCGCTTCGGGGGTCATGCGGACCCTCTTCGGCTACGTCGTGGCGCGCGCCGTGGCGGAGAACGGGAGCGCGGAGGCCGGCTTCGCCTGGCTCGCGAAGCTCGACGCCCAGACCAAGGAGTACGTCGCCAACCCGGCGCTCCTGCGCGAGAAGCTGATGCGCGGCGAAGGGGATCTGACCGCCTGGGAGCTCACCGACATCCTGGTCGACCGCGCGCACGGCGCGCCCTTCGGGATCGTCTTCCCCGTCTCGGGGACGCCGGTGATCGACGATTCGATCGCGCTCGTCGCCGGGGCGCGCCAACGCGCGGCGGCGGTCGCCTTCATCGAGTACGTCGGCTCGGCCGAGGCGGAGCTGCTCGCAGCCGAGAAGGCCTATCGCCTGCCGGCGCGGACCGATCTGCCGGCCGAGCGCCTGCCCGCATGGGCGCGAACGGCGCTCACCGAGCTCCGCCCGGCGGTCTACGACGAGGCGCTCGCGCTCGCCCAGGGACCCGTTTGGATGGCGCGCTGGGATCGCGAGATCCGCGGCCGCGGAGCGGCCTTCGCTGCGACGCGGGGCGCGGCGAGCGCGCGGACCACGCCGTGAGCCGCCTCGAGCTGGTCGGGCTCGCCAAGCGCTTCGGCGCCGCGAGCGTTCTCGAAGGGGTGTCGCTCACGGCCGCGAGCGGCGAGATCCTGGCGCTCCTCGGCCGCTCCGGGAGCGGCAAGACGACCCTCCTCCGGTTGGTGGCCGGCTTCGAGACCCCGGACGCGGGCGAGATCCACGACGACGGACGCGCGGTCGAGAAGCTCCCGCCCGAACGACGGGGCTTCGGGATGGTCTTTCAGCACTACGCCCTCTTCCCGCACCTGACGGTGGGGGAGAACGTCGCCTTCGGGCTCGAGACCCGCGGTCTCCCACGGGGGGAGCTCGCGGAGCGGGTGGCGCGGGCGCTCGCGCGCGTCGATCTCGCGGGCTTCGAGCGTCGAGAGGTCGGGGAGATCTCGGGGGGGCAGCAGCAGCGGGTGGCGGTGGCGCGGGCGCTCGCGCCCGAGCCGCGCGTGCTGCTGCTCGACGAGCCGCTCTCGAACCTCGATCCGTCGCTGCGCGAGCGGACGCGCCGCGAGCTCCGGGCGACGCTCCGCGCGGTGGGGATCACGACGCTCCTGGTCACCCACGAGCAGGAGGAGGCTTTCGAGCTCGGGGACCGGGTGGCGCTGCTCGAGCGCGGACGGCTCGAGCAGGTGGGGACGGCCGAAGAGCTCTACCACCGGCCGGCCAGCCGCTTCGTCGCAGGCTTCGTCGGACGCTCGAGCTTCCTACGCGTCGAAGTCGGAGGGACCGGCGCAGAGGGGCGCGTCACCGTGAGAGGCCCGGCCTTCCGGCCGGGGGCCACGCTGTCGGTCGTGCACGGAGAAGCTCACCTAAGGGGAGAAGCAGAACTCTGGCTCCGGCCCGAGATGTTGACGGTCTGCAAGGCGGGAGAGCAGCCACCACTCCTAACTGGAAACACCCTCGCCGTCCGCTTCGCGGGTCCGGTCTCCTACGCGACGGTCGGACTGCCGTCTGGCGAAGAGGTGGAGGTCCTCCTGCGCGGGGAAAGCCTGGCGACGGGCTCGCCGGTCGAGCTCGCGCTCGCGCCGGGCGCCGTGCCGCGCCTCTTCCCACTGGAGCCGGCGTGATGAACGGAGCCGGGCGCGCAGTGGTCGCGCGCTGGGGTCTGGTCGCCCTGTTGGCTTGGCTGATCGGTTGGCCGCTCGCGGTGACGTTCGGCGCGGCGCTCGCGAGCCCGGGTGGGTGGGGGAGCGCCTTCGTCGCTTTCGCCGAGCGCGGCGACGAGTGGCTGGCGCTCGGCCGCTCGCTCTGGATCTCGGCAGCGACGGTGCTGCTCGCGGCGCTCCTCGGCGTACCACTCGCCTTCCTCTTCGCGCGCGCGGAGTTTCCGGGGCGGCGGGTGCTCGCCGAGCTGGTGGCGCTGCCGGTGGCGTTGCCTCCCCTGGTCGGCGTCATCGCCTTCCTCTATCTCTACGGCGAGAGCGGGCTCGCGACGCGGCTCGTCGGCAGCGCGCTCGGGACTTCCGGACCCCCTTGGCGTCTCTCGGGAGCGGGAGCCATTCTGCTCGTTCACGCCTACTCGATGTACGTCTACTTCTACCTGATGACGCGCGCGGCGCTCGCGCGCTTCGATGGGTCGCTCCTCGAGGCCGCGGCGTCGCTCGGCGCCGGGGCGCGCCGCCGCTTCCTCCGCGTCACGTTGCCGGCGCTCCGGCCGGCGCTCGCGGCGGCGGCGATCCTCACCTTCCTCACCGCGCTCGGCTCCTTCTCGGCGCCCTATCTCTTCGGCGGTTCCTTCCGCGTCATGACGACGCAGATCCTCGCCTCGAAGCAGAACGGCGACCTCGATCTGGCGGAGGTGGAGACGGTGGTGCTCGCGGCGCTCGCGATCGCGGGCCTCCTCCTCGTGCGCCGCTTCGAGGCGGCGGCGGAGCCGCTCCGGCAGCGCGGCGTGCCCCCGGCGCGGCGGCGCAGCCCGCGGCCGGGCGTGCGCGCCCTGCAGGCTTTCGCGGGATGGGCCCTGTCGCTCGTGCTGCTCGCTCCGCACCTCACGCTGGTGGTGATGTCCTTCGTGCCGCGCGCCTCCTGGACGAGCGAGCTGCTGCCGCCGGTCTATTCGCTCGCCAACTGGCGGGCTCTCGGAGCGAGTCTCGAGAGCCTGCGACCGATCGGCAACTCGCTCTGGATGGCGACCGTCGCGACCGCCGGAGCGCTGGCTTTGGGCTTCGCGGCGGCGCGCCTGGCGGCGCGGCGGGACCCCGCGGGGCGGACCGCCGAGCTGCTGCTCGGGCTCCCCTGGGCGGTTCCCGCGACCGCCTTCGCGGTCGCCCTGGCCACCACCTGGAGCGTCGACCGGCCGCTCGCCGGCCGCCTGGTGCTGGTGGGGACGAGCGTCCTGCTGCCGCTCGCCTACCTGATCCGCGTCCTCCCGTCGACCGGCCGCGCCGCCTTGGCCGGGCTGGCGCAGCTCGACCCCGGGCTCGAGGAGGCGGCGCGGAGCCTCGGTGCGAATAAACTCCGCGTCCTCGGGCGCGTAGTTCTCCCGATGCTTCGGCCGGCGCTCGCGGCGGGCGCGGCGCTCGCGTTCATCGCCGCGTGCGGAGATTTCGTGCTCTCGATCGTCCTCTACACCTTCGACACTCGCCCGATCGCGATCGAGATCCTCTCGAGCCTCAGGCTCCAGGAGACCGGCCTCGCGGCGGTCTACGGCGTCCTGCTGACCGCCCTGTCGGCGGTCGCCTTCCTCGGGCTCGCCCGGCAGCGCGAGAGCTAG
>CAYZBH010000098.1:4217-6953 GCA_964476605.1 uncultured Thermoanaerobaculia bacterium | reverse complement strand
CGCTAGCTTCCGCCTCCCAACCGCGGCGAGGCCGCAAGGAGGATCTGATGTCGATCAAGAGGACGGTCTGGACCTGGGGATTGATCGCGGGCGGAATCCCCAGCGCGCTCATGCTCGTGGCCGCGACGATCGCCGATCGGATCGGTTTCGAGAAGGGCGCGCTCGTCGGCTACACCGGACTGGTGCTGATGGCGCTGGTCATCTTCTTCGGCGTCCGCTCCTACCGCGAGCAGGTCGCCGGCGGCCGCCTGACGTTCGGCAAGGGCGTCCAGGTCGGCCTGCTCATCGCCCTCGTCGCCAGCGTCCTCTACGTCGCCACCTGGCAGGTCGTCTACTACGCGTTCCTGCCCGACTTCGCCGACAAGTACGCGGCCTTCGCGCTCGCGAAGGCGAAGACGGAAGGGAAGAGCGAAGCCGAGCTCGCCCAGATGGCAGAGCAGATGGCGGAGTTCGCCAAGGCCTACCGGAACCCGCTCGTCAACGTCGCCTACACCCTGCTCGAGCCGCTCCCCTTCGGTCTCCTCGGCGCCCTCGTCTCGGCCGGCATCCTCCGCAGGAAGGGGGCACCCGCCTCCGTCTGAGCTGCCACCCCATCGGCTGCCGGCGGGGTGGTTCGGTGGTAAAAGGTGGCCATGCGCGCCATCTCCCAGCTCCTCTTCGCCGGCTCGCTCGTTCTGACGGCCCCCTCCGTCGCGCCGGCAACGACCCTCGAAGGCATCGAGCTCCGCCTCCTCGCGACCGGCCTCGACTCGCCGGTCGCGCTCGCCCAGGCGGGCGACGACCGGATCTTCGTCGCGGAGCAACCGGGCCGGATCCGCGTCTTGGCGGACGGGGGACTCCTCCCCGCGCCCTTCCTCGATCTTCGGGACCGCGTCCTCTTCGGCGGCGAGCAGGGGCTCCTGGGCCTCGCCTTCCACCCACGCTACGCCGCGACCGGTTGGCTCTTCGTCGCCTACACCCGCGCGGGGGACGGCGCGAGCGTTCTCGCCCGCTTCACCCGTTCTCTCCTCGATCCCGACCGCGCGGATCCCGCGAGCGAGGCGATCCTCCTCGTCGTCCCACAGCCCTACGCGAATCACAACGGCGGCAACCTCGCGTTCGGTCCCAACGGCTATCTCTACTTCGGCCTGGGCGACGGCGGCGGGGCCGGTGACCCGGGCTGCCGGGCGCAGAATCGGGACGATCTCCTGGGGAAGATCCTGCGTCTCGACGTCGACACCCACGCCGCCTCGCCGCCGTACCACGCCGTGCCGCCGAGCAACCCGTTCGCCGGCGCGATTCCCGGCGCCGACCTCGTCTGGGCCCTCGGTCTGCGCAATCCGTGGCGCTTCTCGTTCGATCGCCGGACGGGGTCTCTCTTCATCGCCGACGTCGGTCAGGGGGCGTTCGACGAGGTCGATTTCTGCCACGCCGACGAGCCGCAGGCCATCAACTGGGGCTGGAAGGTCATGGAGGCGACCGCCTGCTACTCGAGCACCGGCTGCCCCGCCTCGACTCCGATCTGCAACGCCGAGGAGCTCTACCTGCCGGAGGTCGTCCTTCCGCTCACCGGCGGACACTGCGCCGTGATCGGCGGCTACGCGTACCACGGCCATCGCCTCCCGCTCGAGTACCGCTACCTCTTCGGCGACTACTGCACCGGCGACCTCTGGGCGCTGCGCGGCTCGGCCGGCGGACTGGTGCGCGACGCCCTGCCCTTCGACCTCCCCGGTCTCACCACCTTCGGCGAGACGCGGGTCGGCGAGCTCCTGCTCGCGACCCAGTCGGGCGAGCTCTACGCCCTCGACCGGCCGATCCTGACGAGCTGTGTGCCGAGCGCGACGCGCGCCTGCCTGCACGACGGCCGCTTCGCCGTCGAGGTCTCGTTCCGAGACTACGGGCTCGCACGCGGCGACGCGCGGATCGCCGTCCAGAGCGACGACTCGGCCCTCTTCTGGTTCTTCGCCGAAGCGAACTGGGAGCAGCTCGTCAAGGTGATCGACGCCTGCGGCGAGCCGGTTCCGCGCTACTGGGTCTACGGCGCCGCGGCGACCGACGTCGAGACGGAGGTGCGGGTCACCGACACGCTCCACGGCGTCGTCCGCGAGTACGCCAACTCGCTCGGCGTCCGGTCGCCGGCGCTCACCGACTCCGCCGCCTTCGCGACCTGCCCCTGACGCGGAGGCGAGGTCGCCACGTCTCGGTGAGGCTCGGGTGACCGGATTGGCGGTCTCGTTCGTTATATAGATCGGGCCATGCTCCGATCTCGCCGAGGAGTCCGTCGATGACCGCGCGCCGGAAAGCCGGCCGGCCGCGGACGCTCACGCCGGACCAGGCCGCGCGCGCGGCCCGACGGGCCGGCGAGGTCAACCCCGCCTCCACTACGGTCGTCGCCGAGCGCGTCACGATCGCGAGAGAATCCAGCGAGACCTTTCACCTGGTGGTGATGGACGACTTCGAGGGGACGACCGGCGCGGAGGCCTCGTACGAGCGCCGGCGCCCGCGCTTCGCGCGCATCTTCGCGAGCTGGGGGGGCGCCCGGGTCACCGCACCGATGCGGCTGCGCGCGGAGGGGGACGAGGAGCCGACCCACTTCGGGAGGATCATCCGCCTGCACGAGCGGATCCGGAGCTACACCAACCGGGTGCGCGGCTCGCTGCCCACCGACGCGCAACTGCTCGACTTCGGCGCCGAGCTCTTCGAGACCCTCTTCGTCGGGGACGTGCGACGCCTCTACGACGAGGCGCGCGCCCGGCA
>CAYZBH010000098.1:0-4117 GCA_964476605.1 uncultured Thermoanaerobaculia bacterium | reverse complement strand
CGCACCATCGCTCGCACGGTCGGCCGGGAGAACCGCGCCCGGCGGCGCGCCGCGCGGTCGCCGCCGACGGATTGCCATTTGGGACACCGACGCCGTCTTCCCCGCGCTCCGCGAGACCTTGGAGTCTCTGAACGCCGCCCAGCAGCGCTTCGATTTCGAGCTCGTCGACCTCTCTTTCCCGCTCGACGTCTGGGATCTCAGCGAGAGAGCCGAGGATGGGACGCCCTACCTCTGGGCCGAAAAGGTCGCCTGGCGGCTCGAAGGGAGGGTCGTGACGCTCGGCGTCGAGCTCCTCCTCTGCCTGACGCGCCACTGGTTGCGTGACGACGACTGGCTGAACCTCACCGCCTGGTGGTCGGGTCCGGACGGCTCGCGCGTCGTCGTCCGCTCGCTCGCCGGCTACGACGCGCTCCCCGCCGAAGGCCCGGCGACCGACCGGGCGATCGCGCACGTCGTCGCCGGGACTCTCGCCGGACACTCGGCGGGCATCGGCCCGCACGCGCGAGGTCCGAAGAGCTGCCCTCTCCACCTCGACGAGGAGCGTTCGGTCGCGCGGCTCGTCGCGACCCAGCGCTTCGACCGCGCTTGCGCGGCGCGGATCGCCCGCGCGCTCCCCGGCGAGCTGCCGGCTCTCCGGGCCCTGCTCTCCACGCGGCGCACGAAAGGAGGCACATCGAATGGCTGAGAAGAAGAAGGGCAGGAGCACGGCACCGATCGCCCGCCGGCGGAAGGCCCCGACGCGACGAGCCCCCGACACCGGGCCTCTCACGCTCGCCGAAGCGCGAGCCCAGATCGCCGCAGCCGCTCCGCGGCGCGCACCCCGGCGCGCGGCGCTCGCCCCGACTTCCGTCGCGACCGTCGCCGCGGAGAGGCGCCGTCTCGATCTGCAGCGAATCGACGAGCGCGCAGAGCGCCGCGAGGAGTACCGGGCCGTGCTCGCCCTGCTCCGGCAGCGCGGCGTGCGCGGTCTCGAGCCGACGGAGGCCGCCGAGCCGGCGCGCCGCGGACGCCCCGCCGCGCGCCGGGCACCCAAGGCCCCGGTCGCGGAGCCGCTCCGGATCTTCGCCGAGGGGGACTCCTGGTTCGACTATCCGGTGCCGCTCTTCGGCGGTGGCATCGTGCCGCGTCTCGAGAGGAAGATCGGCGTTCCGATCCTCAATCTGGCGAAAGCGGGGGACGAGGTGCGCTTCATGCTCGGCGTCGCCGAGCGGAAGCTCCTGGCGTCGGAGCTCGCGCGCGGCTGTCCGGGCGCGGGCCCCTGGGACGTGCTGCTCTTCTCGGGGGGCGGCAACGACATCGTCGGCAACCCGATGGCGCTCTGGATTCGCGACTTCTCTCCCGGCGCTTCTCCGGCCGCGCAGATCCACGGCGAGCGCTTCGCCACGGCGCTCGCGATGGTGCGCGCCGGCTACGAGGACCTGATCGCGCTGCGCGATGCTCTGAGCCCCGCCACGCGCCTCGTCTTCCACGCCTACGATTTCGCGCTCGCGGACGGGCGCGGGATCTGCCATCTCGGTCCGTGGCTGAAGCCGACCTTCGATCTCCGGAAGTTCCCGGCCGGCGCCGGGACGCCGGTGGTGCGCGAGATGCTGACCGAGTTCGCGCGCCTGCTCTCCGACCTCGAGGCTTCGCACCCGGGCGTCACCTTCCTGGACGCTCAAGGCACCCTCTCACCCGAGAAGAGCTCCTGGCACAACGAGCTCCACCCGTCGAAGCGCGGCTTCGACACCTTCGCCGGGATCTTCCAGGCCAAGCTCCGCGAGCTCTTCCCGGGGCGCGTGCTCTAGGCGGCGCCTCAGCCGCGGCGGCGCGCCGCTTTGGCGTCGTACATGCGGCGGTCGGCGAGCGCGAGCGCATCCTCGAGCGACGCCGAACCGACTGGCGCCACGCCGAAGGAGGCCGAGGGCGCGAGATCGGCCGAGGCCCCGGCCCAGGCGGCGAGGATCTCCTGGCAGATCCGGTCGGCGGCCTTCGGGTCGATCTTCCGGAGCAGCACCGCGAACTCGTCGCCGCCCAGGCGGACGACGTGATCGCTCGTCCGTAGCCGCGTGCGCGCCGCGAGCACGAAGTCGACGAGCAGCCGGTCGCCGCGCGGGTGGCCGTGCTGGTCGTTGACGTGCTTGAAGTCGTCGAAGTCGAAGACCGCGACGGCGTCGACCGGGGCGAGATCGAGCTGCTCGAGAAAGGCGCGGTTGCGCGCTCCGGTGAGCGGGTCGGTCATCGCGGCGCGCGACGCCTGCTCGAGGTCGCGGGCCACGCGCGTGAGCTGCATCGAGCTGCGGGCTCCGGCGGCGAGCGTCCCGGCGAGGATTCCGTACTGGAGCAGAAAGAGGTGCCCGTGCGCGAAGCCGACGTTGACCAGGACGTGGAGCGCGGAGGCGCCGAAGAAGACCCAGAGCGCGATGAACGAGGGCTCGAGCCGCCGGATCGCCAGGAAGACGCCGTAGAGCATGAAGGGGATCATCAAGGCGGCCGCCCACGTGGAGACCGCCTTGAGCGCGACCGCGTCGGGTTGGAGCAGGACGAACAGCGAGATGCAGCCGGCAGCCAGGAGTCCGCCGGGGCCGAGCTTCCGCCGCACGGCGGCGGCGCGCTCGAGACCGAAGACCAGGCAGGCCACCGTGAAGTAGGCGCCCGAGAGGGAGATCTTGCGCCGGATCAGATAGGCCGCGACGCCCACCGCGCCGGCGCTCGGGTGGAAGTCGAGCATGTAGATCGCCGCCGCGATCGAGGCGACTCCGAACAGGACGTACTCGCCGCGCTCCCGCCTCCGGCGCATGCCGTAGGCAAGGAGGAGAAGCCCCACGCCGAGGTTGGCTCCGGACGCGAGCGAGACCAGATCGCTGTTGAGCCAGGCGAGGAGCTCGGCCCGACGGCCACCGGTCTGCCAGGAGGTGAGGACCGGATCGACGCGGACGCCGAGATCGTAGAGCCCGAAGAGGTCGATCTCGATCGCGCGCCCGCCCGCCGCTTCGTCGGCGAGCGCGACGATCTGCGGCTGCAACCAGATGTTTCCCGGGCGATCGCGCGCCCCCACTTCGTAGCGCAACGCGCCGTTCACGCGCACCGCGAGAGCGTTGCCCGAGAGGCGCGGCAGCACGAGCACCTCGTATCCGGGTGGGGCTTCGCCGCAGAGGCGGACCTCTTCGGGGCGTTCCAAGAGGCGGTAGAACGGCACCTCGACGCGGGCGGTCCCCCCGGCTCCGTCGCAGGCGTGAAGCGCGAGCACCTGATCTCCAGGCCCCGGGAGATGGAGCCAGAGCGCCGCGAGCGCGAAGAGGATGTACGAGGCCAAGCCGGTCGCGACGGCGAAACCGCGCATGGCGCATTATCCAACAGGATGCAAGTCCCCCTCTCCCGCCCTCGCGCCGCACTGCGGCAGAAACGGCGTGGGGCGCTCAGGGCGAAGTCTGCGACCAGGCTCCGGTGCCACCGCTCTCGAAACCGTCGCGAAAGACCGCCTGCGGAGCTTCGGCCGTGCCGGCTCTGAGATACGAGCCCCGGCCCGTCCCCCAGAGCACCCGCGCGCCGGCACTCCCCGGAAGGTCGTAGGCGGCGACACCCGAGTAGGCGGTCTGCAGGACGATCTCGAGATCCGCGTCGCCGTCGATGTTGGCGAGCGTCGGGGCGGCGAGAGCACCGTTCCAGGTCGGCGAGCCGAGCGCCGCCGGAAGGGGGACCTGATGGAGGAGCGCGCCGGTCGACGAGAGCACGTAGAGGGAGCCGTTCGTGCCCGACCCCTTCTGCGTCCAGCTCGCGAACAGCACCTCGGCCGCGCCGTCGCCATCGAAATCCGCGACCACGGGCTCGGAGGCGAAACGGAAGGGGCCGGAGCCCGGATAGACCCGGAAAGGCCAAGAGCCGTGCTCGGTGCGATCGAGCCAGAACGCGTGCACCCGCCCCGAGAAGTCCGAGAAGAGGATCTCCTGCTCGCCGTCGCCATCCAGGTCCGCGACCACCGGGTTGTAGCTCGCGCTCTCGATGACGTTGTAGTCGAGCGAGAGCGGCGCCCCGAGGTCGACCGGCGCCGCGCGCCAGTCACGGCCTCCGGAGACCCAGCGTCCGCGGTCGGCCTCGAAGACGTAGACGCCCGTGTACTTCGTCGTCTCGCCGCCGG
>CAYZBH010000097.1:5680-7336 GCA_964476605.1 uncultured Thermoanaerobaculia bacterium | reverse complement strand
GACGAGGCGCACTGCGTCTCGCAGTGGGGGCACGACTTCCGGCCCGAGTACCTCGAGCTCGCCCAGCTCGCCCAGCGTTTCCCCGGCGTCCCCCGCATCGCGCTCACCGCGACCGCCGACCCGCCGACCCGCCGCGAGATCGTCGCGCGCCTGGAGCTCCACCGGCCGCGCACTTTCGTCGCCAGCTTCGACCGCCCGAATCTGCGCTACCGGGTGCTCGACAAGGAGGATGGCGGCCGCCGCCAGCTCCTCGCCTTCCTGGAAGGCGAGCACTCGAGCGACGCCGGCATCGTCTACCGCCTCTCGCGCGCCAAGGTCGAGGCGACGGCCGCCTGGCTGGTCGAGCGCGGCTACCGCGCGCTCCCCTACCACGCCGGTCTCGACGCCGACATCCGGCGCCGGAATCTCGAGCGCTTCCGCGCCGAGGAGGGGGTGATCGTGGTCGCGACCGTCGCCTTCGGGATGGGCATCGACAAACCCGACGTCCGCTTCGTCGCCCACCTCGACCCGCCGAAGAGCCTCGAGGCCTATCACCAGGAGACCGGGCGAGCGGGCCGCGACGGCCTTCCCGCCGACGCCTGGATGACCTACGGCCTGGGCGACCTGGTGCAGCTCGGGGCGCTGATCGATCGCGGCGAGTCGGAGGCGCGGCGGCTCGTCGAGCGGCGCAAGCTCGACCAGCTCCTCGCCTACTGCGAGACCACGGCTTGCCGCCGGCAGGTCCTGCTCGCCCACTTCGGCGAGCGGCTCGACGCGCCCTGCGGCAACTGCGACACCTGCCTCGAACCGGTCACCACCTGGGACGCCACCGTCGCCGCGCAGAAGGCGCTCTCGGGCGTCTACCGGCTGGGGGGACGCTTCGGCGCCGCGCACCTCGTCGACCTGCTGACCGGTCAGGCGACCGACAAGGTCGAGCGCCACGGCCACGACCGTCTCCCCACCTTCGGCAGCGGTCGGGAGCTCGACGCCAGAGGGTGGCGCGCCGTCATCCGCCAGCTCATCGCCCGCGGCTACCTCACGGTCGACGTCGCCGGTCACAACACGCTCGCCCTGGCGCCGCGGGCCACCCCGGTCCTGCGTGGCGAGGAGCGCGTCGCCCTGCGCCCCGAGCGCGCCGCGACGAAGCCGCCGCGGAGGCGCGATCGCAAGTTGGCGCTCGCCGCCGCACCGTCCGGGGAGGACGAGGCACGCCGCTTCGCGGCGCTGCGCGCTCTGCGGCGCGAGCTCGCGGAGCAGGCGGGCGTTCCCGCTTACGTCGTCTTCCACGACGCCACGCTCCTGGAGGTCGCGCGACGGGCTCCGTCGACGCTCGCGGAGCTCGCTCTCGTCCCCGGAATCGGCGAGCGCAAGCTCGTTCGTTACGGTGAGCGGGTGCTCGCCACGCTCGCCGAAGCGGAGAGCGCGTGAACTTTTTTCGACGAACCTCTTGCATCCGGCGAAAAAATGACGACAATGAAGAGCAAATCAACGCTCTTTCGCATCCACTGACTGTCGCAGCCTCTCTCGTCGAGAGCCGACAGCACGCACGGGGAGCGAAAGAGAGCGATCGCGAGATCGCTTAACCCGAGGAGGCACCGCATGGCAGCGAAGAAGAAGGCTGCGAAGAAGGCCAAGAAGGCGAAGAAGGTCGTCAAGAAGGCCAAGAAGGCGAAGAAG
>CAYZBH010000097.1:0-5580 GCA_964476605.1 uncultured Thermoanaerobaculia bacterium | reverse complement strand
AAGAAGGCCAAGAAGGCGAAGAAGGTCGTCAAGAAGGCCAAGAAGGCGAAGAAGCCCGCCAAGAAGGGGGCGAAGAAGGTCGTCAAGAAGGCCAAGAAGGCGAAGAAGCCGGCCAAGAAGGCCAAGAAGGCCGCAGCCAAGAAGCCCGCCGCCAAGAAGCCGGTGAAGAAGGCCAAGAAGGTGAAGAAGGCGAAGAAGCCGGCGAAGAAGGCGGCGCCGAAGATGGCCGCTCCGGCTCCGGCGCCCGTCGTCCCGCCGATGATGCCGCCGGCGATGTAGTCGAGCTCCGAGAGATCCGCACCTTCAGGCCCCGGCGGCGTGCGAACGCCCCGGGGCCTTCGTTCTTCTCACCAGCCGCCACCGCCACCACCGCCGCTCGAGCTGCCGCCGCCGCCACCCCCGCCGCCGCCGCTCGAGCTCGGCGAGGGGACGCCCGCCGACATCGCGGTCGCGGCCATCGCCCAGCTCGCCGACGCGCCCGCGCCGCCGAACGCGCCGCCGCCGCCGCTCCAACCGCCGCCTCCAGACGGGCTCCCGCTCGAGGTCCAGGCCGAGCCGCTCGCGACCGCCGTGCGATCGCCGAAGGCGCGGAACCAGCGGTCCATCTGCGGCGCGAGACCGAAGGCGAGCAGATAGGGAAACCAGCGGTCCTCGAGATTCGGCGCGCGCTCCCGGAGCTGCCGTGCGCAATGGAGGCGCGCGGCGACGAGCTCGCGCCGCCGTGCCAACCCCTCGCGACTCTCGCGCGTCGTGAGGACGTTCAGCAGGGAGCGCGCGAGCGCGAGCGCGAGGCAGGCGCCCCCGAGCGGCACCAGGAGCGCGGCATCGGGCCACCAGGAGAACAGGGCGACGACCGCGAGCTGCAGGAGGAAGGCGATGGCGATGCCGATCGCCGGTCCCGCGAGCCCGTGGACCCGGGACTGTCCGACGAACGCCGCGACGAAGCCCGGCACCGACACCAGCAGCAACGCGGGGAAGGTCACGAGCGCGGGAAGGCGCGATGCCGGCAGCGCGATCGCCGCGAAGCCGAGGAGCACCAGACCCGCGAGCAGCAGCTGCAGGGTCGGACGCCGCGCGGGACGCGGGCTGCCGCCGGCGAAGCCGCGCAGCTGCGCGAGCCGCGTCTCGACGCCGGACTTGATGCGGCTCGCGGGATCGAAACCGCTGCCACTGTAGCGGGCGCGGATGGCGCGGGTGTCGGTCTCCTGCTGCTCGCCGAAGAGCGCGTCGATCAGGCTCCTCTCCGTCTCGGTGAAGGCGGTTCGCTTCACCAGCAAGCGCAGCTTGAGATCGGTCGAGCGGAAGATGCGCCCCCGGCTCTCGACCGCGGAGGCGAGCTTCCCCTCCTGCGTGAGGCGGGCGAGCATCGCCGCCACCTCGGGCGCCGCGACCGACCGGTCCCAGGCCGCCCCGACCACCTCCGGCGGCAGCGCGAAGACCTTCTCCTCGAGCCAGGCGGGGGACTCCACCGCCGGCAGCGGCTCGAAACGGCCGAGCTCCCGCTCGCGCGCGCGGAAGCTCCGCACCAGGAGCCCATAGCCGACGAGCATCGCGAGCAGCACCGCGCCGACGACCAGCCCGGGGAGGCGGCCCGGCGCCGCGAGAGCGGGCTCCCCGGCGCCCGCGAATTCGAGCTCGGCCCGCACCACGAACCCCTCGCCCGGCGGCAGGGGTCCCCCCTCGAAGCGCTCCGGAAGGGGTGCGCTCGCGCGCCAGGGCGGCTCCAGCGTGAAGTAGACGAGCATCCGCTCGATGACTCCCTCGCGACCGGTGAAGGCGAAGTCGTGCGCCAGCTGGAAACGGCCCGACCCCTTGGCGACCAGCGCCCCGGTCAAGCGGTAGTCGAGGCGATAGGCGATCTCGGTCCCCGCGAAGGGCGGATCGGAGGGGCGCCGGCTGCGCCAGCGGACGGTCTTGGCGGCGGTCCAGTCCCAGTGGTCGACCTGGGAGAGGTCGCCGCGGACGAGCTCGCGCTCGGGACCGGTCGGGCCGGCGAGGCGTACGATCCGATCGAGGGTCAGGCGCTGGCCCGGCTCCAGGCGGAAGACGCGCTCGCCGCCGTTCCAGTCGCCGTCGAAGCGCATGCGCTGGAGCTCGGAGACCACCAGCGTGCCGTCGCTCGCGAGGCGCGCGTCGACCTCGAGCGCGCGCCAGGAGAGCTCGCGCGCGGCGGCGGCGCCGGCGAGCCAGAAAGCGAGCAGAACGAGACGGCGAGCGAGACTCTGCGGGTGCGTCATCGGCTCCTCCCCGGGGGTTCTCGTATACTACGGTGGTCGAGTCATCGACGATTCCACCCCCCCTGCCAGGAGATCCCCCCGTGTCGATCCGAAAGCTAGCGCTCACCGCCCTGACCTTGCTGCTCACCGCCTCGCTCGCCGCCGCCAAGGAGAAGGTCCCCCCACCGACCCCGTTCGAGGTGGTCGTCACCTCGCCCGAGGGCACGCCGACCGCCGACGCGGACGTCTCGATGAGCTGCGCCGCCATGGAGCCCCCGTACAGCTTCGCCGGCAAGAGCGACGCCGCCGGCAAGGCGCAGGGGGCCTTCCCCGACATGGCGCACACCTACACCCTGAAGGTCACCAAGGAGGGGTTCCGCGCCTTCGAGCAGGCGATCGACCTCGCCGCGAAGAAGCTCCGCAAGGGGCAGACCGCCGAGATCAAGGTGCAGCTGCTCCCGATGGGCGCGCCCGACCACTACATGGCGGCGGTCGCCGCCATCCAAGGCAAGGACCTCGCCAAGGCACAGGCCGAGCTCGAGCGGGCCGTGGCGGTCGATCCCAGCTTCGAGAAGGGCTACAGCGTCCTCTCGATGGTGCACCTCGAGCAGAAGCAGTGGGACGCCGGGCTCGCCGCGGCCGATCGGGCACTCGCCCTCGACGCCACGGACAAGAACGCGCTCCGCAGCCGATACGACGCGCTCGACGGCCTCGGGCGCGAGACCGACGCCGAAGCCGCGCTCGCGACGCTCGCGGCGCAGGATCGCTCGCCCGAGATCGCGCGCATCCTCTTCAACGCGGGCGCCGCGGCCTGGAAGAAGCAGGAGGGGGAGCGCGCGCGCGTGCACTTCCGGGAGGCGGTCGCGATCGATCCCAAGCTCTACCAGGCGCACAACGCGCTCGCCGAGATCTCGATCGCGGAGAAGAAGTGGGACGACGCGGTCGCGGAGCTCGACCAGGTGATCGCCATCACGCCGCGCAACTTCAAGGCCTACGAGCGGAAGATCGACGTCCTCCTCGCGGCCGGCGACAGGGCGAAGGCCGACGAGGTGCAGAAGGCGCTGGACGCCCTCAAGGCGACCCCGGCCCCCTGACGCTCGCCTCTCCCGACGCGGTGGGGCAGGCGGCGAGAGCGGAGCGAACCCCGGCCTGACCGGGCTCGAGCGCCAGTGAGCGCGCGAACCGCTCGCAGGCCGCCTCCCGGTCTCCGTGCCGAAGCGCGAGGGCGCCCCACGCGTTCCAGACCGTGACCTCCCGCGGGGCCCGCGCGCTCCAGCGGGAGAGCGCGGCTTCCGCCGCCGCGTAGCGGCCGGTGGTCGCCGCGAGTTGGACCAAGGCGCCGCTCACGCCGGGGGGCACCTCGGCCCCGCGCTCCACCATTCCCGCGAGCGTCGCGAGCTCCGCCTCGTAGCTCCCCGCCCCTTCGAAGGCCGCGGCGGCGGCGAGCGCGTCGCCGACGCGCGCTCCCTCGTCGCCCAGCGACCCGAGCAACGCGTCGGCGCGGCGATCCTCCCCGAGCGCACGCTCGACCACCCCCAGCCGCAAGCGGACCTCGCGATCCCCGGGTCGCGCGCGCTCGGCGCTCGCGAGCTCCTCGCGGGCCCAGTGGAGGTTCCCCACCAGGAGCGCCAGCTCGCCCAGCCCTTTCGCCTCGATCCCGTCCGCTGCACCCCGCCGCGTGGCGAGCCAGCGGGGTGGGTCGAGCGCGGGCGGCAGCGGGACGACGGGGGAGCGCGGCGCGTTCCAGTCGATCGCCCCGAGCGACCGCTCTGCCGCGGGGATCGCCCCGGAGCGGAGGAAGAGCACGTGGCCCGGGTCGTAGTGGATCGCTTCCCAGTCGGGCCGGCGCAGCAGGAGCCGCAGGAGACCGCCGCTCCGCCCCTGCGCCAGCAGGACGGCGTCGATCCCGTAGCGTTCCCTGAGGGCATCGAAGCCGGCGCCCTCGCGGAAGAGACGATCGATGCGCTCGATCTCCTCTCCGCCGTAGACCTCCAGCCGGCCGTCCGCGAGGACACTCCGCTCGCCGCGGAGGAAGAGCGCCGCCGATCCGTCTCCCCAGTCGGTGAGCAGACGGGCCGCGGGCGCCACCTGCGAGAGCAGCGTCAGCGCGGGCAGCGGGAAGCGCTGCGCGGCGACTCCGAATCCGAAGCGCCGCGCCGGGTCGACGCGGACCCAGTAGCGGTCGGTCGTGACGGCGAAGATCGCGAGCCCCGTCGCGGCGAGGCCGCACCAGAGCAGGATCGCCCCGCGCCGCGAAGGGACCGGAGTCGCGCTCGCCCGGGACGAGAGCGCGGTCAGGGTGGTCACGCCCGCCACGATGCCGAAGAGCGCGACGTTGCGGTCAGCCAGGACCGCCAGATAGAGAAACGCGAGCCAGAGCGCGACCCACGCGGCGCGTACCTTCCGTCTCCCGAGCCAGAACGCCAGCGCCGAACCCGCCACCGCGAGCGGGAAGCGCCAGAAGACCGGCGTCGCTCCGGCGAAACGCAGGGGACTCTGCAGCTCCGTCACCAGGTCCGTCATCGCCTGGGATCCGCGAATCTCCGACAGCAGACGCAAGGGAAAGAGCGCGCCCGCGGTTCCATAGGGGTTGAGCCAGCAGGCCGCGGTCATCGCGAGCGTCGCTAGCGCGAGGGGGGGCAGGAGCCGGCGGTCGAGCGCGAGCCCGCTTCTCCGCGCCGCGGGAAGCCCGCCGAGCAGGGCCTCGCTCACGGTCGCGATGGCGAGCGTCACCGGTCCGAGCACGAAGAGCGTGTGGCCGTTCGCCCAGAGAACCTGGAGCAGCGGGAGCGGGGCGAGAAGGCGCCAGTCGCCGCTCTCGAGATAGCGGGCGAGCAGCGCCAGCGTCGCGGCGAGGAAGACGAAGCTCAGCAGCTCGGGCCGGAGCGAGAAACGCAGATGCGCCGCGAGGACCGTTACCGCGAGCCCGCTCGCGAGCGCACCCGGCGAGGGTCGCCGCGTCGCGAAACCGATCAGGCCGAGCGTGAGCAACGACAGGACGACCTGCAGCCCGACCAGCGCGTTGAGGCCCCCGATCCGGAAGAGAACCTCCGTCCCCCAGCAGTAGAGCCAGCGCACCTCGATCCAGGGGCGCACCCCTTCGGCGTAGCTGAAAGGATCGAGACGCGGGATGCCGCGCCTGGCCACCCAGTCGCCGGCGGCGAGCTGCCACCAGAGATCGTGCGAGTCGAGGCGGTGGAGCGCCAGGAGCGCGCCGAGCGCGAGCAGCGCGACCGCGAGAAGCGGTCCCGGGAGCTTCCGGCCGAGCTCGCCGGGGTCGAGTCTCCGCGCGCCGAGAGTCATCGTTCGCGGGCGGATAATACGGCGAGCCCACGCCGATGACGCGCCGCGCCCTGATCTGGAT
>CAYZBH010000096.1:3261-7437 GCA_964476605.1 uncultured Thermoanaerobaculia bacterium | reverse complement strand
GAGCCCGAAGCGATCGAGGAGCGGTTCCTGCCGCTCCTCGCGGTGCGCGCGGACGGGCCCCACCCCCGATAAGTCGACGTCGAGATCCCTCGCTGCGCTCGGGATGACAACGGGCTCGCTTCGCGCGGGAGGACGACGGGTCGGCTGCGCCTATTTCTCGAGCTCGCGTTCGGCCGTCTTGGCGCGGCGAAAGCGCCTCACGAGCTCGAAGGGGCGCGTCGCGAGGCGCGCGAAGTAGCTCGTCCACCCCTCGCCCTGGTGGCTTCGGCGCGGCGGCACGACGGTCTTCGCCAGCAGCTCGGCGCGCGCCGCGACCGGCCCGCGATCGGAGACGACGTGAGCGAGCAGGCGCGTCTTGAGCGACTCGGCGTAGCGTGGGTCGCTCGCGAGCGCGACGAGGTGATCGAGGAGGAGCCGCGCGCGCGTCCTCCCCTCGGCGGCGGCGGGATCGAGCAGCTCGCGATCCCCCGCCGCCAGGAGCGTCGTCGCCTCGAGCGCCGCCTCGGCCTCCTCGTAGCCCACGTCGCGCTCGATCCAGGGGGCGATCGCGGCGAGCGTCGCGCGGCCCGCGGAGCCGCGGAAGCCCAGGTCCTCGAGATCCGCGATCATCGAGAAGCCCGGCGAGGCCGCCGCGAAAGCGTGCTGCGCCAGGGTGTGGAGGAGGGCGTGGGCGGTCAGCACCTCGCGGCGTGGCAGCCGCACGTCGGCCTTGGGCTTGCGGCCGGCGACCGGCGAGAGGGGGCCCAGGAGCTCCGCCCCCTGCAGGTCGTCGAAGGTCGCCGAGCGCTTGCCGTCGAGCCGGAGGCCGGGAATCTTGCGATGGAGCTCGACCGCGCCGCCCTCCGGATGCACGAGCAGCGGCGCCTGGTGCTCGTAGGCGAATCCGCCCACGCGGAAGCCCCGCGCCTCGAGCTCGCGCTGCAGCCCGCCGAGCTTCGCTTCCGGGACGAGGAGATCCACGTCGCTCGCGTAGCGCCCCCCCTCCGGCGCGAAGCCTCCCAGCACCAGCGCCTCCCCCTTGAGGGGAACGTAGGGGATGCGAAGCTCCGCCGCGACTTCGTCGACCCCCTGGAGGGCGCGCTCGAGCCGCATCTCCTGGGCCGCCGCGAGGGCGCGCAGGCGGCGGATCTCCGCCGCTCCCGGAGGGCCGAGCTCGCCGGCGAGCCGCTCCGCGCTCTGCCGTGCCGCGATTCGCGCCGCGAGCGCGAGGCCGTTCGCGAGCGTGAGCGCCTCCTCGGCGGCCGGCTCCTCGACCTCCAACCCGTCCGGACCGAACGCCCGCGCGAGCACCCAGCGGAGCGCCGGCGTCGACTCCGCCGCGGGGGGGCGGAACCGGAACGCGGGGATGTCGGGGCTCAAGCGGCTCTCCCGGCTTGGGTCATGATAGGGGCCTCGTGCCGATGGTAACGCGATCCTCGCCGGGCGAACGCCCCGCGCGCCACCTCCGTTGGGGTGGCACGCTGGCGCTCACCGGCCTGGCCCTCCTCGCCCTCCAGCACCAGCGCGGCTGGCAGCGCGCGATCGACGCCGGCAACGCGCGCGCGGCCGCCTCGGGGATCTCGGGCGAGGAGCTCGCCGATTTCGCCGTCCGGAGCGCGCGCGAGGCGGATCGCGACGAGGCGCGCCTCGTGCTCGCCGACGCGCTCCTCGGCCGCGAGCTCGCGCACCCCGATCTCGGCCTCGTCGCCGGGGCCGAGCGTCTCGCCCAGGCGCGCGAGCTCGCCGCGGCCTCGCTCGCCCGCCTCCCCGCGAGCTCCGCGGCGCTGATGATCGAGGGCGCGGCGATCTCGGTGTTGCGCTCGCGCGCGCAGGACCCCCGGCTCATCTCCCTCTACCGGGACTGGGAGCGGCCGCTCGAGCGCGCGATCGAGCTCGCGCCGGGGGATCCGGCGCCGCGCCGCCTGCTCGCCGCCGCCTATGTCGACGTCTGGCCGGTGATCGCGCCCGCCAAGCGCGCCAAGATCGAGCCGATGCTGCGCGAGGCCTTCCTCCATCCGCCGACCTTCGAGCGCCTCTTTCCGGCCTGGATCGAGATCGCGGGCTCGCTCGACGCCGCCGCCGCGCTCCTTCCCGACCGCCCGCGCACCTGGCAGCGTCTCGCCGAGGTTGCGCTCGGCCGGCGCGACTGGGGGGGCTACGGACGCATGCGGAGCCGCGAGCGCACGGCGCTCGGCGCCGCGCTCGACGCCCGCCTCGTCGAGGCCGAGGCCTCGCTCGCGCGCGGCGACGCCGCGGCGGCGCGCGGGCCTCTCGCGCAGGGGATCGTCGAGCTGCCGGTCGAGCTCGAGTTCGCGCCCCGGCTCGAGCGTGCGTTGGCGCTGCTGCCGCCCGGCAACGCCGGCGAGCCGCTCGCCCGCGCCGCCGCGGCCTGGTTCGCCTGGGCGAAACCGCTCTGCCTCGTCCGCGGCTGCCCGCTCGGACCCGCCGCGATGGGGCGCCTCGCCTCGCTCGCCGGCGCCGCGCTCCCCGCGGAAGACACCGCCTTCGCCGCCCTCGCCGCGGGCGACCGCACCCGCGCCGACCTCCTCGAGCGGCGGAGCGACACCCTCTGGAGCGAGGCCTGGGCCCCCTACTTCACCTTCAAGGCCGCCACCCTCGAGGCGCGCGGCGAATCGGTCGAGGCGCGCCTCGCGTTGCGCGACGCGCACCGCGCCTTTCGCGCCCGCGTCGCCTGGAGCGAGCTCGCCGAGAAGCTCCGGCTCGACGCGGCTACCGCGAGTGCGGCGAGCGAACCGGCGATGGCTGCAGCGACAGCACTCCGTTGGGAGGGTAGCGACTGGTGGTGGGAGCGCGGCGCGGTGCGGCTCGATCTCCTGCCGGGGCGCGAGGCCTCGGGGCTCCTCCTCACCTTCGCCGGAACCTCGCCCCAGGACGCGCTCGTGATGCCGCTCTGGGATGGTGCCGCGCTCCCGCCGCTCGCGCTGCCGGCGGGGAGCGCCGAACTCCGCCTCCCGGTCAGCGTGACTCGGCAGGCCCACCTGCTCGAGCTTCGTCCGCTCGCGGGGAGCTTCCGTCCGGCGCCGCGGGTGACTCTGGACTAGGTGAGCCGTCCCGGCGGAGCCACCAGGGGAGACCCCCCCTGAGCCCGCCCACCCGCTCTTTGGCGAGCCGCTCCGCCTGCCGCCCCAGACCGAGGCGCCGCATCACGAAGACGATCGCGACCTGCGCGGCGACGAAAGCGAACCCCAGCTCGTCGAAGCCGGTGAGGGCGACGGTGATCGCCATCACGCAGAAGAGCCCCACCACCGCGTAGAGCCCGAGCACCACCTGCCGGTGGTGCGCCGCGAGGTTCGAGAGCAGATGGTGCAGGTGTTGGCGGTCGGGGCGGAACATCCGCCCGATGCGGCTGCGGACCGGCGCCCCCTCCCCCTCGAAGAAGCGCACCCCCATCACCAGCAGGGTGTCGATCACCGGCAGGCCGAGCGCGAGGATCGGCACCAGGATCGCGACCGCCGCCGTCGCCTTGAAGGCCGAGTGGAGGGAGATCGCGCCGAGGAGGAATCCGAGGGTGAGCGACCCCGAGTCCCCCATGAAGATTTTCGCCGGCTCCCAGTTGTGGCGGAGAAACCCCATGCAGGCGCCGAAGATCGCCGCCATCAGGACGACGCTCCCCCGGTTTCCCTGCACCAGCGAGTAGGCGAGCAGGCTCGACGCGATGATCGCCGCGACCCCGCCGGCGAGACCGTCCAGCCCGTCGATCAAGTTGAGGGCGTTGGTGACGCCGACGATCCAGAGAATGGCGACGATTCCCCCCCAGAGGCCGAGATTGATCTCGCCGACCCAGGGGAGCTTCAAGTTCTCGAGCGTCCACCCCACCCGCACCAGGAGCCAGGCGGCGAGGATCTGGACGAGGAACTTCTTCCCCGGGCTGACCCCGAAGAGGTCGTCGACGACCCCCACCAGGAAGACCAGGCCGGTCGCGACCGGCAGCGCCACCAGCTCGGCGCGCGGGATCGGCGCCCCCCACTCCCGCCAGCCGGCGAGGAGACCGAGAAAGGAGGCGCCGACGAGCCCGATGCCGATCGCCGCGCCTCCGAGCCGGGGAATCGCCGTCGTCTGGATCTTCCGGTCGTCCGGGCGGTCGAGAGCGCGCACCGCGAGCGCGAGCTTCGTCACCGGCGGCACCAGCAGGCTGGTCAGAACACCCGCGACGAGAGCGGTGGCGAGCGCGGCGAG
>CAYZBH010000096.1:0-3161 GCA_964476605.1 uncultured Thermoanaerobaculia bacterium | reverse complement strand
CACCCTCGCCGGCGACGGAATCGATCTACAATCGAGCGCGTGACGGAGAGGTCCTTCGATCGCTGGCAGGAGGTCGAGACGGCGCAGGAGCGCCTTCTCCGCTCCGAGGTCGACGAGTCGCTGATCCTCGCCAATCTCGCTCTTTCACCCGCCGAGCGGCTCCGTCAGCACGACCGGGCGCGCGCGATGATCCGGGAGCTTTGCGATGCCGCCGCTCGCGGCGCAGGACGATAACCTCGAGCTTCTCCGCCGCCTGAGCGCGGCGGAAGTCGAGTTCGTGGTCGTCGGCGGCGTCGCCGCGGTCCTCCAGGGATCGGCGATCCTGACCGTCGACTTGGATCTCTGCGCGCCTTTCGGCGTCGAGAACCTCGCTCGCCTGCTCCCCGTCCTCGTCGCGCTCGACGGTCGCTTCCGGGCCCACCCGGATCTGCCCCGGCTGACCGACGAGCCCGCGCGCTTCGCGGAGTTCCGGCTCCTGATGCTCCAGACCTCGCTCGGGCCGGTCGACGTTCTGCGCGAGATCGATGGGTTGGGGAACTACGCGGCGGTGGCGCGCGAGGCGGAAACCCTCGATCTCGGAAGCTTCCAGTGCCGGGTGCTCGGCCTCGCCGGCGTCATCGCGGCGAAGCGCGCGGCGGGCCGGGAGAAGGACCTCCGCGCGCTCCCCGAGCTCGAGGCCACCCTGCGACTCCGGCCGCGCCGCAAAGCCGAACGCGATTCAACCTGAGCCACAAAACCCGTCGCCCCGGGCGCCCCCGTTGTCGTCCCGAGCGCCCCCGCTGTCGTCCCGAGCGCAGCGAGGGACCTCAAAAGATCCGGTAGTGAACACCTTCGCCAGGGCGCCATCGAGATCCCTCGCTCCGCTCGGGATGACAAGTGGCCACGGGATGCCAGGCGCGGGGGTGAGGACGGTCCGATCTCCCCGCAGAGCGGCCTCTGAGGCCGAGCGCACGAAAACCCCGGCACGAGTGGCTGAACCGGCGAGGCCGAAGCGGAGGCGGGCGCCCCGTGCTGGCCTTCGAAAGGCGCCCGCCGGTCGCGGCGCGGGGAGATCGGACCGGCCTCGGGGGCGGGGGGGGCTATCGCAACCGAGGAGCCGCCCGCTCCTCACCCGCAAGCCGCCGCGATCCCCTCGAGCGCCCCAGCGACCCCCGCCGCGTCCCCGACGTCGACCCGCCGGTAGCGCTCCGCCGGCATCCGCTCCGCGGAGAGCAGGTGCACGTCGCTCGCGGCGCTGCCGACGAAGAGGACGGGCTTGCCCGACGCGATGCAGCCGTAGACCTTCGAAGGGAGCACGTACCCCACGAACTCGTCGCGCAGGGTGATGAGGTGCGCGTCGGGGGTGACGAGCAGACGCGCGAGCTCCGCGATCGGCACCGGCCGCGAGCGGTGGACGGGGAGGCCGCGCCGCCGGAGCTCCGCCTCGACGCGATCGGCCTTGGCCCCCGTCGCGTTCAGCCAGAGCACGACCCGCCCGCTCCCCTCGCGGTGGTGCATCTCGTACCCCGCGACGAACGTCGCCTCGTCGTGCGCCACGCCGAAGTTCCCCGAGTAGAGGAGGACGACCTTCCCGGCGAGCTCCGCCGGCCGCGCGAGAGGCGGCGTCGACCCGTCGATCGCGACCGGCGCTTCGTCGCGCCGGAGCTCGATCCGCTCCGCTGGGATCCCGATCTCCAGCAGCCGCCGCCGCTGGTCCTCGCCGAGCACCTCGAAGCGGCCGACCCGCCGGCGCAGGACGTTCGTCCAACGCCGGAACCCCGCGAGCCACCAGGGCGTCCGCCCCAGCTCGGCGATCAGACACTCGGGGTGGAAGTCGGTGATCCGATAGGCGAGCCGGCGGCGCAGGAAGAGATTCGCCGGCACGATCCAGTGCAGGAAGAAGGGCGGGCTGCCGGTAAAGAGGATGTCCTGCGCCCCTTTCGCATGGCGCCGGACGGCGCGGAGCAGGCGCGTGTTGGTGCGGATCGTCCAGAGGAGGCGGCGCCGGAAGTTCGCGCGGTCGTAGAGCGGCGCCGCCACTCGGACGATCGTGAGCCGCCCCGCGCCGTGCGCCTCCTCCTCGACCGTGCCCGCGCGCGACGAGAGTCCGACGAGCGTGACCCGCCGCCCCCGCGCCGCCTCCCCCCGCGCCCAGGCGAGCGCGTACTGCCCCACCGCCCCGAAGTCGGGGGGGAGCCAGTCGCAGATCGAGAGGAGGGCGCTCAAGCGCGGGCTGCGGAGGGCGCCGGCTCGACGCCCCGCACCCGCCCGGAGGCCGCGTTCTCGACGAACCAGGCGTAGGTCGAAGCGATCCCGTGACGGAGCTCGACGCGATGCCGCCAACCGAGCGCGTGGAGCTTCGAGACGTCGAGGAGCTTTCGCGGCATGCCGTCGGGCTTCGAGGCGTCGAAAACGAGCTCCATCTCGGGTGCCACCGCGTCGCGCACCGCCTCGGCGAGCTCGCGGATGGTGACGTCCTCGCCGGTCCCCACATTGACGTGCTCGTCGTCGTCGTAGCGGCGCATCAGGAAGAGGCAAGCGTCGGCGAGATCGTCCACGTGCAGAAACTCGCGCCGCGGCGTGCCGGTCCCCCAGATCGTGACCGCCCGCTCCCCCGCCACCTTGGCCTCGTGGAAGCGGCGGATCAGGGCGGGGAGGACGTGCGACGACTGCAGGTCGAAGTTGTCCTCGGGGCCGTAGAGGTTGGTCGGCATCGCCGAGATGAAGTCACAACCGTACTGCTTGCGATAGGCCTGACAGAGCTTGATGCCGGCGATCTTGGCGATCGCGTAGGGCTCGTTGGTGGGCTCCAGGAGGCCGGTCAGCAGGTGCTCCTCGCGGATCGGCTGCGGGGCGTGGCGCGGATAGATGCAGGAGCTGCCGAGATAGAGCAGCCGCTTGACGCCCACCCGGTGAGCCGCGTGCACCACCGTGCCGTGGATCATCAGGTTGTCGTAGATGAACTCGGCGGGGCGGGTCGAGTTCGCCCAGATCCCCCCCACCGTCCCGGCGACCAGGAAGACGTACTCCGGCCGCCGCTCCTCGAACCAGCGGTCGACCGCCGCCTGATCGCGCAGATCGAGCTCGTCCCGCCCCGCGAGCAGCAGGTTCGTGAACCCCTCCCGCTCCAGCCGCCGGACGATCGCCGACCCCACCAGCCCGCGATGGCCGGCGACGTAGAT
>CAYZBH010000095.1:1630-7732 GCA_964476605.1 uncultured Thermoanaerobaculia bacterium | reverse complement strand
AAGGAGCGGCTCGACCGGGGCGAGGGGTTGCCCGATTACGTCAAGAACCACCCGATCTACTACGCCGGCCCGGCCAAGACTCCCGAAGGGATGCCCTCGGGCTCCTTCGGGCCGACGACCGCCGGCCGGATGGACTCCTACGTCGACCTCTTCCAGTCGCACGGCGGCTCGTTGGTCATGCTCGCCAAGGGGAATCGCTCCAAGCAGGTGACCGAGGCCTGCCAGAAGCACGGCGGCTTCTACCTCGGATCGATCGGCGGCCCCGCCGCCCTCCTCGCCCAGGAGTCGATCAAGAAGGTGGAGTTGATCGAGTACCCCGAGCTCGGCATGGAGGCGATCTACAAGATCGAGGTCGAGAACTTCCCCGCCTTCATCCTGGTCGACGACAAGGGGAACGACTTCTTCCAGCGCGTGTCGCTGCCCGTCGTGGCCTGAGCCGGCCTCCGAGCGGAGGGCGGAGCGGCTCTCGAGCGCGAGCCGCCTGACGAAGGTGGGATGCCGGCTCGAACACTGCGGATGCGGTCCGGTCGCCTGCGGGCTCGATCGATGGGATCGGCCGCAGGCTCCCGCCGTCAGGCGAAGGTGATCCCCTCCGCCTTCGGATCGATCGTCGTCCCCGCCTCGCCCGCCAGGACCTTGCCGAGTTCCTCGAGATCGCCGATCGCCGCGCGCTTGCCGGTGCGGGTGGCGAAGCGGCACGCGGCGGCGACCTTGGGTCCCATGGATCCCGCCGCGAAGGCGTGCTCCGCGAGCGCGGTGGGGTGGGCGCGCCGGATGGCGCGCTGGGCCGGCGTCCCCCAGTCGAGGTAGACCGCGTCGGCGTCGGTCAGCATGACGAAGAGATCGGCGCGGAGCTCGCGCGCCAGAAGCTCCGAAGCCAGGTCCTTGTCGATCACGCATTCGGTGCCCACGAGGCGCCGCTCCTCGCCCGGCGCGTAGAGCGTCGGGATGCCGCCGCCCCCGGCCGCCACGACGATCGTGCCGTGCCGGAGCAGCCAGCGGATCGGCCGGATCTCGAAGATCCGTTTCGGCTCCGGCGAGGGGACGACGCGCCGCCAGTGTGTCCCGTCGAGCTTGAAAGTCCAGCCGCGCTCTGCGGCGAGGCGATCGGCTTCGGCGCGCTCGTAGATCGGGCCGATGAACTTGGTCGGATTCTGGAAGGCGGCGTCGTCGGGATCGACCTCCACCATGGTGAGCAGCGTGGCGAGGGGGCGGCTGAAGGGCATCAGGTTGCCCATCTCCTGCTCGATCATGTAGCCGATCATCCCCTCGGTCTGGGCGCCGAGGACGTCGAGCGGATAGGTCTCGACCTTCTGGTAGGCGGCGCCCTGCAGAGCGAGCAGCCCGACTTGCGGTCCGTTGCCGTGACCGATCACGAGCTGGTGCTGCTCGGCGATCGGAGCGAGGGCGCGGGCCGCGGCGCGCACGTTGCGGCGCTGGTTCTCCGCGCTCATCTCCTCGCCGCGCTTCAGGAGCGCGTTGCCGCCCAGGGCGACGACCACGAGCATGGCTCAGTCTCCCAGCGTCGCGACGAGCAGCGCTTTGATGGTGTGCATCCGGTTCTCGGCCTGGTCGAAGGCGACGTTTGCCGCGGACTCGAAGACTTCGTTCGTCACCTCGAGACCGTCGGGGATGCCGTAGGTCTCCGCCACCTGCCGCCCCACCGTGGTTTCGGTGTCGTGGAAGGCCGGCAGGCAGTGCATGAACTTGACGAGCGGGTAGCCGGTAGCGCGCATCAGCGCGGCGTTGACCTGATAGGGGAGGAGGAGGTCGATCCGCTCCTTCCAGATCTCCTTCGGCTCTCCCAGCGAGACCCAGACGTCGGTGTGGACGAAATCGACGCCGGCGACCGCGGCGCGCGGGTCGTCGGTGATCTTCATGCGCGCCCCCGAGGCTCGGGCGAGCTCCTTCGCGATCTCGACCACGTCCTCGGCGGGCGCGAGCTTGGACGGACCACAAAGCCGGACGTCCATCCCCATCAGGCAGCCGGCGAGCAGGAGCGAGTGCCCCATGTTGTTGCGCGTGTCGCCGACGAAGGCGAAGGCGACTTCCCGGAGCGGCTTGTCGGAGTGCTCGCGCATCGTCATCAGGTCGGCGAGCACCTGCGTCGGGTGGTACTTGTCGGTGAGCCCGTTGTAGACCGGCACGCCGGCGAAGGCGGCGAGCTCCTCGACCCCCTTCTGGCTCGCCCCCCGGTACTCGATCGCGTCGTAGAAACGCCCGAGCACTCGCGCCGTGTCCTTGAACGACTCCTTGTGCCCGAGCTGCGAGCCGGAGGGGTCGAGATAGGTGACGTGCGCTCCCTGGTCGTGGCAGGCGACCTCGAACGCGCAGCGGGTACGCGTCGAGGTCTTCTCGAAGATGAGGCAGACGTTCTTGCCGACGAGGCGGGGCTGCTCGACGCGCGCGACCTTGGCGCGCTTCAGGTCGCGCGCGAGGTCGAGCAGGAACTGGAACTCCCGCGGCGTGAGTTCCTGGACCGTGAGCAGCGAGCGGTTGCGAAGGTTGAAGGCCATGCGAATCTCCTCGAAGGTCTCCGGCTCGGGCCATGGGGTGCCGGACTCTCAAGGTCTGTTCCCCGCGACTCCGGCCTTCCGAGGATTCTACGTTGCGACGATTCGGGCCATGCGCGGATCGACCCGAAGATCGCGGCGCGATCGATTGCCTCCGGAAACCCGCCTCACCGGGTGGGGAATCGCGAGAAGACTGCCCGGCCGGGCGGTTCGCAGCTGTCCACGAGGCGGTACTTGTTGAGGAGACGCTGGCTGAGCATCGCGCGCTCGTTGGCGGCATCTCGCCCCCGCGCAACGCACGAATCAGCCTGCGGTGAAGACCAGTCATCTCCATGGAGGCTCCAAGATGAAGAGAGTCTTAGTCGCAGCCGGGATCGCCCTGCTCGCGAGCGCTGCCGCCTTCGCGGCCGACGATGCGGCGCTCAAGCGCAGTCCGAACACCGGGCCGGCGGCCCCGGGTTGGGTGCTGCCGGAAGCCACGATCAGCGAGGGTTTCGAAGGTGGCTCCATGCCGCCGACCGGCTGGCTCCTCGATTCGACGAATGCGAGTTATACCTGGAAGATCATGACCGTCGGGACGCCGCACTCCGGCACCTACTCCGCCGACGTGGAGTACGACCCGGCGTTGGTTCCCCAGCTCGAGGCGCTCTACTCCCCGCTCCTCGTTCGACCGGTGACCCTGACGGTCGACTTCTGGTCGCTGGGAAGCATCTACTGGTGCCGAGACACCTACGACAACTGCGACCTCGACGTCTATCTCGACGAGGACACGACCTTCGACAACGGCAACGAAACTCTGGTCTATACCGCCGACCCCACGTGGCCCTCGAGCTACGTCTGGGCGCAGTCTTCGGTCGACTTGACCTCCTACGTCTCGGGCCAGGACCGCTACCTGGTGTTCGTTTACGAGGGCACGGACGGCGCCCAAGTCGCGCTCGACGACATCACGATCGACTACGAGGAGGGGGAAGCCGGCCCGGCCGTCAACGTGCTGTCGATCCCCACGCTCGGCCTCGGCGGGATGCTCGCGCTGGCGGCCCTCCTGGGCGGCGCGGCGCTGATCCTGCTCCGGCGCTCCTGACGCGCGGCGCTCGCTGGCCGGCCGCTCTTCGGAAGCCGGCCCCGCGCCAGGATCACCCACCCCTGGGTGCGGCCTTCGGGGCAGCATCCAGGGGTGGCGCGTTTACCGGGGGTATCTTCATAGGGTCGCGGTGTCGTGGCGCGCGGAGCGCACGAGGGAGCCACGGCGTCGAGGGGGAACGATGATTCAGATTCGAGGCAGCCGCCTGCTCGTCGTGTCGCTGGCGCTAGCTCTCGCCGGCGTGCCCGGCTTGCTCTTCGCGGGTCCCGCCTACACGCCCGAGATCGAGCCCAACGGGAGCGCGGCGACGGCGACGCCGCTCGCCTCCGGCGCGGTGGGGCAGGGGAACATCTATCCCAACGCCGACGTGGACGTCTGGTCCTTCAGCGCCGCGGCGGGGGACCGGATTTACGCCGCCGTCATCACCAGCCACTCGGCGCACCAGTCCTTCGACAGCGTGCTCGACCTGCTGGCGAGCGACGGCTCGACGGTGATCGAGACCGACGGCGACGACGGCACCTTCGGCACGACCTCCTCGTCGATCGCGGGAGCGACGATTCCCGCGGCCGGCACCTACTACCTGCGGGTCCAGTATGCGGTGGCGACCAACCAGATCCGTCCCTACCGGCTCTACCTCCAGAAGCGGAGCGGCACGCCGGAGGCCGAGACGGAGCCCAACGACTTCGTGCCGCAGGCGCTCCCCGCCGGCGGCTGGGTCTCCGGGACGGTGGAGGAGGCCGACACGGACCTCTTCGACATCTCGCTCCAGGCGGGGGACACGCTCTTCCTGAGTCTCGATCTGAAGCCGAACCGGGGCGGAAGCGACTTCGCCGGCCTGCTCGGTCTCGGAACCTTCGCCGGCTCGACGCTCGTCGTGGACGATCCCGGCGCCTCGACCCCCGACTCGGAAGCGCTGGCGATCACCGTCTCCGCGACCGGGACCTACACCATCCTGGTCGAGGCGACCGACATCGATACCGGCGACTATCAGCTGAGCGCCACCGTGCTCCCGGCCGTGACGGAGAGCGCGAGCTGCACGACCTATCCGTCGGTCGACGTGCCGCAGACGATTCCGAACGGTCCCGGCTCGGTAAGCTCGACGATCACCATCCCTGGCCACCCCCGGATCGCCGATCTCGACGTGGCGATCAGCCTGACCCACGCCAACATGCCCGACTTGGAGCTGCACCTTGTGTCGCCGCAGGGCAACGACAACGGGCTCTTCACCGACATCGGCGCGGCGGCCTTTCCGGTCCTGAACCTGACGCTCGACGACGAAGCGGCGCTGCCGGTCAACGCGTTCACGGTCGTTTCGGGGATGCACGTGGCCCCCGAGCTCGACTACCGTCTCGCCTGGTTCGACGGAGAGGACGCGGGCGGCACCTGGACGCTGGTGCTGCGAGACGACCTGGCGGCCAACGGGGGCACGCTCACCGACTGGTCGCTGACCGTCTGCGAGCCGGACGCGCCCCCCGCCTGTCCGGTAGGGACCACGCCCGTGACGCTCTACACCAGCGACTTCGAGAGCGACGACGGGGGCTTCACCCATTCTGCCGATGTGGGGGTCGACGAGTGGCAGCGAGGGCTCCCGAGCTTCGCGCCGATCACGACCTGCGCCAGCGGGACGAGTTGCTGGAAGACCGACCTCGACAACACCTACAACGCGAGCAGCAACCAGATCCTCCTCTCGCCGTCGATTCCGCTCACCGATCCGTTACTGGCAGGCCCGGTGGTGGTCTCCTGGGAGCAGCGCTTCCAATTGGAGGACGCCACGTTCGATGCCTATGCGGTCGACGTGCGCGAAGCGGGCGGAGCCAATCCGACCCGGCTCTTCGATTGGCTCGACGCGACGATGACGGATGTTCTGGGAACCCCTCCCACAACGGTGACGATCAAGGAGTCGGCCGGCTGGGGCCTGCAACGGCGTGTTCTGCCCGGCGCCTATCTCGGGGAGAGCATCGAGCTCGCCTTCCGCCTGACGAGCGACTCGATCGGCAACTACGCGGGCGTCGGCATCGACGACGTGACGGTGACCGCTTGCGAGGGCGCGCCGCCGCCGGAGGCCGATCTCGCGATCAGCAAGGACGACGGGACGCCGGTCTACGATCCGGGGACGACGACGACGTATACGATCACGGTGAGCAACGCGGGCCCGAGCGCCGTGGTAGGCGCCGCGGTCGCCGATCCGCTCCCCACGGGGATCACCACGACGAGCTGGAGCTGCGTCGCCTCGGTGGGGTCGAGCTGCGCGGCCTCGGGCTCCGGAGCGATCGCCGAGAGCGTGGACCTCCTGGTGGGGGGGAGCGCGAACTTCACGCTGGTGATGACCATTCCGTCGAGCTTCCGGGTGAATCTGGTCAACACCGCGACCGTCGCCCCTCCGGGCGGGATCACCGACCCGAACGGCTCGAACGACTCGGCCTCCGACACCGACACCCTCGATCCGGACATCTTCGCGGACGGCTTTGAATCGGCCGATGTCTGCAACTGGTCGAGCGCCGTCGGCGG
>CAYZBH010000095.1:0-1530 GCA_964476605.1 uncultured Thermoanaerobaculia bacterium | reverse complement strand
TAGCGGAACCGAGATTCTTTGGGGGGTCTTTGCCTCCAAGAGCCCCACAGGCGGCCGATGCGGCACGGTGGTTGCGATTCTCGAGGTTGCTTGTGAGTTCCGTCACAAGCCAAGACTTCGAGGAAGGAGCCTGAATCGTGACCAAGAAGGAAGCGAACGGAATGCTGAAGGTGGTCCTGGTGGCGCTCGGCCTGGTGTTGGTGGCCGGCCTCGCTGGGGCGCAGTACGCGGACGATGGCCTGCGCCAGAACGCGGCCGGCGGCTGGGACGTCCCCTACGACTCCTGCAGCCTCGACGCGGAGGTCTCGGGGAATCTCGACGAGACCTCCTGCCTGGCGGCGAATGGTAACTGGGATCCGACGGACGGCTGCTTCTACAACCGTCCCGAGTGCTACAAGCGGATCCTTTACGGAAGCCCGATGACGGCGGGCGCGCCGCCGATCGACAACGCGCTCTACGACACTCAGGCCGAGTGCGAGGCGGCGAACCTCGAGTGGCGCTCCGGGGCCGGCGGAGTTCCTTCGTCCTCGACGGGTGCCTGCGACGACGGAGAGGGGCGCAACAAGTCCAACTGCGAGGCGGTCCCAGCCAACTGGTACAGCCCCGCATGCCGCGGCAAGTTCACCTGGGATGCCGCGCTCGTTCCGGTCGGGGATGCGACGCTCAACGAGCGGCAGGACTGCGCGCGCTGCCACAACGTGCGCCACTACCCGAAGGGCGACGAGACGCATCACTATCATGGCGGCGAGCGTTCAGTTGCCGAGACCTTCGCGATGACCGGCCACAACAACATGCTGCGCCCGGTCGCGCCGGTCGGTTATGCCGACCCGGTGACTCCGCTGGCGCCCCGCTTCACCCCTGGCTTCCCCTGGTCCGGCTCGAACGGTGTGCCATACGCGACCGATTCCTCGGGCAATCCGATCGATTGGCCCAATGGCCAGATCACGGTGTCCGGGGTGCCGCAGGATCTGCTCTGGATCTACGATGGATGGATCGCCGAGACTCCGCGCTCGTTCCATACGGGCGCCAGCAATTACTCCTGCGGCCGCTGTCACTCCACCGGCTGGATCGCGACGAAGGATCCCACCAAGGAGCCCTTCGCGATGTTCGGCGATCCGCTGCCGAATGGCCGCACGGTCACCGGCTCGTGGGACCTCTACGGGATCTCCTGCTCGCGCTGCCACGGCTCGATCCTCGACGCCGGGAGCTCGACGAACCGCCATCACCCGGACGTCCCCGGCAAGCAGGTCGTGGGAAACAACGCGACGGGTGCTACGCGGGTCAATCTGTGCATGGACTGCCATCGCCAGGAAGCCTCTGACTTGCCGATGTACCCGAACACTCCGGGCACCGACCTCGCGGTCGGTCCTTCGCACAACACGGTGGAGTTCCTGAGCCACTGGGCGGGCAACCTCTTCCTCAACAGCCCGCACGGCCGGTTCGGCGGGACCTTCGCCCAGATCGGCGACAAGACCCTCTACGACACCCACTTCAAGAACGAGGGTGAGACCTATCCCTACCAGGGCAACC
>CAYZBH010000094.1:3096-7773 GCA_964476605.1 uncultured Thermoanaerobaculia bacterium | reverse complement strand
AGGTGGCGGCGCGCGATCACCAGCTTCTCCTCGAGCGTGTAACCGGAGAGGCGCAGCACCTCCATGCGGTCTAGGAAGGCCGGCTGGATCGGCTCGAGCAGGTTCGCGGTGGTCACGAAGAGGACGCGCGAGAGGTCGTAGGCGACGCCCAGGTAGTGATCGCGGAAGGTGGAGTTCTGCTCCGGATCGAGAACTTCGAGCAGCGCCGACGACGGATCGCCGCGGAAGTCGGCGCCCACCTTGTCGATCTCGTCGAGCATGAAGACCGGATTCGAGGTGCCGCACTGGTGGAGCGCCTGCAAGATGCGCCCGGGGAGAGCCCCGACGTAGGTCCGCCGGTGGCCGCGGATCTCCGCCTCGTCGCGGACGCCGCCGAGCGAGAGGCGCGCGAACTTCCGCCCCATGGCGCGCGCGATCGAGCGCCCCAGCGAGGTCTTGCCGACGCCGGGCGGGCCGACGAAGCAGAGAATGGGGCCGCGCGCGTCCCCCTTGAGCTTGCGCACGGCTAGGAACTCGAGGATGCGCTCCTTGATCTTCTCGAGGTCGTAGTGGTCCTCGTCGAGGATGCGGCGGGCGTCGGCGAGGTCGAGATGATCCTCGCTCGTGTTGCGCCAGGGGAGGCCGGTCAGCCAGTCGAGGTAGGTGCGCTGCACGGCCGCCTCGGCGCTGTCCGGGTGGCCGCGCTCGAGGCGGCGGATCTGACGCTCCATCTCCTCGCGGGCCTCGTCGGGGAGCCCCTTCTCGTCGGCGAGCTGGCGGTAGCGCGCCACCTCCTCGGCGAGCTCGTTCTCCTCGCCCAGCTCCTGCTGGATGGCGCGCAGCTGCTGGCGCAGGAAGTACTCGCGTTGCGAGCGGTCGATCTCGCCGCGCGCCTGCGAGGAGATCTCCTGCTGCATGGTGAGCAGCTGGATCTCGCGCTGCATGTACTCCGAGACCTCGCGCAGACGCTCCAGAGGGTCGAAGTTCTCGAGGATCTTCTGCGCGTCCGGGATGGTGAGCTCGAGGTTGCTCGCGATGAGGTCGGCCAGCCGCCCTGGGTCCTCGAGGTTCGCGACCAGCACCAGGACCTCGGGCGAGACCCCCTTCCCGAGGCCGACGATCCGGTCCATGCTCTCCTTGGCGGCGCGCACCAGCGCCTGCACGGCGAGGGTCGGCTCGGGGAGCGGCGTCTCGGCGACCGGCGTCACCTTGGCCTGGGCGAAGTCCTCGGCGCGCGAGAGGTGATCGATGCGCACCCGCGCCACCCCCTGCACCAGGAGGCGAATCCGCCCGTCCGGGAGCTTGAGCATGCGCATGATCGAGGCGGCGGTGCCGACCGGGAAGAGGTCGTCCTGGTCCGGTTCCTCGATCTCGGCGTCGCGCTGGGCGACGAGCAGAACCATGCGGCTGTCGGAGAGCGCCTCGTCGACGGCGCGGATGGAGCTCTCGCGGCCGAGCGAGAGCGGCACGATGATGTAGGGGTAGAGCACCGCGTCCTTGAGCGGCAGGACGGGGAGCAGGTCGGGGAGGCGCGTCCCTTCGTCGCTCTCGCGCGGCTTCACGGCTCGCCCTTCCGCTTGAGCAGGGTCTTCAGCTCCTCCATGAACTCACCGACGTCCTCGAAGCGGCGGTAGACGGAGGCGAAGCGGACGTAGGCGACCTGGTCGAGCTCGCGCAGGCGGTCCATGACGAGCTCGCCGATCTCGCGGGTGGGGATCTCGCGATCCTCCTGCTCGGCGAGCAGGGCCTCGGCGGCGTCGACGATCTCCTCGAGCTGGCGCGGCGAGACCGGCCGCTTCTCGCAGGCGCGCTCCAGGCCACGCAGGAGCTTGCCGCGGTCGAAGTCCTGGCGGGTGCCGTCGTTCTTCACCACCCGGTAGGTGATCTCCTCGACCTTCTCGTAGGTGGTGAAGCGCCGGCCGCAGCCGAGGCACTCGCGCCGCCGCCGGACGGTGCCCCGGTCGCGGCTCTCGCGCGAGTCGACGACCCGGTCCTCGGTCGTGGCGCAGTAAGGGCAACGCATCGCGAGCGACTCTACCGCAGGCACTGCGGCGCGGCAGTGCAGGCTAGCCGCGGATCTCGGGCTCGACGAGCCGCGCGAGCTGGGCGAGCGACTCCTGCCAGCCGAGGTAGCAGGCTTCGAGCGGGATGACCGCCGGGATTCCCTCTTGCACGATCTCGAGCTCGGTGCCGCAGGAGACCGCCCGGAAGCGGACGGTCACGATCATCTCGCCCGGGAGATTGGCGTCGTCGAATCGGTCGGTGTAGCGCAGGAGCTCGTTCGGCACGATCTCCAGGTACTCGCCGCCGAAGGAGTGCCCGTCGCCGGTGGTGAAGTTGGTGAACGACATCGCGTGCCGGCCGCCCACCCGGGGCTCCACGACGTGCGACGTGGCGGTGAAGCCGTAGGGTGGCAGCCACTTCACCATGGCGGCCGGATCGATGAAGGCGCGATAGACGCGCTCGGGCGGCGCCTTGAGGACGCGGTGCAGTCGAACGGTGCCGGTGCTCATGTCGTGCTCCTCTCCGAGGTCGGTGGTACGCGGGGAGCGCCATCGACCGCCGGAGGACTACGGCGACCGCGGCGCGCCCGTGCATCGGAGGCGCGACCGTAGCCGTCGCCGAAGCGGTCGTCAAGTCGACGAGGCGGGCCGGCTCAGGGGGAATATGCGAGTCGCAGCGTCAGGAGCGCGGCGCCCGCCACGAGCGCCGCGACGATCGGGAGGCTCCGGCCGAGCCGGGCGAGAGGTGATCGCGCCGCGAAGGCCGCGAGCGCGCCGAGCGAAGGAAGGAGGTACCGCCCCTGTGCCTGCAGGTCGACGGTCGTGAAGTAGACCAGGAGCAATGCGACGTTCGCGAGCACCGCCGCAACGAGGATCGAGCGCGCCCGCGGGCGCATGGCCACGCCGCCCGCGAGAGCCGCCAGAGTGAGGAGCGCGAACCAGACGTAGAAGGGCCACGCCATCGGTGTGTTGGCCCAGCCGAACTTGGCCCAGAAGCTCACGAAGAGGGCTCCGATCCAGCGCGGCTCGGCCACGAGCTCGGAGAGGCTGGCGACGCGATGCGCCGTCGGCACCTGGGGCAGCAGGGAGCCGAAACGAACGAGCTGCAGTCCGCACCAAGCGGCGATACCAGCCATGGAGGCCCCGAGAAGGAGCGCTCGCGCGCGCCATCGGGGCGTTCTCCAGACGGCGACGGCGAGTGGCGCGAGCAGGAGGAAAGCGCTCGCCTTGACGAAGCAGCAGGCGGCGACGAGGAGCCCGGCGAGCGCTGCCCGGTCGCCGGTTTCGGAAACCCGGACGAGCAGGAGTAGCGCCGCGGTGACGCCGGCGACGAGGGGCGCGTCGTTGCCCAGGGTGCCGCCGACGAAGAGGAGCTGGGGCGCGAGGAAGAAGGCCGCGGCGACTCGCCGCTCACCGACGAGCGCGATGCCGGCGGCGGTTGCGAGCGCGATCCAGATCGCCTGGGTGGAGCGCGCAAGGTGCAGGACGAGGGCGTCGCGCGGCGTCGCGAACTGGACGCGGGAGGCCCGGCTCCCGGCGCGATGGAAGTCGAGGCCGGGATCGGAGGTCGGATGGAGCTCGAGGCCGCCGCTCGCGGCGACCACGAGGGCCGGGAGCAGGTAGCCCAAGGGAGGCTGGTGAGCTTCGTATCCCTCGCTTCCCGGAGGCGAGATCTCGGGTAGGCGCCCCCGCGCCAGAGACTCGGCGTAGCGAATATGGGCGAGCTCGTCGGGGGCCTCGCCAAGCGGCGCGATCCAGGCGAAAGCGATCGCGAGGAGCGCGGCGATGCCGGGGAGGAAGCGGCTCACGGGCACGCCCGTCCGGGAGCGCCGGGAACCGTTCGGCTGGGGTACGTCTCGAAGAGGAGCATCGCGGCCGCCGCCACGACGAGACTATGCCAGGCGTGCTCTTCCCGCTCCCGGTCGCGTGGCGAAGTAGGTGTGATTGCAGCCGGCGTCGTCGGCCTCTCGGTCGAGCCGGAGCCCCGACGCCTCGAGCGCCGTTCTGTAGGCCGCGCTCCCGAGCGAGATGGAGCGCCGCCCGGTGAGCGCGTCGTTCCACGCGCACGACTGAGCGGGTGCGGTGAAGAGAAACTCACCACTCGGGCGCAACGCCTCTCCCACCCGCCGGAGGATCGCGAGCTGGGTCGCGGGCGGCAGGAGGAAGAGAAGACCCCACGCAACGATGGCGTCGAAGCGGCGGTCGAACCATCTGGATTGCTCGGCGGGCGCGCACTCGATCGCGCACTCCGGAAAGCGCTTCCGGAACGCGGCCACGAGACGCGGCGAGGCGTCGACCGCGAAGACGGCGTAGTCCTGGGCGAGCAGGAGCCGCGTGACCGGGACACCGTGGCCGCACCCCAGGTCGAGCACCTCGGCGCCGGGCGGGAGGGAGAGCGCCCACTCTGAGAGAAGGTCGACGCCGATCGTCTCCGAACGGCTGGCAACGAACTCCTCCGCCAGGGCGTCGTAGCCGTTCGACGGGTCGGGGGGATTCGCTTCGGAGTTCACGGACTGGAGCTGGAGTCTCGAGGGGAGCTCGTTTCCGTGCTCCAGAACTAGAGCTTCTCCTCGACGAGCGGCAGGAGGCGGGAGTCGGCGAGCGCGGCGGTCCGGTGGCCCAAACCCGCGAGGTACCCGGGGTCGGAGGCGAAGGCGAGAAAGGACTGGAGGCTCTTCTGGCGGACGAGCAGCAT
>CAYZBH010000094.1:0-2996 GCA_964476605.1 uncultured Thermoanaerobaculia bacterium | reverse complement strand
CCGCGCGTGAAGAGCTCGCGTCCCGCCTCTTGCGTCGGTTCGAGATAGGTGGGGGTCGTGGGCACGAGGGTCGGCTCCTCAGGAGGGCTGTCGTCCACGCGTCACGGCGCCGCGGGTCGCGAGCAGGCGCTTGGGCGCCACGAAGCGCCAGGCGAGGTCGAGGAGGTCGGCCAACTGGCCGCGGCGGATGGTGGCGAGGCGGAAGAGGATGGCGGGGTGGCCGCGATAGTGGTCGGTCAGGTGGAAGACCTCGGGATCGGCCTCGAGCAGCGCGTCGCGCGCGTCCATCGGGATCTTGATGGCGACCGACTCGCCATCCTCCTTGAGCCGCAGCAGGAACTTCCCCTGGACGCGGAGCGCCGGCGTGCCGAAGTAGGCGCCTTCCTCGATCCCCGGCAACCGCCGGGCGATCGCGACGACGTCGGCGTAGGACACCCCTCGGGAGGCGCGGCGCTGGGGCATGGTCCGGGTTCCTCGGCCACTCGTCGCCTGGCGCCTCAGCGGCGCCCGGCGCGGGCCAGGACGACGTGCAGGGCGCGGTCGGTGGCGACGCGCTCGACCGTGGAGTAGCCGAGCGCCCGGAGATCGACCCCCGCGAAGAGCGGCTCGCCGGAGCCGAGCAGCGCGGGGGCGATCGCGAGGTGGAGCTCGTCGACGAGGCCGGCGCGGAGATATTGGCGGATGACGTTCGGGCCCCCTCCGATGCGGACATCGAGCGCCCCAGCCGCCTGGCGCGCGAGCTCGAGCGCGCGCTCGATCCCATCGGTCACGAAGTGGAAGGTGGTTCCCCCCTCCATCGCGAGCGTGGGGCGCGGGTGATGGGTGAGGACGAAGACCGGCACGTGGTACGGCGGGTTCTCCCCCCACCAGCCGCGCCAGCTCGCGTCCGGCCAGGCGCCGCGCACCGGGCCGAACATGTTGCGGCCGAGGATCCAGGCGCCGACGTTGGCGAAGCCGCGCGCCGCGAAGTCGTCGTCGATGCCGGTTTCGCCGCCCGCTGCGCCGAGCACGTTCTGCCGAAAGGTCCGGGTGGGAAAGGCCCAACCGTGGAGCTCGGTGCCGCCCAATCCGAGCGGGTTCTCGAGGGACTGGTCGGGGCCGGCCCCGTAGCCGTCGGTGGAGATCGAGAAGCTCGCGACGCGGACTCGGCTCATGGTCTCTCCTCGGTTCGTTGCGGCTGCGCGCACGTCACGTTACCGGATTCGGCCCTTCGGCCGCGCCTCCTTGAGGCGGGTGGACCACTGCCAGAGGCCCTGAACGACCGCGGGCGGGAGGCGCTCGCCCAGAGCGCGCGCCGCGACGACGATCTGGCCGCGGTGGTGCGCTTCGTGCGAGACGGCGTAGGCGGTGAAGAGCACGACGTCGCGCGGCCAGGCACCCCAGATGAACCTGCTGGCGACGCCCGGGAAGTCGCCGCCGTTCGCGATCCCCGCCTCGAGGAGCTCGAGGATGCGGGCGCCGCTCGTCCTGAGGAGCGCGGCGACCTCGCGCTGCGTCGCGCGGAGCCGGTCGGCGGCCGGAGGGCGAGAGGCGCCCCCCCGGATCCCGAGCCCGTGCAGCCAGTTGCGGCGGGTGTTGTGGAGGTGCGCCGCGACGTTTCGCACGGTGCGCCGCGGGGCGCCCGGAAGCGCCGCGCTCCAGACCTCGTCCGGAATCCGCTCGACGAGGAAGGTGGTGACGCGGTCGTTGACGCGCCAGGCTTCGAGGAGAGCGTCGCCGCTGAGCATCGGAAGGGGATGATACGCGCGCGCCGGCCTTGCTGGCGTGGTGGGCGCTCCGTCGTCCGGCGACCAACCTTCGGCCTCGTCCCGCGTACAGCTCAGTGTGGCCTTGGGGCGCCATCGGCGGCGCCCGGAAGGGAGTGAGGATGGATCGCAAGGAGTTCCTGAAGTCCGCGTGCGGCGCCGGCATCTGCGGCTGCGCGTTCTCCTGGCTCGGCGCCCCGGCCCCCGCGGTCGCCGAGGAGCCGTCGGCGGAGAAGCGGCAGCTCGCGTTCGTGCGCTACCAGCTCGCGAACATGGTCGGCTTTCTCGGCGCCGAGGCCCCCGCCGCTTGCGCCGCGGTGCTCGAGAAGACGGGGCGCGAGTGCGCGAAGCTGGGGACGCTAGTCGCGTCGTTCAAGGGGAATCCGGAGGGCTATTTCGCCGCCGCGACGAAGGCCTGGGGGACGGAGTTCCTCTGGGACAAGCCGGAAGGCATGGTCACGGTGACGGTGGCCGCGGGCAACTGCGGCTGTCCGCTGGTGGACGCGCGGCGCACCCCCGCGCTCCTCTGCAATTGCTCGGTCGGCTATCAGAAGGAGGCCTTCGAGACGGTCTTCGGGCGCCCGGTGGAGGCGAAGCTGAAGGCGTCGAAGTTGGACGGCAGCCCGCGCTGCGTCTTCGAGGTGAAGCTCGCCTAGCTTTGGCCGCCCGAGATCGCCCGGCCCGCCACGGCCGGCGAACGCTCGCCGCGGTATCACCAATGGTGATACCCTGTGCGCATGCCCATCGCCAAGATCGCCATCTCGATCGACCCGGCGGATCTCGAGGAGGTCGACGCCCTGGTGCGCCGGGGGGTGACGCCGAGCCGGAGCAGGCTCATTCAGGAAGCCGTCCACGAGAAGCTCGCCCGCTTGAAGAAGGTCCGGCTCGCGACCGAGTGCGCGAAGCTCGATCGCGCCGCCGAGCGGGCGGAGACGGAGAGCTTCCTCGTCGGAGAGCCCGCGTGGCCCGAGTACTGAGGGGCGAGGTCTACTGGGCCGATCTCGATCCGACGCGCGGCCGCGAGCAGGCGGGAGAGAGGCCGGTGCTCGTCCTGAGCCACGACGTCTTCAACGAGCGCTCCGGGACGGTGATCGCGCTCGCGGTCACGAGCCAGGAACCACGCGCCGGATTCCCGCTGGTGGTGGAGCTCCGGTCGGCCCGGCTGCCGAAGCGCTCGTGGGTGAAGGTCTCGCAGATCCGCACGCTCTCGACGGAACGGCTCGGCAAGCGTCTGGGCCGCGTGGCGCCCGA
>CAYZBH010000093.1:0-7833 GCA_964476605.1 uncultured Thermoanaerobaculia bacterium | reverse complement strand
CAAGAATCTGTAAATGGGGACAGGCACGTAACAAGTATTACGTGCCTGTCCCCAATTATTTCGAGCGCCATTTCGGCGTGGCTCGGGCTCAGGGGGTGACGCTCGTCCACTCCGAGAAGTCCTCCTCCTCGAAGTCGGCGACCAGCAGCGGGAGCCATTCCACCACGAGGTCGTCGAACGCCACGGTGGTGGCCTGCCCGCCGAAGGTCCACGCGTAGGCGTAGATTGCGTAGAGGTTGCCTGGGCTGCAATCTTCCCAGGTGACCGGGGTGTTGTCCTCGAAGCCGTTCGCCTCGCCGTCGGCGATCACCCAGACGCTCGACGGCGGCACGAAGCGGGCGATCACGGCGACCGGGACGCCTGGGGTGAAGCTGCCGATCGTCGTCGCCGCGCAGCCGTCCGAGAGGGTCAAGTCCCCGTTCGAGACTCGCCGGAGGCGGATCCTTACCCCTCCCGTACCCGCCGCGTCGAAAAAGGTCCCCGGTTCGGAGTTCGCGAAGGAGACCGTGAAGCGGATCTCGACGCCCAGATCGGCGACCGCGGGAATGATGTCCCACTGTAGGTAGGTCGGCGCGCCGGTGGGCGAATCGAGCTCGGCCGGCCGGTTCTCGAGGTTCAGCGCGGAGTCGACCACGGTGATCGCCGATCCGGCCGGAATGCCCGTGCTGCTCGGCTGACCCGCGCCCCCCACCCCGGGAGGAAGGCCCGGAGTATCGAGCGTGAAGAAGGTGCGGAACGGCACCGTGACGGCGTGACCGGCCGAGGCGGTGGTGGCGGCCAGGGCGGCGAGGAGAAGGGCGGCGAGGGCGAGGCGGGAGGGGCGGCGAGGGCGCATGGCGGTCTCCTGAACGAAGGTTCGGGAGGCCGACGCGCCGGCCCCCGGGCAGGCGCGCGGTCGAGCGGCCTCCACTCCCCTTGTCGCAAGAACCGGCCGAAGTGCGACATCCTCCCCCGGAGAGGGGGAAAGCGGCTAGGCGAAGGTGGCGAGGAAGAGCTCGACCAGCTCCGGGTCGAGGAAGGTCCCGGCGCGCTCGCGGAGGATCGCGGCGGTCTCCTCCGGCGAGAGGTCGACGTGCTCGCGGAGGGTCACCCAGGAGTCGGCCACGGCGACGATCCGCGCCGCGGCGTGCGGGCGGCGCGGGGCCGGGAGCCGGGGGTAGCTCTCCGCGCTGTCGTAGCGCAGGTGATGCTCGTGGGCCGCGACCAGGGCGATCATCGGCACCCCTTCGATGCCGCCCAGGCGCGCCGCGCCGCGCAGTGGATGGAGCCGCCGCCGCTCGGCCGGCGGCTCGCCGAGCCCCACCTCGGCCAGGTAGCCGAGGTCGTGGAGCAGCGCGGCGAGCCCGAGCTCCTCGAGCGGCTCGCCCTCGAGCCCCAACGCGCGCCCGAGGCGCAACGTCGCGAGCGCCACCGCGAGACCGTGCAGAAAGCTCCGGTCCGTCCCCTCGAAACTCCCCATCCCCGCCGCATCGAGGCGCGCGCCCGCCGCCACCCGCCCGAGGCGCGCCACCATGCCGCGCAGGTGCTCGATGCGGCCCGCGGCGCCCGTAGCCGCCACGCGGAGCTCCTCCTCGGCCGCGCTGCGCTCGGCGACCGCCGCCTCGCTCGGCGGCGCCGCGCCATCCGGACGGTCGGTGCCCCCCTTGCCGCTCCCCCCCTCGCCGCCGCCGGTTTCGAAGAGCGTCGCCCGGCCGAACTGGAGATGCCGGCTCGGCAGCGGTCCGGTCGCCGCGTCGCAGCTCTCGAAGAAGGCCGCGAGCTCCTCGGGGGTGAGCCCCGCGGTGAGCGTGATGCCGGAGAGGCGATAGCGCTCGAACGAGTGGACGAGGCTCCGCTGCCAGGTGACCTCCTCCGGCAGCGGCTCCCGGTCGACCAGGAGCTGGTCCTCGAGCCGGAGGATCGAGACGTCCACGGTGAGCCGCGCCGCGCACCAGGCGGCGAGCGCCTCGACCGTGCGCTCGAGCGCCCGGCGCACCTGGGGGTGGCTGGGCGGGTAGACGAGGCGCTGCTGGAAGGCGGCTCCGAGATCGATCACCAACCGGGCCGCGAGCTCCTGCCGGGCGTCCAGGTCGCTCACGGCATTTCCTCCTCGGCGCGCTGCGGGCGCACCGGAGCGGCGAGCGCGCGGAGCGCCTCGTCCACCTCCGGACGGCGGAGCTTCCGCCCGCGCTCGATCCACTCCGCGCGCGCCTCCTCGGGGTAGGCGCCGAGCGAGCGGAAGAACTCGGCCCGCTCCTCAACCGCGACCGGAAGGAAGGTGACCCGCGCCGCGTAGCGCTTGAGCCGCGGCAGCACCGAGGGGTCGCCGATCTCGGCGAGCGCGCGGATCGCCTTCAGGCGGACGGCGCGACGGCGGCCGAAGAGGTCGGTCGTGGCGAGCATCTCGGCCAACGGCTCCGCGGCCTCGGCCATCTTCCCCTCGGCCGCGAGGTCGATCGCCTCGGCGGCGAGCCGGGGATCGGCATCGGTCAGCGCGCGCCGCAGGAGCTCGCGCGGCAGGCTCTGGTCGAAGGCGAAGAGGTTGCGGATCGCCTCGAGCTTGACGCGGAGATCCGGATGCTCGGCGCAGCGACGCACCGCCGGCACCGATCCCGGATCCCCCACCTGGCGGAGCAGGAGGAGGACGTTGCGCACCACGTACCAGCGCGGATCGGAAAGCAGCCGCGTGGCGTCGCGCACCACCAGCGGGCCCAACTGCGAGAGGAGCTCGAGCAGCCGGTGGCGCTGCGCCCGGTCCTCGGAGAGCGACAGGGCACCCAGGAGATGGCGCGCCGCCGTCGGCCCCAGCCGCTCGACGAAGCGCCGCGCCTGCGCGAGCCCGGAGTCGCTGAGCTCGGTGACGACGCTCGCCAGTTGATCGAGTGACTCGCGCGAGGTGAGCCGTTCGAGCAGGCGGCGGAGCGCCTGCGCCGTGTCGTCCTCGGCCGCCGCGCGCTTCTGCACCCGCTCGACCAGCTCCTCGGCCTGCGCGAGCCGTCCGCTGCCGAGCAGCGCGCGATAGACCGCCTCGAAACGGTGGAAGACCACCGACCGGGCCGCGGGGGCGAGGTCGAGCTGCTCCGCGAGCTCGAGCAGGAGCGGCGGCGTCGTGCGCTGCACGAGGATTCCGGCGAGCTCGTCGCGGATCGCCGGCGCGTGGGGCGAGGGCGCGGTCGCGCGCGCCGGCGCGGCGAGCTCGAGCAGCAGCTCCCCCGCCGCCTTGCCGCGCGTGCCCCCCCGCCGGTCGTCGAGCGCGTCGACGTCGGCGGCACCGAAGGCGCGTCGCAGGCGCGCCGTTCGCTCCGCCGAAGCGGCGCCGGCGGCGCGCGTGGCGCTCTCGACCGATTGCCGGAGCCGATCCTCCTCCTCTTCCGGGAAGGTCGAGAAGAAGGCGGCGAGCGCCCGCTCCCCTCCCGCGCGGCCCGCCATCGCGCGCGAGAGCTCCTGCGCCAGCACCTCCCGCTCCCCCGCCGAGACGACGCTCGCGAGCGCCGTGAGCGTCGAGAGCTCGCGCGAGGAGGGCGAGGCGGCGTAGGCCGAGACCACGGCCCGGAAGGCCCCTTGCACGATCTCGGCGCGCGCCGCGGGGTCGCGCCCCGAGCCTTCTCCCTCGCCGCCCCCTCCCTCCACGCCGAGGAGCGAGCGCACCAGCCCGGCGGCGCTGCCGCCGCCGGCGAGCCAGGCGGCGAGGCTCTCCGAAGGCACCGCGCCCCCTTCGACCAGGCGCCGCACCAGCTCTTCCCAGATCGAGCCGTCGTCGCCCGCCCCCTCCTCCTCGTCGCGCTCGAGCTCCCCTTCGACCAGGACGAGGGTCGAGAAGTCGAGGTCCCGGACGGCGAGGTGCACGAGCCCCGCCGCCGCGAGCTCGTCCGCGAGCGAGCCCGCTTGGCGAGCGCGGCGGCGCCCGGCCCCCGCGAGCGTGAGGAAGCGCCCGATCTCCTCGGGCGTCGCGCCGGGATCGATCCGGAGCACCGCCACGCCGCGGCGGCGGAGCTGCTCGGCCAGCCGTTCCGGCGCCTGCGAGTCGAAGCGTTCCGAGCCGTGGAGGAAGCCGCCGCGGGTCACCGCGAGCTCGAGCGGCCCGGTGACTTCCAGGAGCCGGCCGAGCGCCGCATGCGCGGCGGCGAGGCTCTTCGTGACCACTGGATGCGCCGGCGGATAGGCGGCGAGCGCCCGCGAAGCGGACGCGAGATCGCGGAACGCCTCGCCGAAGAGCTCGCTCGTCGGGACCTGAGTCACGCCGCCGATTCTAGACGGCACACCGGAAAAGCCGCTGTCGGGGACTCCACCCGCCCCCGGCGACCCAGAAATTGCAGAAATTGGGGACAGGCACGTAATACTTGTTACAAAGATATTGCGTGCCTGTCCCCAATTTTCCGCGTGCTAGCGTTTCGGCTTCAATCCGAAGGAGAACGCGATGTCACACCGCCTCGGTCTCGCTGCCGCGCTCCCCCTGGCCCTCGCGCTCGGGACGTTCCTCCCGCTCACCCCTCTCGCCGCTCAGCCCGAGACGCCGGAGGGCGACGCCGACATCCCCCCGTTCGCGACCGGGATCGACAAGGAGGCGTACCTCAAGGCCCGCTCCGAGTACATCGACCTGCTGCGCGGTCGCCCCCATTTCCTCCCCTACGATCCGCGAGCCCGCGCCCTCGAGGAGCTGGCCGCGGCCAAGCGCGGCCGCGCGCCCGCGGTCTCGCCGCCCTGGACCGAGATCGGCCCGATGCCGATTCCCAACGGACAGGTCGGCACCGGCCCGCAGCTCGCGGTGAGCGGACGCGTCTCGGCGATCGCCGTCGACCCGACCGACTCCGACATCGTCTACGTCGGCGCCGCGCAAGGGGGCGTCTACCGCTCGCTCAACGCCGGCACGAGCTGGACCAAGATCTTCGACGCCGCCGATTCGCTCGCGATCGGCGCGCTCACCCTGGCCCCTTCGAACCCCGCCATTCTCTACGTCGGCACCGGCGAGCCGAGCGGCTCGGCGGACGGCTTCATCGGCGCCGGCCTCTATCGCATCGACAACGCGACCACCACCGCCGATCTCTCCGGGCCCTTCGACCCGCCCGTCACCACCGGAGTGCCCGGCACCACCGCCTTCAGCGGGAGGGCGATCAGCGAGATCCTCGTCCACCCGACCGATCCGGCGACGATCTTCGTCTCCACCTCCACCGGCACGAGCGGCAATCCCTCGGGCGGCTCGATCGGCTTCACCGTGCCCCCGCTCGCCATGCTCGGCGTCTACCGCTCGACCAACGCCACCTCGGCATCGCCCTCCTTCACCAAGCTCACCGTCGCGACCGGCGTCACCGTGCCGCCGGACAGCACCGGCAACGTCGCGATCACCGACCTGGCGATGGATCCGACCGACGCGAACCGCATCGTCGTCTGGGCGCGCGGCGCGGCCTCGGCCGGCAACGGCGGCGCCTATCTCTCGACCGACGCCCTCGCCGCGACGCCGACCTTCACCCAGACGCTCGTCACCACCACGGCCGACGCCAGAGGCGAGCTCGCCGGCAACCGGGTCGCCTCGACGGTCACCTTCTACGCCGCCACCGGCGAGTCCAACGGACGGCTCCGCAAGTCGACCGACGGCGGCGCCAGCTGGAGCGCCTTCCTCACCGGCGGCCAGAACTTCTGCAACCCGCAGTGCTTCTACGACATCGCGATCGACGTCCATCCGACGAACGCCTCGATCCTCAACCTCGGCGGCTCGCCCACGCTCGTCCAGGGGCGCTCGATCGACGGCGGCGCCACCTTCACCACCAACGCGCAGAGCGCCTCCGGCCTGCACGTCGACTCGCACGCCCTCGCGATCGCGAAGTCGGATCCCAACGTCGTCTATTTCGGCAGCGACGGCGGCATCTACCGCTCGGACGACGCCGGCGTCACCTGGGTCACCCTCAACAACACCGACTTCTCCGCCACCCAGTTCCAGGGGCTCGCCACCCATCCGACCGACCCGCAGTTCCTGATCGGCGGCACGCAGGACAACGGCACCAACTTCCTGCGCCCCGACGGCACCTGGACGCGCGCCGACTTCGGCGACGGCGGCTACGCGTTGATCGACCAGAACGCGACCGACGTGACCAACGTCACGATGTACCACACCTACTACAACCAGACGACCGCCATGGGCTTCGCGCGGGTGACCAACGTCGCCAACGCCTCCGACGGGAACTGGCAGGGCTACGGCTGCGGCTTCGGCGGCTTCCTCGCCAACGGCATCTCCTGCTCGGGCGTCTCCGCGATCCTCTTCTACGCGCCGATGGCGCTCGGGCCGGGCAATCCCAACACCCTCTACTTCGGCTCCGACGTCCTCTACCGCTCGGCGAACGCCGGCGTGACGATGCCGGCGGTGAGCCAGGTGCCGATCGAGTCGGGGCGTCCGATCACCGCCATCGGCATCGCGCCGACCAACGACAACTTCCGCCTGGTCGGCCTGCGCAACGGCAAGATCTGGGGGACGTCGACCGGCAGCTCGACGCTCGTCGACATGACCGCCGCGGCGATGCCCGATCCGGACCCCGCCGACGCCTCGGCGCGGCGCGCCATCGGCCGCATCGTCTTCCATCCGACCGACGCCAACACCGCCTGGGTCTCGTTCGGCGGCTACGGCGTCGCGGCCGGCGAGCACGTCTGGAAGACCAGCAACTTCCCCGGCGGCGCGGCGTCCTGGGCCGCGGCCGGCTCGGGCATCCCGGACGTTCCGGTCAATGCCCTCGTGGTCGACCGCAACCGGCCGCTCGACCTCTACGCCGGCACCGACATCGGCGTCTACCTGTCGCGCGACGGCGGCGCCACCTGGGCGCCGTTCGACGACGGCATGCCGGCGGTCGCCGTCTTCGAGCTCGCCTTCCAGGGGCAGGGTGCCGACCGGCGCCTGCGCGCCGCCACCCACGGCCGCGGCATCTGGGAGCGCATCCCCGACAGCTGGGTCTTCGCGGACGGCTTCGAGTCCTCGGACACCAGCGCCTGGTCGAGCACGACGCCCTGAGACGTCGACGCGGGAGCGGGTGACCTAGAGCCTCCCCGCTCGCTCCCGTTGTCGTCCCGGGCGGAGATTGGATACAGGCACGAATTAGGGACGGGGACGAAATATCCCGCAATGGGGAATTGGGGACAGGCACGCAATATCTATGAGGTGCCTGTCCCCGATTCTTCGGGTTCTTCGGGGAGCGGCTAGCGCGAGGGGTGGCTCCGGCGAACGCCCCCCGCGCCCGCCCTCACTTCGCGGGCTTCAGCTGGATCTCGCGATAGATCTCGGTGCCGAGATCCTTCCGCATCTCGAAGCGCGGAGCGCTCATCTCCCGCTGCTTCTTCTCGTCCTCGGTCTTGTAGTTCTTGGCCGCGATCGCTTTCGCCTTCGCCTCGACGTCGGCGTTGTAGTCGAAGTCGGCGTAGCTCTTGTGCAGCGTGGCGATGCAGATGTCGGGCTCGTTCGGCCCGCCCGGATCGTGGAGGAAGAACTTGTAGTCGACCACCAGCCCCTGCGCCTTGCTCTCCTGCATGGTGGGCAGGTAGTTCTTCTGCAGGTACTCGATGTAGTCGACGAAGTGCCCCTCGGTGGTGCGCGCGCACCAGACCTCCCAGACCGGGCCCTCCGTCCAGTACTCCTGCGCCTGCGCCGCGAGCGGCGAGAAGAGGAGTAGACCGACGACTGCGATTCCGAGTCGCTTCATGATTCCTCCTTGTCACGAGTTGCCGGAGCCCGCCGAGCAGACCCCACGACCGCCGGGGAGTCAAGAAACGGAGAAAGAAACGGGGACGGGGACCAGATGACGAGAGCAGAACGGGCGGGCGGCAGCGTCCGGGCGGAGCTCCCCGCAGAGGGGCCTCTGAGGCCGAGCAGTCGAA
>CAYZBH010000092.1:0-7838 GCA_964476605.1 uncultured Thermoanaerobaculia bacterium | reverse complement strand
GATCGAGACCCTGAAGCAGGAGATCCAGGACAAGGAGAACCAGCTCCAGGCCTACGGGCGGCGGACCGACATCGTCTCGCTCGACCCGGCGTCGAACGTCACCCTGAAGCGCCTCGAGGCGCTCAACCAGGACTACATCTCCGCCGTTTCCGAGCGGATCAGCAAGGAGGCGCGTCTCAACGAGCTCAACTCGACTTCGGGGGATCTCGCGGCCGACATCCTGGCCGATCCGATCCTGGTGCAGCAGCGGTCGGAGCTCCTCTCGATGGAGCGCGACTACGCGACCAAGCTCAACATCTACAAGCCCGAGTGGCCGGCGATGGTCGAGCTCAAGGCGAAGATCGACCAGGCGCAGGGGAATCTCAAGAACGTCGCCGCGGAGGCGCTCGGCAAGGCGCGCGACGGGGCGCGAGCCGAGTACCAGACGGCGCTCCGGCGCGAGCAGGCGCTCTCCTCCGAGCTCAACCAGACCAAGGCCGAGAACCGCCAGCTCAACTCCTCGGCGGTCGAATACAACAACCTGCAGGTGGAGATCTCGACCCGCCGCGCGCTGCTCGACGAGCTGGTGCGCAAGCAGTCGGAGACCGACGTCTCGTCGCGCCTGCAGGCCACCGGCGAATCGAACGTCCGGGTCGTCGATCGCGCCCTGGTCCCCGGCGGGCCCTTCCGCCCCTCCCTGCGGCGGAGCGCCACGATGGGCCTGGGGCTCGGGGGCTTGGCCGGAGTCGGACTGGTCTTCCTGCTCCACTACATGGACCGCACCTTGAAGACCACGGAAGAGGTCGAGCGGTTGCTGGGCCTGCCGGTGCTCGCCACGGTCCCCGACGTCTCGAGCGAGTCGCGCGGCGGCCTGCTGGGCCGCTACGGCTACGGATACGGCTACGGGTACGGCTACGGAGCGAAACGAAAGCGCGGCTCCCCGGCGCCCGGGCCGGCGACGGCCGGAAAGGGGCACTCGGGCGCCGTCAAGGCCAAGGTGCGGCGCCGGGAGGGAGCCGACGGCGAGGTCCAGATCGAGCTCCTGCCCCACCTGCGCCCGCGGCTCGCGGTCGCCGAGGCCTATCGCGCCCTTCGCACCGCGTTGCTGCTCTCCTCGGCGCGCGAGCTCAAGGTGGTCGTGGTGACCTCGGCGGTGCCGTCGGAGGGGAAGACCTCCACCGCGGCGAATCTCGCGGTCGTCATGGCGCAGCTCGGCAAGCAGGTGCTGCTGGTCGACGGCGATCTCCGGAAGCCCCGCCAGCACGAGGTCTTCCACTCGACGAACAAGCTCGGGCTGGTGAGCTTCCTCACCGGCGGCGCGGAGACCGAGAAGATCGTCTTCCGCTCCGACATTCCGAACCTCTTCCTCACCCCCTCCGGGCCGATCCCTCCCAATCCCTCGGAGCTCCTCGCCTCGCAGCGCATGGCCGATTTCCTGCGTTTCGTGCGCGAACAGTTCGACTTCACGATCATCGACTCGGCGCCGACCCTGGCGGTGACCGACGGCATCCTGATCGGCGCGCAGTCGGACGGGGTCGTGCTCTGCCTGCGGGCCGGTCACGTCCAGCGGCGCGACGCGCGGACCTGCCGTGACCGCCTGGCCCAGGCCGAGGTGAAGCTCCTGGGCGCGGTGCTCAATCGCCACCACGGCGTCGAAGGGCGCTATCGGGGCGGTTACGCCGGCGCCTACGAGGCCTACGGTGCCGCGGCGGAATCCCCGGGCGGCGGCCGGGACGGGGTGGCCGCCCTGTGATCGATCTCCACCTGCATCTCCTCCCCGGCGTCGACGACGGAGCCCGCGACCTGGAGCAGGCGGTCGGGATGGCCCGCCTCGCCGTGGAGGACGGCTGCGAGATCCTGATCGCCACGCCGCACCAGCGGCGCGACGAGTGGGAGACCTCCGATCCGGCGCTCCTCGCGGCCGCGCTCGAGGCGCTGGCCGGCCGCTTGCCCGGGCGGCCGCGGGTCGCGCTGGGGGCCGAGATCCGGGTCGACTCCGACCTGCTCTCGGATCTCGCGAAGCCGGGGCGCGCGGGCATCCAGCCGCTCGCCGGCTCGCGCTATCTGCTGCTCGAGCTCGACCCCTTCGGGCTCGGCCCGGAACCGGTCGAGCTGGTGCGCGAGCTCTGCGCCGAGGGGTGGATTCCGATCCTCGCCCATCCCGAGGTCACCCCGTTCCTCTGGGAGGAGGAGGGGACGCTTCCCGAGCGTCTGGTCGAAGCCGGAGCTCTCCTCCAGATCACCGCCGCGAGCGTCACCGGGGAGTTCGGTCGCGGCCCGAGGCAGCGCGCCTGGGAGCTCCTCGAAGGGGAGCTCGTCCATTTCGTGGCGAGCGACGCGCACCGCCCCGACTGGCGTCCCCCCGGACTCTCGCGTGCGCGAACGGCGATCGGGCAGGAGTTCGGCGAGGCGATGGCGAATGCGCTGACGATCGACAACCCCCGGGCGGTGTTCGAGAACCGCCCCCTCCCCGAGGCCGAAGAGCCGCGCGCGGAGGCGGGCGGATGAGCGTCCGCGTGCCGGGAAGGTCTCCGCGAGGGGTGGCCGCGGTGGCCGGAGCGCTTTTGCTGGCGTGGTTCGCTGGATCGGCCCAAGCGACGGCGGCGACCGCCGCCGACCCCTTCTACCTGGGGCTGCTGCGCGACGGCAGAACCTCCTTCGCGCGGGGAGACGCGGCCGCCGCCGCGCGGGAGCTGCGGGTCGCCTGCTTCGGATTGCTCGAACAGACCGATCTGCTCGGAGAGTGCCTGGTTCGCCTCGGGCTCGCCCAGAGCGCGATCGGGGATCGCGAGGCTTTCGGCGACACGTTCGATCGCCTCGAGCTCGTGGAGGAGCGCTTCCAGGCCTACACCCGTGCCGCGTTGGCCGAGGACGAGCGCCGGAGCTTCGAGAACCGGGTCGTCGAGTGGGTCGCTCCCGAGGTGCTCCGCACGATTCCCGCTTTCGCCGTGCTCGCGGAGCGTCGCGCCGAGGAGAGCCTCGCCAAGCTCTCGCCGCGCGAGCGGCAGAAGGAGCTCGAGCGGCGCGCCGCCGCCGACCCGGGGAGCTCGCGCTGGCGCGTTCTCCTGGCCGAAGACGAGGCGGCGCGCGCGCGCTGGGAGGAGACCTTCGCGCGGCTCAAGGGCATTCCCGCGGAGGCGGAGAATGGGCGCGCCGGCTGTCTCCAGGGGCTCGCCCTGGCGAAGCTCGACCGCTGCCGCGAGGCGTCCGGGCTCCTCGCTTCCTGCGCCACGAGCGCCAACGATCCTCGCCTCGCCGAAGCGCGCCTCGGCTGCCTTCTCGACGCCAAGGACTTCGATGGCGCTCGCAGCTTCGCCACCATGCTCGATCCAAAGGTCGCGAGCGAGACCCCGGTCCGCAAGCTCCGCGAGAAGATCCCGGCCCCCGCGACGGCGCCCGGGCCTCGCGGCGAGCCAGCCAAGACCGGCGCGGAGCCGGCGCGCCAGGCCGCCGCCAAGGCCTCCGAGAAGAGCAAGACTCCGACTCCCACGCCGAAGTCCCCGGCGCCAAAACCGCCGGCGGCCGCGCGCGCCGGGACCGACCGCGGGGCGGCGAAACTCTCGGCCGAGGAGGAGAAGGCCCTCCTCGACGCGCGCGAGCTCCTCAGGACGGCCAAGCGGCGTGACGATCTGGTGACGGGGTTGGAGTCGCTACGCGCCGCCTCCGATCGCCATCCGGGCAACGCCGAGCTCGCGCTCGCGATCGGCGAGATCGCCTACCGCTCCGGGCAGTGGCGCACGGGCGCCGACTTCTTCGCCCGCGCCGCGTCGGACGGTCCGGCCGATCCGACCCTCCGCTTCTACATGGCCGTGTGTCTCTACGAGGCGGGAGACCGTGCTTCGGCCGCCCAGGTCGCCGCGACCGGGCTCGAGCGGCTACAGCGCACGCCCTTTGTCGAGGACTATCTACGCCGCATTCGTGCCGCCGTTCCTTGACCTTGGCGGGCGCCATGGCCTACGATCGGCCGGAAGGACATAGGGGGAACTTGTCTATGAGAGCTGCCAAGGCCGCAGGGCTCGGAGTCTTGTTGTCGGCTGCCGCCGCGTTCGCCGAGGCGCCGACCATCACCCTGGGGCCCCTCCCTTGCCTGCCGCAGAAGGGCAACGCCGTCCTCACCGCGACGATCAGTCCGGAGGTGCCGGGGACGACGGCGCGCCTCTACTTCCGGCGCATGAACGTCGAGGTGGAGGACTTCTACTACGTCGAAATGGAGCCGGCGGGGGGCGGCGGCTACTGGGCCACCTTCCCGGTGCCCACCGACAGCAAGTTCCCCAAGCAGGACCTCAAGAACAACAACTACGAAGGCAAGCAGATCGAGAAGACCGGCAACCCCTGGGCCGAATGGTGGCGCGCCAAGGAGGGCTCGACGGGGCGCAACCCGAACGGGAACCTCGACGACGACACCATTCGCGAGAAGGCGACCGCGGGCAAGGTGGAGAAGCGCACCTGGATGACGCCGCTCGACAACCCCACCCTGCAGAAGTGGCTCGACGACCAGGCGACCGAGCCCGGCGAGTACTTCGTGGCGCTCTACGACGGCTACGGCCGGCAGATCGCGCGCTCGGAGGTCGCCTCGGCCCCGGTGCGGAGCGATTGCCGCGTCAACCTGACGCCGCAGCAGCAGGGCTACTCCCAGAACCTGACGATCGGCGAGACCGCGCCCTGGCAGAAGGGGGACGAGGTCTTCCACTGGGAGTGCACCGGCATCGTGACGCGCAAGGACACCCTCAACGTGCTCCGCCCCGACAACAAGTGCCGGGCCTGCGTCATCGCGGCCTGGTGGCCGGTCGGCGCGGCGGGCGGCGCGGTGGCGCTCGTGGGCGTCGTCAACGACCATCCGATCGAGATCTCCCCCGCGCACCCCTGAGCCTCGATCGCGGAGCGACTGGGCCCGTGCGGCGGCTTCCGGCGCACGGGCCTTTTCTCTTCTGCGCGGACCGGGCCGACCCACGATGATCGACCGCCTGCTGCACGTCTCGTCCGGCATGGGCGAGGAGGGAGGGGGCACCGCGCATCTCGGGCGGCTGGCCGGCGCGACCCTCCGGAAGCTCGCGGCGGAGCGCCGGCTCGCCTTTCGCGGGCTCCATCTACCGGCGCTCGACGGCAGTGTCGCGACCGACGGCTATCGCGCGTTCGGCGGCTCGCGGACCCGCCTCGCGGTGAACGTCCTCGCGCGGGTGGTGGCGGCGCGGAGTCGGACCGCGATCTACTTCGACCACGTCGGCCCGGCGCGCTCGCTGGCGCTCCTCCCCGCGCCTCTTCTTCCCCGCTACGCCGTCCAGATCCACGGCATCGAGATCTGGCGCCCGCTCTCGCGGGATCGCCTTCGCGTGCTCGAGCGCGCGGCCTTCCTGGTCGCCAACTCGGCGTTCACCGCCGAGCACTCGCGGCAGTTTCTGCCCGCGCGTCACGCGATGCGCGTGGCGCCGCTCGGTATCGAGCCGATCGTCCTCGTGGGACCGGTCGACCGTGAGACTGCCGAGAAGGTCGGCGAGGGGTTCGCGCTGATCGTCTCGCGGCTCGCAAGTCGCGAGGCCTACAAGGGGCACGACGAGCTGCTCGAAGCCTGGCCGGAAGTGAAGCGACTCCAGGCGGATGCGCGCTTGGTCGTCGTCGGGGAGGGGGACGATCTGCCGAGACTCCGCGCGAAGGCAGCGGAGCTCGGAGTGGCCGACGCCGTCCGCTTCACCGGCCAGGTCGATCCGGCGACCCTCGGCGAGCTCTACCGGCGCTCCGCCTTCTTCGCCATGCCCTCGGGCCTCGAGGGGTTCGGGCTGGTCTACCCGGAGGCGATGGCCGCCGGGAAGGCCTGCCTGGCGCTCGCCGGCACCGCGCCGGCCGAGATCGTGGTCGACGGCGAAACGGGGCGCCTGGTGCCCGCCCGCGACCGCGCGGCGCTCGCGGCGGCGCTGGTCGACCTCTTCGCCGATCCGGAGCGCACCCGCGCGTTGGGCGAGGCGGGGCGCCGGCGCTACGAGCGGGAGTACACCGCCCGCGCCTTCGAGCGCCGCTTCCTGGCGGTGGCCCGCGAGCTGGTGGAGGGCTGAGGATGTGCGGCATCTGCGGCATCCTCCGCCGCTCTCCCGAGGCGCCTCCCCCCGATCCCGCGGAGCTCGAGCGGATGCACGCGGCGCTCGCGCCGCGCGGGCCGGACGGCGAGGGGCGCTGGGGCTCGCCCGACGGCCGCCTCCTCCTCGCCCACCGGCGCCTGGCGATCCTCGATCTCTCGCCCGCCGGCGCGCAGCCGATGCTCTCGGCCGACGGGCGCTTCGCGATCGTCTTCAACGGCGAGATCTACAACTTCCGCGAGCTCGCGGCGGAGCTGGAAGGCGCAGGGGTCTCACTTCGCAGCCGCTCGGACACCGAGGTGATCCTCGAGCTCTGGCGGCGCGAGGGCCCGCGCTCGCTCGCGCGCCTGCGCGGCATGTTCGCCTTCGCGCTCTCGGACGCGCTCCGGCAGGAGCTCGTCCTGGCGCGCGACCCCTACGGCATCAAGCCGCTCTACTACGCGCTCGAAGGGGGAATGCTCCGCTTCGCCTCGCAGGCCAGGGCCCTGGAGGCGGGTGGCGCGCTCCCGCGCGAGATCGACCCGGCGGCGGTCGCCGGGTTCCTCTCCTGGGGCGCGGTGCCGGAGCCGCTCAGTTTGCGGAAGGCGATCCGCGCCCTTCCGGCTGGGCACTGGGGGAGGGTGGGGCCCGACGGCGCGCTCGTCCTCGAAGTCGTGCCGCGCATCGCGCTCGAGGCGCCGCGTTCGGCAAGAACCGCGCTCGCGGCGAGCCTCCGCGCCCATCTGGTCTCGGACGTCCCGGTCGGCCTCTTCCTCTCCGCCGGGCTCGATTCGGCGCTCGTCGCCGCGCTCGCGGCGCGCGCCTCCGGGAAGAACGGCGAGACGCCGGTGGCGCTCACCCTGACCTGGCAGGAGGCGCGTGGCACCCCCGCCGACGAGGAGCCGCTCGCGCGCGCGACGGCGCGGGCGCTGGGCCTCCGCCACGTCGTTCGCGAGGTGACCGGCGGGGAGGTCCGCGCGGCGCTCCCGGCGATCCTCGGCGCGATGGACCTCCCCTCGATCGACGGCTTCAACACCTGGCTGGTGGCGCGGGCGGCGCGGGAAGAGGGGCTCAAGGTGGCCCTTTCGGGGCTCGGCGGGGACGAGCTCTTCGGCGGCTACGCCTCGTTCCGCGACGTGCCGCGCTGGCGGCGCCGCGCGGCGCGCTTGCGCGGCGTCCCCGGGCTCGCCCGCTTCTGGCCGACGGCGGCGCGCCTGCTGGCGCCGGAGACGCCCAAGCTCGCGAGCGTGCTCCGCTACGCCGACAGCTTCGCCGGCGCCTATGCCCTCCGGCGCGCGGTCTATCTGCCCCACGAAGTGGACGCGCTCCTGGCGCGCGCCGGGCTCGGGAATCCGGAGAACCGCGCCTACGATGCCCCTTACGACGCCTGGAAGAAGCTCGGCGAAGCGGTGCTCGGCGACCCCTCGAGGCTCCTCGCCGATCCCTGGCGCGCGGTCCATCGCCTGGAGTCCACCGTCTATCTGGGGCAGCAGCTCCTGCGCGACGCCGACTGGGCCGGCATGGCGCACGGTCTCGAGATCAGGGTCCCGCTGGTCGACGCCTGGCTCCGGGAGGAGCTCCGGCAGCTCGACTTCGAGCCGGCGCGCTCGCGCGGCAAGGGGGCCCTGGTCGGCGAGGTCGCGCCCGAGATCCCCGCGGCGCTCTTCGACCGGCCGAAGTCGGGGTTCCAGCTCCCGATCGCCGATTGGCTCGAGCAGAGCCCCAAGCGTGCACGGCCCCGTCGCGTCGGCGCGCAGTCGCGGCGGCTCGCCCTGCTCGTCCTCGAGGCCTTCGGGGTGGCGCTCGAGGAGG
>CAYZBH010000091.1:0-8239 GCA_964476605.1 uncultured Thermoanaerobaculia bacterium | reverse complement strand
CACGAAATGGCGGATCGACTCGGCCACCACCGCGGGACAGAGCGGATTGACGCAGCGGAGCGCCACTTCGTCCTCGGCCTTGGCGACCGGCTCGCCGCACTCCGGGCAACGTTCCGGCAGGGCAAAGGCGCGCGCTCCTGCGGGCCGCCGCTCGAGCACGACTTCCACGACCTTGGGAATGACGTCGCCACCCCGCTCGATGCGCACCGTGTCGCCGACGCGCACGTCCTTGCGCGCCAGGTCCTCGTAGTTGTGGAGCGTCGCGCGCTGAACGGTCGTGCCCCCGACGAAGACCGGATCGAGAACCGCCACCGGCGTCAGCACGCCCGTCCGGCCGACCTGGACCAGGATGTCGCGCACCGTGGTCTCCCCCTGCTCGGCTTCGTACTTGAAGGCGATCGCCCAGCGCGGCGACTTCGCGGTCGCGCCGAGCTGACGCCGGAGCGCCAGATCGTCGATCTTGACGACGACGCCGTCGGTTTCGAAGTCGAGATCCTGGCGTCGATCTCGCCAGTCGCCGATGAACTTCTCGACGTCCGTCAGGCTCGCGCAGCGCCGCCAACCCGCGTGCACCGGGAAACCCCATTCCGCGAGCTTCTCCAGCGTCTCGCCATGGCTCGCGGCTTCGAATCCGTCGGCGACCTGGTAGATCCAGGCGGCCAGCCGGCGCGCCGCCACCTCGCGGCTATCGAGCAGGCGAATCGCCCCGGCCGTCGAGTTGCGAGGGTTCACGAAGAGGGGGAGTCCCTCCGCCTCGCGCGCGGCGTTGAGGCGGCGGAAAGCCGAACGCGGCATGAAGACCTCGCCGCGCACCAGCAGGCGCGGCGGCGCGCCGGCGGCCAAACGGAGCGGCAGCGTACGAATGGTCCGGAGATTGGCGGTCACGTCGTCGCCGACCAGACCGTTGCCTCGGGTCGCCCCGCGGACCAGCCGTCCCTCTTCGTAGAGCAGCGAGATCGAGACGCCGTCGACCTTGAGCTCGGCGACGTAGGCGCGCGGCGCGCCGGGCGCCAGTTTCTCCAGGCGGGCATCCCACTCTTCGAGGTCGGCGAGGTCGTAGCTGTTGTCGAGCGACTGCATCGGCGGGTCGTGCGCCACCGGAGAGAACGCCTCGACCGGCGCGCCACCGACGCGCTGGCTCGGGCTGTCGACCGTGCGGACCTCCGGATGCTCCGCCTCGAGCGCGATGAGCTCCGCCAGCAGCCGGTCGAAGTCGCGATCGGAGATCTCGGGCCGGTTCAAGCGGTGGTAGAGATCCTCGTGACGCGAGATCTCGGCGCGCAGCCGAGCTGCGCGCCGTTCGATCTCGTTCTCGTCGCCCGACATGCCGGGCAGTCTAGCAACGCCGGATCGGGTTCCCGATCAGCTTCGCGGCGGCTCGTCGGCGGCTCCGGAGTCGGGATCCGGCACGGCGGACGGAGGTTCCGGTCCGGCCTCGAGGAAGGGGTCCGCGGTCGGCGGGACCGGGGGCAGCTCGGGGCCGTCGATCGCGCTCGCGGGCGAACGCCGCCAGTCGCGTCCGAGCGTCGCCAGCATCACGGCGCCGAGACCGATCGTCCAGGCGACGTAGCGGACGAGGAAGCCCAGCGCGAGGAAGCCGAGCGCCACCAGCTCCATCGGTCCACCGATCATCGCCAGCGCGCGGGCCAGCAGGGTCACCCCCTGGATCACCAGGACGCCCACGATCGCCGTGAGGAAGGGGTCCGAGAGGTTCCATCCGAAGCGGCGCTTCGCCCAGAGGCCGATCTGACGCGCCACCGCCACGTAGCCGAGGAGGGCGCCGACGATCAGCGCCAGCACCGCCACGGGGACGAGCACCAGGAGCGGGATGCCGACGATCGAGACCGCCAGCACGATGGTGACCAGGACGAGCACCGGGACGAAGAGCAGCTGCGTCAGGAGCCCGGCGAGCGCCGCTTTCCAGGGCTCGGCGGAGACGCGCTGTCCGGTCCGCTCGACGCCGCGTCGCGCGAGCACCAGGAAGAGGCAGGCGAAGAGCGCCAGCAGCACCGCCCGCGAGACGCTCCAGAAGAAGCTCGAGAAGCCGGAGTCGATCCAGAAGGGGAGTCCGAAATCCCAGCTGCGACCGTGCCGACCCGCGAAGCCCTCGCCCCACCCCACCGAAGTGCGCTTCCCTTCCACCTTCCCGCCCTCGTCGACCGAAACCGTACCGCCGACCGAGACCGCGTCCCCTTCGACCAGCGCGCCCGCGCCCACGGCCACGCGTCCGCCGACCGAGACCGCGTTTCCTTCGACGTCGGCCCCGGGGCCGACCCGCACCGATCCGCCGACCGCGACCGTGTCTCCGTCCGCGTGCCCCTCGATGTCGATGGAGCAGCCGATGCAGACCACGTCGCGCGCCGACTCACCTGGTCCGACGTGAATCGACTGGCCGAACGAAACGCGATCGTCGCTCGAGGACCCGCGATGTCGAGGGGCCCGCGGCGGCTCGGGGGGCGTCGGCAGGCCGGCTTCCGGCTCCTTTTCTTCTCCCGGGTGCTCGAGCCCCAGCTCCGCGCGCCGCTCCTCGCCGTCGAGCGCCAGCAGCTCGGCGACGAGCTCGCCGTCGCGACCGAGGAAAGCGCGAAGCTCCTCGTCGGAGAACCTCTTGCCGTTGACCAACGCCGCGTCGTCGTCGTCCGGCAGCTCGATCGAGCGCACGGCGGTGCTCGCGTCGAGCGGCCGCAGCAGCAGGCTCTGGCCGAGCGGCTCCACGGCGAAGCGCTCGCGCACTCGGGCGTCGAGCGAGGCCGCCGCGAGCGGCACGGCGACCAACAACGCCAGAGCGGCGAAGACGAGCCACCGCCGGCACGGCCGGGCGGCGGCGGAGAATCCCTTCAGCTCAGATCGTGACCGCAACATGGGAACCACTCCTTCCGGAACCGAGCGCCGTCAAGCGGCGCAAGGCGAACCAAGCGAGACCGGCGTTGGCGGCGAGCAGCGCCGCGATCTCGGGTCGGGCGAGGGCTCTCCCGAGACTCGATCCGGTCCGCGTCCACTGCTGCCAGTACCCGAGGCTCTCGCCGAAACGGATCGAGAGGTCGGAGACAGCGTGAATCCAGAGGCCCAGCACCTCCGACGGCGCCACCAGCCGCGAGAGCGACGCCAGGACCGGCACCAGGACGCCGATGGCGAAGGCCGCCGCGGCGAGCGAAGCCGCGAGCGTCCAGCGCGCCCAGGGCCGTTCGAACCCGGCGGAGTGTCCGACCCGGCGCAGCACGCGATCGACGAAACCGGGGCGAGGGGAGAGCTCCGGCAGCTCGCGGAAGAGCTCCTCGAGCGCGCGATCCGCGCTCTCCCACTCCCCGCGCGCCGCGGCGCCCAGGAAGCCCTGCCAGGTCTCTCGTGATCGGGGTCTCATCATCTCGCTCCATCCGGCCCTACGCCGGCTTCACGGTCCGAGTTTCAGTCTTTCTTCCGCTCCGGATCCCACCCCTCGGCCCGCATCGCCCGGGCCAGTTCCGCGCGCGCCCGGAAGAGGTGGATCTTCACTGTTCCGAGAGGGATACCGAGCACCTCCGCGATCTCCTCGTAGCTCAGCTCCTGAGCGAAACGGAGCAAGAGCACCTCCCGGTACTGGGGACGCAACCGGGCGACCGCACGCTCGAGCGCCCGTCCCGCCTCCCGCGATTCGAGGCGGGCGAGCGGATTCTCCGCCTTGGGATCCTCCGGCATCTCGACCGGCGCTTCGTCGGGCCCGGGCGGGGCGTCGAGCGAGAGCAGCTCGGTGCCCTGCCGCCGCAGCTCGTCGAGGGCGGCGTTGTGGGCGATCTTGAAGAGCCAGCTCGAGAACTTGCGCCCTGGATCGAACCCGCCGAGCGCCCGGTAGGCCTTGAGGAATGTCTCCTGCGCCAGGTCTTCCGCGCTGTCGGGCCTCCGGACGATGCGCAGGATGAGCGCGAAGACGGGGCGCTGGTAGCGCTCGACGAGCTCCCGGAACGCCCTCTCCGAGCCGCGCGCCGCCTCGGCGGCGAGGGTTTCGTCGCTCTGTCCCGCCTCTCTCCCCACCGCTTGGTCCTCGGCCTCCCCGCGACTAGACTAACGCAGCGTCCGCCGCCCACGCCGCCCATCGCTGCCGCGCCGGAGCTCACGGAGGAGATTCCCATGAAGAGGCTCGTTCTCGCCCTCGCTTTCGCCCTTGCCCTCGCCGCTACTCTCGCCCCGTCTCCGGTCGGCGCCGCGTCTCTCGCCGGCGTCACCCTCCCCGACAGCATCATCGCCGGAGATCAGCCGCTGGTCCTCAACGGGGTCGCGCTGCGCAGCAAGCTCATCTTCAAGGTCTACGTGGCCGGGCTCTACCTGCCGGCCCAGCAGGGGGACGCCAAGGCGATCCTCGCGAGCGATCAGGCGCGTCGGATGGAGATGCGCTTCGTGCGCAGCGTTTCGGCGGGCCAGATCTGCGAAGGATGGAACGAGGGGCTCGCCGCCAACGTCCCGAACGCGTCGCCCGAGGTCAAGCAGCAGTTCGTGACCCTCTGCCAGACCATGCGGGACGTCGTCGACGGCGGGCACGTCACCCTCACCTATCTTCCCGGCCTGGGGACGGAAGTGGATGGCGACGGCAAGGCGACGGCGACGATCCCGGGCAAGGCATTCGCCGACGCGGTGCTCGCGTGCTGGATCGGCGACCACCCGGGCCCCGGGGAGGACTTCAAGAAGGCGCTGCTGAAGCACTGACCGCGCACCGTCCCGGACGGTTCCGCTCGGCCGAAAGGTCGATTGTGGTTCTGGAGGCTGGATTCGCAGGCCCGTGGGCGCTCGCCGGCGGGCTCTGAGGGGGAGGTCACCGATGACCGAGACGCCGCTGGTGCTGCCTCTCGACGGAGCCAATCAGGCGCTGGTGGACAACGTCCATCCCTCGGGCTGGGAGAATCCGAGCCCCGCGGCCGTCTATCACTGGTTGGTGGTCGGCGGCGGGACGGCCGGGCTCACCGGCGCCATCGTCGCCGCCGAGCTCGGCGCGCGGGTGGCGGTGATCGAGAAGCACTTGCTCGGCGGTGAGCGGCTCCTCTCGGGTTCGGTTCCCTCCCAGACGCTCCTGCGCGCGGCCCGTGCTTGGAGGGAGGCGCGGCGTGCCGGCGAGTACGGCGTCCGGGCGATTCCCACCGCGGGCGACTTCGCCGCCGCCATGGAGCGCATGCGCCGGCTGCGCGCCGACTTGAGCTCGGGCGATTCCGCTTGGCGCCTGCGCGAGCTCGGCATCGACCTCTTCATCGGAACGGCCCGTTTCACCGCCATCGACGCCCTCGAGGTGGACGGCCGGACGCTCCGCTTTCGCCGCGCCCTGCTCGCGACCGGAGCCCGCCCCCGTCTGCCCGAGGTTCCCGGCCTGGCCGAGATCGGCTGCCTCACGACCGACGCCCTCTTCACGCTCACCGAGCTTCCGCGCCGCCTGGCCGTGGTCGGCGACGGCGCGCGCGCCTGCGAGCTCGCGCAGGCCTTCGCGCGCTTCGGCAGCCAGGTCACCCTGCTCTACTCCGGTCCGGAGCTCCTGCCGGAGGAGGATGCGGAGTGCGCCGCGATCGTGCGGAAGGCGCTGGAAGCCGATGGCGTGCGCTGCGTCGGCGAAGCGCGCTTGCTGGCGCTCGACAAGCCCGCCCGCTCCAAGGTCCTGCATTTCGAGGTGGGAGACAACAGGCACCAGCTACCCGTCGACGAGCTGCTGGTCGCCTGGGGCCGCCAAGCCAACGTCGAGGGCCTCGGGCTCGACGCCGCCGGCATCGCCTGCGGCTCCGCGGGGCTGACCGTCGACGCTCGCCTGCGGACTTCGAACCCGCGCGTCTTCGCCTGCGGCGAGGTGGTCTCGGGGAGCTCCTCGTCCCACGCCGTCGCCGCCCAGGCCCGCCTCGCGACCCGCAATGCGCTGCTCGACCGGAAGGAAGAGTTCCGTGCGGACTCCGTCCCTGCCTGCGTCTACACGCAGCCCGAGCTCGCCCGCGTCGGCCCGACCGCGGCCGAGCTCGAGCGCCGAGGGGTTCGCTTCCGAACGGTCGACGTCCCGATGGCCTCGGTGGATCGCGCCCGCCTCGAAGGCGCACCCGAGGGTCTGCTCAGGCTGCAGGTTCGCCAGCGATCCGGTCTCTTGATCGGCGCCTCCCTGGTGGGGGATCTCGCCTCGGAGACGATCGCGGCGCTCGCCCTCGCCCGGGAGCGCGGCATCGGCCTCGAGCGCCTCGCGGACGCCGTGCTCCCCTATCCGTCCTACGCCGAGATGCTCCGCCAGGCTGGGAGCGCATGGCGCGGTGCGCGCGTCGGCAAGTGGAAGAAACGCCTCCTCGCCCTCCGCTTCCGCCGTCAGGAGAAGAGCGCGTTGCGAGACATCGCGAAACGGGCGCCGGCGGCGCTCGCCGCGCCGCCGAACGCCGAACCGAGCGCCTGACCGGTTCGGGCCTTCAGCCCGTGCCGCCGCCGCCGCGGGTCTGGCGTTTCGGGAGGAGGGTCGCGCGGAGGAAGTCGCCGTTCAGGATCGAGATGAAGTCCATCGAGATCCCCTTCGGGCAGACGGCCTCGCACTCCCCGTAGTTCGTGCAGTTCCCGAACGCCTCCTCTTCGATCTGAGCGACCATGCGCTCGGCACGCAGGAACCGCTCCGCCTGCCCTTGAGGGAGGAGCGCGAGGTGCGAGATCTTGGCGGAGGTGAAGAGCTGGGCGGCGCCGTTCGGACACTGCGCGACGCAAGCCCCGCAGCCGATGCAGGCGGCGGCATCCATCGCCACGTCGGCGTCGATCTTCGGCACCGGAATGGCGTTGCCGTCGGGGGCGCTGCCGGTATTGACGGACACGAATCCGCCCGCGGCCACGATGCGGTCGAAGGCGCTCCGGTCCACCATCAGGTCGCGCAGCACCGGGAAGGCCGCCGAACGCCAGGGCTCGAGCGTCAGCTCGTCGCCGTCGCGGAAGTGCCGCATGTGGAGCTGGCAGACGGTCGTCCCCTTCTGGCCGCCGTGCGCCACGCCGTTGATCACGAAGCCGCACGAGCCGCAGATCCCTTCGCGGCAGTCGTGATCGAAGGCGATCGGCTCCTCGCCGCGCTCGGTGAGCTGCTCGTTGAGCACGTCGAGCATCTCGAGGAACGACATGTCCGGGCTGACTTCGGGCGCCTCGTAGCTCATCAAGCGACCCTCGGCCTTGGGTCCGGGCTGGCGCCAGACGTTGAGCTTGAGCCTCATCACTTGTAGCTCCTCTGCGCGAGATGCACGTAGTCGAAGGTGAGCGGCTCGCGATGCAGCTCCCACCCCTTGCCCTCTCCCCGGTGCTCCCAGGCGGCGACATAGGTGAACGCCTCGTCGTCGCGCTTCGCCTCCCCTTCCGGCGTCTGGCTCTCCTCGCGGAAGTGGCCACCGCACGACTCGCGCCGGTGCAGCGCGTCCTCGCACATGAGCTCGGCGAGCTCCAGGAAGTCGGCGACGCGCCCCGCCTTCTCGAGCGACTGATTGAGGCTCTCGCCAGTGCCCAGGACGTTGACGTTGGACCAGAACTCGTCCCGAAGCTCCGGGATCCGCTCGAGCGCCGTCTTCAGGCCCGCCTCGTTCCGCCCCATGCCGCAGTGCTCCCACAGCGTGAGGCCGAGCTCGCGATGGATCGAGTCGACGGTCCGCTTGCCACGAATCGAAAGGAGGCGGGAGTTGCGGTCCTTCACCTCCTTCTCGACCGCCAGGAAGCCGGGCGTCTCGACCGACGGCTTCTCGGACATGCGCCCCGCGAGGTAGTCCCCGATCGTCGCCGGGATCACGAAGTAGCCGTCCGCGAGTCCCTGCATCAGAGCCGAGGCGCCCAGCCGATTGGCGCCATGGTCGGAGAAGTTCGCCTCGCCGAGCACGAACAGGCCGGGAACGTTCGACATCAAGTGGTAGTCGACCCAGAGCCCGCCCATCGTGTAGTGCACCGCCGGATAGATCCGCATCGGCACGCTGTACGGATCCTCGCCCGTGATCCGTTCGTACATCTCGAACAGGTTGCCGTAGCGCTCTTCGATCGCCTGCCGGCCGAGGCGCCGAATGGAGTCGGCAAAGTCGAGGAAGACGCCCCGCCCCCCCGGCCCGACGCCGCGTCCGTCGTCGCAGACCGCCTTGGCGGCTCGTGAGGCGACGTCCCGCGGCACCAGGTTGCCGAAGCTCGGGTACTTGACCTCCAGGTAGTAGTCCCGCTCGCCCTCGGGGATCTCGGTCGGCTTGCGCGTGTCGCCCTTCTTCTTCGGCACCCAGATCCGGCCGTCGTTGCGCAGCGACTCCGACATCAG
>CAYZBH010000090.1:0-8455 GCA_964476605.1 uncultured Thermoanaerobaculia bacterium | reverse complement strand
CGAAAGCTACCCCGTGGGTAGCCCCAGAGGGGGCCTGCATGAGCTTCAACTCGTTTCAGCGGACGGCAGGGCTGGCCTTCGCCCATCCCTGCCGCCGCTGAAGTCCAAAGTCGTTAGGCTCGCACCGCCGTAATGACGTGCTCGAACGACGGCACACCTCGCGGCTCTCGAACATGAACATGCGCTTCCTAGTCGTCGCCCTCCTTACCTGGCCTCTGCTTGCGGTGAACCTCTCCACCGGCGTTCCAACCCTTCCCGACGGTGCCAAGACGGAATGGCTTGTTGCGGGTCCCGAAGAACTCGTGCTTTATCTCGCCTTCGACGCGGCGACGGTTCAGACGCGCCTGCCATCACACCTTCGCTTCATCACCATAGCGGAGCTCGCTTCCGGCGGCGTAGCGTGGGCTAAGGGCTTCCTCGGTCAGCACCCCACTAAAGCAACTTGGGGCGTCTCCTTCCTTGAGTTCGTCCGGGCACGCACCTTCAACATCGATGGGCGCGCCCCTGTCTGGCCGGCGCAGGGAGCCTTCGTCTTGTGGTTCGCTCGTGTGGCGCCGTCCCACCCTGCCGCCGATCTGGGCCCAGGTCGGCCACTCCTCGCCCTCGACTTCTGGCTCCCCGATCGTGCCTATGTCAGCTACATGAACAGAAAGGGCTACTACGCATCGTTTGGCGCTGGCCGCCTCAGTCCTAGCGGTGAAGGGCAATGGTCTGGCTCCCTTGCTGTGGACGGTCTCACCATCTCCTCGGAATGCACGCCGGTCGGCCCAGTCACCGGCGGTCCAGGCTCCGCGGGCACGCAGACCATCTTTCCTCCAGCTTCCTCAGCGGTAACTGACCTCGTCCGCATCGCGTTTGCAGGGCACCGAGAACAGGCATGCGAGACCTCCTCAACCTGGACCTTCCGCGGCTCACACCCGCTCACAAGCGCCGTCGCTCTTGAAACGCCGACCTTCGAGTTCGGCTACAACCTTCGCGGAGGCACCTATCCACACCCGTAGCGCGAGCCTAACCCCGCACTGAAGCGGACTCGCAGGCTCCGCCTGCTCGCCGCTTAGTGCGCCCGTTAGACGACTCGGGAATCTGTCGTGCCAATCAGCGAGATCGAGAGAAGCCGCGCGGAATCGAGGCTTCGAGCGTACTGCAAGGGCAGAACGAAGCCCGAGATCCGGCACCAGCTCGAAATCGTCTATCGTCTCGAGGGCCTCTTTGGCTATGTTTCCGAACGGCGACCCGACTGGAGAGACAAGACGATCTTTCGGAACCACGATGTGGCCAAGTTCCGGTTTTCCGTCACGACCCGAGAGTGGACCCTTTTCTGGCGTGAAAGAAATCTGAAGTGGCATCGCTTCGAGGACTGCGCTCCCTCGGCAGATCTTGCCGACCTCCTCGGCATTGTCGGCGAGCACCCGATCTTTCATGGCTAGCCTTGTGGCCGTAGGACCCTGCGCCCCAGCGGACACGATGCGCGTGCCGCTCTCCTCGAGATCCGTTCGAGCGGACAACAGGGTTGCGCCCTGTCGCCGCTCGACTCATGATTCGCCATGAGGCGTGGAGAGTGATGGCACCCGAGGTTTCCGAAGGGGACTGGAAGGTCTTCCGCGAAGTTCGGAAGCTCGCCCTTGACCGGCTATGCGAGCGTGCGCTTCGAGCGGCCACGGCCGTCGCCGAGGATCGGTCCAAGACGCACCACGAACGGTTTCTCGGTCTGTGCGCGCTGGTCGCCGAAGAGAATGAACGGGCCGCCCGTGCGTTCGACGACCCGAAGCGCTCCGCGATGATTCTGCAGTTGGCACTCATCCACAAGCTCGGCCTCCTCGAGGCCCCTGAACTCGCGCGATTCTCCGACGGCACCCGCGAGAGAATCGCGTCTCTTGCGAGCGTCTGCAAACCCATGTGAGTCGGTTTCTCGCCCGGGGCCGTGGGCCGCATGACCACTCGCCTCAGCCGACGGGCCCGTTGCGCCGTTCGGTCTTCGGACCCTAGGGGCGCGGCCGAGCTCACGATTCGTTCGTCGGGCAGACTGGAATGGCACCCGGCTCGGGCAGCTCCCCGGATTTCGGTTACCATCGCCGCCGAAAAGGGGGAACCGCCGATGACCAAGGTCACGCCTTTCCTGATGTTCAACGATCAACTCGAGGCGGCCATGGAGTTCTACGCGGCCACCTTCCCGGACTCCGAGATCAGGAATGTCGCGCGCACGGGCAGCGACGGCCCGATCACCTCGGCCGAGTTCGTCGTCGGCGGTCAGGTCTTCATGGGCTACAACGGCGGTGATTACTTCAGCTTCTCCGAAGGCTTCTCGCTCTTCGTCGACTGCGAGGACCAGGCCGAAGTCGACGCGTATTGGGACAAGCTCGTCGAGGCCGGGGCCAAGCCCATGCAGTGCGGCTGGATCAAGGATCCGTTCGGTCTCACCTGGCAGATCGTTCCGCGACGGTTCATGGAGCTCATCCGCGACCATGACGCCAAGAAGGTGAAGGCCGTGATGGACGCCATGATGACCATGGTGAAGCTCGACGTCGCCGAGCTCGAGCGCGCCTACGACGAGGCGTAGCAGCGTGGATGCCACTCCCGGGTGTGTTCCCCTTCGAGCCGATGCCCCTCACGGCGCTCCCCTTCGCAGGTGATCGCCGGAGCGTCGGGCCGCAGACAGACTTCGCATCCGTCGTCGATCGCTGAGGAAGGCGCACCATGGCCAAGTACCTGATCTCTTTTCCCAGCGCGGCGATGGTCGTTCCCGAGGGCGAGCTCGAGGCGGTGGGCCGCGACGCGCACGCGGTGATCGAGGAGGCGAAGGCCGCCGGCGTCTACGTCTTCGGTGGCGGCATCGACGAAAACGTGCCGCCCGAGCTCGTCTCGGCCGACGGGTCGGTCGCCGAAGGGGGCTACCCTTGGGCGCCCCCGCTCGACGGCGGCTTCACCGTGCTCGAACTGCCCTCGCGCGAGGAGGCCGTCGCCTGGGCCGCGCGCATCGCGAAGGCCTGCCGGTGCGAACAAGAGCTGCGCGCCTTCGGGTTCGACCCGCAGTCCTGAGGGCGGCACCGAATTGGCGCCGAAAGCGCGGCCGAGCAATTCACTCGAGCCAACGCCGCTCGGCGGGCCGGCGAGACTCGCGCGTCAGGACGTGGTGATGGGAATCTGTGTGGCGGCGCGAACGACGGAGACCGAGAAGGCGCGTCTGGCTTGGAGCATTCCGGAGGCGTCTGCTATCCGGCCGAGGACTTCCCCTTCGGAATGCGGGGGTTCATCATCTACGACAACAATGGCCACCTGCTGCAGTTCGGCCAAGAGATCCCGGTCGAAGCACCGGAGGCCTAGGTCACGACTCTCTGGGGACGAGGCGACATCATGAGCGACGTGGCAGAACGCATCCGAAGCGCGTTGGTCGAGGCGGCCCTACGCGCCTACGAAGGGGCTGGGATTCAGGGCCTCTGTGCCGAAGGGCGGTGGGAGGCCGCCGTCGGTGCCCTGCGATCGCTCGAGGTCGCCCACCTGCTGCGCGGGATGGAAACGCCCACCGACTCCAGGTCGGGCGATGCAGGCTAGAACGCGGTCGCGGTCGGGAGCGCCTTTCCGGGCCGGCCTCTCGGCCTCTCCTCGTTCGGTCCGAGCGCGCGAAGCCGCGGCCGTGCCGACAGCTTGCCCGGTAACTTGCCCCCGGGCTCGTCCTTCCTCGCCGCTGTCGATTCCCCGCCCCCCCATTCGTCACTGATAGGAAGCCCCAGCGGCGGCATTCGCGGCGCCGCCGGGAACCGAACCAGGAGGCAACATGCGCGTGATGGTGATCGTGAAGGCGACCGAGGCGTCCGAGGCGGAGAACAACCCCCTCGACGCGGAGGGGGCCGCCGAGATGTTCGAGGCGATGGGGAAGTTCAACGAGGAGCTGATCCAGGCGGGGATCATGCTCGCCGGCGACGGGCTCAAGCCGAGCAAGTTCGGGAAGCGGATCCACTTCGACGGCAGCCAACGATCGGTCACGGATGGTCCGTTCGCGGAGGCGAAGGAGCTCGTGGCCGGGTTCTGGATCTGGCAGGTGCGCTCCCTGGACGAGGCCGTCGCGTGGGCCAGGCGCTGCCCGAACCCGATGCCGGGGCCGAGCGACCTCGAGATCCGCCCCCTCTGGGAGGCCGAGGACTTCGGGCCCGAGATCGCTTCCGGGGTCGAGGCCCAGCGCGAGAAGATCGCCAAGCAGAGCCAATGAGCACCCGTTCGGGGCCCGATCGTCGTCACCCCGGTCGGAGCCTCGAGTCGTCGAGCGAGATTTGCCGGACCCTGTCGATTTCCGGCCAGCTCGTTCGTCATCCCTGTGAGACGCCAAGAGAGGCCGGCTCGGACCAGGAGGCAGACGATGCGCGTGATGGTGATCGCGAAGGCGAGTGAAGAGATGGGCAAGAGCATGGCCGCCCCGACGCCGGAGATGCTCGAAGCGTTCGCGGCGATGGACCGGTTCACGGAGGAGCTGGTCAAGGCCGGCGTCTTCGTGGCCGGCGCCGGCCTCCAGAACACGGCCCAGGCCAAACGCATCGTCTCCGAGGGCCAGGAGCGCACGGTCCTCGACGGGCCGTTCGCCGAGACCCGCGAGCTCATCGCCGGCTTCTCCATCTGGGAGGTCAAGGACATGGACGAAGCGGTGGCCTGGGCGAAGCGCGCTCCCAATCCGGTGCCGGGCCGGAGCGAGATGGAGCTCCGGCCCTTCTACGAGGCGGCGGATCTCGCCGAGTTCATGACGCCCGAGGAGCTCGCGGCGCCGCGGGACGGGGAGCGCGGCAAGCTCGGCGTCGCCTGATCGGGTCGCGCTCGCTCCGCTTTCCCGACGGCCAGGGCCGGCTTGTCTCCCCCGCGGTCCCGGCCGAGAATGGGGCGTGAGCGAGGGGGAGACGCAGCGGGCGATCGAAGCGACCTTCCGCATCGAACGGGCCAGGCTCGTCGCGGGCCTGGTCCGTGTCGTGCGGAGCGTCGACTTGGCGGAGGAGCTGGCGCAGGACGCGTTGGTCGTCGCCCTCTCCGAGTGGCCGCGGACTGGCGTTCCGGACCATCCGGGTGCCTGGCTCGCGGCGGTCGCCAAACGCCGCGCCATCGATCTCCTCCGGCGCGACCAGATGCGTGAGCGCAAGCACGTCGAGATCGCGCGGACGCAGGGCGAGACGTTCGACGGTGGAGCGCGGGCCATCGAGGCGGCGATGGACGACGAGCTGGGCGACGAGCTGCTGGGCCTCCTCTTCACCGCCTGCCATCCCATCCTCTCCCCCGACGCCCGCGCGGCGCTCACCCTCAAGGTGGTCGGGGGGCTCTCGACCGACGAGATCGCCCGCGCGTTCCTCGCGAGCGAGGCCACGATCGCGCAGCGCATCGTGCGCGCGAAGAAGGCGATCGCCAAGGCCGGATTGAGCTACGAGGTGCCGCGCGGCGCCGAGCGGAAGGCGCGGCTCCCCTCGGTGCTCGAGGTCATCTACCTGATCTTCAACGAAGGTTATGCGGCCACGGCGGGCGACGCCCTCGTGCGACCGGACCTCTGCCTCGAAGCGCTGCGGCTCGGCCGCGTCCTGGCCGGGCTGATGCCGCCGGACGCCCCGGAGACTGCCGAAGTCCTCGGCCTCCTGGCCTTGATGGAGATCCAGGCGTCGCGCCTCGGGGCGCGCGCCGGTCCGGACGGCGCCTTCGTGCCGCTCCCCGAGCAGGATCGTTCGCGCTGGGATCAGCTCCTGATCCGCCGCGGCCTCGACGCGCTCGCCCGCGCCGAAGCGCTGGCCGGGCCGCCGGAGGCTCGGGGCCCCTACCTGCTGCAGGGCGCGCTCGCCGCCTGCCACGCCCGCGCGCGCCGGGCCGCCGAGACCGACTGGCCGCGGATCGCCGCCCTCTACGACCGGCTGCGCGTCGTGACACCCTCGCCCGTGGTCGACTTGAACCGCGCCGTCGCCCACAGCATGGCCTTCGGGCCCGAAGCGGGCCTGCGGCTGCTCGCCGAGATCGACGCCGCCGCGCTCCGGAGCTACGCGCCCCTGCCGGCGGCGAGAGGCGACTTCCTGTTCCGGGCCGGACGGCGGAGCGAGGCCCGCTCGGAGTTCGAGGCCGCGGCCGCGCTCACCCGGAACGCGCGGGAGAGGGCCTATCTCCTGGCGCGCGCGACCGCTTGCGACGGCCCGCCCTGAAGCGGGTCCGGGAGAGGCCGCTGGCGGTATCCTCGCGCGATGCGACCCCTCCGGTATTCGATCAACGTCACGCTCGACGGCTGTTGCGATCACCGGGAGATGATCCCGGACGAAGCTCTGCACCGGCACGCGGCCGAGGGGATCGGCCGGGCCGACGTCCTCCTCTTGGGCCGGGTGACCTACCAGATGATGGAGGCGGCGTGGCGGCCGCCGGCCGAGTCGGGGGTCAAGGCCGAGTGGATGGACGACTGGATGATGCCCTTCGCCCGCACCATCGACGCGGCGAAGAAGGTCGTCGTGTCGAGCACCCTCGAGCAGGTCGACTGGAACGCGGAGCTCCTGCGCGGGAATCTCGGGGAGGGCGTCGAGCGGCTCAAGCGGCAGCCGGGCAAGGGGGTCTCCGTGGGGGGCGTGACGCTCCCGAGGGCGTTGGCGGAGCTGGGATTGATCGACGAGTACGAGCTGGTGGTCCATCCGCGGCTCGCGGGGCATGGGCCGACCCTGTTCGCGGGGCTCGCGAAAAGGGTGGACCTGAAGCTCGTCGACCGGCTCGAGCTCGCCTCGGGGGCGGTCGCCCTGCGCTACGAGCCGAGACGGTAGCGTGATCGCATCGTCCGCGATCCCGGGTGCGGAGTCCTCGGTCGACCGGATCGGTGGGAAGGGGTCGGCGTCCTCCCGACGCGGCGTCCGCGGGTTGCATCAGCGAAACGAGAGGCTAGAGTCTCTGCCCTGGTGCGTTCAGGGGTGGTAGGCGAGAGGCTCTGGCCGGCACATCGCTGCCGCGGGCGAGGTGAAGTCTCGCTGCCGCGACGAAACGACGGGTGATCGAGAATGGGAAAGAACAGGTTGGAAGCCTTCAGCGACGGCGTCCTCGCGATCATCATCACGATCATGGTCCTCGAGATGAAGGTTCCGCATGGCGACGGCGCGGAGGCGCTCGTGCCGCTGCTGCCGGTCTTCACGAGCTACGTGCTCAGCTTCCTATACATCGGCATCTACTGGAACAACCATCACCACATGCTCCACGCCTGCTCGCGGGTCACCGGGGGGATCCTCTGGGCGAACCTGCACCTGCTCTTCTGGCTCTCGCTCTTCCCTTTCGTCACGGGCTGGATGGGTGAGAATCACTTCGCGCCGATCCCGTCGGCGCTCTACGGCGTCGTGCTCCTGGCGGCGGCGGTCGCCTACTGGATCCTCCAGCAGGCGATCATTCGCTCGCAGGGCCCCCGATCAGCGCTGAAGGCGGCCATCGGCGGCGACTGGAAGGGCAAGCTCTCGCCCGCCTTCTACGTGCTCGGGATTCTCTCCACCTTCATCCTGCCCTGGGGGGCGCAGGTTCTCTACGTTCTGGTGGCGCTTCTCTGGCTGGTGCCCGATCGAAGGATCGAACGGTCCCTGCATGGTGACGACGCGTAGGCTCGGCCTGTTGATCGCCTGTTCCTTCGTGACGGGGATCGCGGGCGGAACCGGTGAGACCGCCCCCGCCGAGGTGAGCGACGAACCGGCGGGCGGGGTCTGCATCGCCCCCTTTCACGTCGAGAAGAACGACGCGCGCGGGCGGCCGCCGGTGCCGAGCGGGCCCAACATGTCGCAGACGACCTGGGGCCCCTCCGCCGCCTCTCACTTCGAGTTCTTCGTCGACGGGCGGCTCCGCGCGACGGTCGGGAACGACGAGATGGCGTGGGTCGGCGAGCTTCCCACCCAGCGCGCGATCCGCGTCCGGGTGATACTCGACGGCGCGCCTTTCGAGTCCTTCGCCCTGCGGCTGGACAAGGAGCCGGACCGACGCGTTTGTCTGCACCTCGACACCGGCTACTGGCACTGGATCGACAGTGGCTGGTCGAAGGCATACGGCTGCACCTGCGGGGCCGATGGCCGGCCGCCCGCGCCCGGGAGCCCGGGCGGGGGTCACCGCGCGAGCGAGCCCGGTAGGCCCGGGATGACCTCCGTCGGGCCGACGGGAGAACGGGAGGACGAACGATGAACATCCTGTTGTGGGTTCTGCAGGCTCTGGCCGCGCTCCTCTACGGCTCGTCGGGAGTCATGAAGGTCTTTCTGTTCGACAAGATCAGCCACGACGTCCCGTCCTTCGGAGCCTTGCCGCGGGGAGCCTGGACGGCGCTCGGCATCCTGGAGCTCGTCTGTACGGCCGGGCTCGTCCTCCCCGCCGCCTTCCATTGGCGGCCGCAGCTGACCGTCGTGGCCGCGGTGCTCTTGGCGATCGAGAGCCTCGTCTTCGTCTGGGTGCACGTCAGGTACCGTGAGCTCGCTCCCCTGATCATGAGCGGCGTGCTGGGTCTTCT
>CAYZBH010000089.1:0-9359 GCA_964476605.1 uncultured Thermoanaerobaculia bacterium | reverse complement strand
CGGTCGAGCCGTGGATGCGGCGGGGCGAGGCAGACCGCGCGGCGTTCCAGCTGCCGACGGTGCCGTGCCCACGCTTCGAGGTCAGGAATCGCCGCCCCGGGGACCGGTTGCGGCCGCTCGGAGCGCCGGGAATGCGGACGCTCAAGCGGCTGTTGATCGATCGGAAGGTCCCGCGCCACGAGCGGGACGCGATTCCCCTCCTCGTGGTCGACGGGCGCATCGCCTGGGTGCGTGGCGTGACGATCGAGCACGCCTTTCGACTCGGAGACGAGTCCGCGTGCTGGCGGGTGGAGTGGCTTCCCGACGCGAGACCGGCGGGCGCCGCCGAACGTAGTACATTGGAAGCGGACCGGGACCGGCTCCCGGAGGAAGGAACGCCTTGAGCTCGACCTTGCGCACGCTGCTCCTCTGGATGGTCATCTTCGTGGTGGTGATCCTGCTCTGGAACACCTTCCAGGCCGGGCGCCCGCAACGCCACGATCTGACCTACAACGAGTTCACCGAGCAGCTCGCCAACGGGCAGATCGAGAAGCTGACGATCCGGGACCAGACCATCTCCGGCGTCTTCAAGGAGGGGGGCCAGTACGCCAAGGGGGAGGAGTTCAAGGTCGAGCTCCCGTTCCGCCCCGACGCCGAGTTCGTCGACAAGCTCCTCGCCAAGAAGGTCGAGGTCATCGCCGAGCAGCCGAAGGAGAACCCGCTCATCACGATCCTCGTAGGCTGGGCTCCGGTCCTGCTGCTCGTGGGGCTCTGGATCTTCTTCATGCGGCAGATGCAGACCGGCGGCAACAAGGCGCTTTCCTTCGGCAAGTCCAAGGCGAAGCTCCTCTCGGCCTCCGGCAAGAAGGTGACCTTCAAGGACGTCGCGGGCGTCGAGGAGGCGAAGGAAGAGCTCTCCGAGATCGTCGACTTCCTCAAGGATCCTCAGAAGTTCCAGAAGCTGGGCGGGAAGATCCCGAAGGGCGTCCTCCTCATGGGTCCTCCGGGAACCGGCAAGACGCTGCTCGCCCGCGCCATCGCCGGCGAAGCGAACGTCCCCTTCTTCTCCATCTCGGGATCCGACTTCGTCGAGATGTTCGTCGGCGTGGGTGCCTCGCGGGTCCGCGACCTGTTCGAGCAGGGGAAGAAGAACGCTCCCTGCATCATCTTCATCGACGAGATCGACGCGGTGGGCCGGCATCGCGGTGCCGGGCTGGGCGGCGGCCACGACGAGCGCGAGCAGACGCTCAACCAGCTGCTGGTCGAGATGGACGGCTTCGAGACCAACGAAGGCGTCATCCTCATCGCCGCGACCAACCGGCCCGACGTTCTCGACCCGGCGCTGCTGCGCCCGGGCCGCTTCGACCGCCGCGTGGTGGTGGACCGGCCGGACATCAACGGCCGGCTCGGCATCCTGCAGGTGCACACGAAGACCATCCCGCTCGACGAGGACGTGATGCTCGAGAAGTTGGCCCGCGGGACGCCCGGCTTCGCGGGCGCCGACCTGGCGAACCTGGTGAACGAGGCGGCGCTGGTCGCCGCCCGCCTGAACAAGAAGAAGGTCGGGATGGCGGACTTCGAGTTCGCGAAGGACAAGGTCCTCATGGGGGCCGAGCGCAAGTCGATGATCCTGACCGAGGAGGAGAAGGCGGTCACCGCGGTGCACGAGGCCGGTCATGCGATCGTCGCCGCGTTCCTGCCCGGCCACGACCCGGTGCACAAGGTGACGATCATTCCGCGCGGCCGCGCTCTCGGCGTCACCGTCTACCTGCCCACCGAGGAGAAGTACAACGTCCGCCAGGGCGAGCTCCACAACCGGATCGCGATGATGCTCGGAGGCAGGGTGGCCGAGGAGATCACCCAGACCGACATCACCACCGGGGCGAGCAACGACATCGAGCGGGCGACCGCGCTCGCCCGCCGCATGGTCTGCGAGTGGGGGATGTCGGAGCTCGGACCTCTCGCCTTCGGCCAGGGGGACGAGCCGGTCTTCCTCGGCCGCGACTTCCAGCAGCGCGCCGCCTACAGCGAGGAGACGGCCGAGCGCATCGACGCCGAGGTGCAGAGGATCGTGCAGGCCGCGAACGACCGGGCGCGGGAGATCCTGGGACGGCACCGGGCGGTGCTGGATCGGGTCGCACGCGAGCTGCTGGAGCACGAGTCGCTCGAAGGAAGCGAGATCTACCGGATCATCGAAGAGATGACGGGCGAGAAGCTCGAGCCTCTGCCGCGGCCGCCGCGCCGCGCCGGCCCCGCCGCGCCCGAAGCGAACGGTGGCGGTTCTCCCGCGGCCGCGCACGGGTCCAAGACGGGCGACGCGCCGTTGGCCCCGGAGCCGAGCCCGGCCTGAGCGGGCGCGCTCTCCGATAGACTGGCCGGCGCATGAGCGTCGCGCCTCCCCACCCGGCTCCGGCCGATGCCACCAGGGTCCGATTCCGATTGCGATTGCCGGCGCGAGGGGATCTCGAGCTCCGGGCCGGGGACCCGCGCCTCATGGGCATTCTCAACCTGACCCCCGACTCGTTCAGCGACGGCGGCGCCTTCGCCGAGCCCGAACAGGCGGTCGCACGCGCGCTCGAGCTCGTCGCCGAGGGGGCGGACCTCCTCGACCTCGGCGCCGAGTCGACGCGTCCCGGGGGGGGCGTCTACGGCTCGGGGGCGCGCGCCGTGCCCGCGGAGGAGGAGCTCGCGCGCCTCCTCCCGGTGCTCGAGAAGCTGCGCCCGCTCACCGAGGTCCCGATCTCGGTCGACACGCGCAAGGCCGCGGTGGCGCGCGCGGCGCTCGCCGCGGGAGCCGATCTGGTGAACGACGTCTCGGCCCTGGGCGACCCCGAGATGGGAGCGCTGGTCGCCGCCGCCGGTTGCCCGGTGGTGCTGATGCACTCGCGCGGCGAGCTCGCGACCATGCAGTCGACCATCGCCTTCTCGGCCGTCGCGGAGGAGGTGGCAGCCGAGCTCGGGCAGGCGCTCGCGCGCGCCCGCGCCGCGGGCATCGACGTGGCGCAGGTCGTGCTCGATCCGGGCCTCGGCTTCGGCAAGACCGCCGAGCAGAATCTCGAGCTCCTCGGCGCGCTCGGCCGGCTCGCGCGTCTCGGCCGGCCCCTCCTGGTGGGCGCCAGCCGCAAGAGCTTTCTCGGACGCTTCTCCGGCGCCGCCGCAGCCGACCGGCTGCCCGAGAGCCTCGCGGCGGCGGGCGCCGCGGCCGGGCGTGGCGCCGCGATCCTGCGCGTGCACGACGTCGCGGCCACCCGCCGCTTCCTCGCCGTCCGCTCCGCGCTCGAGGACGCCGGAGGAACGCCATGAGCTGGCGGGAGCTCATCGAGCTCGTCACCTGGCACGACCTGCTGGACGTGCTGGTGATCGCCGTCCTCTTCTACAACCTCCTCCTGCTCATTCGCGGTACGCGAGCCGTGCAGATGCTGGTGGGTCTCGTCTTCGTCGCCGCGGCCTACGCGGCCTCGCGCTTCTTCGAGCTCTCGGCCCTCGCCACGCTGATCGAGAAGTTCCTGCTCGTCCTCCCCTTCGCGCTCATCGTGCTCTTCCAGCAGGAGCTGCGCCGGGCGCTCGCCAACTTCGGGCGCGGACCCTTCCTCGGATTCGGCACCGCGCGTACCGCGGGCCGCCGGCTGAGCGATCTGGTGCTCGCCGCCACCACTCTCGCCTCCCGCCGCACCGGCGCGTTGATCGTCTTCGAGCGCCGCGTCGGGCTGCGCAACTACATCGAGAACGGCATCGCGCTGGACGCGCTCGTGTCTTTCGACCTGCTGGTGTCGCTCTTCACGCCGGACACGCCGCTCCACGACGGCGCGGTCATCGTCCAGGGGGAACGCTTGGCCGCCGCCTCCTGCTTCCTGCCGCTCACCACGAACCCGGAGCAGGCCAAGGCGCACGGCTCACGCCACCGCGCCGCCCTCGGAATCAGCGAGGAGACCGACGCGGTGGCGCTCGTGGTCTCCGAGGAGAGCGGCGACATCTCGATCGCGGTCGCCGGCTCCCTCGAGCACGGGCTCGACGCCACCAGCCTAGCCGCGCGGCTCAATCACTACCTGATCGTCGAGGAGCGGCTCGGGGGCCGCCCGGGGAAGGCGACATGAGGAACGACTCCGGCCGCTGGGCCCTCCGCCTGCTGGCGCTCGCGGGCGCGCTTTTCGTCTGGTTCTCGATCTCGTTCGAGAAGCGCGAGCGGGTGAGCGAGAAGGTCATCGACGCCGCCGTCACCTACAACCCGCCGCGCGGTCTCATCATCCTCGACCCGGTGCAGACCGTGAAGGTACGGCTCCGCGGCCCCGATCGCCAGATCCGCAATCTGGCCCCCCACGTCGTCGACGTCGTGGTGGAGCTCGAGGGAAGCGAGACCGGGATGGTCGAGGCGCAGATCCGGGGCGAGAACGTGCTCCGCCCCGACGGCCTGGACGTGGTTTCGATCGTCCCCAATTCCCTGCCCCTGCGTCTCGACCGCGAGACGCGTCGCGTGCTGCGCGTGTCGCCTCGACTGGTCGGCGAACCGGCCGGCGGCGCGGTGCCGCTCGAGCCGCTGGCGCGACCCGAGAGCGTCATGGTGAGCGGACCCGAGTCCCTGCTCGCCGGCCTCACCGCCGTCACCACGAGCCCGATCAGTCTGGACGGCCATGCCCTGACCTTCGAGCAGACGGTCAGCGTGACGCCGCCCAACCCACTCGTGCACGTGATCGAGCCCTCGGTCGTCTCGGTCCAAGTTCCGATGCAGGTGCCCGGCGCGGGCAACCCGGGCGAGGCACCTCCTTGAAGCCGGAGCTCTTCGGGACCGACGGCATCCGCGCGAAGTTCGGCGAGGAGCCGCTCACCGAGGCGACGGTCCGGCGGCTCGGGCTCGCCCTGGCGAAAGAGCTCGTGAGCCGCGGCGCCGAGGCTCCGAGGGTGATCCTCGGCGGCGACACGCGCCGAAGCTCGGCACCCCTCATGGCTTGGCTGACAGCCGGCCTCCGCGCGGGCGGCGCGCGCCCGCTCAGCCTGGGAGTCGTCCCCACCGCGGCCGTCGCCTGGGCCGTACCCAGGGAAGGAGCCGCAGCCGGCGTCGTCGTCTCGGCGAGCCACAATCCTGCGCCCGACAACGGCATCAAGCTGGTGGCCACGGACGGCTTCAAGTGGGCTCCGGCGGACGAGCATCGGCTCGAGAGGCGCCTCGCGGGCGTCGCGGCGGCACCGCCCGACGGCGAGCCCGCCGAGCGGTCCTCCGAGGCGGCGCTCGGCTACCTCCGCTGGCTGGTGCGCGAGACGGGCGGATCCAGGCGGCTCGAGGGACTCTCGATCGCTCTCGACGCAGCGAACGGCGCGGCCTCGAGGTTCGCCGGCGAGCTCTTCCGGGCCCTGGGAGCTCGCGTGGAGCTCTTCTGCGCGTCGCCGGACGGAGAGAACATCAATCGCGACTGCGGCTCCACGCACCCGGGCAACCTCTCCGCAGCCATGGCGACCGGGCGCTTCGACCTCGGATTCGCCTTCGACGGGGACGCCGACCGGTCCCTGCTCTTCGACGAGCGCGGCAGGCTGCTCGACGGCGACGTCATGCTCTTCCTCTGGGCGCGCGAGTTGAAGGAGCGCGGGCACCTGGCGGTGCCACGGGTGGTGGCCACCAGCATGAGCAACCTGGGGCTCGAGCGCGCCCTGGGCGCAGCCGGAATCGACGTCTCGCGCTGCGACGTCGGCGACCGCGAAGTCGTCGCGACCTTGCGGCGCGAAGGGCTGCGCCTGGGCGGCGAACCCTCTGGCCACCTCGTCGATCTCCATCGCTCCACCACCGGCGACGGACTTCTCACCGCGGCGGTGCTGGCCGGAATCGTGGCACGGCGCGGCGTTCCGGCCTCCGAAGCCGCCGCGCCGTTCGAGCGCTTTCCGCAGGTCCTCACCAACGTGCGTGTCGCCGCGAAGCCCGATCTCTCGACGCTTCCCCGCGTCGCGGACCGCGTCCGGGAGGTCGAGTCTCGACTCGCCGGAACCGGCCGGCTGGTGCTCCGCTACAGTGGCACCGAGCCGCTCGCGCGCATCATGATCGAGGGGCCCGACGCCGCGGAGATTCACGCGCTCGCCGAGACCCTCGCGTCGGCCCTGCGCGAGGAGATCGGAGCCTCCGAATGAGCCCCGACGAGCTCAAGCTCTCCGTCAACGTCGACCACGTCGCGACGCTCCGGCAGGCGCGCGGCACGTCCTATCCCGATCCCCTCGAGGCGGCGCGCATCGCCGAGGAGGCCGGCGCCTCGGGGATCACGGTGCATCTGCGCGGAGACCGCCGCCACATCCAGGAGGACGACGTGGAGCGCGTGCGCGCCGTCGTCCGCGGCAAGCTGAATCTCGAGATGGCGGCCACCGACGAGATGATCGCGATCGCCCGCCGCATCCGACCGCATCAGGTGACGCTCGTTCCGGAGCGGCCCGAGGAGGTCACGACGGAGGGTGGCCTCGATCTCGCGGCCGCGGAGCCGCGTCTGCTCGGCGCCGCGGAGCGGCTGCGGGCGGTCGGCGTCGCCGTCTCGCTCTTCGTCGATCCCGACGCCGCCACCCTGACCGCGCTCGAGCGCTTCGTGGGGCTGGCGGAGGGCTTCGAGATCAACACCGACGCCTACACGCGCGCGAGCGGAGGGTTCGCGGCGAGCCACCGCGCGCAAGCGGCGCGCGCCGCGGCGGTGGGTTCCTCGATGGGCTTCCTCGTCTACGCCGGCCACGGGCTCACCGCCGCCAACGTGGGCGCCATCGCCTCGATCCCCCAGGTCGAGGAGCTCAACATCGGGCACGCGCTCGTCGCGCGGGCGGTGATGATCGGCCTTCCCGGCGCGGTCGCCGAGATGCTCACGGCGATGCGAGCGGCTCGCGCCGCGCGCCTGCCGGACTAGCGCTCGACCTCGGAGATCGCCTCGAGGCTCTCCTCGATCTCCGTCGCCACCACGAAGGTCCGCCCGATCGGCAGCAGGGCGCGGCGGGGCCCGGCGGGGGTCTGGAGATTGACCTCGAAGAAGCCGTGCGGGGAGATGGTCAGCAGGCGGGCGCGCCGCGCCTCTCCGGCAATCGAATCGAAGTAGATCAAGACGTCGGCCGGCGTTTCCATCGCTACTCCTGGTAGAAGCCCTGCTCCTTGTATTCCTTGAGCTTGCGCTGCAAGGTCCGTAGTCCGATGTCGAGCAGGCGCGCCGCCTCCAGCCGGCGTCCCCCCGTCTTCTCGAGCGCCCTCAGGATGGCTTCCCGCTCGATGTCGGCCATGGTTCCGGCGGCCCCCGCGACCGGTTCTGGGGGAGACGCCATGGCCGTCTCCCGCGACTCCCCCGCGACGCTCGCGGTGGACGGCGCGGCCGGCGCTCCCGGCGCCGGCTCGACGCTCGGGAGGGCGCGGATCTCCGCCGGCTCGGCCGTCGACTCGACCCCCTCGGCGCAGGCCTGGATCTCGGGCGGCAGGTCGCGCACGCGGACCTCCGCTCCGCGGTGGAAGACCACCACCGACTCGAGCGCGTTGCGTAGCTCGCGGACGTTTCCGGGCCAGGGATAGGAGCGCAGCGCGGCGAGCGCTTCCCGGCTCAGACGCTTGGGTTCCCGGCCGTGCTCCCGGCAATGGAGCCGCAAGTAGTGCTCGGCGAGCAGCGGGATGTCGTCGGTGCGCTCGCGCAGGGGAGGAATGCGGAGCGTCACCACCTTGAGGCGGTAGAAGAGGTCCTCGCGGAAGCGCCCCTCTGCGATCTCGCGCTCGAGGTCCTTGTTGGTCGCCGCGACGAGCCGGAAGTCGACGTCGATGAGCTCGCTCCCCCCGACCCGCATCACCCGCCGCTCCTCGAGAACGCGCAGGAGCTTCACCTGGAGCTCCGGGTAGAGCTCCGAGATCTCGTCGAGAAAGAGGGTGCCGCGATGCGCGAGCTCGAACTTGCCGATCTTCCGTCCGATCGCGCCGGTGAAGGAGCCGCGCTCGTGGCCGAAGAGCTCGCTCTCTAGGATGTCGGAGGGAATCGCGCCGCAGTTGATGGCGAGAAAGCGCTCGTCGCGGCGCGGGCTCGCGCGGTGGAGCGCGTTGGCGATCAGCTCCTTGCCCGTGCCGCTCTCACCGATCACCAGCACGTTGGAGCGCGTCGGCGCGACGAGACGCATCTGCTCGAAGAGCGCCTCCATCCCCGAGGACCGTCCGACGATGTTCTCGAAGCCGAAGCGCTTGTCGAGCTGCTCGCCCAGCTCCCGGACCTTCTCCTTGAGCTGGCGCTTCTCGAGATGCGTGAGGACGCGCTTCCGGAGCTCGTAGAGGTCGACCGGCTTGGTCAGGTAGTCGTCGGCGCCGACCCGCATCGCCTCGACCGCCGACTCGATCGAGCCGAATCCGGTCACCAGGATGACCGCCAGATCGCGCCCGCGGCGGCGCACCTCGTTGAGGAAACCGAGGCCGTCGAGCCCCGGCATGCGCAGGTCGCAGACCGCGAGCTGCGGCGTCTCGCTCTCCTCCAGGAGCTCGAGCGCGCGCCGCGCGTCGTCGAAGGTGCGCACCGCGAAACCGGCACGCTGGATGGCGAGCGCCATCGACTCGCGCGAGCCGGTCTCGTCGTCGATGACCAGAACCTGCGGCTCCGTGGGCATGGAGTGCCATTCTGGCACGAGTCCGGAAAAGGATCCACCGCCGCCGAACGCGGCGGGTCCGTCAGCCGCCGCCGGGATTCTCGAGCAGGTCGAGAAGCTCGGACTCGTCGACAATCCGGATGCCGAGCTCTCGTGCTTTGTCGAGCTTCGAACCCGCCTCCTCGCCGGCCACCACGAAGGAGGTCTTCCTGGAGACCGACGAGGCGACGCGCGCGCCGAGCGCCTCGAGCCGTTCCGCGGCCTGCTGGCGGTCGAGCGCCGCCAAGCGCCCCGTGAGGACCACCGTCTGACCCGCGAGGGGGCGCGCCCTCCGCTCGACTCGGATCTCGGGTGGACGGACTCCGGCGGCCTCGAGAGCGGAGAGCCGCGCGCGCTGCCGCGGGTCCTCGAAGTGGGCGCGAATCGCCGTGGCGACCGTCGGGCCGACCTCGGGAACTTCCTCGAGCTCCTCGCGCGACGCCGCGGCGAGACGCGGGAGCGAGCCGAAGTGCGCCGCGAGGAGCTTCGCCACGCGCTCGCCGACGTAACGGATTCCGAGGGCGAAGAGCAGGCGATGGAGGTCGCGCGCCTTGCTCGCCTCGACCGCCGCCACGACCTTCTCCGCCGATCGCTCCCCCCAGCCGGCCAACCCCGCGAGACGATCCCGGTCGAGACGGTAGAGGTCGGGGAAGTCGTGGATCAGTCCCTCGCCGAGCAGCTGCTCGATTCTCTCGTCCCCCAACCCCTCGACGTCCATGGCGTTGCGGCTCACGAAATGGCGGATCGACTCGGCCACCACCGCGGGACAGAGCGGATTGACGCAG
>CAYZBH010000088.1:0-9394 GCA_964476605.1 uncultured Thermoanaerobaculia bacterium | reverse complement strand
GGGATGCCGACCACGGTGATGAAGCGCCCGACCTTGTCGTCGATCTCGAGCGCGCGCGGACTCACGTTGTACGAGCCCAGCGTCAGGAGCCGGTAGAAGAGGCGCCGCCAGCCCCGTTCGTGCTGCGCGCGCTCGACGATGAACGGCCGGTAGTCGAGCCAGATCTCGATCACCAGGACCGCCAGGAGGTACCAGAGGTAGACGAACCCGAACATCGCCATCGCCGAGGTCTTGTGCGGCGTCAGGAACATCTCGAGCGAGCGCTCGGGGTGGCCGAGGTGGAGCTGCAGCGGCAGCGGGGCGACGAGCAGGAAGGCGAGGGCGGTCAGGAGCGCCAGCCGGTAGGTCGGCTTGACCGCCTGCACGTTGAAGACGCGCTGCAGCGAGGCGAGGATGAAGGCGCCCGCCACCAACCCCGTGATGAAGGGGTAGAGCACGATCAGGACGCTCCACTGGAGCTCCATCTCGTTCGGGTACATGAAGCCTTCGACGCCGGCCGGGAGCCCGTGCACGATCGTTCCTCCTCTACCGCACGGCGGCGTCGAGACCGTTGTAGTAGGCCTTGGCGCCGGTCGCCATGCTCGGTTTCAGGACCTGGACCTTGTGGGTCCGCAGCAGCTCGTGGATGGGGTCGTCAGGGTTCTTGAGGTCGCCCAACTGCCGGGCGGCGGTCGGACAGACCTCGCAACAGGCGGTGGTGAGACCCTTGGTGATGCGGTGATAGCAGAGCGTGCACTTGTCGACGGTGTTGGTCCGCGGATCGATGTACCGGCAGCCGTAAGGGCAAGCCTGCACGCAGTAGCGGCAGCCGAGGCAGTACGTCTTGTCGACCAGGACGACGCCGTCCGGGCTCTCGAAGGTGGCGCCCACCGGGCAGACCTGGACGCAGGGCGAGTGCGCGCAGTGATTGCAGAGCTTCGGCACGAAGAAGCTCTTGCCGCCGGCGAGCGAGGCCGGGAGCTCCGGGAAGCCGTCGCGCCCGCCGTTCGGCGAGTCGACGTGCGGATGGTCCTCTGCGGAGAGGTCGTTCGGGTCCTTGGGGAGGATGGTGTAGCGCTCGACCCAGGTCCTGAAGTAGTAGGGCTCGTCGGGCACGCCGTTCTCGATCTTGCAGGCGTCGACGCACTTGCCGCAGCCGATGCACTTCTCGATGTCGATGAACATCGCCCACCAGTGGCGGGTGGCATCGTAGTTGGGTGCGTCCTCGGGTCGCCCCTCGAGCAGGAAGGCCCAGGCTTCCGAGGCGGCGCCGGTCAGGACCAGCAGTTTGGTCGCGTTGGCGATGAACTGTCGGCGGTCGGTGGACATGGAGCGCCTCCTCAATCGGTCGCCGGCGCGTGCGCGGCGTGGCAGTCGACGCAGGAGTTGCCCTCGGCGTGACTCTCGATGTCGACCTGCGGATGGCGCGCCGGCCGGGCGTCGAGCTTCGCGTGACAGCGCGCGCAGAGCCGCATCGGATCGAGCGCGGGTGGCTTCACGGCATCCGGATCGGCCACGTGAGCCGCGAGGGCGCCGTGGCAGCTCTCGCATCCGACCCGCGCGTGGGCGCCCGTGGCGAGCTTGGCGGCGACGTCGTCGTGACACTCCGCGCAGGCGGCGCGGCCGGCGTGCACCAACGCGCGCTGCCGATTGTCCGCGATCGCCCCCGAGCGGTAGTGCCCCAACTCCCCGAAGCCGGCCGGCACGAAGATGGCGCGCAAGGCCAGGAAGGCAGCGATGCCCGCGGCGAAGAGTGCCAGGAGTCTGAGGAGATGCTCGGCGTCGCGCAGCCTTTCGCGCATCGCGTCCTCCCGTCTCGAACGTGGCGCAACGGTAGGGGCGATGCCCCGGAGCCGACAGCCCCCGGGGGGTGGTGCGGGCCGCCACCCCGAGGGGTGGCGACTACAATGCGTCGCAGATCGGAGGAGGATCCATGTCCCGACGCACGCCGTTCCCGCCCGTCTTCTGGCTCGCCAACACGATCGAAGTGCTCGAGCGCTTCGCCTACTACGGGATCTACTTCAGCTTCGGCATCTACCTCACCAGCCTCGGGTTCTCGCGCGACCAGCTGGGGGTCGTGCAGACCTTCTTCCTGCTGCTCAGCTACTGCCTGCCGCTCTTCTCGGGAACGCTCGCCGACCGCTTCGGCTTCAAGCCGATGCTGATCGCCGCCTACCTCGCCTACCTGCCGTCGATCCTGCTGCTCATCTTGACGAAATCGTTCTCCGGCATCGCGCTCACCATGCTCTCGATCGGCTTCGCGGCGGGAATCTTCAAGCCGCTGGTCTTCGGCACCATCCGCGCGGTGACCGACGGTTCGAACTCGACCGTCGGCGTCGGCATCTTCTACGCCATGGTGAATGTCGGCGGCTCGCTCGGGCCGCTGATCCTGGGACGCCTGCGCGCCATCTCCTGGAGCTACGCCTTCTACGCGGCGGCGATCGCGGTGGCGATCATGCTCGTGATCACGCTTCTCTTCTACCGGGAACCGGCACGCGAGCTGGAGCGTCGGAGCTTCCGGGAGAAGCTCGCGGAGATCCGCGAGGCGCTTTCGGACCGGCGCTTCGCGCTCTTCCTCTTCCTGCTCGGCATCGGCTTCTGGATCCCCTTCTGGGGGTTCTTCAATCTCTGCGCCCTCTACGTGGACAGCAGTCTCGACACGGCCCGCCTGTACGAGGCGCTGCGCTCGGTGCTCGGCGCGGGCGTCGCGGACTTCCTCTCCCACGAGGCGGAAGGCAAGCGCCGCATCCTCGGCGAGACGATCTCGCACACCGGCTACATCATCATGCTGTTGCAGGTGGTGGTGTCGCGCACGGTGGAGAAGGCGAAGGCCCTGCCGGTCTTCTTCACCGGTCTCGCGGTCATGGCGCTCGGTTTCGTGGTGCTGGGCCTCGCGGCGACCGCCGGGTCGACGCTGGTCTTCGCGGGGATCGTGCTCTTCGCGACCGGCGAGATGATCGCGTCGCCGCGCATCCAGGAATACATCGCGCGGCTCGCCCCCAAGGAGAAGGCTGGCCTCTACGTCGGCACGAACTTCCTCGCGGTCGGGATCGGCGCTTTCTCGGGGGTTCTCTACACGCCTCTCTACGGGCGCTTCGCCGAGGCCGGACACGCCGGTCGCGTCTGGTACGCGCTCGCGGCGCACGTCCTGGTCGGGCTCCTGGCGCTCGCGGTCTTCCAGAAGGTCGCCGGCACGATGGAGGAGCGGACCGAGCGCTCGCCCATGGGATGAGTGAGAGGCGATCGCCGCCGGGAGCCGACGACGCCAGAGGAGCAGCGGCGGCCCGCGACGCCGGCATCGAGGGCCTTCGGGGCCTCGCCATCGTCCTCTTGGTGGCGGCTCATGCCTATCCTTGGGAGCTCGCGCCACGAACGGGGCTCGCGCGGATCCACGAGGCTCTCGGCTTGGTTCGAATGCCGCTCTTCGCGGCGATCTCCGGCTGGACGTACGCCGGGCGCGAGCCGAGAGTGGGGGAGCGGGGAGCATTCCTGCGCGGTCGCGCTCGACGGCTGCTGCTACCGGTCGCCTCGCTCGGTACGATCGCGCTCTTCGTTCGCGACCATCCCCTGCGCTTCGCATGGCCGGTCTCGGCGTGGAGCGCCGCGCGAGAGCTCGCCCAGCCTCGCGGCCAGCTCTGGTTCGTCGAATCCCTGTTCGTGATCGCGCTCGTTCTGGTCGCTCTGAGCGCGACCGGAGCCCTGACGACGCTCGGGCGTTGGCGAGCCTCGACGGTGGTCTTCCTCCTCTTACCCCTGGCGATGCCAGGGATCGATCGATGGCCCTGGCGTAGCCACGAATGGGGAGGAGGTGTCGTCCTCCTGCTCGGCTTCACTCTGCTGGGAATCGGCGCGGGCCGTTGGGAGGGACTCCTCGGCGATCACAGGTGGACGCGGCTCGCGGTGGGATCGCTCGCCGCGGGGGTTCTCGCGCAGGTGCTCGCTCAGCGTGGACTGCTGGACCTGAGCGTCGAACGAGGAGGAGTGATCTCGCTCCTGGTCGGCGTGCCGGCGATTCTGTTGCTGCTCCGGTTTCGCGCCTCTCTCGGAGGCATCGCTTGGCTCGGCGCGCCGAGCTACGCCATCTACCTCTACCACATGGACGCGCTCGAGTGGACACGGCGGACGATGGTCGCTGGAGGACTTGGCGCCCCATCGGCCATGAGCTACTTCGCGCTCGTCGTCGCTGGAGTGATGGTTCCGGTCGGATTGCACCGTCTCTTCATCCGCTCGCGCTGGACGCGCCGGCTCCTCCTCGGGATGCGCTGAGCGCTGCAACCGGATCAGGACGCGGCCGAAGCGGCGATGCGGAGGAGAATCTCGGGCGGCTCCTGGAGCAAGCGCCGGTTCCGCGCCCCGCTGGGCAGGCGTGCCGCGAACGACATGAGGACGCGATCGCGGAGGAACCGCGCGCCGGGCGCCGTCCGCTCGGCGAGACGGCCCAGGCGGCCCGCCGTCGCCTGCACCCGCCGCACCGCGGAGACTCGGCGAGCCGAGTAGGCGGCGAGGGCCTCCTCGATCGATCTCGCGCGCCGGATCTCGTCGAGCAGGACCGCCGCGTCGACGAGCGCGCTGTTGGCTCCCTGTCCGAGATTCGGCGCCATCGCGTGCGCCGCGTCTCCGACGAGGGCCATGCGTCCATCGTGGAAGCGGGCGCAGTCGACGCGGGCCACTTCGTTGACCAGCAGGCGATCGAAGCGGGAGACGCCGGCGAGGATCTCCTCGGACGGCGGGTAGGCCTCTCGCCAGACCGCGGCGAAGGCCTCGAGGTCGCGATCCGCGAGCGCGCGCGCGAGCTCCGGCGCTCCGGCAGAGGTGAAGAAGTAGGCGCCGCCGGGTACCGGGAAGCTCCCGAAGATCCCGGCGGTCGTCCACGCCTCCTCGGACCGCGCGAGCTCCATGGCGGTGAGGCCGCGCACGTAGGAAATGCCGGTCGCGGCGAGGCGCTGACCGAAGCGGCCGCCATCACGCACGCGCGACGCGACGCCGTCGGCTCCGACCACGAGATCGGACACCCGTCGCTCGTCGCCGAGCTCGGCCACCAGCAGCGCTTCGCCCTGCGGCGTCGCCTCCGCGACCTCGCAGCCGAGCCGGATGTCGATGTTGGGCTCGAGCGCCACCGCCCCGAGCAGCACGTCCTGAAGATCGCTGCGGCGAATCACCAGCACGTGCGGATCGCCGGAGACCCCCTCCCAGCGGGGCGCGAAGAGCGTCCGGCCGCGCGCGTCGCAGATCCGGGGCTCGTCGATGCGGCGTCCGCGGCGCGCGAGCTCGTCCCCGAGACCGAGGCCGGCGAGCACGGCGAGGCCGTTCGGCGCCAGGGCGATCCCGGCGCCGACGGCGCGTGGCTCGGCGACGCGCTCGCAGAGCGTCACGCGCGCGCCGCCGCGCGCCAACAGGAGCGCCGTCGTCGCGCCTCCCGCACCCGCGCCCGCCACCAGCACCGAGAGCCCTTCGAGCTCCACCTTCCCTCCTTCCGGTTGCGCTCACTCTATCGACTTCGCAAGCGCAGGGCCTCTGCTACGCTCCTGGCGACTCGTCCAGGAGGCTCTCGTTTCGTGGTCATGCGTCGGCATCTCTTCATCGGCGGGAAGTGGAGGGCGCCCGAGCGCGGCGGCCGGATGGAGGTGATCGACCCGGCGCGCGGGGAGGCGTTCTCCGAGGCGCCGGCGGCGGGCCCTGAAGACGTCGCGGCGGCGGTGGCGGCGGCACGCGCCGCCTTCGAAGGGGGTTGGGGAGAGACGCGCGGGTCCGAGCGCGCTTCCTATCTGCGCGCCATCGCGAGGGGGATCGCCGCACGGCGCGAAGAGCTCGCGCGCCTCGAGGTGACGGACAACGGAAAGCCGTTGCCGGAAGCGCTCTGGGACGTCGACGACGCCGCGGGCTGCTTCGCGATGTACGCCGATCTCGCCGAGGAGCTCGACGCGCGCCAGGAGGAGACGATCGCGCTGCCCGACGACCGCTTCACGTCGCGTGTGCGCTACGCGCCGGTCGGGGTCGCCGGACAGATCATCCCCTGGAACTATCCGCTCCTGATGGCGGCCTGGAAGGTCGCGCCGGCGCTCGCGGCCGGCGCCACCATGGTGCTCAAGCCCTCGGAGCTGACCTCCCTGACGGCGCTCGAGCTCGCGGCGACCGCGGAGGAGGTCGAGCTGCCCCCCGGAGTGCTCAACGTGGTCACCGGAACCGGTCCGGATGCCGGTGCGCCGCTCGCCGCGCATCCGGGAGTCGACAAGCTCGCCTTCACCGGCTCGGTCCCCACCGGTCGCGCGGTGATGGCGGCGGCCGCGCAGGAAATCAAGAACATCTCGCTCGAGCTGGGAGGAAAGTCGCCCTTCCTCGTCTTCGCGGATGCCGACATCGAGGCGGCGGTCGAATGGGTGATGTTCGGGGTCTTCTGGAACCAGGGGCAGGTCTGCAGCGCCACCTCCCGGCTGCTCGTCGAGGCTCCCCTGGCGCCACGGCTGCTGGAACGGCTCGTCGAAGCGGCACGCGCGATTCCGATCGGCGGGGGGCTCGAGCCGGGCACGCTCCTCGGCCCGCTGGTCTCGCGCGGGCAATACGACAAGGTCCTGGGCTTCGTCGAGCGTGCCCGCGGCGCCGGGATTCCGATGCTCACCGGAGGACGACGTCCGCCCGAGCGCGCGCGCGGCTACTTCCTCGAGCCGACGATCTTCGCCGAGGTTCCGGTCGAGGCCGAGATCTGGCGGGAGGAGATTTTCGGCCCGGTGCTCGCCGTGCGCACCTTCCGCGACGAGGCCGAGGCGGTCGCGCTCGCCAACGACACCCGCTTCGGTCTCGCGGCGGCGGTGATGTCGGCGGATCTGGAGCGCTGCCGACAGGTGGCGCGCAAGCTCAAGGCCGGCATCGTCTGGATCAACTGCTCGCAGCCCACCTTCAGCCAGGCACCCTGGGGCGGGATGAAGCAGAGCGGCATCGGCCGCGAGCTCGGCCGCTGGGGGCTCGACAACTACCTCGAGATCCAGCAGATCACCAGCTACGACAGCGATCGCCCCTGGGGTTGGTACCTGAAGGAGTAGCTGGGGCTAGGAGTCGATGCCCACCGGTTCGAGGTGCGGACGCTTCGGCCCGCGCCCATCCCCCGACGAACGCCCCCAGAGGTGTCGCCAGGCCCAGGGGATCAGGTGGCGCCGCCACCAGGAGATCTCGGCGCTGAGGCGTTCCCGCGCGCTCGTCTCGGGTCGCGGGGGGAGGGGCACCTTCCAGCTCTCGTCGGCACCCGGCAGATCGAGCGCGTGGGCGAGCGCCGCCGCGACGCGCGCGTGGCCGGCGGCGTTCGCGTGCAGTCGATCGTCGTCCCAGAGCCGGGGATCGGAAGCCACCGGGTACGCGGCGACGTCGACGAGCCGCGCGCCGGTGCGTGCCGCGACCGCGCGGAGCGCGTCGTTGAGGGCATGAAGCCGCGGCGCCACCAGGCGCGCCAGCGGCAATACCGGGGTGAGATCGGGAAGGGTGATCGTCAGGACGGTCGCGCCGGAGGCGATCAGTCGGCGTTGCATCTCCTCCATGTCGGAGGCGATCGCCGCCGGCGCGGCGCGACTCGAGATCAGATCGTTGGTTCCGGCGAAGACCGTGACGAGGTCGGGCGCCAGGGCCAGCGCCGCCGGGACCTGCGCGTCGAGCACCTGCCGCATGTGGCGCCCGCGCACGGCCAGGTTGGCGTAGAGGAGCGACCCCTGCGCCGCGGCGATGCGCCCGGCGAGGCGATCGGCCCAGCCGCGATAGCCGCCGCGGCCGTCGGGATCGACCAACCCCTCGGGCGAGCTGTCGCCCAAGGCGACGTAACGCTCGAAGCGCCTCAATCGGCGACCACGGCGTCGACGATCGGTAGCGCGCGGTCGAGGATGGCGAAGCCCTCGCGGAGCTGCTCCTCGCTGATCGAGAGGGGTGGATTGGTCATGAAGCTGTTCCAGCGGCAGACGGTGTAGAGACCGGCGTCGAGCAGCGCCTGGTTGAACTGGGCGAGCGCCGGGTGGCTTCCGTTGTAGGGAGCGAGCGGCGTGCCTCGGCGGTCCTTCGCGAGCTCGACGATTCCGAAGAGGCCGATGTTGCGGTGCGCCGCGACCGAAGGGTGACGCGCCGCCAGGCGTTCCATCTCGGCCCGCATCACCGGCTCGAGACGCGCCGCGTTCTCGATCATCCCTTCCTCGAACAGGACGTCGAGTACCGCGTCGGCGACCTCGAGGCAGAAGGGGTGCGCGTTGTAGGTGAGGCCCCCCCAGAAGACGTTCTTCTGGAAGTGGTCGGCGATCCGCCGCGAGAAGGCGACCGCGCCGAGCGGGACGTAGGAGGAGGTGAGCCCCTTGGCCATCGTCACGAGGTCGGGCTGGATCCCCCAGTGCTCGAACGCGAAGAGCCTGCCGGTGCGGCCGAAGCCGGCCATCACTTCGTCGCAGATGAGCAGGATGCCGTGGCGCGAGAGCAGCTCGCGCAGGCCCTGCATGTAGCCGGGAGGCGGGATCAGGATGCCGTTCGTGCCGGTCACCGACTCGACGATCATCGCCGCGATCGTCTGCGGCCCCTCGTAGTCGATGACCTCCTCGAGGTACCTCAGATTGTTGCGCGCGATCGTCTCCGGGTCGTCGCCGAAGGAGTACTTGTAAGGCCAGGGGTCCATGACCCGGACGATGCCGGGCATGCCCGGCTCGTTGGCCCAGCGGCGCGGGTCGCCGGTCACCTGGAGCATCGCGTTCGTCCCGCCGTGGTAGCTCCGGTACCGGGAGAGGATCTTCTGCCGGCCGGTGAACTGGCGGGCGGCCCGGATGGCGTTCTCGTTCGCCTCCGCGCCGCCCAACGTGTAGAAGAAGACGTCGAGGTCGCCGGGGCAGAGATCGGCCAGTCGCTTCGAGAGCCGCGCGCGGATCTCCGTCGCGGTGCTCGGGTGGACGAAGAGCAGCTTGTCGCAGGCCTGCTTCATCCGCTCGACGACTCGTGGATGCGAGTGGCCGATGTTGACGCTCATCAGCTGACTGTTGAAGTCCAAGATGCGGCGGCCGTCGGCCGTGAACATGTAGACGCCCTCGGCGCGCGCGATCGGCAGCGGATGCACCGCGCCGGTCGCGGACCAGGAGTAGAGCGAATGCGTGAGACAGAGATCGACGATCTGCTGGCCGTCCATGGGTTCCTCAGCTCATCCAGTTGGCGTCGCGCTGCAGCGCCCACTTGCTGGTGATCTTCCGTTGCCGGGTCCAGAAGCGGTAGCCGTCCCAGCCGGTGATGTTGCCGTGACCGAAGCAGGAGTCGTTCCAACCGCCGAAACCGAAGGGCTCGCGCGGCACGGGGACGCCGACGTTGACCCCGCACATGCCGGCCTCGGCCTCGGTCATCACCCTGCGGGCGACATCGCCCGAGGTGGTGTAGACGGTGGAGGCGTTGCCGTAGGGATTGCCGTTCTCGA
>CAYZBH010000087.1:7653-9399 GCA_964476605.1 uncultured Thermoanaerobaculia bacterium | reverse complement strand
CCGCATTCGCCCCAAATCCCCCCACATCTACTTGTCCCGCCACGTTCCAGCTCGTCAGCCCTGCGAGCAGGTTCACCTGTCTCGCGTCGAGGTGGAGTTGGTCGATGGTGTAGTAGTTGGGGAACATGCTGTAGTTCCAGAACTCGGCGTCCATCGCGAGGCGGACGGTGTCGTGGAGGTTGTTCCGCCACCAGGTGACCGGGTTGAGGTAGACCCAGAGGAGATCCGTCGTGCCGGCGGGGACGCCGTAGTGCGGGTTCGCCATCACGGTGACGTTCTTCTGCACCGCGAGCGCCGTGGCGCCGGCTTGGGCGCGGGCCCAGAGCTGCGCGCGCAGGTCGTCGAACGTCGCGCGGTCGAAGACCTGGTTGAAGCGGAAAGGCGACGTCGGCGAGATCGCGACGTACGTTCCTTGCGATGAGCTCCACTCGAGACCGAAGAGCGCCGCGACGTCCGAGTCGAGCGTGACGTCCCGCTTCGGCCCGGCGAGCGCCAGCTGCGTCTCCGTGTTCACGAAGGCGATGACCTTCTGCAGCCGCCGGCGCAGGAGCGGCATGATCCCCTGGTTCTCGAGATTCCCGCCGTCGCCGAAGAGATAGGGGCGCGCCGCGTTCCGCGGCAGCTGCCCGGCGCGATAGACCGGCCAGTAGACCGTCTGCGGCACCATGTCGTCCAGGTAGTGGATGCCGCTCTGGTGCGCGAGATCGAGCACCGCGTAGACGAAGGCGACGCTCGAGAGGCCGGCGACGTCCGAGAGCCGGAAACGGTTCGGCGGCGTCGGCACCTTGAAGCGGCGATCCGCGCCGATCTTCGTCGGTGCGACGCACCCCATCGCGAGCGGCTCCAACCACCCGCCGCCGAGGTCCGCGCTCGTCGGCGAGCCTGGTGACGGCGGGCCGGCGTTCGGGAAGGCGGGCGGAATGCCGACTCCGAGCGGCGTCGCTTCCACTTCGTACCCCACCTCCCAGACCGAGCCCGACGTGCCCGGCCGCCGCGGAGCGGCGTGCAGCGCGGGCGGGGTCGGCGGATAGAAGAGCGTCGAGCTCGTGATCAGGTAGGGGCGATTCGCCCGCGTCGTCACGAAGTCGCTCGCTCCGAGCTTCGGGTTCCGCGGCAGGATGAAGCGCTCGAGCCACCCGTCGTTCCAGGTGAAGTAGCGCTGCGGCGTGTCGCCGAGGCCGAAGGGGGCGAGCACCAGCTCGCCCACCGCGCGCGGCCAGAGCTCGCCCACCGGGACGCCGGCGTTGTAGAGCTCGATCGCCTTCGCGAGCATCTCCGCGAGCCCGAGGCGGGTGGCGGCGCTGCCGATCGCCTTCGGGTCGAGCTGCCCCAGGTTGTCGGCCGGGGCGCCCGAGTCCCAACGGTACTTCGAGGGGTCGAGCTCGAGGGGGCCCAGGAGCGTGGCATCCGAAATCGACGCCGGAGCCCAGCTGAAGAGCGTGCCGAACCAGGTGCCCCCCGAGACCGTCGAGATCCAGCCGATCTTGTCGAGGAGGCCGAGCGAGGCGAGGCCCCGGAGCTCCCCCATCGCCGCCGAGAGCGACCGCGAGCCACCGCCCGAGATGCAGACCCCCGCCCAGGGGGGGCCGAAGCGGCCGTCACCCCCGGCGACCTCGGGGAGCTCGGCTTGAGTCCCTGGCGTGGGGAAGATCGAGGCGTCGAGCTGCGTCGGCCACCCTTCGGGGAGCGGAGTCATCGCGCACCCCCGCCCGCTGCCCGTCGATCCGCCCGGCTCCGGTCTCTCGA
>CAYZBH010000087.1:3892-7553 GCA_964476605.1 uncultured Thermoanaerobaculia bacterium | reverse complement strand
TTTCGCCCGGCCTGCTTCTGCTGCTGAAAGAACTTGGCAACCGCCTTCCCCACCGCCGGCTTCACGAACTCGCCCGTGGGGTTCGTCAGATGGATCGTGAAGGCGTCGTCCGGGCGGGCCTGGACGATCATCTCGAGCGTCGCGACGTCCGGGTTGTCGTACTTGCCGTCCGCCGAGATCACGTAGTGCTTGGCGGGGAGGCGCTCGAAGTACTCGACCGCGACGTCCCGGTCGCTGCCGTGATGCGGCACCTTCAGGATGTCGAGCGCGAGCTTCTTCCCCGGCTTCAAGCGGCCCGAGGCTTCCAGACCCGCGAGCGTGTGGTCCCCCCGGCCGTCGCCGGTCAGGAGGACCTTCTTCGTCCCGACTTCCGCCAGCACCACCAGGCTCGCGAGGTTGTAGACCGAGGTGTCGACGAAGGCGGCGATCGTCGCCAGGTTCGCGGGGGTCTTCTCCTTCTTCAGGAGCGGCTTGATCTTCACGTCCCAGGTCGTCTGGAGCTCCTTCAACTCCGCGTCGAGCGGGGCGACCACCGTGAGCTTTAGGCCGTCGAGAGTGACCGGCTCCTTCTTCAGGCGCACCAGGCCGCCGAACGGCGGGTTGCCGTTCAGCGTGAGCCCCTTCAGCGCCTTCGCGAGGTTTCGTCCTTGGGGGACGCTCGCGACGAGCTCCGACCCCTCGGTTGGCAGGAGATCCCCGAGCGCGGCCACGCTGACGCTCGAGCCGGCGACCCCGACGCCGACCTCGTCGTTCCCCAAGAGGTCGTCGAAGGCGTTGTGCCAGAAGCGGCGGATGCGGACGAAGGGGGGATCGCCGTCGTCCGCCGCCTGCTTCAGCTTCGAGACCAGCTCCAGCACCCCGGCGATGTGGTCGTCGTCGATGTGCGAGACCATTCCGAGGAGGATGTCGAGCGGCTCGGTGTCTGATAGTCCGCGCTCCGCGCGGAGCGCGAGCAAACGAGGTTTGAGCGCCGAGGCGTAGACCCCCGGAGGGCCGCCGTCGATGAGCGCGAGGCGGGGCTTCGCCGTCGTCCCCCAGTGGAGGAGGAGCGCGTCGCCGTGCTTGGCGCGGAGGGCTTCGAGCGCGAACATGAGCGTTCTCCTCTAGACCGCCTGCAGCGCGCGCAGGACGTCGAGCATCCCGGCGCCTTGGAAGTAGGGCTCGCGGCCGAGATCGGTCGCGGTCTGGCAGAGGATCTCCTTCACCCGGACCGGCTGCCCGGCGAGCTCCTGGTGGCGGGCCATCAGGAGGGCGGCGCCCCCCGAGACGTGCGGTGCCGCCATGCTGGTGCCGTCCTTGGGACCGAAGAGCCCCTCCGGGAGCGGGGCGACGATCTTCTCCCCCGGGGCGACGAGGTCGGGCTTCCGCCGCCCGTCCCCGGTGGGGCCGCGGCTCGAGAAGTAGGAGACGCCGTAGGCGTGCGGGCGGTAGCGGTGCGTGGCACCGACCGTGATCACCCCCTGGGCGTTCCCCGGATCGGTGATGCTCGAGGCGTTGTAGGCGTCGGCGACGCCGTCCTCGGCGGTGCGGTAGCGGCGGTACCCCTGGTTGCCTGCGGCGGCGACCACCACGACCCCCGAGGCCACCACCCGCTCGCACTCCTCGCAGACCGGCGTGCGGCCGCAGGCGTAGTTGGCGACGTCGTGCGGGATCGAGAGCGAGAGATTGACGCCGTGGACGACCGTGTAGTCGTGCGCGGCGTTCAAGGAGCGCACGAACTGGAGGGCGGCCATCACCGCGAACTCGTCCCCCTTCCCCTCGGCGTCGAGCACCCGGAGGTCGAAGAGGCGGAGGTCGGGGGCGACGCCGACGAGGCTCTCGTCGAGGTCGCCTCCCCCCTGGGCGTCCGACCTCCGCCAGTCCCCGGCGAGGATGCCGGCGACGTGCGTGCCGTGGTCGTTCCCGGGGGGCTCGTAGGAGCCCGCGGCGTGCGGCACCCGGAGGAGCGGGGCGAGCCGCTGCCAGTCGATCGAGCGCCCGCTCTGGAGCGACTGGTTGAGCTCCCCGATCTCGGCTTCGAGCGCCGCGTCCTGCTTCCCCTGGGCGCGCAGGCGCTTGCCGAGCGAGGCGGGCTGCGCCTCGGTGTCGGGGTCCAGGAGGAGCTCGATCTGCGAGAAGTCGTAGGTCGCGGTGACGCGCGTCCAGTCCCCTTTCGACCGCTTCGGGAGCTGGAAGCCGGGCGCCGCGGGTTGGAGAACCCCCTCGGCCGTCCGCCCGCGGAAGGCCGCGTGCGTGGCGTCGATGCCGCTGTCGATCACCGCCCAGGTGAGCTTGGCGCAGGAGATGTCGAAGAGCTGGCGCGCCGCGTCGGCCTTCACCGCGAGGACCGAGCGCGCCACGGTCGGCGTGACCTCCCGGTTGAGGCTGATCGAGAAGACCCGCGCCGCGGGTGGACCGGCGGTGACCCCCGCGACCAGCTCCGCCACCGCGGCCACGATCCGCCGCCAGCCGGGGTCGGGAACCTCGGCGCCCGGTCGCAGGGGGGGCACGCGCTGCCAAGGGAGCTCCTCGCCGCGGAGGTGGAGCGCCAGCGCCCCCACCACGCGGAGCATCCAGAGGAGCCCGGGGGCCGGGCGCGCCGGCTTGCCGCCGCGCGCCGCGACGGGGCGCGGATGCTCCGGGTCTTCGACCGCCACCGCGAGCGCGTCGATCGCGCCGCCGATCTTCGCCACGTTCCACTTCTTCTCGAGCTCGCTCCACCACTCGGTCATCGGCAGGAGCGACCGCACCAGATCCTCGAAGGGGAGGGCCGCCGCGACGGTGGTCTGGTTGTAGACGACGCGCGCCGAGGTGGCGGGGGGGTGACCGAAGGCCTTGCGGACCTTGGCCTCCCCCGCCCCCCCGAGCCGGGCACGGAGGGCGATCCGCACCTCCCCCACCGAGGTCTGCCGGTAGGGGGTGACGAGGAGCTTGATCGCCGGGTGCTCGGGCGCCGCCTCACCCGGGGCGGGGCGCGCGGCCGGCCGCCCCGCCTCGAGGCAGTCGGCGTAGGCGAGCCAGACGTCGGGGAGGACGGGGGTGTCCTGCGTGAAGCGGCGCACCCGCCCGGCGCCGAACATCAGCTCCTCCATCAGCTTCCGGTCGAGCCTCCGGGGCTTCGCCACGATCCCCTCCTCTCCGGGCGCAATCCGCTCGGTACACCCTAATAACGAACGAAGGAGCGAATCCGGTCACTTCTCACTTCTTCTCGTCCCCCCTCGGCTCGGCTTTGACGAAGAAGACGCCGAGCGCCGCCGCGACCAGCCCCTGGATCGGGGCGAGGTAGAGATTGGAGCGCTTCAGGAGCTCGAAGAACGAGACCTTGGCGAGCGGCTCGAGGAGCATCGTCGCGGCGACCAGGGCGAGGTAGAGCGCCGAGAGGAGGAAGGCGAGCCGGAAGAAGAAGCGGTCGATCACCCAGCGCTCGCGCTTCGCGCCCCCCATCTGCTCGGCGACCAGGGTGCCGAGGATGAGCGAGAGGGTCGGGAGGAGGGTCGGGAGGAACCACCCCCAGACCTCCGCCACCCGGTCGCCGAAGTGGTTGGTGAGCGTCTGCGCGACGACGAGCAGGAAGAGCGCGAGGCCGCCGCCGAACCAGAGGATGGTGAGCCGGCGGCGGCAGAGCGAGAGAGCGAGCTTGGTCGTCATCGCTCGAGGGCCCCCCAGAGACCGGCGCGGACGA
>CAYZBH010000087.1:0-3792 GCA_964476605.1 uncultured Thermoanaerobaculia bacterium | reverse complement strand
ACCGCGAAGACGAAGACCCGGAAGTGCCCGGGCCGGGCGAGAAGAAGCGCCCGCAGGTAGTCGCGGAGCGAGAAGCTCGTCGAGCGCGCGTCGTCGAGCGCCCAGCGCTCGGGACCCGCGCGCGGCGTGCCGTCGTCCTCGATGCGCTCGAGCCGGGTGACGAGCGCGTATCCCCCGGGGACGCCGAAGTAGGAGCGCTCGCCGTATCCCAACCGGTCGAGCGCCGAGGTCAGGCGCGCGTCGAGGTCGGCGAGCGTCGCCGTCGCCGACGCGTCGACCAACCAGGCGAGCGGGAGATCGCGCGTCCCCGAAGCCTTGGGCGGCGGCCAGGGGAAGGCCGGCAACTCTTCATGGCTCATCTCCTTCATCTCCACCGTGGAGTCGACCGGCGGCGCGAAGGCGACGGGGGAGCCCGCGAAGAAGAGGGCCACCGCGAGGGCGACGGCGAGCGCCGCCACCAGGAGAAGGAGGAGCGCGAGCCGGGAGCGCCCGCGCTCGCTGGATCGCTCCCTCGTCATTGGAAGAGCTGGGTGTCGACGAAGGCGCTGTCGACGAGGCTCCAGAAGTCGTCGGCCAACCCCTCGGTGACGTAGCGGTAGGGGAGCCATCCGTAGCCCGAATTGCCCCAGGAGGTGCCCCAGGAGTTGCGGATCATCAGGGCTCCGGTGTCGCCGCCGATCTTCTTGGCGTCGTCGTAGCCGATGGCGACGACCGCGTGCCCCCCTTCCACCCGGTCCCCCGCTCCGGGGAAGGGGATCTCCCCCTTGCCGTCGCCGAGCGGCGGAACCGAGCTGTAGACGGTGAAGCCGAACATCGCCGGGAGGCCGCCGGCGAGGCTGGTCTTGACGGCGTCGAGCGTCTCGGCGAGCGGCTGGCCGGGCGGGTCGAGGCGGTAGTACTTGAGGGTCTTGTAGCTCGCCGCGAAGGCGTAGCAGAACGAGCTCGGCTCCTTCTCGTAGTCGCCGATCTGGTAGGGCCAGTACTCCTCCGGCGGCACGCCGAAGAGGACCATCGCCTTCATCGTCGTCCGGAGGTAGGAGCCGGTGTCGCCGTTCCAGTGCAGCAGGTTCCGCGACGCCTTGTAGAGGAAGAGGCGCGAGGCGTCGAGGTGACGGCCGTAGGCGCGGTTCTCGAAGTACTCGAGCAGCCCCACGCCGGCGTTCGCGGTGCAGGAGCCGAGCGCCCCCTGGTCCTCGATCGGCGAGCACCATTCGCGCAGGTCGACCTTGGCCGGCGTCGCCTTCAATGCCTTCGTCATGCGCTTCGACTTGGAGCGGATGTCGCGGATCGCCTTCGATCGGTGGTTGTAATCCCGGAAGTCCGGGAGGTCTCGGTGCCAGCCGAGACCGCGCGGTGCGTTGGGCATGACTCGCCTCCTCTTCTCGGCCCGAGGCCGATTCGGCAGCTTGGCCGGTTCGCTCCGAATCGCTAGAAGGCCGGAGCGGCCACCGCCGGCCCCGCACGGCGCGGGGCCCCTGGGATGGCGAAACGACAGGCACGCGCACTCGAGGATCCACCCCTATTAACGAACGAAGGGGCGAATCCGGTCACTTCGCCGGGGAGGACCCCCGACGGAGCGGCGGCGCCGAGGGGGCGCCGCCGCCTAGGGCGTGGGAGCCGGGGCGCTCGGTCTCGGGGCGCTCGGCATCTGAGCGCTCGCGCTGGGGGCGCTCGGTATCGGAGCGCTCGCGACGGGGGCGGCCGGGGCGACCTCGGAGATCGGGTAGACGGTCTTGACGTAGAGGTAGAAGAAGACGAGCGAGAGGACGAAGACGAGGACGCCGACCAGGCGCGAGCTCACCTCGACCCCCTTCTCGCCGATCGTGAGCTTGGTGGGGGCCGACTCCTTCCGGTAGACGTGCCAGAAGGAGAGGGCGAGCCCCGAGACGACGATCAGCACCACGAGCGCGAAGATCAGCTCGGTCGAGCGCTGCTGCCAGGCGAAGGTGCGCGCCCGCTGCTCGAGGCGCTTCTCCTCGTACTGGAGCTGGAGCTCCGCGAAGCGGGTCTGGATCGCGAGCGCCTTGAGCGCCGCCTGCTCGCGCGCCTTCTGATACTCGGGGGAGTTGCCGACGATCGAGAGCGAAGGGTCGACGGTCGCGCGCCACTTGTTGAGGTCGATCTGCTGCTGCGCGGAGGCGGCCTCGCGGAGCGCGAAGGCGCCCCCCAGAGCGAGCAGGACGATGGCCGCGATGCCGGCGACGGCGGCGAGCGGCGCGTGCGGGGTTCGTCCGCTCATCGCGCACCACCCAGGAGCTGGCCGGCGATCGAGAGGCGATACATGAGGAGGTTCCGGTCGCAACCCGATGGGGCCGCCGCCTCGTAATCGGCGACGGTGACGCCGGTCGCGCCCCCTGCGTGCTCGATCGCGGCGCGGATCTCGGTGTCGAGCGCCCCCGCGGCGAACATGATCATCGGCGGCACCGTGCAGAGGTCGCCCTCACCCCCGGGGTTCCAACTCGGCGAATCGACCATGGAGAAGACGACCATGCCCCCCCCGGAGGCGCCGGGGAGGCAGCCTGGGCGCGTCACCTGCAGGCACTCGGGGCAGACGGTCTCGAGGTCGCGCCGGAGCTCGGGGGTCGTCCCCTCGGCGAGCCAGAGGACCGGCTTCCCTCCCCCCGCCGCGGCGGGCGCGGCGCCCGCGGCGAGCTCGCCCAACGGCACCGCCTCGGCCGGGCGGACGAGCTTGCAGGCCGGACAGAGCTCGGCGACCCGCGCGAGTCGCGCTGCGGCGTCGTCCGCCACGGCCGGCGTCCACTGCTTCGCGGCACGAAACACCGGGCTCTCGACGAGCCGCGCCCGCTCCACCGCGAAGCGCTCGGCCGCGAGCTTCTTCTCGGCGGCTATCCGTTTCTCCTCCGCGATCTTCTTCTCGGCGACCTTCGTCGCGGCCGGGGCCTGCGGTGTCGCGGCGGTCTGCGCCTCCGCGACCATCGCCGCGAGGATCCCAACGAGGGCTCCCGCCCACGCGCCCAGCATGCGGCTGCTCTTCATGGCGGACCTCCTCGCCCGCGCGAGCGGGCGCTACGGAAGCACCCCCGCGCCCTTCAAGGCCGTCTCGAAGGCCTTGGCGACGCGCTTCGCCCCCTTGGGGTTGGGGTGGATCTCGTCTTTCCACTCCCCCTTGACCAGGTCGCGCGTCTCGACGCGCACCAGGCGCCCGGCGCCGCGCGGCTCGGCCGCCACCTGATCGACCGCCGACGCGAAGGCGTCGATCAGGAGCCGGATGACGTCGGGCCAGAGCGCCTTGGGAATCGCGCGCGCCTCGAGGGCCGGCTTGACCCAGGGGCCGGAGACCTTGATGAAGCCCAGGAGCTCGGCCCCCTGGTCGGAGGGGACGATGTAGTCGTAGCTGTTGACGAAGACCTTGCAGCTCTGCGCGGCGTCGGAGAGGAGGTCCAGGAGCTCGCGGTAGCAGTCCTGAATCTGGCGGAGCCGCCGCTCGAAGCGCGAGAACTGGACGAGATCGGCCGCCGTCGCCCCGGCCGTGAAGGGACGAAGCAACGGCGGCAGGTCCGGCCCGATGATGTCGTTGCCGCCCCCCGAGAAGAGCAGCGCCGAAAGGGGCCAGCGCGAGAAGTAGTCGCGGAGCTTCGCCCGCTGCCCCCCCGAGAGGATCGTCATCACCTCGTCCCCCGCCTTCTCGAGCCGGAGGAGTGACCACGCCTGCTGATCCTTCGGAACCCCCGTGTCCTTCGGATCGTCCAACTGCCCGATCACGTCCGAATACGAGAACCAGGAATCCCCCTCCGAAATCACCACCGGCCAGGAGGGGTGATCCTTCTGCGA
>CAYZBH010000086.1:0-10887 GCA_964476605.1 uncultured Thermoanaerobaculia bacterium | reverse complement strand
CTGATCGTCGGCTACGGCTACCTGATCGAGATCTTCACCGCCTGGTACAGCGGCAACCTCTACGAGTGGTACATGGTGCGCAACCGGGTCTTCGGACCCTACAAGTGGATCTGGATGTCGCTCATCCTGTGCAACGTGCTCTCCATCCAGCCACTCTGGTTCGCCAAGATTCGCAGGTCGATCGCCGCGATCTGGATCATCTCCATGTTCGTCAACTTCGGCATGTGGTTCGAGCGCTTCGTCATCATTCCGACCTCGCTCCACCGCGACTTCCTGCCCGGATCCTGGGGGATGTACTACCCGACGCGCTGGGACTTCGCCACCTTCTTCGGGACGATCGGCCTCTTCCTCGCCCTGATGTTCGTCTTCGTCCGCCTCCTGCCCGCGATCGCCATGTTCGAGATGAAGGTGCTCGTGCCGGAGGCGAAGATCAAGGAGCCCGCGCACTGATGGACGCCATCGGAAGCTCCCTCCACGGCTTGATGGCCGAGTACCGCACGCCGCAGGAGCTGGTCGACGCCGCCCAAGAGGCGCATCGCGCCGGCTTTCGCGCCATGGATGCCTACACGCCCTTCCCGATCGAAGCGCTCTCGCACGTGATCAGCGACCACAGGCGCTCGAAGGTGCCGCTCATCTGTCTGATCGGTGGCATCGTCGGCGCCCTCAACGGCTGGGCGCTCGCCTTCTGGACCTCGACCATCGACTACCCGATGAACATCGACGGCAAGCCGCACAACAGCTGGCCTGCCTTCATCCCGGTGATCTTCGAGTGCACGGTGCTCTTCGCGGCCTTCTCGGCCGGCATCGGCATGATCGTGCTCAATCGCCTGCCACAGCCCTACCATCCGGTGTTCAACGTGGAGGCCTTCCGCAAGCGGGCGACGCGCAACGGCTACTTCCTCTGCATCGAAGCCACGGACTCGCGGTTCGACCGCACCTCGACGCGCGATTTCCTGCTCGCGTCGGGAGCGGTGGAGGTGAGCGACGTTGAAGCCTGAGAACTCGCAGCGGCGTTCCCCGGCACGCCGGACCGTCGCGCTTTCCCTCCTGCTCCTGGCCGGGTTGGGCGGCACCGCCTGCCGTCAGGACATGCACGACCAGCCGAAGCTCAAGCCCTACCGCGCGAGCTCGTTCTTCGCGAACGGCTCGGGTATGCGCCCGCTGCCGGCCCACACCGTGGCGCGCGGCGATCTGCGCGACGACAAGACCTTCTGGTACGGCAAGGGCGCCGACGGCAACATGGTCTGGGAGATGCCCTACCCGATGACCCGCGCGCGCCTCGAGCGCGGCCACCAGCGCTTCGACATCTTCTGCTCCCCCTGTCACAGCCGGGTCGGCGACGGCCGGGGCATGGTCGTCCAACGCGGGCTCAAGCAGCCCCCCTCGTTCCACGACCCCCGGCTCCGCTTCGCGCCGCCGGGCTACTTCTTCGACGTCATCACCAACGGGTTCGGCGTCATGCCGAGCTACGCCGCGCAGGTGCCGCCCGAGGATCGCTGGGCGATCATCGCGTACATCCGAGCCCTGCAGCTCTCTCAAAACGTCGAGGTCAGTCGCCTCTCCCCCGAGGAGCTGGCCCGGCTCGACGCGCCGGCTCCAGACGCCGAGGCGGCGCATCCAGGCCATTGAGCCGGGAGACTCCGATCGCCCCATGAGGACGCTCCACTTCCCCCTTCGCTCCGAGGATTTCAACCCTCCCGCCGAGCTCTCGGGCCTCGGCGGCCGGGCGCTCGCCGTGGGTGGCGTCGCGCTCGCCGCCACGCTCGCCGGACTCTTCGTCGCGCGCTCCGAGTTCTTCCCGGCCTATCTCGTCGCCTGGCTGCTCTGGTACACCGTGGCCGCCGGTTGCCTCGGCTTCCTGTTCATGCAGTACCTGTCCGGCGGAGCTTGGGGACTGGTGGCGCGGCGGGTGCTCGAAGCCGGAGCCCGTACCCTGCCCTTCGTGGGGATCGCGGCGGTGCCGCTCTTCTTCGGCCTCCGCGAGCTGTTCCTCTGGGCCGACGAGAGCAAGGTCGCGACCGATCATCTGCTGCAGCACAAAGCGCCCTACCTCAACGCCCCCTTCTTCGTCGGGCGCACCCTGTTCGCGATCGCTCTCTTCTCCTTCTACGCCTACTTCCTCTCCGCCAAGGCGCGCCGCCAGGACGAGACCGGAGACCCCGAGATCGCCCGCTCGCTCCAGCGCTGGAGCTCCATCGGCCTGCTCCTGTTCATCCTGATCAACACCTTCCTCGGCTTCGACTGGATCATGTCGCTCGATCCGCACTGGTTCTCGAGCCTCTACGGCGGCATCTTCGTCGCCGGCGAGGCGCTCGCGGGGATGACCTTCGTGATCCTGGTGATGGTCTGGCTCGGCCGTCGCGAGCCGATGGCGGCGGTGATCCGCCGCAAGCTCTACCACGACTACGGCAAGCTCCTCTTCGCCTTCGTGATGTTCTGGACCTACCTCACGATCTCGCAGTTCATCATCGTCTGGCAGGGCAACCTCCCCGAGGAGGTCGTCTGGTACAAGGAGCGCTTCCACGGCAGCTGGGGTTGGCTGGCCGCGGGGCTGCTGCTCTTCCACTTCTTCTTTCCGTTCCTGATCCTGCTCTCCCGCAGCGTCAAGGAGCACGCCGGGATGCTCGCCAAGGTGGCGGCGTTCGTGCTCTTCATGCGCTGGGTCGATTTCGTCTGGCAGAGCCGCCCGACCTGGCACGCGGAGGGATTCTCGCTCCCCTGGCTCTACGTCGCGGCACCGCTCGCCCTGGGTGGCCTCTGGTTCTTCCTCTTCGCGCGCGAGCTCGCCAAGCGGCCGCTCCTGCCGGTCATGGACGCGAATCTCGAGGAGGCGCTCGGTCATGACTGAGCAGAGCCCGCACGCTCCCGAGCCGGGCGGCCGGATCGATTCCGAGATCCACGTTCGTCAGATCGTCGAAGTCGGGGCCTGGCTCTTCGGCACCACCATCGCCGCCTTCATCGTCGGCTACTTCGTCTACCGGGGCCTCGGCCAGATGGCGAATCGCGCCGACCGCGCCGCCTCCGCGGAGCAGCAGGCGACCGCGCCGGCGGCTGCGATTCCGAACCCGCCCGCGCCGGCGCTCCAGGCCTTCGGCCGCGACGCTCTGGGCCGTCCCATGACGCCCGAGAGCATCCTGCTCGCCTTTCGCGAGTCCGAGGAGGAGCGTCTTTCGAGCTGGGGGTGGATCGATCGCTCCGCCGGCATCGCGCACGTCCCCATCGACCGTGCCATCGAGATGCTGGCGGTTCCGGAGGAGCCGGCGGCTCCCACCTCCGAGCCGACACCCGCGGCGGAGCCGGCGGCCTCCGCGGATGCCGTCCACGGAGCGCACTGACCGAGTCCCATGGCGCCGCTCCGCTCGCTCGTCTACCGCCTCACGACCGCCGCGACGCTGCTCGCGCTCGCGGCCGCGCCGGCGTCCGCCGACCGCGCCTTCATCGGCTCCGGCCTGGCGCCCAGCACCGAGATCCAGCGCGGAAGCCTCGACGCCAAGACGATTCTCGAGAAGGTGGGCTACGACCAGCACCTCGGCGCGAGCATCCCGCTCGACCTCCCCTTCCGCGACGAGAACGGGCAGGCGGTCCGGTTGGGCGACACCTTCGGCTCCAAGCCCGTGCTCCTGGCGCTCGTCTACTTCCGCTGCCCGATGCTCTGCACGCAGATCGCGATCGGCACCGCGGCCGGGCTCAAGGGGATCGACTATCTCCCGGGCAAGGACTTCGAGGTCCTCTTCGTGAGCTTCGATCCGCGCGACACCCCCGAAGGGGCGCGCGAGAAGAAGGCCTCGACGGTAGCACGCTACGGCCGCCCCGAGACGGCCGCCGGCTGGCACTTCCTGACCGGCGACGCCGCCGCCATCGCCCGGCTCACCGAGAGCGTCGGCTTCCGCTACGCCTGGGACCCCAAGGTGGAGCAGTTCGCGCACGCGAGCGGCGTCGTGGTGCTGACGCCCGACGGCCGTCTCGCGCGCTACCTCTACGGCGTCGAATACGCCCCCAAGGACCTGCAGCTCGCGCTCCACGAGGCGAGCGACGGGCGCATCGGCGGGCTGGCCGAGAATCTGCTGCTGCTCTGCTTCCACTACGACGCGGCGCTCGGCAAGTACACCATCGCCACGCAACGGGCGCTCAAGGTCGGCGCCACCCTGACCCTGGTCGTCCTCGCCGGTTCGATCGGCTGGATGCTGCGCCGTGAGCGCCGGCTCAAGCGCGCCCCCGCAGGAGGTCTCGCATAGGTATGCCCTTCAAGTTGCCGTTCGTCCCGGAGCAGGCTTCGACCCTCGCCAAGGAGGTCGATTCGCTGACGCTCTTCCTGGTCGGGATGAGCACCTTCTTCACCATCCTGATCGCCGCGATGGTGGTCTACTTCGCGCTCAAGTACCGGCGCCGTCACGCCGACGGCGTGGGGAGCGCCTTCGAGAACTCGGCGCTGCTCGAGATCACCTGGACGGTGATCCCGCTCATCATCGTGCTCTTCACCTTCGGCTGGGGGCTCAAGGTCTACTTCCAGCTCTTCCGCCCCCCCGCCAACGCGATCGAGTACTACGTCACCGGCAAGCAGTGGATGTGGAAGACGCAGCATCCCACGGGTCAGCGCGAGATCAACGAGCTGCACGTGCCGATGGGACAGCCGATCCAGCTCACGATGACCTCCGAGGACGTCATCCACAGCTTCTTCGTGCCCGCCTTCCGCGCCAAGGCCGACGTCATCCCCGGCCGCTACACGAGGATCTGGTTCACCGCCACGAAGCCCGGACGCTACCGGCTCTTCTGCGCCGAGTACTGCGGCGCCGAGCACTCCAAGATGCTCGGCTGGATCACCGTCATGCCGCCCGACGAGTACGAGGCATGGCTCGCGACCGTGCCCGCGCCCAAGGTCCCCTCGGCGGAAGGCGCGGAGCTCTTCACCCGCTTCGCCTGCAACACCTGCCACAAGGAGACGGCGGGCGCGCGCGGCCCCGCTCTCGCGGGCCTCTACGGCCGCAAGGTGCGGCTCGCGGACGGTGCCGAGACGACCGCCGACGACAACTACCTGCGCGAGTCGATCCTCCAGCCCTCCGCCAAGCAGGTCCTGGGCTTCGAGCCGATCATGCCCTCCTTCCAGGGACAGATCAGCGAGGAGGGGGTCATGCAGTTGATCGCCTACATCAAGAGCCTTCAGGCGCCCGCGCCGGCCAGCGAGCCCGCCGCCGCCCCGGAGGGAGCCGCCCGATGACCGGACACGCCGAGACCCCGAGCCGCACCACCAACTACCTCAACGCGGGCGAGGGGCTGAAGAGCTGGCTGCTCACCCTCGACCACAAACGGATCGCGATCCTCTATCTCGCCGGCGTCAGCTTCTACTTCCTGATCGGCGGCATCTTCGCGATGCTGATCCGGCTCGAGCTACTGACTCCCAAGGGCGATCTGCTGCTGCCCGACACCTACAACCGCGTCTTCACGGCGCACGGCGTGATGATGATCTTCTTCTTCCTCATCCCGTCGGTCCCCGGCGTCCTCGGCAACTTCCTGCTGCCGATCATGATCGGCGCCAAGGACGTCGCCTTCCCGCGGCTGAACCTGCTCTCCTGGTACATCTTCATGACCGGCGGGATGATCACGCTGCTCGGCCTGCTCAACGGCGGCGTCGACACCGGCTGGACCTTCTATCCGCCCTACAGCTCCACCTACACCATGACCAACGTCATGACCGTGGGCATCGGCGTCTTCATCAACGGCTTCTCGTCGATCCTGACCGGTCTCAACTTCATGGTGACGGTGCACCGCCTTCGCGCTCCGGGGATGAGCTGGTTCCGGCTGCCGCTCTTCGTCTGGGGGCAATACGCGACCAGCCTGGTGATGGTGCTCGGCACGCCGGTGGTGGCGATCACGCTCGTCCTGCTGGTGCTCGAGCGCGCCTTCCACCTCGGGTTCTTCGACGCCACCAAGGGGGGCGACCCGGTCCTCTTCCAGCACCTCTTCTGGTTCTACTCCCATCCGGCGGTCTACATCATGGTGCTGCCGGCGATGGGCGTGATCTCGGAGGTGGTCGCCGCCTTCTCGCGCAAGCGGATCTTCGGCTACCACTTCGTCGCCTTCTCCTCGCTCGCCATCGCGGTGCTCGGCTTCCTGGTCTGGGGGCACCACATGTACGTGGCGGGGCAGTCGGTCTACGCCGGCACGGTCTTCTCCCTGCTCACCATGCTGGTCGCGATCCCGTCGGCGGTGAAGGTCTTCAACTGGTCGTTCACGCTCTATCAGGGCTCGGTCTCGCTCGCGACGCCGATGCTCTACGCGCTCGGCTTCGTCGGCCTCTTCACGATCGGTGGCCTGACGGGCGTCTTCCTCGCGACCATGGGCTTCGACGTCCACGTGCACGACACCTATTTCGTGGTCGCCCACTTCCACTACGTCATGGTGGGGGGCGCCATCATGGGCTACCTCGCCGGCCTCCACTACTGGTGGCCGAAGATCACCGGCCACCTCTACAACGAGTTCTGGTCGAAGATCTCGGCGCTCTGCGTCTTCGTCGGCTTCAACCTGACCTTCTTCCCGCAGTTCATCCTCGGCTACCAGGGGATGCCGCGGCGCTACCACCAGTACCCGGAGGAGTGGCAGGTGCTCAACACGCTCTCCACCGCCGGCGCCTCGGTGCTCGCGGTCGGCTTCCTGCTGCCGCTCGCCTACTTCAGCCTTTCGCTGATCAAGGGCGAGCGCGCGTCGGACAATCCGTGGGGCGCGCGCGGGTTGGAGTGGATGACCCCCTCGCCGCCGCCCACCGAGAACTTCCACGAGACGCCGACGGTCGATTTCGAGGCCTACGACTACCACGACGCGGCCCAGCGCGCCGCCGGCCTGCCGGCGCCGGTCCGGGCGCACTAGACCGAAGCGACGAGAAGGAGACGCCGCGTGTCGCACAGCGAATCCGCCGCCCTGGCGCACCATTTCGACACTCTCGAGCAGCAGAAGGAGGCCTCGACGCTCGGGATGTGGCTCTTCCTGGTGCAGGAGATCATGTTCTTCGGCGGTCTCTTCATGACCTACCTGCTCTACCGCTGGAAGGATCCGACCGCGTTCGCCGCCGGCAGCCACGAGCTCGACATCACGCTCGGCCTGACCAACACCATCGTGCTGATCGGGAGCTCGCTCACCATGGCGCTCGCCGTCCGCTCGGCCCAGACCGGCCATCAGAAGTCGCTCGTTCGCTTCCTCTACGCGACCGGCGTCCTGGGCTCCGTCTTCCTCGTCATCAAGTACTTCGAGTACAGCGCCAAGTGGCATCACCACCTGATTCCGGGACCGAGCTTCCACTTCGCCGGAACGGTGGGCGGCCGGGCCGAGATGTTCTTCTCGCTCTACTTCGCGATGACCGGCATGCACGCGCTCCACATGGTGATCGGCCTCGGCATCCTCGCCTGGATCGTCTCCGGCGCCCGCGCCGGCCGCTTCGGCGCCCACTACTACAACCCGGTCGAGAACTTCGGGCTCTACTGGCACTTCGTCGACATCGTCTGGATCTTCCTCTTCCCGATGCTCTACCTCATCGGCCGCCACTACCACGGAGCCTGAGCATGTCCGAGCACCACGTCGTTCCGATCAAGACCTATCTCGCGGTGTTCGCGGCCCTGATGGTCTTCACCCTCACCACCGTGGCGGCGGCGTTCGTGGACCTGGGCCCGCTCAACAACGTGGTGATGCTGGGCATCGCGATCGCCAAGGCCACGCTGGTCGTCCTCTTCTTCATGCACGTCAAGTACGGGACGCGCATGATCCACCTCGTCGCCGCGGGAGGGTTCCTCTGGCTGCTCATCCTCTTCGGACTGACCATGCAGGACTACCTCTCGCGCGGCTGGATGGGCGCCGGCACCCCCTGGAGGTAGCCGCTTGACGGGGGCGAACCGCAGCCTCCTCGACCTGCTGTTCGAGCTCCAGACCCTCGACCGCCTTCCGCGGAGCGGCTACCTGCTGCGCGGCGTCTCGGATTGCGAGTCGGTCGCCGAGCACACGCTCCATCTCGCGCTCCTCGTCTGGCTGCTCGCCGGCGAGGAGCCCGGCATCGACCGATCTCACGCCGTCGAGCTCGCCCTGCTGCACGACTTGGCGGAGCTCCGGATCGGCGACCTGCCGCGGACCGCCACCGCCTACCTGCCGCGCGAGACGAAGCACACGGCGGAGCGGCACGCGGTCGCCGACATCCTGGCGCCCGCCGACCCCCGCGCTCTGGCGCTCTACGAGGAGTACGAGAGCGGCGCGAGCGTCGAGGCCGAGTTCGTGCGCGCCTGCGACAAGCTGCAGCTCATGCTCAAGGTGACGGTCTACGAGCGCTGGGGACATCGGGGGCTCGCCGAGTTCTGGCAGAACCCGGCCAACTTCCCGCAGTCGCGCTTCGCCTCGATCGAACGGCTCTTCGGCGAGCTCAGGTCCCGCGCCGCGGCGTCGCGAGAGCGCGAACCCGGTTGATCAACCGGTCTCCCAGGAAGATCTTCGCCCCCTCCGCCGCGCCGCGCAGCGCCAAACGGAGATCGCGGTCGCCGCTCCAGTGCCGGTCGGCCTGCGTCTCGAGCTCGCCCCCGAGCGCCTCGGCGAGCACCCAGACCGCGAGCGCCACGTCGTCGAAGTAGCCGATGCCCCCCAGTAGGGCCTCCGGGAAGAGATCGACCGGCGCGAGGAAGTAGGCGAGCGCTCCCCCCACGAGGGCGCGGGAGCGCGCGGGCGTCTGGCGGTCGAGCAGCAGCCGCACCAGCAGGAGGAAGAGATCGGGCGCCAGGAGCAGCGCCTCGGCAGCGCGTCTCCCCATGCGCGGCGAGCGCCGCGCCGCCGCCGCGGACACGCGCTCGCGCAGGCGATCGTAGAAGGACAGGAGGCGCCGCTGGTCCGCCGGGCGGAGATCGCTCGCGTCGTCAGCCATCGTTCCGCATTCTAGCCACAGGGCCCGCGCCCTTCCCGGCGCCGGCCCAGGTCGCCGGAATCCACCCCCGGAGCGCGTTGAGGAACCAGAGGCGTTCGGCACGCGCGAGGTCGTCGACCGTGAGCACCGCCTCGCGGAGCTCCCCCCGCTCGAGGAGCTCGGCGCGGAGGACGCCGGGGACTAGCCCGCACGCGAGGCGAGGCGTGAGCCGCTCCCCGCCGATCTCGAGCGCGAGGTTGGCGCGTGTTCCTTCGGTGAGCTCGCCCGACGCGTTGCGGAGGATCGCCTCGTCCGCGCCGCGCGCCCGCGCCTCCTCGAGCGCGCGCTCGTAGATCCCGCGGCGGGTCGTCTTGTGGAAGAGGAGAGGATCCGAGGCGTCGACGGGCTCGGACGCGACGATCGCCGTCCAAGGGCTCGTCGGCGGCGCCGCTTCCACCTCCACCGCGAGCGCCCCGTCGGCGGCGAAACGAAGGCGCACCCGCCGGTCCTCGCTCGTTGCGGGCTCGAGGGCCGCGACGAGGCTCCGGCGCGCCTCGTCCTCGTCCCAGCGAAAGCCGAAGTAGGCCGCCGAAGCGGCGAGCCGCGCGAGATGCCGGTCGAGGCGGGCGATCCCGCTCTCCAGAGTCCAGCGCATCGTCTCGAAGAGGGCGAAGGGCTCCGCGACCGCGACGAGCGCGCGCCCTTTCGCCAGGCACTCGCGATACTCCTCCGCGGGGTCCGAGTCCCAGACGACGCCGCTCCCGACGCCGTAGCGGAGCGCGCCCGACGCGCGCTCGAGCTCCGCCGTGCGGATGGCGACGGCGAATCGGGTTCGCTCGCCCGGCGCGACGTAGCCCACCGCTCCACAGTAGACGCCGCGCGGCTCCGGCTCGAGGCGTGAGATCCACCCCATCGTGGAGCGCTTGGGAGCCCCGGTCACCGAGGCGCAGGGGAAGAGCGCCGCGAAGATCTCGGCCAGGCCGGCGGGGCTCACCGCCTCGACGGTCGAGGTCATCTGCCAGACCGTCGGGTAGCGCTCGAGATCGAAGAGGCTCCGCGTCGCGACCGTTCCGGGGCGCGCGATGCGCCCCAAGTCGTTCCGCGCCATGTCGACGATCATCAGGTTCTCGGCGCGATCCTTGGCCGATCCGACGAGCTCCGCCGCGAGCCGGCCGTCCTCCTCCGGAAAGCGCCCGCGCGGCCGCGTCCCCTTCATCGGCCGCATCCGGAGCCACTCCCCTTGGCGCTCGAAGAAGAGCTCCGGTGAGAGCGAAAGGATCGCGCGCGAGCCGCAATCCAGAAAGGCCGCGTAAGGCACCGCCGCGGCGCGCGCGAGGCGCGCGAAGAGCGCCTCGGGCGACCCCACGAGCCTCCCCCGGAGCGGAAAGGTCAGGTTGACCTGGTAGGTCTCCCCGCGCGCGATCGCGCCCCGCACCTCCGCCAACGCCGCCGCGTGCTCCGCTTCGTTCCATGCGGGCGCGGGCTCTGTGATCCCATCGGGCTCACCACGCTCGCCTCCCCATACCGCCGCGAGCTCCTCGTCCGAGAGCTCCCGCGGCGCCCCGAAGAGCCCGAAGGCGGCAAGTGGAGAACGTGAGTCCGCGCGCACCGGCAGCGCCGCGTCGAACGCCGGCGCCGCCTCGTAGGCGACGTACCCCACCGCCCAGTGACCGGACGCAGCGTGCCGCTCCGCGGCCGCGAGGATGTCCCGCACCTCGTCCAGCTCTGTCGCCACGACGCTCGCCTCGGGGCGCTCGAAGAGCCACCAGCCCGCGCTGTCTTCGGAGCGGAGCAGGGCGCGACGGATTCCCTTGCCGGAGTCCACGCCGCGATCCTAGCCGCTCCACGTCGCCGTGAAGCCCGGCTCGGGACCCGCGGCAAACACGCGGAAGCCGCGCTTGCCTGCCTGCGGGCGGAGGGCTAAGCTGCGGCGCGAAGCCATCGTGAACGCGACCCTTCCCTCCGCGACCGTGGAAGCTCTTCTCGGTCCCCTGAACGCCGTCGAGCGCCGGAACTCGCCA
>CAYZBH010000085.1:6814-11456 GCA_964476605.1 uncultured Thermoanaerobaculia bacterium | reverse complement strand
ACCTTCTCCGCCATGGTCATCGCCCGCCGCGAGGTCGTGACCGGAGGGGGCGCGATGCGCCCCTCGGCGAGCGCCTTCGAGTAGGGAAAGAGACCTCCGCTCTCGATGATCTGGCGGGTGATCGGGTCGTAGCCGCGGGTGAACTCCCCGCGCGGAATCGCCTCTCCCTCCTGCAACCTGCGGAGGACGTCGTACCCTCCCATGAGGGTGCCGAGGTTGAGGTTGTTCCGGGCGTGAATCGGGGCGAAGGAGGCGGCGATCGCGATCCGGATCCCCGCGTACTTCTCACACTGCGCCGCGGTCTCGCGCGAGCTGCCGGTCCCCTTGCGTTGCCCCGAGACGATGACCTCGAAGTTGCCGTTCACCAGGGCGTCGCGCTCGAAGAGGCGCCGGCCGTCGACGATCAGCCCGGCGTAGGCCTCGCGCGCGATCTCCTGTGGCTCCCAGTTGAAGCAGACCCAGGCCGGCGTCATGACGTCGGTGTTGATGTCGTCCATGAGGACGGAGGGGTCGACCTCCGCCATGCGGAGGTCGAGCTCGCCCGCGAGCTGGCGCCGGATGAGCTCCGGGTCCCTGGTCAGGAAGAGAACCCTCTTGCCGGGGGTCAGGCGAACGGTTTCGGGAAGCGTCATGCGGGCGATTCTAGCCGCCCCCGGCGGGGGCCTCGGCGGCCTTCCGGACGAGGTCTCGGATCTCGGCGAGGCCCTTCTCGTCGCAGATCGTGAGCAGCGTCGCCGCGTCGCGCTTGGCGTCGGCTCCGGCCGCGAGCAGGGCGCGGACCTGCTCCGCCTTGCCGGCCGCGACGGCGGCCATCAGGGCCGAATAGCCGCTCGACGTCCGCGTCTTGACGTTGGCGCCCCCCTCGAGAAGCGCCGTCGTGCAGTCGAGGCAATCGCCGCCGGCAGCGACCATGAGCGGCGTCAAGGCGGCGCGATCGGCGCGCTCGTCGGGTTGGGCCCCGAGCGAGAGCAGGCGACGGATGCCACGAGCATCCCCGGCCTCGACGGCGGCGGCGAGCGTGGCGGGGCGCTGCACGCCCTCTTCGTCGCCCTCCGCATCGGACGCCTGCCCGTCGTCGTCCTCGGTGCCGCGGGCCGCCTCGCTGCCTCCTCCTCCGCCGCCGGCCGGCTCCCGCACGATCGGCGCGCCGAACCAAGCCGAGAACGTCGTCCCCTCGCCGCCCAGCACCAGACGCCCCTCCAGACGATCTGTTCCCGCGCCCTCGCGCACGAACTTCGCGAGGCCGCGGAGCGAAAGCGCCGCCGGGAGGCGCGGGTGGTGAAGAAGGACCTCCGTCACCGCCCCCGAGTCGTCCAGCATCGCCGTGAGCGCGACCAGCTGGCCGCCGTGCGCCATCGCGTCGCGCGTCGAGGCGTCGGCGACCGCCTCCGCGTCGAGCTCGCGATCCGACAGCACCACCGAGAGGCGATCGCTCGCGCCGTCGCCGGACTCGCCCCGCACGTAGGCATAGTGGAGTTCCGTCCGCTGCCGCGCCACTTCGAGGTATCCCTCGGCGGTCCCGGCCCCTTCCGCCTCGGGTGGCGGCTCTTCCTGCGCGGCCAGGGCGAGGGCACCGAGGAGAACCAGTGACCCGCCGACCAGGAGCGCGGGGCCCGCTCGTCGGGCGCTACTTCTCACGCGCCCCGGCCGCGAGGAGCATCTGCGCGACGTCCTCCTGGTCGCCGTTGCGCGCCGCGGAAAGCGGCGTGTCGCCGGAGGGAGTCCGCGTGTTGACGTCGGCCTTGAGCCCGATCAACTGCTTCACGATCTCGGGCTTGCCGGCGTAGATCGCCGAGAGGAGCGCCGTCTGCCCCGACTCCGGGAGCGCGAAGTCGACCTTCGCCCCCAGGCGAACGAGGAGCCCGACGAGGTCTCCGTTCCCCGCGAAGGCCGCGAACATGAGCGGCGTCAACGTCATGCCCGTGACCTCGGGCTTGGCGCCGTGGCGCATCAGGAGCTCCACCAGCTCGGCGTTGCCCGCCGCGGCGGCGTTGGAGAGCACCGTCTGACCGTAGGAATTCACCCGGTTCGGATCCGCCTTGGATTCCAGCAGCAGCCTCACGATCGCCAGGTGCTCGTTCGATCCCGCCTGATGGAGGGCCGTCGTCCCGTCCCCTGACTTCGCGTTGACGTCGGCCCCGCGCGCCACCAGGAGCCGGGCGATCTCGGTCGTGCCGTCCCACGCCGCCTTCATGAGCGGCGTCCAGGAGTTCTCGCCATAGTCGATCGGCGTGTCGGCCGCGAGACCCGAGTCGAGTAGCGCCTTGATCGCATCCAGATCGTCGCGCTCGATCGCCACCGCGAACTTGGCCCCCGGCGAGAGCTCCTCCTCGGGAATCACATCGACCTGGGCAATCGCCGGTCCGCTCCAGGAGAGCGCCAGCGCCAGGATTCCGCCTCCAACGATGCTCTTCGCGCCCATAGTCCCCTCCGTGGCGCGGGAGCCTAGCGCAGCGGGGAAGCTCCGGACCAGGAGGCGGTCGTTCCCTCCTCGAAACCGTCGGCGAAGAGGAAAGAGCGCTCGACGGCGCCGATGTCGGGGGGATCGCCGATCCCCGAGTCGTTGAGGCCGGGCAGCGGCGTACCGGCGTCGACGAGCGGGCTGCCGGGAAGCGGCGTGTAGTCGCCCGCCCCCGGGGCCGCGAGGAGAGGCGGCGCGGAGAGGCCGTGGAGCTCCTGGCCGGTCCCCGCCCGCAACGCAGCGAGGTCGGCGTAGGAGACGCCCTGCCAGTAGGCGAGCCGCCCGGCGGTCGAGCGGTACAGGAGGTCGTAGTCCCAGTCGAGCGCGACCGGGTTCACCTTGTAGATCGCCTCGCTGGTCCCGGCGAAGAGGTTGTTGCGCGCCACGATGTAGGTGCTCTCTCCCGGATTCAGGAGCGTCATCGCGGCGGTGTTCGGAGCCGTGGTCAAGAAGGTGTTCTGGTAGAGGAAGAGCGGCCCGATCGGATCGGGGTAGCCGCTGTTGATCTTGAGCGCCGAGGCGAGGTAGCCGTCGATCTGGCTGGTGCGGGTCGAGCCGAAGTCGTAGCCGACGTTGCGCACGATCCAAGTCGGTCCCGGCGCCGCCGGCGCGACGGCGAAGGCCATGTGCGCATCCTCGACGTGATTGCCCCACATCCGGACGTTCGAGCAGTAACCCTCCGGCTCCAGCCCGTCGTCGTTGTGCTCGAGGAAGACGTTCTCGTAGACGTCGGTCTCGTTGGTGAAGCCCCCTCCCGGGGGGGCGCTCGCGCCGCACGGGCCGATACCGTTGAACGTTCCGCGGAAGGTATTGCGCCGCACCACCATGCCGCGCCCGATCTCGTTGGTGAAGATCACGCCGTTGTCCTCGGCGCTCGAGCCTTTGGACCAGTTCCAGTCCCAGCCGGTGATCGAGCTGTCCTCGAGCTCGTTCCCCTCCACCAGATGGCGATCCCCGCCCTTGATCCAGACGCCCGCCGCTTCGACCTCGTGGATCCAGCAGTCGCGGACCGCGCAGTCGGACGCGTAGCGGAGATAGACCCCCTTGCCGTAGTCCCCGGCGCCGTAGTGGCGGATCTCGAGGTTCTCGATCCGCACCTGCGCGACGCCGTCCAGATAGAACCCGTCCTCGAGTCGCGCGACGTGGAGCGTGCGTGTGGACGGGGCGCTCCCGTCGGAGAACTTGACGCGGAGAGCGCCGCTCGCTCCGTCGTACCAGAAGCCCCCGGGCGGCCCCGCGGGAAGCGCGCGGAGATCGGTCAGGTTGTCGTAGTGGAAGAGGCGCCCCTGGTCGCTCACCACGTGCCCGGTCGCGAAGGCGATCTGGTAGCGGTAGACCCCCTGCGTCTCGGCGGTCCAGACGACGCCGGCGGCGATCGTCGCGTCGGCGCCGTCGAGCACGGCGCCCGGAGCGCTGCCGCGAAAGACGATCGGCTGCGCGGCGGTGCCCGAAGTCGACACCGTGACGCTCTCCCGGTAGACGCCGGGGGCGATCGAGATCAGGTCGCCGGGTTGCGACCGATCGGCCGCTTCTTGCACCGTGAGCAGGGGGTGGTCCGGATCGGTCCCCGGGTTGCCGTCGTCACCGGTGGTCGCGACGTAGAGGGTCCGCAGCGTGGGATCCGCCAGGATCGGGGAGCGAGTCGCGAAGGGGACGGTTTGGCTCGGGTTTCCCGTGACGCCATCCGGGTCGGAGAGCGTGACGCGGGTCTCCCAAGAGCCGCCCGGCGTGAGCCCGAAGAGGCTGCCGACGAAGTGCGACGGATCGATCCTCACCAGGGGGTGCGCAGGATGGAAGGCGCTCTCCCCCACCCGGCGCCAGGCGAGAGCCGCCGACGCGTCGCCATCCGTGTCCCCGGCGACGATCGCCACCACCCCAGCGGCGTGAAAGTTCCCGTAGGGAGAGACCGAGACGAGGGTCGCGGAAGCCTGGGCCAGAAGCGGCGAAGCGCCCCACCCAAGGGCCAGGAATGCTGCCGCGGGGCCCCAGGACAAGAGCTTCGGAGCGCGGATCACATCAGCAAGCTAGCCCCGGACCGTGGTCTCGGGTATGCCGCTTTGCACAGTCCAGGGAAGACGCCCCCCTCGACAACGACAGACCCCCGAGCCCGGGTCGGGCTCGGGGGCGGCACCTGAACCGACCTGAGCGGCCTCAGCCGGCGCGCTTGCGGCGCCAGAGGAG
>CAYZBH010000085.1:0-6714 GCA_964476605.1 uncultured Thermoanaerobaculia bacterium | reverse complement strand
GAGCCATGTGCGGCCGCTACTTCCTGACCACGCCGGGCGAGATCCTGGCGGCTCTCTTCGAGCTCCCGTCGGCTCCCGACATCACGCCGCGCCACAACATCGCGCCGACGCAGCGAGTGCCGATCGTCCGTCGCTCCTCTTCCGGGCCGCGCGAGCTCGCCTGGGCTCACTGGGGGCTGATCCCCCACTGGGCGAAGGAGCGCGAGATCGGCAACCGCCTGATCAACGCGCGCGCCGAGACCCTCACCGAGAAGCCCTCGTTCCGGGAGCCCTTCAAGAAGCACCGCTGCCTCATTCCCGCGAGCGGTTTCTTCGAATGGAAGAAGGAAGGCACGGGCAAGCAGCCCTATCTCCTGCAACTGCGCGGCGGCGCCCCCTTCGCGCTCGCCGGGCTCTCCTCCCGCTGGCGCGATCCGGCCGCGCCAGAGATCGAACCGATCGACTCCTGCGCCATCGTCACGACCACCCCCAACCCGCTCGCGGCCACCGTCCACGACCGCATGCCGGTGATCCTCTCGCCCGCGGACCATGCGCGTTGGCTCGGCTCCGAAACGCCCGCGGAAGAGCTCGCGGAGCTCTTCGCCCCCTTCCCCGCGGAAGCGATGGAGGCCTTTCCGGTCTCGAAGTGGGTGAATAACCCGGCGCACGACGATGCCGGCTGTCTCGAGCCGCTCGCCGGCGCCGGCTGAACGCGCTCAGGAGCGCCGCAGCGACTGGGAGATCTCGATCGCCTCCCCCAGATTCTCGAGCGTGATCATCCCCTGCAGGCCCGCCTCCCCCGCCACCAGCAACGGTCGCATCGGACGACCTTGAAGGAGCCGCAGGACCTCCTCGAGGGGCAGCTCGGGCGGGACGACCTGGGCCTCGCGGTCCATGACTTCGAGCACCGCGACGTCGCGTCCCCCCGCGGCGAGCCCGGAGAGCAGGGCACCGCGGTGCAAGACTCCGGCGACGCGACCCCAAGCATCGAGCACCGGAAAATCCTGCTGGTGAGTGGCGACGAGCAGGTCGGCGGCACGCCCGAGCGAGTCCTGCGGCGCCAACGCCTCGAAGCGGGTGATCATCGCGTCGCGAGCCTTCAGGCCACGCACCGCCGAACGGCTCCGCTCGTAGGCCGCCTCCTGACCGGCGCCCACGAAGACGAAGAAAGCGAGGAGCAGAAAGAGCGGCTTGACGGGTGGCAGCAGCGCGAAGACCGCGAAGAGCACCGCGAGGATCTGGCCGACGCCGGCCGCGATCCGCGTCGCCCGCTCCTGTCCGATCGCCATCGAGAGCGTGGCTCGGAGCACCCGCCCGCCGTCCATCGGAAAGGCGGGCACGAGGTTGAAGCCGACCAGCATCATGTTGACCCAGAGCAGCTTCCAGACGACCGGCGCGCGACCGACGATCTCCTCGGGGGTGAGCGGCGCGCGCATGCCGCTCGCCACCAGGTAGACGCCGAGCGCGATCGCCAGGACGACGTTCACCGCCGGCCCGGCGAGCGCGATCAGCAGCTCGGCCTTTCCCGAAGGGATCTTCTCGAGCCGCGCCACGCCGCCGATCGGATAGAGCACGATCTCGCGCGTCTCGACTCCGAAGCGGCGCGCCATGGCGGCGTGCCCGAGCTCGTGCAGCACCACGCAACCGAAGATGAGGAAGAGGAAGACCACGCCGCCCAGGAAGCTCTCGCCGCCCTGCGCCGAGATGGTGCCGAACCAGATGAGGAGGAGCAGGAAGGTGAAGTGGACGCGAATCGGAATGCCCAGCGCGCTGCCGATCCGGAGCGAGCCGGAGCTCGACGCGGTGGAGGCGGGGCGCTGCGATCCGTTCGGGCTCATCCTCGTCCTCTACGCTACCAGCCGCAGACCTGGCCTCGATTCTGCGCGTCGAGCCACTGCTTGAGCGGCGCGAAGTAGTCGAGGATCGCCGTGGCATCCATCTCCCGCTCGCCGGTGAGCGCCTCGAGAGCGTCGGGCCAGGGCTTGGAAGCGCCCATCAGCATCATCCTCTCGAGCCGCGCGCCGGCCGCCTTCGAGCCGTAGATCGAGGCGCGATTGAGCGGCCCGGACTCCCCCGCCGTCGCGGCGAGCGCGCGGTGGAACTGGAACTCGAGGATGTCCGCCAGGAAGTAGCGCATGTAGGGGGTGTTCCCCGCCACGTGGTACTTGGCTCCCGGGTCGAAGTCGCCCTCGCTGCGCGGCTCCGGCGGGGCCACGCCCTGGTAGGCGAGCTTCAGGTCCCACCAGGCCTTGTTGTACTGCTCGGGCGGGATCGCGCCGGAGAAGACTCCCCAGCGCCATTTGTCGATCACCAGCCCGAAGGGAAGGAAGGCCACCTTGTCGAGGGCGAGCCGGAGGAGCAGCGCGATGTCGGCCTCCTTGGGGGGCTCGCGATCGATCAACCCGATCGTCCGCAGGTATTTCGGGGTCACCGAGAGCGCGATGGTGTCGCCGAGCGCCTCGTGAAAGCCGTCGTTGGCGCCGTCGCGGAAGAGCGGCGCCTGCGTGTTGTGGGCGCGTTGGTAGAAGTTGTGACCGAGCTCGTGGTGGATGGTGTCGAAGTCCTCTTCGTTGATCTGGATGCACATCTTGATCCGCAGATCCTCCGGCTGCTCGACCGTCCACGCGCTCGCGTGGCAGACGACGTCGCGGTCGCGCGGTTTGACGAAGAGCGAGCGCGTCCAGAAGGTCTCCGGCAGCGGCGCGAGCCCGAGCGAGGTGAAGAAGTGCTCTCCGCTCTCCACCATCTTCCTGGCGTCGTAGCCCGCCGCCTGCAGTCGCTCGGTCACCGAGTAGCCCGGATCGACCACGTTCTCGGGTTTCACCAGGTCGTAGACGTTGCCCCACTGCTGCGCCCACATGTTGCCGAGGAGCTGCGAGGGGATGGGCTTGCCCGGTGGCACCACGTCCGGTCCGTAGCGTTCGGTCAGGCGGGCGCGCACGTAGCAGTGGAGCGCGTCGTAGAGCGGCTTGACCTGCAGCCAGAGGCGATCGAGCTCGGCCGTGAAGGCGTCGGGTGGCATGTCGTACTTGGCGCGCCAGAGCGCCCCCAGATCCGCGAACCCCAGCTCCCGCGCGCCGGCGTTGCCGAGCTCGACGAAGCGCCGGTACTTCTCGCGCATCGGCTTGGCGATCGAGTGCCATCCCTCCCAGGCTTCGGTGAGCTTCTGGGGATCGCGCGACGAAGCGAGCGTCGCCGAGAGCTGCTCGAGGTCCTGGCACTCGCCGCCCGCGGGGGGGCACCACTTGCCGCGCCCGTACATCCCCTCGAGCTCGGCCGCGATTCCCGTCAGCTCCGCGCGCTCCGCCGGATCGGTGGGCGCCGGCAGCACGAGTGAGGTCTTGAGCAGCATCATCTTGCGCGCAAGCTCGGGCGGCAGCGCGAGACCGTCGAAACGGGTGGCCTGGCTCGCCAGCTCCATGGTCGCCGCGATCACCAACTCGTTCGCTTGCGCCGCGAGAATGTCGGTGTCCTCGGTGATGAAGTTGGCCTGCACCCACTGCGCCCGATCGCGCGCCTCCCAGAGCTTGAGGAGCCTCGCCTCGGCGGCGTCCATGAACTGCTGCGCCTCCGCGGCCGTGGGGGCGCCGGCCGCGAAGGTGGGCGCTCCGAGAAGGATCAGCGTCGCCAGCAGGGCGAGCGCGACGGAAGCCCGCGGCCCTCGGCGGCGGGCGGCTGAGTCCGATGTCTTCGAGAATCGCATCGATACCTCCGTGAATTGCCCCGAAGGGCGGATGGCGCGCGGGCTCAGAGAGAGCCCAGAAACTCTCCGAGTCGCGTGATTCCCCGGTCGAGCTCCTCACGCGACCGGGTGAGGGAGATTCTGACGTTCGCGGGCGCGCCGAAGCCCGATCCCGAGACCACCGCGACGCGTGCCTCCTCGAGGAGGCGCTCGGCGAAGGCGTCGGCGTCCGGGATCGCGCGCCCGAACCAGCCCGAGACGTCCGGAAAGGCATAGAAGGCCCCGGCCGGCGGCCGGCAGCGAACCTTCGGCAGGGCACCCAAGCGCCCGACGACCAGGTCGCGACGGGCCTGGTACTCGGCGACCCGCGCGGCGATCTCCTCCGCGTCGTCGTCGAGCGCCGCGAGGGCGCCGGACATCGCGAAAGAGGTCGCGTTGGAGGTCGCGTGCCCTTGCACGCACGCCACCGCGTCCACGATCCGCCGGTCGGCGAGCAGGAAGCCCAGGCGCCAACCGGTCATGGCGTAGCTCTTGGAGAACGACCCCACCAGCACGACCGTCTCCGGATGGCGCGCGGCGAGCGCCGCCACCGAGGCATGCCTCCGGCCATCGTAGACGAAACGCTCGTAGGTCTCGTCCGAGATCACCAGCACGCCCTCCGCCGCGGCCCGCTCGACGATCTCGGCGAGCGCACCGGCCTCGATGACGTTGCCGGTGGGGTTGCACGGGGAGTTCAAGATCACGGCGCGCGTCCGCGGTCCCACGGCCGCGAGGATCGCCTCGGGATCGACGGCAAAACCGTCCTCGGCGCGCGCCGGGACCTCCACCACCGTGGCGCCGGCGAGCCGGACCTGCTGCGGAATGCTGACCCAGGCCGGAGTATGCGTGACGACCTCGTCCCCCGCCTCGAAGAGCGCGAGGGCGAGCTCGAAGAGCGCCCCCTTGGCACCCACCGTGATGAGCGTCTGCTCCGCGGTCCAGGGCGCAGCGTAGCGGGCGGCATAGCGCGCCGCGAGCGCCGCGCGCAGAGGCCGGATCCCGCGGTCGTCGGTGTAGCGGGTGAAGCCGGAGGCGAGCGCCGCGCGCGCCGCTTCGACCGCGGCCGGCGGGGAGGGGAAGTCGGGATCCCCGGCGACCAGGTCGACGACGTCGATGCCGCGGGCTTTCAGCTCGAGGGCGCGGCGCGAGAGCTTGAGCGTGGCCGACTCGGCGACCCGTCGCACGCGCCCCGCTAGGTGCATGGTTTGCATGGTATCATCGCGACCGCGCCCCGATGGCCGGTCTCGGGGGCGCGGAACTCATGAAAACTCCGTCGGTTACGTGGATCGCAGCTGCCCTGTGCCTCGCCGCCTCGGGGCCCGCGCGCGCGGCCTCGATCTGGCAGGATCACGCCGATGCGGCTTTCGCCGAAGCGCAAAAGAGCGACAAACTGGTGCTCGTCGACCTCTTCGCCGAGTGGTGCGGCTGGTGCAAAGTGATGGAGCGGGACGTCTTCTCGACCCCCGAGTTCCAGCGCTTCGCCGACCGCTTCGTCCTGCTGCGGGTCGACGTCGAGGACGGCGGCGACGGCACGGAGCTGCAGCAGCGCTTCCACGCCAACTCGCTCCCCACTCTGCTGCTGCTCGACGCCCATCGCGCTCTGGTGGGCGAGATCCAGGGCTTCCTGCCGACCGACCGTCTGATCTCGCGGATCGAGTCCGAGCTCCGCAGGTACCAGAGCGTCGTCACGGACTACGATCGCGCGCTTTCGAGCGACGACACCAAGGCCTGGGCGATCCAGGCGCGGGCCGCGCACCAACGTGGTGACGGCGAGCGCGCCGCGAAGCTCTTCGAAAAGCTGCTGGCCGGCAACTCCCTGAGCGGCGACGACCTCGCCTGGACCCGGCTCCAGCTCGCCGACAGCTACCGCCTCGCAGGACGCTTCACCGAGGCCGAGCGGGCCCTCGCCGAGCTCCACGCGTTGCTCGCGCGCGCCAACCAACCGAGCGTCGCCGAGCGGGCCGACCTGCTCAGGATCTTCATCGCGCGCGGCAAGCGCGACTGCGCCGCCACGGCTGGCGCCCTGGCCGCGTTCGAGAAGGGGTATCCGAACAGCAAGCTGCTCGCCGACGCCCGTCGCGTCTTCCGCGCGCTCCGGTCGGACGCCTCGGCGCAGTGCACGTGAAGCGCGCCGCGCTCCTGCTCCTCGGCGTTCTCGCCGCCCTTCCCGGCGTGCCGGCGCGAGCGCAGTTCGGCGCCGACGAGGCGCGCCGCCCCGAGCAGAAGGCGCGGCTCGAACTCGCGGCCGATCGGAGCGCGTACCGTCCTGGAGAGCGAGCGCGACTGGCCGCCGTGGTAGAGGTCGAGCCCGACTGGCACGTGCAAGCCGACCGGCCCACCTACGACTACCTCATCCCGACGGTGCTGACTCTGGACGCGCCCGCCGGGTGGCCAGTGGATCCTCCCCTCTATCCGGAGCCGACGCGTTGGAAGTTCGCCTTCGCCGAGGACGCGCTCGCGGTCTTCGAAGAGCGCTTCCGGATCTTCGTCGAGGTCGAGGTTCCCGCGGGCACGCCGCCGGGCGCGCAGTCGATCGCCGCGCGCCTGCGCTACCAGGCCTGCAACGACCGCCAGTGTCTCCCTCCGGTCGAGGCGACGGCCGAGACGGTCCTGACGATCGACGCCGTGGGGGGCCAACCGGCGAACGCGGCTCTCTTTGCTGGGGAGCTGCCGCCTCCGGCGCGCGGAGCGGGCGCGGTTCCATCCGGCGGCTCTCTCGCCGGCATGCTGCTCTTGGGCCTCCTGGGCGGAGTGATCCTCAACGCGATGCCCTGCGTTCTGCCCATCCTCTCGCTCAAGCTCTTCGGGCTCGTGAAGGCCTCCGGTCAGGCGCGCGGCGCGGTCCGCAGCGGTGCGCTCGCCACCGCCGGCGGCATCCTGGCCTCGTTCTGGGCGCTCGCGGCGGCGGCGATCGTCGCCCAGCGCGCCGGCGCCGCGGTCGGCTGGGGCGTGCAGTTCCAGCAGCCCGGCTTCGTCGCCTTCCTCGCGATCGTCGTCCTGCTCTTCTCGCTCAA
>CAYZBH010000084.1:0-11783 GCA_964476605.1 uncultured Thermoanaerobaculia bacterium | reverse complement strand
TGCGCTTCACCGAGGGCTTCTCGAAGTGCTGCCGCTTCTTCAGCTCGGTCAGCACACCCGCCTTCTCGCACTTCCGCTTGAAACGGCGCAGCGCGTTCTCGAAGCTCTCTTCTTCTCGGACGTGGACGATCGGCACCTGACTGCTCACCCCATTTCGGCTGCCCGGATTGCGGCGGAACTTCCCGCAGGCAGAAGGGTTAGCATTCTACGCGCCGCCCCAGCGCCCGGTCAAGCGCGCGGTTACTTCGGTTCTTCGGCTCCGCCGCCACCCGGCTTCACGGCGTCGAAGGTCGCCTGGTAGACCTGGACCTTGTCCCCCTTCTTGCTGAAATAGACCGCGGCAGCATGCCCGTCGTCCGCGGTCGGGAAGAACCAGGAGACGATGTGCTTCTCCGGGTAGTCCTTGACGTTGCGCAGGTAGACCTGGCCCAGCACCTGCCGGACCTCGTCCTCGGTCATCCCCTTCTTCACCAGGGCGAACCGCTCCGGCGTCACCAGCCGCATCGTGTCGGCCTTTTCGAGCGCCGCCTTGAGCTCGGGGTTGTCCGGATCGACCGAGAGCGCCGCCTTGTAGATGTCGATGGCGCGCCGGTAGTCGCCCCCCTTGTCGATGAACTCGGCCGCCACCACCATGTCCTCGGCGCTCTTCAGACGGAAGGCGGCGAGCTGCTCCGGCTTCATCGGCTCTCCCTGCACCGGGGGATCGTCGTTGATGTACTGCACGAGGCGCCGCCCGAGCTCGTCGGTCTTGGTGTCGATCTGCTGCTGCACCGCCTCGACCTGGGTCGCGGTTTCGGGGCTCGCGGCGAGCGTCACCGCCTGCGCGCGCATCTCCTGAAGCTCCTTGCGCGAGTTCTCGAGCCACGTCCACTCGGCCTTGCGCGCCTCGGCCTTCGCCGCCGAATTCCCTCCAGCCTTCTCACCGCCGCCGCAGGCCAGACAAAGCGCCGCCAGCCCGGCGATCGCGATCGAGTGCTTCCACATGGTTCCTGCCTCCTCTCGACGGAATCCGCCTTCCCCGGGCAACGTAGCACACGCTCCGAGCGCCGTCCAAGCGCCTCCGGGTGGGGCCTCAACTCCTTGCCGGTTCGCGCTTTGCGCGCCCGGCGCGCTTGACTGGGGCCCCCCCCCTCTTGATAATGCATCGTTTGCAGCGCCCACAGGCCGAGCCCGCGCGGCCGGAGGATCAGAAGATGGCTTTTCCCGACCAGGTGGCGGATCTCGAGCAGCGACTCGCCGCGCGTTTCACCGATGCCGTCGAGCAGATCAAACGGGAGCTCGCCGAGCGCGTCGCGCGCGCGACGAGCGGACTCGCTTCCGAGCTGGCGAGCTACACGCCGCCCACGGCGCCGGCGCTCCTCGGCCGCGAGGAGCTCGCCGGTCTCGCCGGCGGCGGCCGCGCCGAAGCGCGCAGCGGGCTCGCGAGCGAGCTCCTCGCGGCGCTGGTCGAAGTCGACCGCGCCACGACGCAGCGCGGGGCGCTCGAAGCGCTGCTCGGCGCGACGCGCGGCTACGCCGACCGGACCGCCATCTGGCTGACGCGCGCCGAGGCGCTCGCGGGCTGGAGCTCGTCCGGCTTCGACGGCGATCCGGTCGCCGGCGCCACGTTCGCCTACGACGCGCTGCCCTGCTTCTCGCGCCTCGCCACGGGCCGCGGCGTCGTACGGCTCGACGCCGAGGAGGGCACGCGGCTCGCGCGCGAGCTCGGCGTCACGGCCCCGCAGAGCGCGGCGTTCGTCCCCCTCGTGTTGCGGGATCGGGTCGCTGCGGCGCTCTACGTCGACCGCCTCGGTCCGGAGCCGCTCGAGGTCGTGGCCGCGCAGCTGCTGACCTACGCCGCCGCGCAGCGCATCGAGCTCCAGGCGCTCTCGACCCGAGCCTCGACGCCGACGCTCGCCGAGGCTTCCGCGGCCGGCGCGGGCCTGCCGCTCTGGACCCCTCCCGCGATCACGACTCCGGAGCCGCCGGCAGCGCCGGCCGCAGCCGAGGAACCGGAGTCGGAGACATTCGTCGAGCCGATGCCTTCGCTCGAGACTCGGCCTCCGGTTTCCGCGGCCGAAGAGCCCACCGCGCGGATCGCCGCGCTGCCCTCGCCCGAGCCGGAGCCCGAGCCGGAGCCCGAGCCCGAGCTACCTGTCGCGCCGATGACCGAGCCGGAGGCCGCCGAGATCGCCTGGCAGATGGAGGAGGAGCCCGCTCCCGCGATGGCCTTCGAGGAGACGCCCGAGCCCACGCAGGAGATCCCCGCGCTGCCCCCGCCACCGGTCGAGGAGCCGACCCCGGCCGCGCCGGAAGAGCGCACCGCTCCCCACGTCGCCCCTTGGTACATCACGACGCAGGTGGTTCCGAAGAGCCCGGCCGCGACCTCCGAGGTCCCCCTGCCGCCTCGCGTCGAACCCGCGGCGCCACCGCCCGAGCCGGCCCCTCCCGAGCCCGACTTGAGCGAGGATGCCACCGTTCTCGTCCGTCGCAGCGCCTTCGAGACGGCGCCGCCGCCGACCGTGCAGCCGCCACCGCCGGCCGAGGTCGCGGAGGACCAGACACACCCCTCGCTCTCGGGCCCCGGAATCCCCGCCGAGGAGCGCAGCGCGGCGCGCGGCGCCCGGACCACCGAAGTCGCCCCGCCACCGGACGTTCAGGGGCCCGGCTGGGCCTTCAACACCTCGCGACTGCCGCGCACCACCGGCGAGAACGCCCTGCACGAGGAGGCGCGGCGCCTGGCGCGCCTCCTGGTCTCCGAGATCAAGCTCTACAACGAGGAGCAGGTGGAGGAGGGGCGGCGCAACCGCGACATCTACCATCGCCTCAAGGACGACATCGACCGTTCGCGTCAGATCTACGAGGAACGCATCCACGAGAGCGTGCGCGAAGCGAGCGACTACTTCCAACAGGAGCTCATCCGCAGTCTCGCCGCGGGAGATCCCCGCGCTCTGGGGATCTGAGGACGAGCGGGCGACGTTGAGCGCTCCCGCGCGTCGCACCGCCTGCAGCACGCTGCTCCTCCTGGTCGCAGCGGCCGGCGTCGCCGCGCCAGCCGCGCGCGGCACGGTCGCCCTCGCGGACCTTCCCGCCGTCTATGCGACGGCAGCCGAGCGAGCGCGCGACCAGGGTTTCGAGGCCGCCTTCGCGACGCTCACTCCGCTGCTCGCCACCGACGCGGCCGAGGCCGACCGCGCCCGCGTGGTCGCGGGACTGCTCGCCCACACCGACGGCCTCCACCGCCGCGCCGTCGAGTTGCTCTCCGCCGGGCCCGGGCCGCGCGAGCTCGAAGACTGGCGCCTCGCGGCGCTCGCCGCGAGCTCGCAAGCGCTGGGCGAGCGGGAGGCGGCGCGCCTCGCCGCCGAGCAGTTGCTCGCGACGACGCCCGAGTCGCCCCTGCGCGCGGCGACGCTGCTCCGCCTGGCGGAGCTCGCCTGGGAGGGACACGACGCCGAAGGCGCCCTCGCACGGCTCGCCGACGGACGTGCCGAGGCGGCCCGGGCCGGAGACGACGCGACGCGGCTCGCCCTCGAGCGGCTCGCCTGGACGATCGGCAAGGCGGGACGGCTCTCCGCGGTGGCCCTGCCGGCGGCCCGCTGGCTGCTCGTCGAGGCGCCGCTCGAGGCGTCCAAGCTCCAGGTCGCGGCGGCGCTCATGGACCTGCCGGGAGGCGGCGATTGGCGCCGCCTCCTCGCGCCCGACGAGCTGCTGCGTCGCGCTGACCGCCTGCTCTCGATCGACCTGCCGCAGGGGGCGCTCGCCACGCTCGACGCGACGCCTCCCGCGGCGCGCGACCTGCGCTGGCGTCTCCTGCGGGCCGCCACGCTGGTCGATCTTCGGCACCCCGGCGAAGCGCTCGCGACACTCGCTCCCGCGGTCGCCCAAGCGGGCGACGAGCGGGCGGAGCTCGCGCTCGCGCGCATCGCGGCGATCGAGGCGGGCCGGAGCCCCGAGGCGCCCGCGCGCGAAACCGTGCGCGCCGAGCTCGCGGTGGCCGTGGCGAGCGCCCGCGCGCCGGAGATCGCGACCCGCGCGCTCGGCGCGCTCTTCACCCACGACCTCGCCGAGGACCGCTTGCCGGACGCCATCGCGGTCCTGCGCCGCCTCCGCTTCGTGGCGCCCGACGACAGCTCGGGGGCGCGCCCCCTCTGGGAACGGGGCTGGCGGGCCTTTCGGGCCTCCGATTTCGCGGCCGCGGAGACCTCCTGGAGCGCCCTGGCCGAGCTCTACCCCGAGCATGCGCGCGCCCGCAGCGCCCGGTACTGGACGGCGCGCGCCCGCCTCGCGACGGGCGATTCCCAGAGTGCCGCGCGCATCTTCCGGGACGTCGCGAGCGCGCCGGTTCCCGACTTCTACGCGCGCCAGGCGCGCGCGCGGTTGGGCGACGGGGCACCGGACGTGGCGCTCGCGCCGCAGCGTGACGCCTGGCCCGAGGACGCGGCCGCCGAACGCGCGCGGCTGCTCTCCGATCTCGGCCTCAATGGCCTGGCGCTCGACGAGCTCGCGCGGCTCGAGTCGCGCATCGCGCCCCGCGCCTGGGCGGCGACGCGCGCGCTCGCGCTCGCCAGGAGCGGCCAGCGTCGCGAGAGCCTGCGCACGCTGCGCCTCGCCTTTCCGGCGCTCGCGACCGCCGACCAGGCGCGGGTTCCGGAGCTCGCCCTCGAGCTCTATTACCCGCGCGATTTCGATGCCGCGGTGCGGCGCGCAGCGGCGGCCGAGAGGGTTCCCGCCTGGCTGGTCTTCGGCATCGTGCACCAGGAGAGCGCCTTCGATCCGTCGGCGCGCAGCCATTCGGGCGCCCGCGGGTTGATGCAGCTGATGCCCTCGACCGGCCGCGAGATCGCCCGCCAGATGCGCCTGCCCTACAGCCTGCAACGGCTCTACGATCCGGAGTTCAGCCTGCGGCTCGGAACCGCCTATTTCCGGCAGATGCTGGAGCGCTTCGACGGCCGCGTCGAGCTCGCGCTCGCCGGCTACAACGGCGGCCCGGGGAGAATCCAACGTCTCTGGAGCCAGCAGGGACCGGGACGGGAGATCGATCTCTTCCTGGAGGATCTCGCGCTGGCCGAGCCGCGCAACTACGTCAAACGCATTCTCGTGCTCGCCGAGAGCTATCGGAGTCTCTATTCCGACCTCGTCTGACCCGCGAGGAGCCCTCACGGGGGCTCCGTTATACTGGCCGCGGCGCCGGGACGGCCGCCTCTGCCTTGGGTCCATAGCTCAGTGGTTAGAGCATCCGGCTCATAACCGGCAGGTCTCTGGTTCGAATCCAGGTGGACCCACCATCATCCCGACCTATGAGTGACATGTTGCGTGAGCTCGTGAGCCTCAGCCGCTCGATGCAAGCCCTGGCGAGCGCGCAGGCCCTTCTCTCCGGCGTGCCGGAGCACATGCGTGCCGTGCACGACGCCTACACGGCCGCCGAGACCGCGATCGCCGCCCTCGAAGCCGAGAGCGACGCGGCGACGCTCGCCCGCCGCCAAGCGGAAGCGGCGGTCGGCGACGCCCAGGAGAAGCTGAAGAAGTTCCAGCAGCAGGTCGCGCGAGTGCGCAATCAGCGCGAGTACGGCGCGATCCTGACCGAGATCGACGCCGCCAAGCAGCAGCTCAAGCAGCTCGAGGAGGCGGCGCTCGCGGCGCTCGAGAAGTCCGACGTCGTGGCCCGGAGCCTCGCGGAGAAGAAGGAGGGATTCGGCGGTCTCGCGGCCGAATACCAGGCCGAGCTCGCGAAATGGGAGGCCGAGAAACCGGAGGTCGCGAGCCAGGCCGCCGCGCTCGAGCACGAGGTCGAGGGGCTCAAGGCGGCGCTCCCGCGCCCGATCGTGGCGCAGCTCGTGCGCATCTTCGAGCGCTACCGGGGCGACACCCTCGCGGTGGTGCACCGCGTCGCGCGTCCCGGCTCCCAGACGATCTGGCACTGCTCGAGTTGCAACTATCAGGTGCGCCCGCAGGTGGCGCTCGAAATCCGCGCCAAGGGGACGATCGTGCAGTGCGAGGCCTGCAAGCGCTTCCTCCGGCCCGAAGACGAACCCTGAGGAGCCCGCCGGCGTGGCCATGACGGTTGCCTCCCGGCTCGCGGAGGTCGAGGCGCGCCTCGCGCGCGCCGCCGGCCGGGCGGGAAGGTCTCCCTCCGACGTCCGTTTGATCGGCGCCTCCAAGCAGCAGCCGCTCGAGAAGCTCTCGGCGGCCCACGCCGCGGGACTCCACCGCTTCGGAGAGAATCGAGTCCAGGAGGGGCTCGCCAAGGCGCCCGGGCTGCCGGCGGACGTCGAGTGGCATCTGCTCGGCCCTCTGCAGTCGAACAAGGTGCGCGCCGCGCTCCGGCTCTTCCGTGTCTTCCACGCCGTCGATCGCCTCGCGATCGCCCAGCTGCTCGACGCCGAAGCGGAGCGTGCGGGTCTCACCGTCACCGGGTTGCTCGAGGTCAACCTGGGGGACGAGGCGACCAAACACGGCTTCGCTCCCGGCGCCCTGGTCGAGGAGGCGGCACCGCTCGCCGAGCTCGCCCACCTCCGCATCGAAGGGGTCATGGCGATCCCGCCTCCCGGAGATTCGGCCGAGGCCGCGCGCCCCTGGTTCCGCAAGCTGCGCGCCCTCAGGGACACCCTGGCGGAGCGCCCCGAGTGGCGCGCGCGAGGGTTCCGGGGGGAGCTCTCGATGGGGATGAGCGACGATTTCGAGGTTGCGGTGGAGGAGGGCGCGACCTTCGTGCGGGTCGGTACGCTCCTCTTCGGACCGCGCTAAGTCACTGATTCGTCACGGCTGCCGTGGTAACCTCGGGGCACGCCACGATGGAGAGGACGCGATGAACCTCGCCCAAGGATTCGGCCTGAGCCTGCTCGGCATCGTCGTCCGGGCGCTTTCGCTCTACGGCTGGGTGATCATCGCGCGCGCGCTCGTCTCCTGGGTCTCGCCCGACCCGCGCAATCCGGTCGTCCGCTTCCTCTACGTCGCGACCGAGCCGGTGCTCAGGCCCCTCCGGCGCCTGCTGCCGCCGCACCGCATGGGCGGGCTCGACCTGACGCCGATCCTCGCGCTGCTCGCGATCGAGTTCGTCAAGAACGGCCTGCTCTACTCCTTCGGCTACCCCGGCCGGTTCCTCTCCTTCTGAGCCCACGAGGTTCCCCATGCCCCTGCAACCGCTCGACATCCAGAAGACTCGCTTCCCCCTGAAGCTGCGTGGCTACGATCCGACCGAGGTCGAGAACTTCCTGTCGCTCGTCGCGGAGGATCTGACGCAGCGGCTGGCCGAGCTCGATCGCCTGCAGCGCGACAACCGCGTGCTGTCGGAACGGGTCGCCGCCGCCGAGGAGCGCGAGCGCCAGCTGCACGAGGCGATCCTGCGCGGCAAGAAGCTCTCCGACGAGATGATCGCGACCTCGCAGCGCGAGGCCCAGATGCTGGTGCGCGAGGCGGAGATGACGGCCGAGAAGATGGTCCACCAGGCCGCCGAGCGCGCCGCCGAGATCGAAGGGAAGATCGCCGAGCTGCGGACGCGGAGGAAAGAGCTCCAGCTCAAGCTCAAGAGCACGCTCGAGCTCTTCGCCCAGATCCTCGAGGCCGAGATGGAGGACGAGCGCACCGCCGCGACCGTGCATACCCTCACCCGCCGACCGAAGAGCGGCGCCTGAGCGGCCCGGGAGCGATGCGGCGATGTCGTCGCTGCTGATCGAGAACCTCGCCGAGGTCGCGACGCCGCTCGGCGCCGCCTCGCGGCGCGGCGCCGAGCAGGGGAGGATCCGGCGCCAACCACAGGCCGAGATCCTCTGTCGCGACGGGCGGCTCGTCTTCATCGGCGACCGCGCCGAGCGCCAGGCGCGTTTCGGCGAGCTCCCCGACGTGACGCGTCTCGACGGGCGAGGCGGCACCGCGGTTCCCGGCTTCGTCGACGCGCACACCCACCTGCCCTGGGCGGGCTCGCGTGAAGAGGAGTTCCTCGAGCGGCTGCGGGGAACGAGCTACCAGGAGATCGCCGCGGCAGGCGGCGGCATCCTCTCGACCGTCGCGGCCACCCGGCGCGCGGACCCCGAGGCGCTGCTCGCCGCGACCCTCGACCGGCTGGCCTGGATGCTCACCCTCGGAACCACCACCGCGGAGGCGAAGAGCGGCTACGGCCTCTCGCCCGAGAGCGAGCGCAAGCAGCTCGAAGTCCTGGCGCTCGCCGCCGAGCGCCAGCCGATCGAGCTCGTCCCGACGCTGCTCGCCGCCCACGAGGTGCCGCCCGAGCACCGCGCGCGGCGCGAGCGCTGGATCGAGGTCATCTGCGAGGAGATCGTCCCCGACGTGGCGACCCGCGGGCTCGCCCGCTGTTGCGACGTCTTCTGCGAGCGCGGCGTCTTCTCGGCCGAGGAGTCCCGTCGCGTTCTCACCGCGGGGCGACGCCACGGGCTCGCGCCACGCCTCCATGCCGACGAGTTCGCGGATTCCGGGGGCGCGGAGCTCGCCGCCGAGCTCGGCGCGCTCTCGGCCGATCACCTGATGGCGATCTCCGAGCGTGGCATCGCGGCCCTCGCCGCCTCCGGCGTGACCGCCCTGCTGCTGCCCGGCACCAGCTTCTTCCTCGCCAAGCGGACGTACGCCCCGGCACGACGCCTGATCTCGGAAGGGGTCGCGGTGGCGCTGGGCAGCGACTGCAACCCCGGCTCCTCCTACACCGAGTCCCTCCCCACCATCGCCCAGCTCGCGGTCATCGAGCTCGGGCTCTCGGTCGAGGAGACCCTCACGGCGCTCACCCTGAACGCCGCCGCGACGCTCGGACTGGCGGGAGAGATCGGCTCGCTCGAGGAGGGGAAGCGCGCCGACGTGGTGGTGCTCGATGCCCCGAACCTCCTGCACCTCGCCTACCACTTCGGCGTCAATCCGGTGGCCACGGTGGTGAAGGGGGGGCGCGTGGTTCACCGGGCCGGCAATCTCGTCACCGGCCGCCAGCGCGGCGCGTGAAGGGGGATCGATGAAGTCGCGCCGTCTCGTCATCCACCCCTTCCGCCGACGCGCCAAGCACCCCGCCACGGTCGGCCGCCGACCGGCTCCGGAGCCGGCGCTCCGGCTCATGACCCTCAACATGATGCACGGGCGCCGGCAGACCCAGCTCAAGCGCCGGGTCGACCACCACCAGGTGCAGCGCAACCTCGAACGCATCGCCGGCGTGCTCACGCGCGAGCGCCCCGACGTGGTGGCGCTGCAGGAGGCCGACGGCCCCTCCGCCTGGAGCGGCCGCTTCGACCACGTGGCGACCCTCGCCGAGCTCGCCGGCTTCCCGCACGCCTTCCGCGGCGAGCACAGCCCGGCCCCCCTGCAGCGCCTCGATCTCTCCTACGGCACGGCGCTGCTGTCGCGGCTGCCGCTCGGGGCGGCGCGGTCGCACGCGTTCCAACAGACGTGGCGCGACACCAAGGGCTTCGTGGCCGCCCACGTCGCCGACGAGCGGCTGGGAGACGATCCGGTGGAGGTGGTGTCGATCCATCTCGATTTCCTCGCCGGGCGGGTGCGCCGCGCCCAGGTCGACCAGCTGATCGAGCGCTTCCGCCACCATCGCGGGCCGCTCGTGGTGATGGGGGACCTCAACTGCGCCTGGAGCGAGCGACGCCGCTGCCTCGACCTGCTGCGACGGGAGCTCCGTCTGCGCCCCTCGCACCTCGGGGCGGCGCCGACCTTTCCCGCCTGGCGGCCGCTCGTGCGCCTGGACTGGATCCTGATCTCCGAGGGGCTCGAGTTCACCGGTTACGAGACGCTTTCGGACCAGCTCTCGGACCACCTGGGCGTGGTGGCGCAGGTGCGCCACCGCGGCGCGGCCGCCGCTCAGGCGAGGCGCTTGCCGAGCGTGTCGCTGGCGTAGAGCACCAGCGCGCATCCGACCGGGAAGGCGAGCTCGTTGACGGCGCGGGCGAGGACCGCCGCGGCGCTCACCTGGGGCAGCGCGGCGACGCTCAGAATGACGAGCGGCGTGCCGAAGAGGAGGGCGACGCCCCCGCCAGCCAGGGCGTGCGCGCCGACGCTCCCCCAGGCCTTCTTCCCCATCCAGCCGATGAGCACGCCGAGCAGCGCGTACTCGAGCCCCTTGATCGCCGCGATCAGCAGCGGCGAGGGACCCGGGACGGCCGCCGCCACCAACCCCAGCGCCTGCGCCGCCCCCTTGTGGAGGCCGCGCGCCACCGCGAAGGCGAGAGGCGCCGCGAGCAACCCCGAGATCCCCATCACGGCACCGGCCGCCCGCGACGCCGTTCGCGCTACCGCGAGCGCCACGCAGACGACGAACGACCAGGCGATCTTCTGCACCAGCTCGGCGGTGAACGGCTTCGCGGCGAGGCTCCCGCCGGACAGGGCCGCGGAGAGGAGCACCAGCCCCTCGACCGCGAGGCCCAGGGCGACCGCGAGCCAGGCCGCCCGGAGCAGCGAATGGTCGGGCGGGCGGATCGGATTCCCGGTCGCCGCGGGGATGGTCGCGCGGGGGCGCGCGAGCTCCGGCTTCGGTTCCTCGTGAGTCATGAGAAGACGGCCGGCCGGGAGCGCGGGCTCAGTTCATGCGCCGGCCGGCAGCCGGGTCGGCCGCCTCCGGAATGGCACCGAAACTCTCTTCGTAACGCCCGAGATTCGAGGCGAGCGCCTGCACGATCCGCTTCAGGTGCCCGGGACTGGTGACGATGCGAGCCGTCACCGCGCCCTGCGGAGGCACGAGGTTGATGAAATCGAGAATGAACTCCTCGCGCGTGTGGGTGATGCGCAACAGGTTCGAATAGCGCCCCTTGAGCTCTTCGTCCCCGATCTTGATGTTGAGGTTCTGGGCCCCGGTCTCCGGCTCGGCCATCACTCCTCCTCGCGTCGCGATTCTAGCCCGGGCGCGAGCTCTAGATCTCCGTCGAGCTCCCACCGGTGCACGGGAAAGTAGACCCCGGCGCCGCGCTCGCTGCTGGTGACGGTGAAGGCGACCAGCCGCCGCCGGTAGTCGTAGGGGGCGCCGTCGCGAGCGTGGGCCGCCACGTCCACCAGGTACTCCCCGGGGGCGAGCCGGAGCGCCGGGCACTCCAGGCGGATCCGCGCCTCGCCGGCGAAGCGTTCGACCACCACGCCGTCGAGGTCGGTATTGACGCCCCAGACCTCGACCCCGCGTGGCGAGAAGAGGCCGATCCCGAAGACCACGTCGTCGAGCGCCGCATACGCCCGCACGCGGAGCTCGAAGCGCACCGTTTCGCCGCTCGCGAAGTGATAGCGCTCGCGCCCCGCGCCGTCGCGCAGCTCGACGCCCACGATCTCGGCCACCCCGGAGCCCCAGCGCAGCACCTCCGCCGACTCTCCTGACTCGCTCTCTCCCTGCTCGCCCTCCGTCCGCTCGCGTTCCTGCTTGGCCTCGCGGTGCGCTTCCCCCTCGGCTTCGGCCACCGCCTGGCGGTAGGCGTCGACCACGCGCCGGGGCTCGCCCACCGCGCGCACGCGCCCCGCATCGAGCCAGAGGACGCGATCGCAGAGGTCTTCCACCAGGCCGAGCGCGTGGCTGACGAAGACCACCGTTCGCCCGGACGCGAGCAGCTCCTCGATGCGCCGGAGGCAGCGATGCGCGAAGGCCTCGTCCCCCACCGCCAGCACTTCGTCGACGAGCAGGATCTCGGGATCGGTGTGGATCGCGACCGCGAAGCCCAGCCGCACGTACATGCCGGAGGAGTAGTTCTTGACCGGCTCTTCGAGGAAGTCGGCGAGGCCTGAGAACTCGACGATCCGCTCGTAGCGCTCGGCGATCTCGCGCCGGCTCAGACCCAGCACGGCGCCGTTGATGAAGATGTTCTCGCGCCCCGAGATCTCGGGGTGGAAGC
>CAYZBH010000083.1:0-12203 GCA_964476605.1 uncultured Thermoanaerobaculia bacterium | reverse complement strand
CGATCTCGAACTCGTCCTTGAAGCGCTGCTTCTGGCGAGCGTTCATCATCGAGAACGCCATCGCGATGGTGTCCTCCTGCATCAACCGCTTGAGCTCGGTCAGCGGCACGAGGGCGCCGTCGATGCGCAGGATCGGATGCGTTCCCACCTTGAGGTGGAGATCCGAAGCCTTGCGCTCCACCGCGATCTTGAGCAGGTCGTTGACGTTCATGTGACCTCCGCGTCCGGCCTAGGAGAGCTGCTCCACGCCGGCCGGTACCGGCGACAACCAGCCGAAGCGATCGGGGATCTCGCCGCGGGTGATGCCCAGGAACTCCTCCATCAGGCGGCGCGTCACCGGTCCCGGCTTCCCGTCCCCGACCGGGATGTGGTCGATCGATCGGATCGGCGCCACTTCCACCGCGGTGCCGGTGAAGAAGGCCTCGTCGCAGGTATAGAGCATGCCGCGCGGGATCGCCTCGCGGCGGACCGGGATGCCCGCCTCTTCGGCGAGCCTGAGGATCGAGTTGCGCGTGATGCCCGGGAGGATCGACGAGGAGACCGGCGGCGTGAAGATGACGCCGTCCTGCACCAGGAAGATGTTCTCGCCGGATCCTTCGGAGACGTACCCGTTGTCGTCGAGCGCGATCCCTTCGGCGAACCCGTTGGTCACCGCCTCCATCTTGACGAGCTGGGAGTTGAGATAGTTCGCGGTCGCCTTGGCGAGCGCCGGCGAGGCGCCCGCGCCCATGCGGCGCCAGGTCGAGACGCAGGCGTCGACCCCCTGCTCGGCGGCCTCCTCGCCCAGGTAGCGCCCCCAGGACCAGACCGCGATCACCACCTCCACCGGCGATTTCAGCGGATTGATGCCGGCGGTCCCGAACCCGCGGAAGACCAGCGGCCGGATGTAGCAGGCTTCGAGCCCGTTGGCGCGGATCGTGTCGAAGACCGCCTGGGTCATCTCCTCGCGCCGGAAGGGGACCTGCATCCGATAGACTTTGCAGGAGTTCTCGAGCCGCTTGAGGTGATCCTGGAGGCGGAACACGGCCGCTCCCTGGAGCGTCTTGTAGGCCCGGATCCCTTCGAAGAAGCCGGAGCCGTAGTGCATGGCGTGCGCCAGCACGTGCACCGTCGCCTTCTCGAAGTCCACCAGCTGACCGTTCATCCAGACGTACCGGACGCCTTCGAATGGGCTCTTCTGCGCCATCCTGCCTCCTTCCCGAGAGCGTCCCGGATGCTAAACCCCACCCCAGGGGGTGTCAAACCACGGAGGTCACAACGACGTTGCTACACTGGCCCCCGGTGAGCTCCGAAGAGACGCTCGGCCCGGCCGCGACGGCCACTCTCTCCGACGCCGAGTTCCAGGCGCTGGTGCGCCGCCACGCGCCCTCCTACTGGCGCGAACGGGAGCTCCACGACGCTCTCAGGCTGGACGCCGCGGGCCTAGGCTTCGACTCGATCGGCCTGGTCGAGCTCCTCGTCGCTTGCGAGCGCGAGCTCGCGTTGCCGCTCCCCCCCGACCTCCTCCTCGACACCGGCATGACGCTGGGCGATCTCAAGGCGAAGCTCGCGGAGGCGCTCGCGGCCGCCCGCGGATGAGCGTGGCGCGGGGGAGCGCGGAACCCTCCGAGCCCGCGCGCCGCCGCCGCGGCCGCGCCTTCTTCGACCGCCTCGAGGCGCGCGTCGCGAACTCGTCGCTCGGCGAACGGGACGCCCTCCGCCGGGCTGCCGTCCTCGGGGCCGCCCGTGGGCTCCTCTCCGGACGCTGGCCGGCGGCGGCGGACGTCGCGGCGCTCTACGGTACGGGCCCGCTCCCCAGCCGCCGCCTGGCGCTCGAGATCGCGGCCTGGGAAGCCTGCGACCGACTGGTGCTCCGGCGCGTCGCCGGAGAGCCCCAGGAGCGCTTCGGCACGCTCGTCCGCTGGCGCGATCCCGCCGCCGCAGCCGCCCTCTCGCCTCCAAGGGTGCTGGTCACCGCGCACGCTGGCGCGCTGCACCTCCTCTCCGCCGCGCTCGACCGACTCGCCGGGCCGCGCCTCGTGCTCCGCTGGTCGCCCTACCATCGGCCGGCCGCCGGGGAGCGCAACGCCAGTCTCGCGGGCGGGCTCGAGAGCCGCGCCCGCGCCCTCCTCGAGGCCCGCGCCGAGCTCGCCGCCGGCGGCTTCGTCAGCACCACGCTCGACGGCGGCAACGGCGCGTCGACGGCGGTCCCCCTCTTCGGGCATCCGCTCGACGTCGGTCTCGGGGCCTTCTACCTGGCGCGGAGCGCCGGCGTTCCGATCGTGCCGGTGATCGCCCTCTGGGAATGGGGGAGCGTCGTCTGCGAGCTCGGCGCGCCGGTTGCGGATCCCGCCGCCGCGGTCACTTGGCTCGAGGGGGTGCTCCGGCGCGCGCCGGGACAGATCAGCCTCGGCCTACTCCGCCGCCTGCTCTACGGTCCACCCGTCGGCGCGACCGAAGAGCAACGCGCCCCCCTCTAGCTCCCCCGCCGCGAGACGGCGCCGGAGCTCGAGGTGCCGGAGCTTCCCGTTCTCGGTGCGCGGCAGCGTGCCCGGTGTGACCACCAGGACCTCGCCGGGGAGAAGACCGAGCGCGCGCCGAATCTCCTCCGCCACCGCGCGGGCGAGCCCGGCGGGGGCGTCCGAAGCCAGCGGAGCCGCCGGGGCGCTCTCGACCACCACCACCGCCACCTCGGTGCCGCGCCCGGCGTCGGTGAGCGCGATCGCCGCCGAAGCCCAGACCCCATCCACCCGCTCGGCGACCTCCTCGAGCTCGCGCGGCGCGTAGGTCGCGCCACCATGCTTCAAGAGATTGCGACGCCGACCGAGGACATAGAGCTCCCCCGCGGAACCGAGCCGCCCGACGTCGCCCGTCGCGAGCCAGCCGTCGGCGACAGCGCTCCGGTCCAGCCCCGCCGCCGTGAAGTAGCCCGAGAAGAGCGCCGCGCTCCGGATCTGGATCTCCCCCGGTGCGCCCTCCGCCGCCTCCCTGCCCGAGGGATCGACGATTCGCAGCTCGACGCCGGGCAACGGGCGGCCGCACGAGACGTTGCCGGAGCCGTCCACTCGCAACGGCTCCCCCGGCGCGAGCGCCGTCACCGCGAGCGTCGCCTCCGCGAGACCGTAGGCCGGGCGCACCACGCCGGAGAGGCCGAAACGCGACTCGAAGGCGCGAATCGTCTCGAGCCGCACCGGCTCTCCGCCCGAGACCAGGGCGCGGAGCGACGAGAGATCGAGACGCCGCGCCGGGAGCAGGCGCGGCGCCGTGCGCAGCGCGAAGTCGGGGGCCGAGCTGAAGGTCGCGCGCGTGCGCTCGATCGTCTCGAGCCACTCGCCGAGCGTCGCGACCTTGGGCGGCACCAGATGCGCGACGCACTCCGAGAAGACCGGCTGCAGAACGAAGCGCACCATCCCCATCACGTGCCAGGGCGGGACCCACCCGACCAGGACGTCCTCCCGCTGGTTGTCGATGACGCCCGCGGTCTGTCCGCGCCACGCGTCGAGCGCCCGGTGCGGGAGCGCCGCGAGGCGCGGCTCGCCGGTGGTGCCGGAGGTGAATTGCAGGAAAGCGGGTGCGACGGGGTCGACCGGCGGTGGAGCCGTGAGTGCGGCGTCGCCTGGCGCCTCGCGGAGCCGCTCGAGCGACGCGATCGCGAAAGGCTCTGCCGCGTCTCGCGCCGCGAGCAGCTCCTCGCGCCTCGCCTCCGAGGTCAGGAGGAGCGCCGGCAGGCCGCGCGACGCGCGCGAGAGAGCGGTCTCCGCGGCGATCTCGGCGGGGATCCCGAAGGGGATGGCGCCGGCCGAGGCGACGGCCGCGAAGCCGCGCACGAAGTCGAAGCCGGCCGGCAGCAGCATCGCGACGCGATCCCCCGGGAGGACGCCCGCGGCGCGGAGCCCCGCCGCGATGCGCCGCGCGTCGGAGAAGAGCTCGCCGCTCGTGAGCGCCGCGCCCCGGAACCGGTAGGGCACTCCGTCCGGACGTTCCGCCGCGAGCTTCGCGAGCGCCGTCGCGTAGTCACGCTCAGCGCGCAAGCACGAGCCCCACCGCGACCACCGCCGCGGTCTCGATGCGGAGCACCCGCTCGCCCAGCGACCAGCGCGGCAGCTCCCCGGTGTCGAAGAGCGCGCGCTCGGCCGGGCTCCACCCTCCTTCGGGACCGACGAGCAGCGCCAGGCGAGGCGCGGGTGCGGGCTTCTCTGCCGATCGACCCGGCTCGCCGCGGTCGAGAACCTGGGCCGGAACACCCCGTTCTCCGAGCTCCGCGAGGAGCGCGCCGACGGCGATCGCGTTCCCGATCTCCGGCACCGCCGCCCGGTCGCACTGCTCGACCGCGGAGACCGCGACGCGGCGGAGGCGCTCGAGCTGCGCGGCCGAGAAGCTCCGCGCGTCGCGCTCGCACACGAGGAAGCGGATCGCGGCGACGCCGAGCTCGGTCGATTTCTCCACCAGCCAGGCCGCCCGTTCCGGTTTCGGCGGCGCCACGTAGAGCTCGACCGCGACCGCCGGCTCGTTCGCGGGCAGCGCGTCGCCGAGCGCGAGCCGCGCCGCGCGCTTGTCGACCGCGATCACCTCGGCCTCGCGCGCCCGGCCCCGCCCGTCGACCGCGCGCAGCCGGTCGCCCAGCTGATGCCGCTTCACGCGGAAGAGGTGATGATGGGGCTCGCCCTCGAGAGTCGCGACGTCCGACGCGAAGGCCTCGGCTGATAGAAGCACGGTCGACATGTCGGCGGAGAGGAGCTTGACACCTCTTCCGCGCGGGCGACAGCCCGCGAAGAAGCTCACCTAGAAGGGGACGCCGGGGCGACGTCGACGCGCGTAGCAGTGCGTGTGGGGAGGCAAGGCTCGAATCCTCACGGCGACGCTCTGTGTCGTTCCTCGGGAGATCTCAGGATCGCTCGCTCACGACCTTCGTGAAGCCGATCGCGATCCACTCCTCGGCGGCCGCGTGGCCGCGCTCCTTTACTCCTAGCCGGCAGACAGCCTCGCGCACGCCGTCCGCCTCGCTCCGCAGAATACCCGAGAGAATCAGCGCGCCGCCCGGGACGAGCGCTTCGGCGATCGCGCGCATCTCGTCGGCCAGCTCGTGCGGTAGCGCGTTGGCGACCACGACGTCGAAGCGGGCCGCGGGCGCGAGCGCCGCGACGCGGCCCGCGAAGCAGCGCACGGAGCTTCCGTTGGCGCGCGCGTACTGGCCCGCGAGGAGCGCCGCCGCCGGATCGAGATCGAAACCGACCGCTGCCGCCGCGCCGAGCTCGAGCGCCGCGAGCGCGAGGATGCCGGTGCCGCAGCCGACGTCGAGGACGCGTCGCCCCGCGAGCGGCGTCCGTTCGAGCAGCTCGTAGGCGAGACGGGTCGACTCGTGGCTCCCCACGCCGAACGCGGTCCGCGCCGGCAGGCGCAAGACGAAGCGTTCGCCGACCGCGACGGGGTCCAGTGTCTCGACCACCTCGTCCCACTCGCGGGGGTCGACGAGCAGGCGCTCCCCGAGCGGGATCGGAACCGCGGCCCGGCGCCAAGCCTCCAACCAGTCGCGCTCCTCGACCGGGCCGGAGTCGACCACGACGACACCCGGCACCCATGCCGAAAGTTCCGTCAGCGCACCACTCTCCGGACGCTCGTCTTCGCGAAACGTCGCCTCGACGACGAGCCCGCCCTCCCGGAACCGTTCGCTCGTGAACCCCTCGCACCCCGCGGCCCAGAGCCAGGCCGAGAGCAGCTCCTCGTTCGCTTCGGGAATCTCCAACCGGAGGCGGTGGTACCGCGCCATCAACCGAAGAGGTCGCGCACGCGGTCGAGCACGCCGCGCTCCTCGCGCACCGACTGCCCTTCGAGCTCGGCCAGACGCTTCAGGAGCGTGCGCTCCTCCTCCGAGAGGCTCGCCGGCCGCGGGACGTGGATCGCGACCTGCGCGACGTGATCCCCCCGCCCCGAGCCGCCGAGGCGCGGGATCCCCTTCCCCTTGAGCCGGAACTGCTCACCGTGGGCGGTGCCGGGGGGGATCTCGAGCGTCGCCGGCCCGTGCAGCGTCGGCACCTCGAGCTTGGTGCCCAGGACCGCCTGCGCGTAGCCGACCTCGACTTCGGCGAGGACGTGCGTCCCTTCGCGGTGGAAGGTGGCGTGCGGCTCGACCGCGACCACCACGTAGAGATCGCCTCGCCTCCCGCCGCGCCGGCCGTGCTCCCCTTCGCCCGACAAACGGAGGCGCGCCCCCGTGTCGACGCCGGCCGGGATCTTCACCTCGAGCGTGCGCCGCTGCTCGATCCGCCCCTCGCCCCGGCAGGTGGCGCACGGATCGGCGATCACCGTGCCCTCGCCCCGGCACTGTGGACAGGGGCGCGCGAGCGTGAAGAAGCCCTGGGAGTAGCGCACTTGGCCGCGCCCGCCACAGACGCCGCAGCTCTTGACCGACGTCCCCGGCTTGGCGCCGCTCCCGCCACAGCTCTCGCAGCCTTCGAGGCGCGGGATCTGGAGGCTCTTCGTGGCGCCGAAGGCGGCCTCCTCGAAGGTCAGCCCGAGGTCGTAGCGCAGGTCGGCGCCCGGCTCCGGGCCGCCACGCTGCGTCCGCCCGCCGAACCCGAAGCCGAAGAGGTCCCCGAGGATGTCGGAGAAGTCGGCGAAGGTCCCCGGGTCGAAGCCGCCGTCGAACGCGGGCGCCCCTTGATGGCCGAAGCGGTCGTAGCGCGCCCGTTTCTCGGCGTCGGAAAGCACCGCGTAGGCCTCGGCGGCCTCCTTGAAGCTCTCCTCGGCCCCCTGGTCACCCGGGTTCTTGTCGGGGTGGTACTGGAGGGCGAGGCGGCGATAGGCCGCCTTGATCTCCTTCTCCGTCGCCTGACGGGAGACCCCGAGCACTTCGTAGTAGTCGCGTCGCGCCGTCGCCATCGTCTAGCGCTTGGCGCCGAGGCCGGCCGGCCCGGTCTCGAACCCCGGCGGCAGGCCGGCATCCCCCCCGATCTTGCTCATCATCACCTCGGAGAGGGTGCGCGAGATCGAGTTGAGATCGAAGAGCGCCGTCTCGAGGTCGGGGCGGACTTCCCCGGCGAGCGCCATGCGCGCGCGGAGCAGGGTGTCCGAGACACGCTTGCGGTCCTTGTCGGGGATCGCGTCGGAGAACTGGGCGAGCACTTTCTCGTTGGTGTAGATCAACCCCTCGATGCGGTTCTTGAGGCGCCGCATCTCCCGCTTCTGCGCGTCGGCCTGCGCGAACTGGTCGGCCTCGTGCACCAGGCGGTCGATCTCCTCCTTCGAGAGACCGCCGGCGGGGTTGATCTGGATGGTCTGCGACTGGTTGGTGGCGACGTCGCGGGCCGACACCGAGACGATGCCGTTCGAGTCGATGGCGAAGGTGACCTCGATCTGCGGCACGCCGCGCGGCGCCGGCGGGATGCCCACCAGCTCGAAGCGTCCCAGCGAGCGGTTCTCGGCGGCGATCTCGCGCTCCCCCTGCAGCACGTGCACCTCCACCGTGTCCTGGTTGTCGACCACCGTGGTGAAGATCAGCGTGTTCTTGGTCGGGATGGTCGCGTTGCGCTCGATCTGCTTGACGAAGAGACCGCCGTGGGTCTCGATGCCGAGCGAGAGCGGCGTCACGTCGAGCAGCACGAGGTCCTTGATGTCGCCGCGGATGATGCCGCCCTGGATCGCCGCGCCGATCGCCACCACCTCGTCCGGGTTGATGTCCCGGTTCGGAGGGCGCCGGAAGATGCGCTCCACGGTCTGCGCCACCAGGGGCGTCCGCGTCTGGCCGCCCACCAGCAGCACTTCGTCGATCTCCTCGGGCTGGAGGCCGGCCTGCTCGAGCGCGTCTTTGCAGGGTTCCTCGGTCCGCGCCACGAGCTGCGCCACGAGCCCCTCGAAGTAGGAGCGCGTGAGGACGCGCGACAGGTGCCGCGGCCCGTTCTCGTCCGCCGAGATGAAGGGGAGGTTGATCGTCGCCTCGAGCGCGGTCGAGAGCTCGCACTTGGCGCGCTCGGCCGACTCCTTCAGACGCTGCAGCGCCATCCGGTCGCCGCGCAGATCGATCGAGGTCTCGGCGCGGAACTCCTGGATCAGCCAGTCGATGATGCGCTGGTCGAAGTCCTCGCCGCCGAGGTAGGTGTCGCCCGCGGTGGAGCGCACCTCGAAGATCCCCTCCGAGAGCTCGAGGATCGAGATGTCGAAGGTGCCGCCCCCCAGGTCGTAGACCGCGATCTTCCGGTTGCCGGCGCCGCGATCGAGACCGTAGGCGAGCGCCGCCGCCGTCGGCTCGTTCAGGATGCGCAGCACCTCGAGCCCCGCGATGCGCCCCGAGTCCTTGGTGGCCTGCCGCTGGGAATCGTCGAAGTAGGCCGGGACGGTGATGATCGCCTCCCGCACCGGCTCGCCCAGCGACTCCTCGGCGAACGCCTTGAGCTCCCGCAGCACGAACGCGGCGATCTCCTCCGGACTGTGCTGGCGGTCGCGGATCTGGATCTTGACGTCGCCGTTCGGGGCGTCGACGAGCGCGTAGGGGAGGAGATCGCGCGCCCGCTGCACGTTGGGGTCGCCGAACTTGCGGCCGATCAGGCGCTTGACCGCGAAGACCGTCTGCTGCGGGTTGGTGATCGCCTGCCGCTTCGCGATCTGGCCCACCAGCCGGTCGCCGTCGGGCGTGAAGGCGACGATCGACGGGGTGGTGCGGCTGCCGTCGCGGTTGGCGAGCACGCGCGGCGAGAACGCCTCGACCACCGCGATGCAGCTGTTGGTGGTGCCGAGGTCGATGCCGATGATCTTGCCCACGTCGTCTCCCTTTCCGAGGCCGCCGCCCTCAGGCTTGCGGCAGGTTCTCCGCGCCGCCGTCCTCGGCGTCGCCGCCGGCGGACTCGCGCGGCATCGCCACCCGGACGAGCGCCGGCCGGAGCAGGCGCTCGTGCAGACGATATCCGCGCTGCAGCTCCGCCACCACGGTCGGCACCGCGACCGCTTCGGACTCCTCTTGGGTGACCGCCTCGTGCACCGCCGGATCGAAGCGTGCGCCCACCGCCGGGACGCTCGCCAGGCCATGGCGGCGCAGCGTCTCCATCATCTGGCGGTGGATCATCTCGACGCCGCGGCGGACCTCCTCGACCTCCCCCGGCGCGGCGAGAGCCCGCTCCAGGTTGTCGGCCACCGGCAGCAGCTCGCGCAACAGCTCGCCCGAGGCGAAGCGCTCGATCTCGCCGCGCTCGCGCTCGATCCGCTTGCGGAAGTTGTCGAAGTCGGCGCGCAGCCTGAGGTAGCGCTCCTTCCCCTGGTCCGCCTCCTCGCGCAGGCGGCGGACCTCCTCTTCGGCGATGGTCGCCGGCGGCTCGGCCGAGGACTCCCCCTCGTCGCCGATCGAGAGGATCTCGACGACCGTGTCCTCGGACGGCTCCTCGACCTCCATCCCCTCCTCCTCCCCGGGACGCGTCTCCCGTTCCCTTTCGTCCATGGCTACCCGCCCCCTCCTCTCCTCGCGCTCGATTCGAGCACCCGGCTGAGCGACTCGCCCAGGAAGTCGACCAGCGGAATGATCCGCTCGTAGGGCATGCGCGAAGGGCCGAAGATCCCGAGCGAGCCGCGGGCCCTCTCCCCGGCTCCGAAGGGGCGCGCCACCAGGCTGAACCCCAGGTCCGACGTCACGGAGCTGTCCTCGCCGATCACCACCCGGACGCCGCCCCCCTCCATGCACTGGCCGAGCAGGCCGACCAGCCGCTGCCGGTCGGCGAAGGTGTCGAGCAGCCGCCGGACGCGCGTGATGTTCTCGAGCTCGGGGCGGGCCAGCACCTGCGCCGTCCCTTCCACCAGCACCTCCTGCCCCGGCTCGGGATCGAAGCCGTCGTGGGCGAGCCGGATGGCGCGCGCGAGGAGCTGATCCACCTGCGCCCGCTCCTCGCGCATCAGGCCGAGCAGCCGCTCGCGGATCGAGCGCAGGGTCTTGCCGCGGAAGTTCTCCGTCAGGTAGTTCGAGATGCGCACCAGCTCGTCGCGCGAGAGCTCCTCGTCCGCCTCGAGCAGCTTGTTCTCGACGAAGCCGGCCTCGGAGACCACGACGCAGAGCACGCGCCGCCCGGAGAGTTGCACGAAGTCGACCGCCCGGAGGACGGTGTCGCCGATCGCCGGCGTGACCAGGATGCCGATCTGCCCGGAGAGATCGGAGGCGAGCTGCGATGTCGTCTCCATCAGCTTCTCGGGGTTGGCCACCCCCTGGTCGAGCCCCTCCTCGATCCGGCGGCGCTCCTCCGCGGGGAGGTCGCGCGGCTCCATCAGGGTCTCGATGTAGAAGTGGTAGCCGACGCGGCTCGGCACGCGCCCCGCCGAGCTGTGGGGCTGATCGAGGTAGCCCCGGTCCTCGAGGTCGGCCATGACGTTGCGGATGGTCGCCGCCGAGACGCCGTGCCGCGCGTGCTTGGCCACCGCGCGCGAGCTCACCGGCTCGCCCGACAGGATGTAGGTGTGCACGACATCCTTGAGGATCTCGCGATCTCGGGCGTTGAGCTCGATCGAGGGTCTCGGCGCGCGCATGCGGAACGATAGAAAATCCAGAGCCCAAAGGCACTTGCCGCCGTTGCCTCGGGCCGCGGAACGCGCGTATCTTACTCTAGTGACCGCCCCGTCCCGGCCCCTCGCCGGCCTCACCTTCACGCTCGTCGGCCCGGGGCGCGTCGGGGCCTCGCTGGCCGCCCGCCTGGTGGCGCACGGCGCCCGCCTCGCCGCCGTCGCCGGCCGGCCCGCCTCGCCGCGGGCCGGGGCGCTCGCCGCCCGCTTCGCGGCCCGCCTCGGGACGGTCGAGACGCTCGAGACGCGCGGTGAGGCGCTTCTCCTCCTGGCGGTTCCGGACGCCGCGCTCGCGCCGCTCGCATCCGCGCTCGCGGCGCGCCGGCAGGCGGCGGTCGCCCTCCACGTCGCGGGCGCCCTGGGCGCCCGGGCGGTCGCGCCGCTCGCCGCCGCGGGCTCCGCGATCGGGACCTTCCACCCGCTGCGCGCCTTTCCGGAGGCCGATCTCGCGGAGGCTGGAACGCCGCTCGGCGGCTTCGTGGCGCTCGGGGGCGACCCGGAGGCGATCGCCCTGGGGCGGCGGCTCGCCGCGGCGCTCGGGGCCTCGGCCGAGGTGATCCCCGACCCGCTCCGCCTGCTCTACCACCTGACGGCGACGCTCTTCGCGGGGGGTGTGGCGACGGTGGTCGCGGCGGCGCGCGAGATCGCGGCGCGCGCCGGCCTGCCGGAGGCGACGTCGGCGGGCTATACCGAGCTCGCGCGCGGCGCCCTCGCCAGCGCGTTCGTGGCGGTGCCGCCGGCTTCCGGAATCACCGGTCCGGCGGCGCGCGGCGACCGGGAGACCTTCGCGGCGGAGCTCGCGGCGCTCGCGACGCTCGACCCGGAATCGGTGCCGGCCGTGGTCGCGCTCGCCCGCGAGAGTCTCCGTCAGGTCGCCCTCAACTCTCCGCTCACGCCAGCCCAGGAGGCCCTCCGGTTGGCGCTCGCAGGGGCCGATCTCCTTGACCAGCCGAAAGACCGGGTGCTAACTTCGGACGGCTCCGGCGCGGAGTAAATCCATGGTCTTCTTCAACTACAGCACGATGCAGATGGCGGCCAAGATCGTGTACTACGGCCCCGGTCTGTGCGGGAAGACGACCAATCTGCAGTTCATCTACGGCCATACCGCGCAGGACAGCCGGGGCGAGATGGTCTCGCTCGAGACGGAGACGGACCGCACGCTCTTCTTCGACCTGCTGCCGATCGACGTCGGCTCGATCGCCGGCTTCAACACCCGCATCCAGCTCTACACGGTCCCCGGCCAGGTCTTCTACAACACGACGCGGAAGCTGGTGTTGAAGGGGGTCGACGGGGTGGTCTTCGTCGCCGATTCGCAGCGCCCGATGCTGCAGTCGAACGTGGACTCGCTGAAGAACCTGGAGGAGAACCTGGGCGAGCTCGGCCTCTCGCTCGACACGCTGCCGATCGTCCTGCAGTACAACAAGCGGGACCTGCCGGACGTCTGCGCGACGTTCGAGCTCGATGGCGCGCTCAACCGGGGGTGGCCTTCGTTCGAGGCTTCGGCGGTTTCGGGGCTCGGGGTCTTCGAGACCCTGAAGGGGATCTCGAAGCTGACGCTCCTCAACCTGAAGAAGCGCCTGACGAAGATGAGCAGCGACTCGAGCCAGACGGGACGGGTGATCGCGGTCGCCGCGCCCGCGCGCCCCGCCGCGCCGCCGCCGCCGCGCCCCGCGCCGGCCGCCGCCCCGCCGGTC
>CAYZBH010000082.1:0-12277 GCA_964476605.1 uncultured Thermoanaerobaculia bacterium | reverse complement strand
TCCGGAATAAGGTACCAGCCGATTTGCAGGGAAGAAGGTAGGAAGAAGGTACCAGCCGATTTGCGAAAGCTCGAAGCGCCGGAAGCCGTCTTAACCAGGCATGCCACGTCGACTGCGCTTCATCCCACCGGGTTCACTCGTCGAGGTCACCTGTCGCACCGTCCAAGGCCGGCTTCTCCTCCGCCCCTCGCCCATCCTCCGCGACCTGACACTCGGCGTCCTGGCACGCGCTGTTCGACTCTACCCGATCGAGCTGCACGCCTTTGCCTTTCTATCCAATCATTTCCACCTACTGATGACTGTCGAGAGCGCCCAGCGTCTGGCGAGATTCATGAACTACCTCAACTCCAACCTCGCCCGCGAGGCCGGCCGCCTCATCCGCTGGCGCGAGAAGTTCTGGGGCCGTCGATACCAAGCCATTCTCGTTTCCAGCGAGCCCGAAGCCCAGGTCGAGCGCCTTCGCTACGTGCTTGCCCATGGAGTCAAAGAGGGCCTCGTCCGATCTCCGCTCGAGTGGCCCGGCGCCCACTGCGCCAGAGCCCTCCTCGACGATCAGGGGCTTGCCGGCCGCTGGATCGACCGGACGCTCGAACACGCGGCCGCGCGAAAGCGCCTTACGCTCGATCCCGGGGCATTCGTCACGGTCGAGACCTTGAAACTCTCCCCGTTGCCTTGCTGGAGAGAGCTCCCCGAGCTTCGGCGCCGAGGCTACATCCGAGATCTTGTCGAGGAGATCGAGCGAGCAGGACAAGTCGAGGAGCGCCGTGCGGGCAAGCCCCCGCTCGGTTGGAGCGGGGTGGAGCGGCAGGATCCCCGGCACGAGCCTAACCGGCTCAAGAAGCGTCCCGCACCGCTGGCCCACGCTGCCTCGCGGGCGGCTCGGGCCTCCCTGCGCGAGGCGTACCGCACGTTCTTCGGCGCCTATCGGCAAGCCGCGGAGCGGCTCCGGTCAGGAGCCCTCGACGTGCTCTTCCCTCGGGGCGCCTTCCCACCCGCCCTGCCCGGCCGCTTCGCTACCGGCTAGAAACCGGCCGTCACGGACCGTCGACAACCGGACTTTAGTGACCGCCGCTTCTGCGCAAGCATACGCAACGTAGCTTCCTCTCGTCGCGCAGCCAGCCCGAGCTCGCAGTCATCGCGCTTACCCGCCACAAATGCGAGATCCCGAGCCGCTGAGACGCCGGCCAGCCAGCTCCTCGAGTCGGTCACCGCCTCGCGCACGCTCCCGCCTCCAACAAGTCGGCTGGCACCTACCTCACCTACCTTCTCGAGGCCCCTCGATTCAGGCACCGCCTCGCGCGCGCTCCCGCCTCCATCAAGTCGGCTGGCACTTCTAGTCGGCTTGGAACCGCCCCGCGGGCGCGCTATCGTCGCGGGGCCGGGTCGGGGGCTGGTGGGCCCGGCTCCGGATCTCGAACCAGGGTCTCGATTCCATGACCGCGCTCCGCCGCTTCGCGGCGCTCTCCCTTCTCCTCTCGCTCCCGGCCCTGGCCGAGGCGCCGCCCGTCGCCGCCGGCTCCCCCACCTCCTCCACCGAGCCGCTGACGCTCCAGCGGGCGATCGAGCTCGCGCTCGCCGGCAACGAGATCTCCGGCATCGCCGCCGCGCGCCTCGAGAAGGCCGCCGCCTTCAAGCGGCAGGCGGTCGCTCAGCTCGTGCCCACCTTGACCTTGACCGGGAGCGCCATCCGCCGGGCGCGCGAAGTGACCCGCGTCGTGGGTGGCGAGGACGTCGTCGTCCAGGCGCTCGACGCCTACAACGGGCAGGCGACCCTCGACTCGACCCTCTTCGACCTGCGCGCCCTGCCGCTCATTCGCGCCGCCAATCGCGGCCTCGCGGCGCAGGACCTCGAGTCGGGGGAGCTGCGGCGCGCCCTCGCGCACGACGTCGCTGCAGGATTCTTCACCGTGCTCGGCGCCGAGCAGCTCCTGGCGGCGGCGCGCGAGCGCGTCGACGTCGCGCATCGCACCGTCGACGAGTCGCGCCTCCGCCTCGAGGCCGGACTCGCCAACCGGAACGACCTGACCCGCACCGAGCTCGAGCTCGCGACCGCCGAGCTCGCGGTGACGCAGGCCAAGAGCGCGGTCTCGACCGCCCGGCTGGCGCTCGCCTATCTCGTCGCTGCACCGGTCGCCGCCCCGCTGGTCGCCCCGGCGCCGCGCGAGGCGGTCGCCACCGGGCGCGACGCGCTCGTCCACCAGGCCCTCGCGTCGCACCCCGATCTCGCGGCGCTCGCCGAGCGCTCCGAGCAGGCGCGGCAGCTCGCGCTCGCCCCGCGCCTCGGGCTGGTGCCCCGACTCGACCTGCGCGGTCTCTACCGCTGGACCAACGAGGCCGGGCTCTCGGGCAACGCCGAGGACTGGAACGTCGCGCTCAACTTCACCTGGGACCTCTTCGACGGCGGCGACCGCGCCGCGCTCGCCGCCCAGCGCGACGCCGACACCCGCGAGGCCGGGCTCCTGCTCGCGCAGCGCCAGCGCCAGGTGACGCTCGAGGTCGACCAGGCCCTCGCCGACCTCGAGACCGCCGAGGCGGCCTATGCGCAGTCCGAGGTGCGCGCCGACGTCGCCCGGCAGAACGCCGAGGAGGTGCGCGAGCGCTTCCAGAACGGCCTCGCCACCGCGCTCGAGCAGACCGACTCCCAGGTCGCGCAGTTCGAGGCCGACGCCGAGCGCGCGCGCTCCGACTACAACCGTTCGATCGCCCGCCTGGCGCTCGACCAGGCGCTCGGCGCCTGGCCGGACGATCTCTCTCCCGCTGCCGCCGACTCTTCGAAGGAGCCCGCCCCGTGAGCCGCCGACGTCCCGTTCTCGCCCCCCTCGTCCTCGTGCTCGCCGCCGCGGGCTGGATCGCCGGCTGCGGCGCCAAGAAGAGCGCCGACGCTGGCCGGCCGCCGCGCGAGGCGGTCCGCTTCCCGGTCGAGGTGGCGACGGTCGAGACGCGGCCGGTCGAGTACACCCTGCAGTCGGTCGGCTCGATCGAGGCCTTCGAGCAGGTGGCGGCGACCGCGCGCGTCGCCGGCGTGGTCGAGAAGGTCCGCTTCCAGGAGGGGGACGCGATCGGTCCCGAGACCGTGCTCGCCGAGATCGAGCCCGAGCGCTACCGGCTGGCGGTCGACTCGGCGCGCGCCGCGCTCGCCAAAGCGGAGGCGGGGGCCGGCGAGGCGAAGAACGGCCTCGAGCGGCGCCAAGCGGTCAACGCCAAGAACCCCGACCTGGTGCGCGCCGAGGAGGTCGACTCCTGGCGCACGCAGCTCGCCTCGGCCGAGGCCGAGGTGGCGCAGGCCAAGTCGGCGTTGGCGTTGGCCGAGCTCAATCTGCGCGACGCCTTCGTGCGCGCCCCCACCTCGGGCGTCGTCCAGACGCGCACCGTCGAGACCGGCCAGTACGTGCAGCCCGGCGCGGTGCTCGCGACGCTCCTCCGGCGCGAGCCGCTCCTGCTCCGCTTCCGGGTGCCGGAGACCGAGGCGGCGCCGCTCGAGGTCGGCCAGAAGGCGCGCTTCCACCTGCGCGGCGCGCGCGGCGAGACCACCTACGGCGCGACCCTCACCCTCGTCGCCGCCGCCGCCGACGCGCGCGACCGCATGGTCGCGGTGACGGCGCGGGTGGACGATCCGGCGCGCGGCGAGCTCCGCCCCGGCGCCTTCGCTGAGGTCGAGGTGCCGGTGGGATCCGTGGTGCCACGTCCGGTCATTCCGCAGACCGCCATCCGCCCCACCGACCGCGGCTTCCTCGCCTACGTGATCGAGGAGGGGAAGGCGCACGAGCGGGTGCTCGAGCTGGGGCTCCGCACCGCCGACGGCCGCGTCGAGGTCCGCAAGGGGCTCGACGCGGGCGAGCAGCTCGTGGTGCGGGGCGCCGAGGCGCTGCGCGACGGCGCCGAGGTCGCGATCTCCCCCGCCCAGGGCTAGACCGAGAGGGGCGGCGGTGCAGAGAGCCCTCGCCCCGCTCGCCCTCACCCTGCTCGTCCTCCTCCTGCTCGCCTCCGCACTCCTCTCCTGGCGCGACTTCGCGCGCCTCCGCGGCGCGAGCGACCTCTCGGGCGACGCCAAGGAGTACCGGGCCCTGGCCTCGCAGGTGGCGCGCTTCGGCGTCCTCTCCGACGACGCGTCGCTCGCCCGGCCCGGCCACCCCTCGGCCTTCCGCGAGCCGCTCTATCCGCTCTGGATCGCCGGGGTGGCGACCCTCCGCGGCGTCTTCTCGGAGCTCGACGCGGGGAGTCTCGCGCGCGCCGTCGCGGGAGGTGCGCTCGAGCGCGCCGTCGAGCCGCTCCAGTGGCTCCTGCTGCTCGGGAGCGCCGCCGCCTGCGGTTTCGCCACCCGGCGCGCGACCGGCTCAGTGCCTGCCGGTGCGCTCGTCGCCGGCGCCGTCGCCGCCAGCCCGGCGCTCGTCGCGAGCGCCGCCTCGCTCGCCACCGAGGCGCTCGCGGTGCCGCTCGCCGTCGCCGCGACGCTCACCCTCGCGCGCTCCGTCCGCCGTCCGTCGCGAGCGCTTCTCGCGGCCTCCGCGCTCCTCTGGGGGCTCCTCGCCCTCGCCCGCCTCGGCCTGGCGCCGCTTCTCTTCCTCGCGGCTCTCCTCGCCGGCGTCGCCGCGCCGCGCGGCCGGCGCCTCCGCTCCGCGCTCCTCTTCGTCGCGATCGCGGCGCTCCCGCTCGCGCTCTGGCTCACCCGGAACGCCCTCTCGCTCGGCAGCTTCACTCTCGACGAGGGGCGCGGGAGCTTCAACCTGCTGGTCCGGGCCGAGCTCGGCCTGAGCCTCGGCGGCGACGAGATCCCGGCCGCCCTCCTCGCCTGGACCCCCGACCCCGACCTCCGGCGCCTCGCCTACGAGCGCTACCCGGGCGCCCAGATCCTGCACGCCCGCTCCGGCGACCCGCGGCATTACTTCTCGCGCGTCCTGACCGCCTGGCGCGCGACGCTCGCGAGCAGCGGCTCGCGGCTCGAGGCGGCGCGGATGGCGCGCGAGCGCGCGCACGCGCTCTTCGCGGCGGCGCCGGGACGCCAGCTCGCGACGCCGCTCTGGGTCGCCTGGCGCGGGCTCTTCGTCGAGCAGGGGCTCCCCGCGCTCCGGTCCGGGCGCGTCGCGCTCTGGGCCGGGCCGCTCCTCTATCTGGTCGCCGCGCTCCTCGCCTGGCAGGCGGTGCGCCGGCGCGACCTCGAGCGGCTCGCCCTCGCTCTCCTGCCGGTCGGCGGCTTCCTCCTGCACGCCGCCTGGACCGACTTCCAACCCCGCTTCCAGCTCCCGGCGCTGCCGCTCCTCTGGCTCCTCGCGGGGCTCGCCGCTACCGCTTGGTGGAAGCGGCTGGCGGCGCGGCGCCGACCGCGCGATCAAGGAGCCGCGGGCGCTCTCTTCCCCGACGCGCTCCGCTCGTAGAGCCACCAGCGATTCTTCCGAGCGAGGGGGCGAAGGCGATCCGCCGCGCCGGCGACGCGCGCAATGTCCGGCTCCGAGCGCGCGCGGATCAGGTAGAGATCGAAGCGCTCGCCGCCCTGCTCCTCCCACCGGAAGCGGTCGGGCGTGTACTCGATCAGGGTGGGGAGCGGCGACGCCACGCCCTCGCGGTAGCGCACCGGGAGCTGCACGTGGCGCGCGAACGACTTCTCCGCGATGCCACAGCGGTCGACCGCGTAGAGCATCCCCCAGTGGAGGAAGACCGGCTCGGCGGCCCAGCGGCTCGCGCGGTCGAAGTCGAGGTAGAGCAGCCGCTCGCCGGCGGGGGCGGCGGCGAGCACCTCCCCGATTCCTTCGCCCTCCCGCGCCATGCCGTGGAAGCGCGCGACCGTGGCGGCGAGCAGGAGCGCGATCGCGACGACCAGCGGCAGCCGACGCGCTCGAGCGCCGGCGGGCGGGGCGCCGAGCGCCAGCAGCGCCGCCGGCAGGAGGAAGATCGCGCAGCGCGGCGCGAGATAGGCGGTGCCGAGGAAGACGTTGGGCGCCGCCAACACCAGGAGCGCCACGACGGCGAGCGGTGCCCAGCGCGCGCGCTCCCGGGCGAGCGCCGGCCGCGACGCCGCGAGGGCACCCGCCGCGAGCAGCAGCGCGAGCGCCGCGAGCCAGCGATCGGGGATCCCGGTGACGAGCACCGGGAGCTCCCCCAGCCGGTCCCAGCCGACCAGGAAGAGCGTCTTGCCCTGCCGCGCGCGATCGGCCTCCGGGAGCGCCAGCCACCAGGCGAGCGGCAGGGGGAGCCCCAGGAGGAGCGGCGCCAGCCGCGGCACGAGCTCGCGCACGCGGCGCGCCGACGCCGCGAGGAGCGCGCCGACCAGCAGCCCCGCGACCGCGAAGGCGAAGGCGTGCGCGAGGAAGAGGAGCGCCCAGCCGATTCCGAGCAGCAGCCCGTCGCGCCAGTTGGGGGCGCGCGCGTGCCGGAGCGCCGGCGCGAGCAGCAGGAAGACGAGCGGCACCGCGACGACGAAGCTGAAGAACCCCATCCCCATCGCGTGACCGTAGGCGAGGGGCAGCGCGAGCAGGCTCCACCAGCGATCTCCTCCGGTCGCGCGGAGGAGAGGCAGCAAGGCGAGCGGCAGCGCGACGACGGCCGCCGAGAGGACGAGACGGAGCGCGGTCGCGACCGGAAGGATGGCGGCGAGCGCCCAGGCGAGCGCGTACCCGAGCCAGTAGGGTTGATTCCAGTGGATGGCGTAGAGCCCGGGGTAGCCGCAGGCGGCGTCCCCCCAATGGCGGAGGATCGAGACCTGCGCGGCGTGCTGCGGCAGGTCGACGAGCGGCGGGAACTCCCCCAGCCAGAGCGGCAGAACGGCGGCCGCGGCGGCGAGCGCGAAGGTCCCCCAGAAGGCGGCCTGCGGTCGCGCGCTCACGGGAGGGATCGTAACAGCGGGCTACGCGCGCGAGAGGGCCGACGGCCCGATCTCTGCTGCTAAAGTGAGCGGCCTGCGCTCGCCCGAGCGCCCCCTGGAGGCGGCATGAAGCTCACCGAAGTCTCCATCAAGAACCCCGTCTTCGCCTGGATGCTGATGGCCGGCACGGTGGTCTTCGGCCTCGTCGCCGCCGGCCGCATCGGCATCAGCCAGATGCCCGACGTCGACTTCCCCACCATCAACGTCTCGGTCTCCTGGGAGGGCGCCGCCCCCGAGGTGATCGAGAACGACGTCATCCAACCGCTCGAGGAAGCGCTGATCCAGGTCGAGGGGGTGAAGGGGCTCACGTCGAACTCCCGCCTCGGAAGCGGCTCGGTGACGGTCGAGCTCGACATCGCGCGCGACGTCGACCTCGCCCTCCAGGACGTCAACACGAAGGTGCAGCAGGCGCAGCGCCGCCTCCCCCCCGACATCGATCCGCCGGTGATCTCGAAGTCGAACCCGGAGGATCAGCCGATCATGTGGGTCGGCCTCTCCGGCCCCTTCCCCCGCCAGGTGCTCGCCGACTACGCCCGCTACCGGGTGAAGGAGCGCCTGCAGACCATCCCCGGCATCGGCGAGATCGTCGAAGGGGGATCGATCGAGCGCAACATCCGCATCTGGGTCGACGCCGCGGCGCTCGACGCCAAGAACCTCACGGTGACCGACGTCATCGCCGCCCTGCAACGCCAGCACGTGGAGCTCCCGGCGGGGCGCATCGAGGTCCCGGGCCGCGAGGTCAACGTGCGCGTCCTGGGCGAGGCGGTCGATCTCGACACGCTGCGCGGCATCGTGGTACGCGACGACGGCGGCTCGCCGATCTACCTCAAGGACGTCGCCCTGGTGGAGGACGGCTTCGAGGACATCCGCCGCTATTCGCGCGTCAACGGCGAGCCGTCGCAGGGGATGGGGATCAAGAAGCAGCGCGGCGCCAACGCGGTGGCCGTCGCGACCCAGATCCGCGCGACGCTCGCCGAGATCCAGAAAGCGCTCCCGCAGGGGATGAAGCTCGCCACCATCTTCGACTCGACCACGTTCATCGAGGACTCGGTGCACGAGATCGAGTTCGAGCTCTTCCTCGCCGTCGCGCTGACGGCGCTGGTCTGCTGGCTCTTCCTGGGCTCGTTCTCCTCGACCCTCAACGTGATCCTGGCGATCCCGATGTCGCTCCTGGGCACCGTCGCCGTCATCTACTTCCTCGGCTTCACGCTCAACACCTTCACGCTCCTGGCGCTCGGTCTCGCGGTCGGCATCGTCGTGGACGACGCCATCATGGTGATGGAGAACGTGCATCGCCACGCCGAGGCGGGGGCGGACCGGGTGCGCGCCGCGCGCGAAGGGACCGCCGAGATCGCCTTCGCCGCCCTCTCCGCCACCCTCGCCGTCTGCGCGATCTTCATCCCCGTGGTCTTCATGCAGGGCATCGTCGGCAAGTTCTTCCTGCAGTTCGGGGTCACCCTCTGCCTCGCGGTGCTGCTCTCCTACCTGGAAGCGGTCACCCTCGCGCCGGCGCGGCTCTCGCAGCTGCTCGACGTCTCGCGAGCGCGCCAGAACCGGCTCGGTCACGCCGCCGACCGCGCCTTCTCCGCCCTCTCCCGCCTCTACTCGCGGATCCTCCCCTGGGCGCTCGCGCGTCCGCTGGTGGTGGTGCTCGCGGGTCTCGGGCTCTTCGGCGTCTCGGTTCTCGTGCTCCGCGCGATGCCGAAGGAGATGGTCCCCTCGCAGGACCAGTCGCGGATGATGATCCGCCTGCAGACGGCGGTCGGCTCGGACCTCTCGGAGACCGATCGCTACGTTCGCCGGGGCGAGCAGTATCTCCTCTCCCGCCCGGAGGTGAAGAGCCTGTTCGCGGTCTCGGGGGGCTTCGGCGGCGGGGTGAACTCGGGGGTCTATTTCGTCACCCTGGTGCCGGCCGCCGAGCGGCCGCTCTCTCAGCAGGCCTTCTCGCAGGTGGTGCGCAAGGAGCTCAACTCCTACCCCGGTCTCCGCGCCGTGGTGCAGGATCTCTCGCAGCAGGGGTTCACCGCCCAGCGCGGCTTCCCGGTGGAGCTCTCGGTCCGCGGCTCGGACTGGAACCAGTTGGTCGCGACGACGCAGACGACGATGGCGGCGCTGCGCGAGAGCGGCGCGGTGGTGGACCTCGACACGGACTACCAGCTCGGACAGCCGGAGCTCCGGGTGCTCCCCGACCGTGCTCGCGCCGCCGACCTCGGGGTCTCGATCGAGGACGTGGCGACGACGCTCAACGCGCTCGTCGGCGGCCTGCGAATCGGCAAGTACTCGGACGGCGGGCGGCGCTTCGACGTGCGCCTCCGCCTCCTCGCCGATCAGCGCTCGAGCCCGGAGGACGTCTCGCGCCTGCGCGTCCGGTCGGGCTCGGGGGAGCTCGTGCCGCTCTCGGCCCTGGTGCACACGGAGGAGCGCCCCGCGCTGCAGGCGATCACCCGCCGCGACCGGGAGCGCGCGATCAACATCTACGCCAACGTCGCCCCGGGCTCGTCGCAGGACAAGGCGCTCGCGGTGGTGGAGGCGCTCGCGAAGCAGACGCCGGTCGGCACGCGGCTGGTCCTGGGCGGCGCGAGCGTCGCCTTCCGCGAGTCGATGGCGAGCCTGCTCTTCGCGCTCTTCCTGGGCATCGTGGTCGCGTACATGATCCTCGCCTCGCAGTTCAACTCGTTCCTCCACCCGGTGACGGTGCTCACCATCCTGCCGCTCTCGGTCGCCGGCGCCGCTTTCGCGCTCTGGGCCTCGGGGCGCACGCTGAACATCTTCTCGATGATCGGCCTCCTGTTGTTGATGGGGATCGTGAAGAAGAACTCGATCATCCTGGTGGACTACACGAATCAGCTCCGCCGCCGCGGCCGCGACGCGAAGCAGGCGCTCCTGGAGGCCGGGCCGGTCCGCCTCCGCCCGATCTTGATGACTTCGACCGCGACGATGATGGCGGCGATCCCCGCCGCCTTGGGCCTCGGCGCCGGCAGCGAGACGCGCGCCCCGATGGCGATCGCGGTGATCGGCGGCCTGATCGTCTCGACCGCGCTCTCGCTGGTGGTGGTCCCCGGCTTCTATCTCCTCGCGGACCGCGCGAAGAGCGCGCTCGCCCGCCGCCTGCGCGGCGTCAAGGACGCGGTGGAGCCGGAGCCCGAGCCCCAGGCCGAGCCCGGCAGCTGAGCGCGGAAGCGAGACGAAGGAGAGGGATGAGCCTCATTCTGGTCAAGGAGTTGTACGCGGCTTTCGCGCGGCGCGACATCGAAGCGATGCTCGCTCTCCTGAGTCCGGACGTCGTCTGGAGCGAACCGGAGAACCCCTTCAATCCCGCCGCCGGAACGCACCGCGGCCACCGGGGATTCCTCGCCTGGGTCGAGATCGGCCGAAACGCGGAGGAGATCGAAGTCCTGGAACCGAGGGAGTTCCTCGCGAATGACCGCTCGGTCGCCGTGGTAGGTCACATGAGGATCCGCGCGAAGCCCACCGGGCGCGTCTACTCTTCGGACTTCGTGCACGTGGTCACGTTTCGCGCCGGGAAGATCGCGAGCTTTCAGGAGTTCTTCGACACCTACGCGGCGGGCGAGGCGTTCCGGAAGAGCCCCGACTCCCGAGGCCTCGAACCACGGAGCGAGCCAGGCGACCCGCAGGGGGAAGAAGGCGGCTAGGCGCGGAGGGTGGAAGCAAGCCACGACGGGCAACGCGCGGTATCGCGAAGGGCCCTGGCGCGGCCCCTCGCCTTCGCGATCACCGGTTGCTCGTTCCACCGCGCGGCGGGAACGGGCGATCTCGCCTTCCGCCTCGCCTGGAACGGGATGTCGGATCTCGACCTCTTCGTGCGCGACCCGCAGGGCGACTGTCTCTCGTACTTCAAGCGCACGGCCCCTTCGGGCGCGCTCCTGGACGTGGACTGCAACGCGGCGACGGACCGGATGTGCGCCCGCCCGGTGGAGAACGTCTTCTGGCCCGAAGGCGAAGCGCCCGCGGGCGAGGTCCTCGTCTGGATGCACGCCCACACCGTCCTCGCGCCGGAGGCCCCCGTCGCCTTCGAGCTCCGCGTCCTCCGAGGCCACCGCACCACCTGGTCCGCCCGCCTCCAAGCCACCCAGAACGACCAGATCCTCGGCCCCTTCCGCTACCGCTACCCCGGCCCCACCGTCCAAGCCCCGCTCCCCAACGCCCCCGCCCTCTTCGACCTCTGTCCCCTCGAGCTCCACCCGACGGCACCCACCACCCCACCAGCCCCCTGAGCGCCCCCGCGCGAGGAACGGGCTCATAATCCAGCCCCGCCGGGCTTGCACCTCTTCAATCCGGACCTTCCCAACGCGCAGGATGCCTCGCCTCGGCGGTCAGGTAGACCGGTTTTTGAACTTCGTCGCCTCCCGAGAGGGAAGGACACTGACACCGCCACCCGCTCCACATCTCACGGGGTCCTCCACCGCCTACACAGGATTGACCTTGGCCGTGAGTCCGGCCATAGTCTGCTGCCGGATCGAGCACCGCACCTCTACTGAGGCGCGCAACGGGCAATCCAGGAGGTTCTCATGAAGCTGGGTTTCGCCTCTGCCGTACTTCTGGTCGCAAGCGTCCTAGCTCCCCCGAGTTCCGTGGCCGCGGCGGATCGGGGAACGCCGGCGGAGGCGAAGACAATGCTCGCGAGTGCAGCCGAGCACTTCGGGGCGGTCGGCCGCGAGCGTGCCCTCGCGGACTTCACCGCAGCGAAGGCCCCCTTCCGTGATCGCGACCTCTATGTGCTTTGCGTCGACGCGCAACACACGATCGTCGCCGACGGCGGATATCCGGGCTTCGTAGACACTTCGGCTGACGCCTTCGTTGACACCAAGGGCACTCCCCTCGGCAAGGCACTCTGGGACGCCGCGGCGAAGGCGTCCTCCGGCTCGGTGAAGTATCCGCACATCAATCCGGAGACCAAGAAGCTGGAAGAGAAGACCACCTTCTACAGAAAGGTCGCGGACGATCTCCTCTGTGGTGTCGGCGCCTACAGCGCCGGCTGACTGGTCCACGGGTCATCGACCCTCGCATCCAGGACCCTGAGGCGTCAGACCTTTGCGCGACTCGCGCGCAGGGGACTCGGTCGACAGGATCTTGGGAACGAATGCAGCCCGCTCAAGGGCCCCTTCGTCGCGCTCCCTGGGCTCCAAGCAAGACCGAGATCCAAATGGGGTTCATCCAGCCGCATCGAGTGGCCCCCAAAGGCAAGTTGTCCGTCGTCCTGCCCGTCGCGTCCAGCGGCTCCGTGACGCCTTCCTGGTGGCGCCCCCTAGAAGACAGAGTTTGCCAGGCCTACCGGCACGGTCGCAGTCTCTTCGGCGGACTCCTGAATTCCCGGGAGTATCCACTCACAACTTCGACGAGTTTGGCACCCCAGATGCCGTTCAAGTCGCGGGAGGAGTCCATCTCATCATTCGAGCGGGC
>CAYZBH010000081.1:0-12938 GCA_964476605.1 uncultured Thermoanaerobaculia bacterium | reverse complement strand
TCTGGGGGCACGACGTCGCGCACCAGTGGCCCTGGTGGAAGCGCCAGGCGCAGTACCACTTCGCCAAGCGCTTCGGCGGTTAGCGCGGGCCTTCTTCGTGGTTTCTCGGTAGCCACGGTTCCCCCTTTCGCGTTCGGTCCGATCTCCCCGCGCTGGGAGCTGTGGTTCCTCGGTAGCCTCGGCTCCCCCTCCCGCGGCGAGCCGGTGAGAGCTCCGTCGCGCTCCGGCTCGCAACGCTTTGCGAGGCGCGTCGCGTCTCCTCCGCTCTCCCCGGCCGGCCTCTCCCCCAAAGGAAGCCATCACCCTTGGAGCCTCGAGAGCAGGACGGGCGGGGGAAGCGGCGGCGTTGGGGTCGTGTTCCGGGGTGGCGCGTCAGCGAAGGGGCCCATTGCCGACACGGGGGGGCGGGCGGGGCGCCCCGGCAATGGGATGGCCGCGTAGCGCCGGGGACCCCGGAACGCGACACCAAGGACGCCGCGGAGGAACCTCAGCTGCCGAGAAACGATGGCGTCCGGAGTGGCGACGCGGTTAGCGCCGGGCGATGGTGGTGCCGCGCTGCCCCTGGTAGTGCGAGGAGGATCCCGGCTCGCCGTAGGCGACCTCCGGCTCGCCGTCCATGCCGATGAAGATGAGCTGCGCGATGCGCCGCCCCGCTTCGAGCACGAAGGGCGTCGGCCCGAGATTCTGGAGCTCGAGCGTGATGTTGCCCTCGAACCCGGGATCGCACCAGCCGGCGAGCGAGTGGTTGATCCAGAGGCGTCCGAGCGTCGACTTGAGCTTCAGGTCGCAGGCCACGGTGCGAGGAATCCGCACGTACTCGAGCGTCGAGGCGAGCACCACCTCGCCCGGGAAGAGCTTCATGTGGTCGGCCCGGAACTCCTCCGGCTCGCGCGTCGGGCAGATCCAGTGCTCCGAGAGCCTGACGTCGTAGCTCGCCGCGTTGACCAGCGCCGGATCGTAGGGATCCACGCCGCCGGCTTCCGCCCAGGCGCGGATCCAGCGGTCGGGCTTGATCACGGATCGAAGTAGACCGGCGTCGAGAGCTGCTCGCGGTGGATGGTGTCGACGAAGCGGATGATCTGCCGCGTGAGCGACATGAAGAGCGTGGTGGTGCGATTGCCGCCGCCGAAGAAGCGCACGCCGCGCAGCAGCTCGCCGTCGGTGACGCCGGTGCAGGAGACCAGGATCTGCTCGCCCGGCGCGAGATCCTCGGTGCGGTAGATCTTCGTGAGGTCGTGATAGCCGAGGGAGGCGAGGCGTTCCTTCTGATGGTCGTCGGTCGCCACCAGGCGAGCCTGGATCTCGCCGCCGAGGCAGCGCATGGCGGCCGCCGTGATGACGCCCTCCGGCGCGCCGCCGGTGCCCATCACCGCGTGGACGCCGGTACCGCGCACCGCCGCGGCGATGCCGGCCGAGAGGTCGCCGTCGCCGATCAGGCGGATGCGCGCGCCGGCGCCGCGGATGTCGGCGATGAGCTGCGCGTGGCGCGGCCGGTCGAGAACGACGATCGTCAGGTCCTCGACCTCGCGCTCGAAGCGGCGGGCGAGGGCGCGCAGGTTCTCGATCACCGGCGCGTCGATGTGCACGGCGCCGCGCGCCGTCGGGCCGACGATGATCTTCTCCATGTAGGTGTCGGGCGCGTGCAGGAGCCCGCCGCGCTCCGACGCCGCGAGCACCGCCGTGGCGTCGGGCGCGCCGGTGGCGCAGAGATTCGTCCCCTCCAACGGGTCGACCGCGATGTCGACTCCCGGCGCGGCCGGCGATCCTTTGAGTGCGCCGACCTCCTCGCCCACGAACAGCATCGGCGCCTCGTCGCGCTCCCCCTCGCCGATGACGATGCGGCCCGCCATGGGTAGCGTGTCGAGCTCGCTCCGCATCGCCTGCACGGAAACCTCGTCCGAGCGATGCCGGTCGCCCAGGCCCATGGTGTGCGCGGCGGCCACCGCCGCCATCTCCGTGACGCGGATGAAGTCCTGCTCCAGGATCTGATCGAGAGCCATCAGGAATCTCCTCGGACGCGAAGCTAGCGCTTCTTCTCCGATACCTGCGGCGGGTTGTAGGCCGGGATGCCGGTCACCGCCTCGCCGATCACCAAGCCGTGGATGTCGTGCGTCCCTTCGTAGGTGAAGACCGATTCGATGTTCATCATGTGGCGCATGACCGGGTAGTCGTCGACGATCCCGTTGGCGCCCAGGACCTCGCGCGCGAGCTTGGCGCACTCGCGCGCCACCCAGACGCTGTTGCGCTTGCCCATCGAGACGTGGTGCGGCTTGAGCTTGCCCGCCTGCTTCAGGCGTCCCATCTGGTAGACGAGGAGCTGCCCCTTGGTGATCTCGGTGATCATCCAGGCGAGCTTCTCCTGGACGAGCTGGTGCGAGGCGATCGGCTGCCCCATGAACTGCACCCGCTGCTTGGCGTACTCGACCGCCGTCCAGTAGCACTCCATGGCGGCGCCGAGCGCCCCCCAGGCGATGCCGTAGCGCGCCTGGGTGAGGCACATGAGGGCGTTCTTCACCCCTTCGGTCTTGGGGAGGAGGTTCTCGGCCGGAATGTGGCAGTCGTGGAAGCCGAGCTCCGAAGTCGTCGAGGCGCGCAGCGACCACTTGCCGTGCTGGTCGGTCGCCGTGAAGCCGGGCGTCCCCTTCTCGACCAGGAAGCCGCGGATCCGCTCGTCGGTCCGCGCCCAGACCACCGCCACGTCGGCGAGCGAGCCGTTGGTGATCCACTGCTTGGCGCCGTCCAGGATCCAGCCGTCCGCGCTCTTGCGCGCCGTGGTGCGCATGCCGCTCGGATTGGAGCCGAAGTCGGGCTCGGTCAGCCCGAAGCAGCCGATCGCTTGGCCGGAGCCCAGGAGCGGAATCCAGCGGTCCTTCTGCGCCTGCGATCCGAAGGCGTAGATGGGGTACATCACGAGGCCGCTCTGGACGGAGGCGAAGCTCCGAACCCCCGAGTCGCCGCGCTCGAGCTCCTGCATGATGAGGCCGTACGAGATGTGGTCGAGACCCGGCAGGCCGTACTCCGAGATCGTCGAACCGAAAAAGCTCATCGCCGCCATCTCCGGGACCAGGTGGAGCGGGAACCGCCCCTCGCGGTGGCATTCCTCGATGATCGGCTTCACCTTCTCCTCGACGAAGGCGCGGACCGAGTCGCGCACGAGGCGCTGCTCGTCGGTGAGCAATCCGTCGAAATCGATGTAGTCGACGCCGGGGAAACGGTTCAAGAGGGTCCTCCTGAGGCGGGCGAGAACGGCCGTCCGGAAGGGGCGGCCGGCCGGCGAGAGCGTAGCACAGCGTTTCGCTATGATCGCGCGCATGCCGACGTTTCCCGGGGGCAGCGCGTACGCGATGGCGAAGGACATCGCCGACGGCTACGTGCTGGTCACCGAGCGCACCTACCAGCGCTTCGAGACGGGGCAGCTCGACCAGCTCGGCTTCGAGTTGGAGCGCGCGCTGCGCGACACGCGGGGCGATCAGCCGCCGCTCGACGACCTGACGGCGATCCAGCAACGCAACCGGAAGATCCAGCGCCTGACCAGCGCGCTCACCATGCTGCGCAGCTACCAGGCCCGATTCAAGGGGCGCGTCGCGCCCAAGAGCGGCTGAACCGGGTGGAGCTGCTGCGCCTCGTCGGTCCGGTTCTCGCCGCGCTCGGCGCGGCGCTTCTCTTCGACCGCATGAGCCGCCGTCGCGGGCTCGACCCGCCCGGCTTCGCGCGGCCCGAGCGACGTCTCGCGGCGCTCGCGCTGCTCGCCTTCGCGCTCTACGTCGCGGTCTTCTCCCCGCTCGCGACGCTCGGCAGGGCGAGCGAGCCCGATCTCTCGCAGATCGCGACTTGGCAGCTGTTCGCGCTGCACGTCCTCTTCGCCTTGACGATCGCCGGCTGGTTCGTGAGCGGTTTCGTCGGGCTCGGCGATCCGGCGGCGCCGGCGCTCGGAAAGCGGCTCGCGGCGCAGTTGGGTTGGACCGCGCCGAAGCTCGGGCCGGAGCTCCTGGTCGGGGTGGTGACGGGAGTCGGCGCCTGGCTCCTGGTGCTCGCGGGCGTCCTCCTCTTCGCCTTGGCGCTCGCCGGACTGGGCGGCGAGGAGATGCTGCCGCAGGCACCGCCGGCGCTCATCCCCTGGCTCGCCAGCCGCCCCTTGCTGTTGCGGCTCGGGATCGCGGCATCGGCCGGGCTGGTCGAAGAGTCGTTCTTCCGCGGGCTGCTGCAACCCCGTCTCGGCATCGGCCTCTCGACGCTCTGTTTCGCCATGGCGCACCTCTCCTACGACCAGCCGCTGATGCTGGTCGGCGTGACGTTGCTCTCGTTGCTCTACGCGGGGCTGGTGCGCTGGCGGCAGAACATCTGGTCGGCGGTGGTCGCGCACTTCCTCTTCGACGCCATCCAGCTCGCGGTGGTGATCCCGGCGGTCCTGAGATTCTGGTCCCCGGCGCCGGGCGCGACGCCGTGACGGAGCGACGCGGGGCGGCCGGAAACCCTCTGCTAGACTCCCGCGCGGAGCCCCAGGCATGGCGTCGAGTGAAGAGCGCGAGCTGCACCTGACCATCGGCAGCCGGTTCGAGAACATCGAGCTGGTGCAGGCGGTCGTCGACGAAACCCTCCGCGACCTGGGCGCGGGGGAGGATTCCCGGCACTGGATCGGGCTGGCGGTGCGTGAAGCGGTCGCCAACGCGATCAAGCACGGCAACCAGCTGCTGCCGGACAAGCAGGTGGAGATCGACGCGCGGCTCGCCGCCGACGGCGTGGAGATCCGGGTGAGCGACGAGGGAGGTGGCTTCAATCCCGATCGGGTCGACGACCCGCTCTCGCCGGAGAACCGGTTTCGCGCCAACGGGCGGGGCATCTTCTACATGCGGAAGTTCATGGACGAGGTGGTTTACGCCGACCGCCCGCGGGGTGGCACCACGGTGACCCTCCGCAAGCGGCTCGCGCCGGCCGCGGAGACCGAGACCAGACGACAGGAGGAGAGACGATGAAGATCGAAAAGAGAAGTCGCGACGGCGTGACCGTCCTCGACGTCGAAGGGAAGATCACGATCGGCAAGGGGGACGTGGCGTTGCGCGAGGCGGTGCAAGAAGCGCTCGCGAGCGGCGCGACCAAGCTGCTGATCAACCTGGCCGGAGTGAGCACCATCGATTCCTCCGGGGTCGGCGAGCTCGTGAGCACGTTCACCACGGTGACGAACCGCGGCGGCAAGCTGAAGCTCCTCAACCTGCCGCCCAAGGTGAACGACATCCTGCAGATCACGCAGCTCATCACGGTCTTCGAGGTCCACGACAGCGAAGACGAAGCCGTCCGCTCCTTCTGACCTGATCCCGCCCACGGCTCCGCCGGTTCCCACCCTCGATCCGCGTCTCGCCGACCTCGCGGCGCGGGTCGAGGCGCGTCTGCCGGCGATCCTGGGACCGATCGAGGAGCGCGCTCCGGCGATCGGCGAGGCGATGCGCTACGCGGCGCTCGCGCCCGGCAAGCGGATCCGGCCGGTGCTCACCGTCGCGGTCGCCCAGCTCCTGGGGCGCGACGACGAGGCGACGCTCGACGTCGCGGGCGCGGTCGAGCTGGTGCACGGCTGCTCGCTGGTGCTCGACGACCTCCCGTCGATGGACGATGCGGCGCTGCGGCGCGGACGTCCCACCACGCATCGCCGGTTCGGGGAGGCGACCGCCCTGCTCGCCGCCTTCGCGCTTCTCGTTCGCGCCTTCGGTCTCCTCTCCGAAGCGAGCCGGCGGCTGCGCCTCACGCGCTACGGCGGCGAGGATCTGATCCACTGCCTCGCTTCCGCCATCGGCGCCGAGGGTCTGGTGGCCGGCCAGGCGCTCGACCTCGCGAGCCGCCCGGGCGAGGTGACGCTCGCCGGTCTCGAGCTCACGCACAGCAAGAAGACGGGGGCCCTCTTCGTCGCCGCCGCCGAGCTCGGCGCCATGGCGGCGGACGCGCGGCGGCGGGAGCTCGAGGCGGTCGGCCGTTTCGCGAAGAACCTCGGGCTCGCCTTCCAGATCCAGGATGACCTGCTCGACGCCGTGGCGACCGCCGAGGAGGCCGGGAAGGACGTCGGTCAGGATCGCGAGAAGGCGACCTTCGTCGGCCTGGTCGGCCTCGACGGCGCGCGCTCGCTCGCCGACGAGTTGCTCTCCTTCGCGGAGGAGTCGCTCGCCCCGTTCGGGCGCAGGGCCGAGACCCTGAGCGCGCTCGTTGGTTTCGTCGCGGCCTACGGAAGGCGATGAGGAACTCGGGCGAGATCGAGCTCGCCCGGCGCGAGTTGCAGCGGCTCGGCTACCTGTCGCACCGCGTCGAGAGGTTTCTGCTCGCGGACGCGCTCGCGGAACGGCCTCCGACGCGCGCGATGCTCTCGCTGGCGCTGCGAGTCGGCGCGCTCGCGGGCGTGCTGCTCGCCTTCGTCAATGCCCTGGCGCTCGCGGCCGCGAATCAGCTCTTCGCGCTCGCCCCCTTGGACGTCGCGGCGCTCCTGCTCCACCTCGTGCCGCCGCTCGTGGTCGTCTCGGCGCTCGGATTCGGAGTGGCGGCGGCGGGCTTCTTCCTCGCGGTCCGGCTCTTCCCGGGGCGGAGCCTCGAGGGTGTCATCCTGGGCGTCGCCTTCAGCTTCACCGGTCTCCTGGTCGTCTTCGCGCTCTGGCGTTCGCGCGCCCTGCTGCTCGAGCTCCCGGCCTGGCAGCGCACCGTCGCGGCTCTCGCCGTGCCGCTCGCGGCGGCGGCGGTCGCCAAGCTGATCGCCAACGGCCTGCTCTCGATCGCCATCCGGATCACGCGCATGACGCCCCGCTCGCGGCTGGTGCCGCGGCGGATGGTCGCGGGCGCCCTCGGGGGAGGGCTGATCCTGCTCCTCGCGATCGCGCTCTTCGCGCCGGCCCGGGGCTCGGCGCGCGCTCCGGTCGCGCTCCCGGAGGCGCCGGGGGAACGAGTGCTGCTCGTCGGCGTCGACGGGGTGCTCGCGGAGGAGGTCGACTATCTGCTGGCGCGCGGCGACCTGCCGTCGACCGCGGAGCTGCTCGCTTCGGGTGGGGCGCTCGCCTCCTATCGTCGTGATCGTCGCCTCGAGCCGGCGGAATTCTGGACCGACGTCGCGACCGGCGTCGACGGCCGCCGCCACGGCGTGCGCTCCCTCGACAGCTTCCGGCCGCTCGGGCTCTCGACGCCGCTCGCGCGGAGCGGGCCCTGGCGCCACTACTGGAACTGGGTCGAGCGTCCGCTGGGTCTCGCCGAGTACCGCCCGCTCCTCGCGAGCCGCCGGACGGCCTTCACGTTCTGGGAGCTCGCGGCGCGCGGCGGCTCGCCGGTGGTCGCCGCGGACTGGTGGACCACCTTCCCGGCGGAGAGCTCGGCCGGGCTGGAGGTCTCCCACGGCGCCTACCAACTCCTGCTCGCGGGGACCGAGGGGGCGGTGGCTCCGGCGGCGCGAAGCCGCGAGATGACGGCGCTCGCGCGGCAGACCGACGCCGGCGTCTTCGGGGAGACGTTGGCGGCCGCCGTGCCGGCTCCGCTCGCCGCCGACGCGCTCGCGCGCGCCATCCTGCCGGACCGCTTCTACCGGGAGGTGGCGCGGCGGGAGGCGCCCGCTCGCCCGCGCGCCACGGCGCTCTACCTGCCGGCGCTCGATCTCCTCGCCGAGGGGTGGCTGGGCGGCGACGTGGCGTTCGCCGATCTGGTCCGCCGGCAGCTCCAAGAGGTCGATGAGCTCCTGGGCGAGCTCGCGCGAGACGAGGGCACGGTGGTGGTGCTCTTCGATCCCGGGCGGCGGCGCGCCGGGAGCGGACGCGCGCTCCTCTGGCGCCGGGACTGCCAGGCCGGGTCCGCCGGAGAGATCGAGCCGCTCGCGGTGGCGCCGACGCTCGTGCGGGCGCTGGGTCTGCCGCAGAGCCGCGAGCTCGGCCCTCCGCTCCCGCTCTGCGCCTGGTCCGAGCCGCCGGCGCTGGTGGATGGATTCGGCGTGCGCACGCCGCGCGCGGAGAGCGCGGAGTCCGGACGCGAGTACCTCCAGAACCTGCGCTCGCTCGGCTATCTCTGACGGCTGTCGCGGACGGACGGAGGCGCGGTTCAGCGAGTCGACCAGCGGTCGGCGTTGCCGCTCTCGAAGTCGTCGCTGAAGAGCTTCTCGCCGCGCTCGCGCGCCGCGCTCGCCTGGTCCGAGCCCGTGGCGGGCTGGCGGGTGCGATGCAGGAGCGCGTCGGCGCCGAAGAGGGCGAGGAGGAGCGCCGCGGCGACGCCGATCCAGCGCGACGAGGCCGAGGCGCGACGAGCCGGCGGAACCGACTCGGCGCTCAGGTCCCGGAGCGCGGCGAGGTCGGCGACCTCCCGTTGCAACTGGGGGTCGTCGGCCAGGCGCGCTGCGAGCGCCTCGCTGGCATCGCGATCCAGCCGTCCGTCGACCGCAGCTTCCAGCAGCTCGTAGGAGGGTTCCGCCTCCCACCGTGCGGCGTGCGCGAGAGGGCCGCGCAAGGCACCGACGAGCGTCGCTTGGGCCGCGACGCGGCTGACCAGATCGGCGGTCGGGACGAGTTGGGGGTCGTGACGCTCCATTCCTGCCCTCAGTTCCAGGAGATGCGAAAACTCCATCCCGGTTACCGCCCGCCGGAGGGTTCCTCGTGGCGGCGCATCCGGCGCCCGAGCCGCTCCCGGGCGCTCTTTCGTAAGTTGATGACCTGTCTTCGGTTATTTCCCAAGAGCGCGGCGATCTCCTGATCCTCGAGCGGCAGGCGGGGCCAGAGTCCGCGGAGCGTCTCGGCGGGGATCTCGAGCGAGGCGGCGACCTCGCCCAGGGGGGCGATCCCAGCCACCGGCAGGAGGCTCAGCAGGTCCCCCCCCCGCCCGTCGCGCAGATTGAGCAGCAGGGCGACACGCTGGGCGCGGGGGAGCTCGCGGATCTCGCCCCAGAGGAGCAGGAGGTACTGCCGGTCGGCTAGCTGTTGCTCGGCGCCGGGGCGCTCCTCGGCGAGGTCGAGACCCGGGGCGCCCTCCTCGCCCCCCGCGGCGAGCGACACCGGCGGGAGGTCGCGCACCCCGCGAAGCTCCGCCATCGTGGCGACGAGCGCGCGGAAGCGCCAGGCGCCGCCGCTCCAGAGGAGGAGCCGCCGCAGGAGGTCCGCGAGCGGCAGGGTCGCGGCCGGGTGCCCGAGGGTGGCGAGGAAGGGCGCGAGCGCCTTCGTCGCCGCGCCCTCGCCCTCCCGTTCCCGGCCCCGCCAGCGGGCGAATCCGCACCAGGCCCCCCCCGGTCCTTCCCAGAGAGCGAGCCCGTCCAGGTGGCGGAGCAGATAGCGGAGCTGGTTGTCGAGCCGCGTCCGCTCGGGGTAGCGGCGCCGCAGGTAGGCGCGGCAGGCGTTGAGCGCGGTCGCCGCGGCGTAGGCCGAGAGGCTCGCGATCTCCTCCCCGGGATCCCCTTCGAGCCACGCCTGCAGACGCTCGGTCAGGGCGAGCAGCGCGGTGCCGTGGAGCTCCTCCTGCTCGGCGATGGGGAGCTCGCCGAGCTGAGCTCGGAGGACCCGCCAGATGGCGGGCGAGGCCTCCTCGAGCAGGAGGCGGCCCAACGACTCGCGGGCCGCGGCGGGCGAGAGCCGCCGGAGCGCCTCGATGCGTGCATCGGACGCGCTCATCGGGCCTCCGGAGGAGGCGGCACGGGCGGGCAGCAAGCGACTTCCATCCAGGGGACCACTCGCCCGGGATTATCCCTCGGCGCGCGGCGCGGTTTGCTAGGATGCGCGACCGCGTCCGCCGGGATGGGCCTCGCGTCGCCTCCCCGGCCTTCCAGTCCGTTCCCGCCGCCCCAGCGGCGCTTCCCAAGGAGCCCGAGAGTCGATGCGCAACGGCCGTTCGAAGTCCCTCCTCGCCGCGCTCTTCACCGCCTTCGTCTGCGTCTCCCTGGCTTCCGCTGCCGCGCCGCCGCGCGAGCGCGTCGTGGTGCTCGGCTTCGACGGCGTCGACGCCAAGATGACGGAGCGCTGGATGGCGGAGGGGAAGCTGCCGAACCTGGCGAAGCTCCGCGACCAAGGGACCTTCTCCTCGCTCCGTTCGACGATCCCGTCGCAGACGCCGGTCTCCTGGTCGACCTTCTCGACCGGCCTCAATCCCGGGCGGACGACGATCTTCGACTTCCTGAAGCGCGACACCGCGACCTACCGGCCGAGCTTCGCCGCCTTCGACGAGACGACGAAGCCCTTTCTCTTCGGCGAGCGCAACGCGCTCGCGGTGGCCGCGCTCGCGGCGCTCGCGACGTTTCTCTTCGGATTCTTACTTGGAAAACTGATCCGACTCCGTGCCCGTAGCGCCGGGATGGTCGGGCTGGTGCTGGCGATCGCGGGCGGCGCCGGCGGCTGGTGGGTGGGCTCGAAGATGTTGCCGACCTCCGTCCCCTCGGTGATCAACCGGCGCCAGGGGGACCCGTTCTGGAAGGTGCTGGGCGAGGCCGGGAAGAAGGTGCGGGTGATGCGCATGCCGGTCACCTTCCCGCCGGAGCCGTTCGAGCACGGCGAGATGCTCTCGGGGCTCGGCACGCCCGATCTCTCGGGGCGGATCGGCAAGCCCTTCTACTTCACCTCGGAGCTCTTCTTCCAGCCGAAGACCGGCAACGAGATCTCGATCGAGATCGTCGAGCTCGAGGACAACAAGGGGACGATCCGGACCGAGATCAAGGGCCCGCCGAACAAGCTCTTCCCGCAGCAGTCGGACTACATCCGCATCCCGATGACGCTCGAGGTGGCGCCCGACAAGTCGAAGCTCGGAATCGAGGTCTCGGGCGCCAAGCTCTCGCTCGCGGCCGGCGAGTGGAGCCCCTGGGTGCGCTTCGTCTTCCCGTTCAACCCTCTCATCAAGCTCTCGGGCATCGGCCGCTTCCGCGTTCTCTCGATCGAGCCGGAGGTCCGGATCTACCTCTCGCCGATCCAGTTCGACCCCGCGCACCTGCCGCCGATCCTCGACGTCACGGCGCCCCGCAGCTTCGCCGCCGATCTCGTCCGCCGCTTCGGTCTCTTCAAGACGATCGGCTGGATGATCGACACCTGGTCGATCAAGGGGGGGACGATCGACGACGAGACCTTCTTCCAGGACACCGACTTCACGGTCCAGACCGACGAGAAGATGCTCGAGGGGCTGCTCGCCGACGACTGGGACGTCTACGTCCACTACTTCGAGTTCACCGACCGCGTGCAGCACGTGATGTGGCGCTACATCGACCCGCAGCACCCGCTCTACACGCCCGAAGGCGCCGCGAAATACGGCGACGCGATCGAGCGCGCCTACGTGCGGATGGACGGGATCGTCGGCGACGTGATGGCGAAGATGCCGAAGGACGCGCTGCTCTTCGTGGTCTCGGACCACGGCTTCGCCCCCTGGCGCCGGACGATGAACTACAACACCTGGCTCGCGCACGAGGGGTACCTGATCCTCAAGGGGGAGAGCGATCAGCGGGCGAACCTCGAGGCGCTCTTCGACAAGGGGCAGTTCTTCCAGAACGTCGACTGGTCGAAGACGCGTGCCTACGCGATGGGGTTGGGCAACATCTACATCAACCTCCAGGGGCGCGAAGGGCAGGGAATCGTGAAGCCGGGGGAGGAGTACGCGAAGCTCGTCGCCGAGCTCAAGGAGCGGCTGCCGCAGTACGTGGATCCGGAGACGGGGGATCATCCGGTGGCCTACGTCTTCACCCGCGACGAGGCCTACGGCACCTACGACCCGGCGCTCATCCCCGACCTCTTCCCGTCGAACGCCTCGGGCTATCGCGTCGGCTGGCAGGACACGCTCGGGATCGTCGCGAAGTCGATCGTCGAGCCCAACCTCGACGTCTGGAGCGCCGACCACTGCTCGGTCTACCCGCCGCTCGTCGACGGCGTCATCTTCGCGAACCGAAAGCTCTCGACCACGCCCCAGCCCTACATGGCCGACGTCATGCCGACCCTCCTCGCCCTCTACGGCGTCAAGCCTCCGACCCAGCTCGACGGGAGGAATCTGCTGCCGTAGGGGGGAGTCGAAGCTCTTGACTGAGCGTACGGAACTGCGTACGCTCCGCGCATGAAGTCGATCCCGGCGACGAAGGCGCGCCAGAACCTCTACCGGCTCGTGGACGAGGTCGCGGAGACGAGCGAGCCGGTCGAGATCACCGGCCGGCGCGGGAGCGCGGTGCTGGTCTCGGAAGCTGACTGGCGGGCGATCGACGAGACGCTCTACCTGCTCTCGATCCCCGGCATGCGCGAGTCGATCCGCGCCGGCCTGCGCGAGCCGCTCGCCAAGTCTGTCAAGAAGCTCCCCTGGTGAAGCGACGCGCGGCGGCGGAGGAGCCCTGGCAGGTCGTCTTCACCCGTCAAGCGGCACGCGACGCCAAGAAGCTCGCGGCGAGCGGACTGAAGCCGAAGGCGGAGCGCCTCCTGGCGCTCCTCGCGCGAGACCCGTTCGAGACGCCTCCGCCGTTCGAGCGCTTGGTCGGCGATCTCGCGGGTGCCTTCTCGCGGCGCATCAACATCCAACATCGCCTCGTCTACGACGTCCACCCCTCCGAGCGCGCCGTCCGCGTGCTTCGAATGTGGACGCACTACGAGTAGAAAGCCCTCACTCTTCGGCGGGAGTCAGCCGCTGACGGATCCAGATCGCCAGCGCTTCGCTGGCGAGCTCGCCGCGAGCCACCCGAAGGACGACGGAGTAGAGCGCCTCTTCGCTCTCGACGAGCGTCCAACCGTTGATCGCCAGGAAGAGCTCCGCGGCGACCGCGCCGGTGCGCTTGTTGCCGTCGGCGAAGGGATGGCCGGTCACCAGGGAGTGCAGGAGCGCGGCGGCCTTCGCGGCGTCGTCGGGGTAGAGATCCTCGCCGTCGAAAGTCGCCGCGGGTCGCGGTGGGTGCCAGCCGAATAGTGAAAGGTAGGCACTCCAGTTCTCGTCTCGGGTAGGCATGTCCCGCCGATTGCGCTTCATCCCAGCCGGATCGCTCGTCGAAGTCACTTGCC
>CAYZBH010000080.1:0-12950 GCA_964476605.1 uncultured Thermoanaerobaculia bacterium | reverse complement strand
GACGGTCGGCATGAGCCTCACCGGCGCGCTCACACCCGCCGGCTACGGCAAGTCCTGCCTGGTGCCGCTCCTCGAGTCCGGATTCGTCGACTGGATCATCTCGACCGGCGCCAACCTCTACCACGACACCCACCACGCCATCGGCCTCGCCTTGCACGCGGGGAGCCCCTTCGCCGACGACGTCGCGCTGCGCGCGGCGGGCGTGGTGCGCATCTACGACATCGTCTTCGACTACCGCGTGCTCCTGGACACCGATCGCTTCTATCGCCAGGTCATGCGCCTGCCCGAGTTCGACCGGCCGATGGCGACCCCCGAGTTCCACCACCGCGTCGGACGCTATGTCGCGGCAGTGGAAGAGCACTTGGGGATCGTCGGCACCTCGCTCCTCGCCGCGGCCTACCGCTATGACGTGCCGATCTTCACCTCCTCGCCCGGCGACAGCTCGATCGGCATGAACGTCGCGGCCCTCGAGCTCGAGGGCTCGCGCCTCGCCTTCGACGTCTCGGCGGACGTCAATCTCTCGGCGGCCATCGTCTGGAACGCCAAGGCCACGGGAGGCAAGAGCGCCTGCTGGATCGTCGGTGGCGGCAGCCCGAAGAATTTCATGCTCCAGACGGAGCCGCAGATCCAGGAAGTTCTGGGCCTCTCCGAAGCCGGGCACGACTACTTTCTCCAGATCACCGACGCGCGCCCCGACACCGGCGGGCTCTCCGGCGCCACGCCGGGCGAGGCGGTCTCCTGGGGCAAGGTCGACCCCGAGCAGCTGCCGGACGCGGTGGTCTGCTACACCGACGCCACCATCGGCCTGCCGCTCCTGACCTCCTACGCGCTGGCTCGCGCCAAGCGGCGGCGGCCGAAGCGCCTCTATCGGAAGTTGCCCGCGCTGCTCGCGGGGCTCAAGGAGGAGTTCGAGCGCGTGAGCCGCAGGCGGCGCGCCCGGGAGGGGGCCTTCAGTGCGCCGACTCGAGCTCGGCGAGCTTCGCGACCACGTCGCGGTAGTTCGAGTTGATGCCGTAGATCTCGACGAAGGTCTTGCGCGCCTTGTCCGTGTCGCTCTGCCAGAGGTAGGCGTTGCCGAGATCGTAGAGCAGGCCGAGGTAGGCCTCTTCCGCCAGGTTGGGCGCCTCGATCCCACGCTGGTACCACTTCACCGCGAGCTCGGGCAAGCCCTTCTCGAGGAAGCAGCCGCCCAAGAGCGAGCAGCAGTCGACCAGGTACTTGGCGTCCTTCGACGCGAGCTGGAACTCGCCGATCGCCTCGTCCAGGAGCCCCATCTCGCGATAGGCGATGCCGAGGTTGTAATGGGTGTCGTAGTCCTCGGTGGAGAGGCTCTCGGCGACGCCCCGCTTGAACCCCTCGACGATCTCCTCGAGCGTCTGCTCCTGCGGCGTCGGCAGCAGATCCTGACCGGTGATGAGGTCGTCCCTCGAGAGCTCCTGCTCGAGCTCGGCGGCGAGATCGAAGAACCCCTCCTCCTCCTCGAACAACTTCTCTTCCGCGCGCTCGGGCGACGGCGGCGCGGTCACCGCCTGATCGAGCCACGAGAGGCTCTCGTCGGCGGCGATCCGCTCGGGCGTCGGCGCGAGCGCCTGCGGCGGCGCTGGAGACGCCGCCGGCGGCTCCGCGGGTGGCGGCGGCGCGGCGGGCTCCGGAAGCGTGATCTCGATCCGGTCCTCCTCCTCGAGATCGAGACGCAGCTCGAACGGGCGCTGTGCCGGCCTGGTCTTCGCCGGCGGCGCGGGAGGCGGCGCCGCCTCTGGCTCCGGCTCCGGAAGGAATGGCGCTTCGGGCGGCGGCGCGGCCTTCGCGCGCGGCGCCTCCTCGGTCTTGGGCTTGGCCGCGCGCGACGGCGAGAAGGAGGCCAGGTCCTCGAGGAGCGACGCGATCTTGTCGCGCTTCTTGGGCATCGCCGGCGGCGCGACGACCCGGTCTCCCTCCACCTGATAGCCCGCCTTGACCAGGCGCTGGCGCAACTGCCCCCAGACCTGACCCTCGTCCCCCGCCGCGAGCTCCGCGAGCTGGTTGGCGCGTTTGAGCGCCCGGTCGTGCTTGCCCTCCTCGATCCAGAGCGTCACCAGCAGGGCATTGGCGGCGAGGTGGCGCGGCTGCGACTGCAGGAGCTCGCGGAGCCGATCGTGCGCCTTCTCGCGCAGTCCGTACTTGCTGAAGACCTCGGCCTCCGCGAGCAGATCCTCCTGACGGCGCGCGGCCGGCACCTCGGCGGGCGCCACCTCGTACGCCGTGCGCTCGAGCTCCTCGAGATCGAGCGCCGCCCTGGGCGCGGGAGGCGCCACGGCTGGGATCTCGAGCTCCGGCTCCGGCTCGAACTCCCACTCGATCGCGGGCTCTTCCAGCGGCTCGGCGCGGCTCTCTCCGGAGGGAGCGGGGACCGCCGGCGCCGCAACCTCGGTCTGCGGCACCGCGGCGCTCTCGTCGAGGCCCTCGATCTCGAGATCGAACTCGACGCCCGTCCCCGCCTCGCCCGAGAACCAGGGGGATTCCGGAGAGCGCTCGAGCATCTCCTGGGTCGGGCTCACGAGAGTGCTCGGCGACTCCTCCTCGGAGGGCAGCTCGATGATGAGGTCGATCTCTTCGTCCGCGAAGCCCGGCGGGGGCGTCGGGACGGCGGGAGGTGTCGGACGCTGCGGCGCGACCGGCTGCTGCAGCAGGTTGGCGTCGAAGTGGAGGATCTCCGGCGTCTTCGCCGAGGGGCGCGGCGAGGTGAGGTCGGACACCTTGAGGACCGCCGGCTCGCCTTCCGGCGCCGCTTCCTCGGCCGGACGCGCCGCCCGGCCGAGGCCGGCCAGCCGCGCGATCTTCTCGGCCTGCGGATTGAGGTCCACGGCCAGCGCCAGCAGCCGTGCCGCGGCTCCCATGTGGCCGGAGTCCTTGAGACCCAGCACGGCATCGGTGATGAACGCGATGTCCTGCGGTTCCGCCGAGATCGCCTTCGCGTAGACCTGCGTCGCCTCGTCGACCTTGTTGTGCCGCAGCATCAGGTCCGCGATCAACCGGTACTCGGCGAGCGCCTTCTCGGACAGCTGCTGCGCGTGGTAGAGCTCCGCCAGCTTGACGTGCGGTCCGGGGTCGTCCGGCACCAGGATCGCCATCTTCTGCAGGATGGCCGCGGCGGAGGTCGCGTTGCCGTGCTTCTGGTAGTAGTCGACCAGCACCTGATACTGCGTCCGCGCCTCGGGAATCAGTCCCTGCTTGTGGTAGAGCTCGGCCAAGCGCTCGTAGACCGCGAGCCGGGTCGGGTCGAGCTTGATGATCTTCTTGTAGATCGCGATCGCCTTCACGAAGAAGCCGTCGTCCGTGTACCGGTCGGCGATCTGCGAGAAGAGCTTCACCGCCTCGTCGATGCGGTCGACGCGCGCGTAGAGGTCCCCCAACCGGTTGAGCGTGGAAGCGTCGTTGGGGTTGTCGGCGAGGAGCTTCCGGTACTCCTTGATCGCCGCCTCGATCTTGCCGCGCGAGACGAGCTTCTCCGCCGAAGCGATGACCTGCGGCCGGTTGAGAGCCATCAGGCGGCTCTCCGAGCGACGCGCGGAAGCACGGTGCGGAAGGTCAGACGGTGGACCGGGCTCGGACCGAAGCGCTCGAGCGCGGCGCGATGTCCGGGGGCGCCGTACCCCTTGTGCTCCTCGAAGCCGTACCACGGATAGTCCCCGGCGAGGTCGTCGAGGAGCCGATCCCGCTCCGTCTTCGCGAGCAGGGAGGCGCACGCGACCGCGTAGACCAGCGCATCCGCCTTGACGAGAGGCAAGCAGGGTATGCCGAGATCCGGCAGCTTCAGGGCGTCCGAGACCAGGCAATCGGCGGCCGGCGAGAGGGCCTCGACCGCGCGTCGCGTCGCGATTCGCGTCGCCTCCAGGATGTTGGACCGGTCGATGATCTCGGGTCCGATCGCCACCACGGACCAGGCGCGGGCCGTCTCGCGCACCCGCTCGGCCAACGCCCGCCGACGTTCGGGAGGAATCTGCTTGGAGTCGTCGACGCCGGCGATCGGATGCTCGAGATCGGGGATCACCGCCGCCGCGACCACCGGCCCGGCGAGCGCCCCCCGACCGGCTTCGTCCGCGCCGGCCACCCGCTCGTACCCGGCGCAGCCGAGGCGTTCCTCGACCCCGCACAGGAGATTCAGCCGGTAGGCCTCGCAGCAGAGATCGAGCGTCGTCGTCACCCCGTGTCCCCCGCCCCGATGCCCGCGCGCTCGGCGCCGCGGGCGGCGCCTCAGCTGCGGGCCGGGGAGGCCGTCTCGTCGCGGCGCTCTTCGATGCGCGCCGCCTTGCCCCTCAGATTGCGCAGGTAGTATAGCTTCGACCGCCGCACGCGCCCGCGCCGCAGGACCTCGATGCGATCCACCACCGGAGCATGCAGCGGGAAGATGCGCTCGACGCCGATGCTGCCGGAGATCTTGCGCACCGTGAACATCTCGCGCGTGCCGCTGCCCCGGCGGGCGATGACCACGCCCTGGAAGGCCTGGAGGCGCTCCTTCTCCCCTTCCTTCACCTTCACCTGCACGCGGACCGTGTCGCCCGGACGGAACTCCGGAATGTCGGTGCGTAGATAGCCGTTCTCGACGTCGTTCAAGACATTCATGACCAACCTCTGACTGGGGCTCGACGCGGGAACCGACCGTTCGATTCCCGAGCTGGCAATTATCCTGATTTTCTCGGCTTACGGCAACTCGTCCGGCACCCGTCGGGGCCCGAGACGCTCGAGCTCCCGCTCCTGGGCGGGCGTCAGGCGGGCCCCGGCCAGGAGATCGGGGCGTTTCTCCCAGGTCGCCCGGAGCGCCGCGAGCTCCCGCCAGCGTTCGATGGCGGCATGGTCCCCCGAGAGCAGGACTTCGGGCACCCCCATCCCCTCGAGCTCGGGCGGCCGGGTGTAGTGCGGGTGGTCGAGCAGCCCGGCCCGGAAGCTGTCTCGCTCGACCGATTCCGCGAGCTTCACGACGCCGGGAATCTGGCGCGAGAGCGCTTCGATCAGCACCATCGCCGGCAGCTCCCCCCCCGAGAGCACGTAGTCCCCGATCGAAATCTCCTCGTCCACCACCGCCGATCGCACCCGCTCGTCGATCGCCTCGTAGCGGCCACAGAGCAGCACCAGCTCTTCGCGCGCCGCGAGCTCCCGGACCTTCCGCTCGTCGAGCCGCGCACCCTGCGGCGAGAGCAGGATCCGCCAGCTCTTCCCCGGGGTCGCGGCGGCGCGCACGGCGCGCAACCAGGGCTCCGCCTTCATCACCATGCCGCCGCCACCGCCGTAGGGCTCGTCGTCCACCGTGCGATGCCGGTCGAGGGTGAAATCCCGCAGATTCCGAACCTCGACCGCGAGCAGCCCGCGCTCCCGCGCGCGCCCGATGAGCGAGGTCGCCAGGAACGCCTCGAAGAGCTCGGGGAAGATGGTCAGGACCTGGAGGCGCACGCCTCGACCAACCCTTCCGGAAGTCGCCATTCGATGGTCCGCGCGGCGCGATCGACGCCGACCAGGAAGTCCTCCACGAACGGCAGCAGGAGGAGCCGGCCGTCCTCGCGCCGCACCTCGATCAGCGAGCCCCCCCCTTGCTCGGTCAGGTCCACGACCTCCCCGAGGTCCCCGAGGCATCGGTCGTGGCAGCGGCAGCCGACGAGCTCGAAGACGTAGAAAGCGCCCGGCGGGGGTTCGGGCACCTCCGCCCGGTCGATGTCGAGCCGGTAGCCGCGGAGCGCCTCGGCGGCATCGCGGTCCGCGAATCCCGAAAAGCGGACGCGCAGGCCCCCGCGATGCGCGTGCGCCTCGACGACCTCGAGCGTCCGGGCGGAGCCATCGGGCGCCACCGCGCCGAGCACCGATCCGGAAGCGAAGCGCTCGGGCCGCTCGCTCCAGGCCTCGACCAGGACCTCGCCGCGGATGCCGTGCGGGCGGACGACGAGACCGACGTTGATGCGGCCTGGCAGACTGGTTGCGGACTCAGTCGTCGAGGACTTCGACGGCATACGACCTGCCTTCCCGCTCGCCGCGCCTGTCGACGAGCGCGCGCAGGGCCTCGATCGTGCGGCCGCGGCGGCCGATCACCTTGCCGCGGTCGCCGGGCGCCACGCTGAGGTCGAGCCGCACTGCACCCGCCCCCTCGCCGGCGGCGACGCTCACCGCCCGCGGATCGTCCACCAGCAGGCGGACGACGGAGGTCAGGTCTTCCGCCGCGCCCACGTCAGCCGGCGCTGCTGGCGACGATCTGGCGGACGGTGTCGGAGAGCTGGGCGCCCTGGCCGACCCAGTAGTCGATGCGCGCGCGGTCGAGCTGGATGCGCGGGGGGGACTGGCGCGGATCGTAGATCCCCACCTCCTCCAGCGCGGAGCTCGTCGGAGCGCGCCGCGAATCGGAGACGATGACCCGATAGAACGCCTTGTTCGTGGCGCCCATCCGGCGCAGCCGAATCTTGAGCATCTGCTTCGACCTCCAGAAGTTACCGGATTGTCGCCGCGGGAGAGGGCCCCCCGGGCGGATTCCGAAGCCGGGATGCTACCACAGTCAGCGCCTCCCCCCCTTGCCGAAGGCGCGCTGGAGCCATCCCGACTTCACCCCCTTCATCAGCTTCTTCATCCCGAGGTACTGCTTCATCAGCTGGTTGATCTCCTGCACGCTGGTGCCCGAGCCCCGGGCGATGCGCCGCTTGCGGCTGGCGTTGAGGAGTCCGGGATTCCGCCGCTCGGCGCCCGTCATGGAGTCGAGGATCGCCGCCATGCGCCCCATCCGGCGCTCGTCGGCCTCCCCCACCTGCTGCAGGCCGCGCAGGGGTCCCATCTTGGGGAGCATCTCGAGCATCCCCTTGAGCGGGCCCATCTTGCGGATCTGTCGCATCTGGTCGCGCAGGTCCTCGAGCGTGAACTCGTTGCGGCTCAGGCGTTCGGCGAGGCGCTCCGCCTCCTTGGCGTCGACCGTCTCCTGCGCCCTCTCGATCAGGGTCAGGACGTCGCCCATGCCGAGGATGCGGGAGGCCATGCGCGCCGGGGAGAAGAGCTCGAGGTCCTCGGGCTTCTCGCCCACGCCGACGTAGCGGATCGGCACCTGGGCCACCGCGCGCACCGAGAGCGCCGCGCCACCCCGGGCGTCGCCATCGAGCTTGGTGAGCAGCACGCCGGTGAGCGGCAGCACGGTCGCGAACTCCTGCGCCGAGCGCACGGCGTCCTGGCCGGTCATGGCGTCGGCGACGTAGAGGATCTCGTCCGGACCGACCGCCTGGGCGAGGTCCCGGATCTCCTCCATCAGCGCCTGGTCGACGTGCAGCCGGCCGGCGGTGTCGATGAGCACCACGTCGCGCCCCCGTTCGCGCGCGTGGCGCAGCGCCCGCCGCCCGACGTCGACCACCGTCTCGCCGGCTTCGGGCCGCAGCACCGGCACCTCGACGCGGGAGGCGACCTGCGCCAGCTGCTCCACCGCCGCGGCGCGCTGCAGATCGGCGGCGACGAGGAGCGGATAGCGGCCGCGCCCCAGCAAGCGCCGGGCGAGCTTGCCGCTGGTGGTGGTCTTGCCCGATCCCTGCAGGCCGCACAGGAGGATGACCGCCGGAGCGCCGTCCACCCGGAGCTCGCGCGCGTCCTCGCCGCCGAGCGTCACCGTGAGCTCGTCGCGCACGATCTTGATCACCTGTTGCGCCGGCGAGAGGCTCTCGAGCACCTTCGCCCCGACCGCCTGCGCCTCGACGCGCGCCAGCAGCTCCTTGACGACGCGGAAGTGGACGTCGGCCTCGAGCAGCGCCAGGCGGATCTTCTTGAGGGCCGCCGCGAGATGCTCCTCGCTGATCCGCCCCTCGCCCTTGAGGCGGCGGAAGACGTCCTGAAACTTCTCTTGTAGGCCTTCGAACATGGATCGAGATCGCCCGGTGGGAGCTCCGGGCCCGCGGAACGATACCAGAACCGGCTTGGCGTCGAAGCCGCGCTTGGCTATCCTTGGCGCCTCGCCCGCCCCGGGCGAGCCCATGGAACGCCGCGCCAAGATCATCGCCACGCTCGGGCCCGCGAGCTCGGAAGAGCCGGTGCTCGCGCGCCTCCTCGCCGCCGGCGCGGACGTCATCCGCTTCAACCTGTCACACGGCGACCTCGCCGGCCATCGCGTCAATCTTCGCCGCCTGCGCCGCGTCGCCGCCTCGCGCGGTCGCTACGTGCCGGCGTTGCTCGACCTGATGGGCCCGCGCTACCGCCTGGGACGGCTCGACGAAGGGCCGCGCCTGCTCCGTGTCGGCGAACGCCTGACGCTCGGAGCGGGCACGCGCGGTATCGATCTGCCGGTCGACGACGCCGAGTTCCTCGACCACTTGCGTGCCGGCGAGCGCGTGCTGATCGATAACGGGATGGTGGAGCTCGCGGTGGTCGCCAAACGGGGGGGGCGCGTCACCGCGCGCGTGGTGCACGGCGGCGCCGTCTCCACCCGCAAGGGGATCAATCTCCCCGACTCGCGCTTGCCCTTCGCGATCTCCGAGAAGGACCGCGGCGACATCGCCTTCGCGGTCGCCGAGGACGCCGATTTCCTCGCCGCGAGCTACATCGGGCGGGCGCGCGACGTGGAAGAGGTGCGCGCCGTCGCCGCGCGCCTCGGCGCCGAGATCCCGATCGTCGCCAAGCTCGAGCGCGCGGCCGCCGTCGAGCACATCGAGGAGATCGTCGAAGCGGCCGACGCGGTCATGGTGGCCCGCGGCGATCTCGGGGTCGAAGTGCCCCTGCACGAGGTGCCGGTGCTCCAGAAGCGCATCGTCGCCGCCGGGCGCCGGCTCGGCAAACCGGTGATCGTCGCGACCCAGATGCTCGAGTCGATGATGACGCAGCCGCGGCCGACCCGCGCCGAGGCCTCCGACGTCGCCAACGCCGTCTTCGACGGCGCGGACGCCTTGATGCTCTCCGGCGAGACCGCCGCCGGCCGGTTCCCGGTGGAGACGGTGCGCACGATGGCCCGCATCGTCCTCGAAGCCGAGCGCTACAAGCTCGAGAGCTTCGCGGCCGGCGACCCGCCGCGCGACCCGCAGCTGCCCGACGGACGCTTCCCCGTGCCGTTGCCCCGGCTGTTCGAGGACGCCGCCCTCTCCGGCGCCGTCGAGATCGCGGACGTCATCGCCGCCGCCGGCGTGCACGCCGCGAGCAAGCTCGCGGGCAGCCGCATCGTCGCCTTCTCGCAGGGGGGCTTCACGGCGCGGCGGCTGGCGCGCTATCGCCCCGTCGTGCCGACCTTCGTCTTCACCACCGACGCCCGCGTGGCGCGCCGCATCCAGTTGCTCTGGGGGGTGCGGCCGATCCATCTCGAGCGCGAGGTGCAGCACCGCGACGACCTGGTCGAGCTCGTCGAGCGCGAGCTCCTCGAGCGCAAGCTCATCCGTCCGGGAGAGTGCATGGTCCTGCTGATGGGCTCGCCGATCCGCGACCGACCGCTGACCAACCTCCTGCGCGTGCATCGCGTGCGCGGTGCTCGCCGGCGGTGATCCCGCTCCGGGATTCGCGCCGCACGCGCCGCTTCGCCTGGGCGACGGCGGCGCTCCTCGTCGCCAACGCCTCCCTCTTCGCCTGGGAGATCTCGCTCGGCGAGCGACTCCCTGCGGCGCTCGCGCGGCTCGCGGTCTCACCCGCCGAGGTCGTCGCGCTCGCGGCGCCCTGGCGCCTGCCGCTACGTCTCGTCACCGCCCTCTTCCTGCACGGCGGCTGGTTGCACCTGGTGGGCAACCTCGCTTTCCTCTGGGTGTTCGGTGACGACGTCGAGGGAAAGCTCGGGCCCCGACGCTTCCTGGCGCTCTATCTCGCCGCCGGTCTCGTCGCTTCGGCGGCGCAGATCGCCGCGACCCCCCGCTCGACGCTGCCGCTGATCGGCGCCTCGGGCGCCATCGCCGGCGTGCTCGGCGCGTTCCTCGTGCTCTTCCCGAAGGCGCGCCTCTCCGGCGTCTTGCCGCTCGGTTGTCTGCTCGTGCCGATGCGGAGCCGCGCGTTCCTCTTCATCCCGTTCTGGTTCCTGCTCCAGCTCGTGGGGGCGCTCGCGGCGGCCCCGGGTTCCGGGACCGGCGGCGTCGCCTGGTACGCGCACCTCGCCGGCTTCGCCGCCGGCCCGCTCCTGCTGACGGCGCTACGGCGCTGAGCTCTCCGCATCCTCACGCCCCGTCACGCTCGGCGCCTCGGGGTGGCGCCAGGCGAGCCAGGCGGGAATCACCACGATGGCGACGAGGCAAGTCGCGAGGGTGCCGAGCGTCGAGACCATGCCCATCGAGATCAGCCCCGGGTAGTGCGACGTCGCGAGCGAACCGAAGCCGACGATGGTGGTGAGCGCCGCCAGGAAGACACCGCGCGAGGTCTCCTCGAGCGCCAGGAGTGGGTGACCCGCCGGATTCGCGAGCTCCTCCTGGTAGCGGTGGATGACGTGGATCCCGTAGTCGACCCCGATGCCGATGATCATCGTGATCACGAAGATGTTCATGAAGTTCATGTGGAAGTCGAGCAGCACCATGGCGCCGATCATCCACACCACTCCGACCAGCAGCGGGAGGAGCGAGAGGAGCGCGCTCTTCAGGTCGCGGAAGTCGACCCAGAGCAGGATGGCGACCGCCACCAGACCGATCAGCGCCGAGACCACGGCGTCGCGCCGGACCTCGCCGCGCAGGCTCCGGCTGAGCACGTTGATCCCCGTGAGCTTGGCCGCCGGACCGAGCGAGCGCGCGAGGTCCTCGGCCGCTACCGGGATCTCGCGCTTCGGCCGTCCCGGAAGGTTGTAGACCTTCACCAGGCTCCGCCATCCCTGCGCGTCCTCCCGCAGGTAGCGATCGAGGAGAGCCTTGCCCTGCGGCAGCGCGAGGAGCCCCTCGCGGGTGATCGGGCCCGGCGGCGAGAGGGCCTCGGCGAGCAGGTCGAGACCGTGCTCGAACGGCGCGAGTCGTAACCCCTCGGCTTCGAGGGCTGCCGCGAAGCGCGACCGCACGCGATCCATGTCGAGGGCGCCCGCCCGCTCCGACCCGAGCCACGCGAGCGCCTCGGCCTGGACCTGCGGCGGAGGCAGGACCGACGTGACGGCGTCGAAGCCGCCCAATCGGCCGTCGGCCACCAGCGTTCCGGCGGAAGCGGCGGCGCGGTCCGCGAGCGCCAGCACCTGATCGAGAGTCGGCGCGCTGAGCACCAGCGACATGTGATCGAAGCCGGCGCCGAAATGCTCGTTGATCTCGGCCTGAGCCAGGATGCCCCGGTTGCCGGGTGGACGCAGCGCCTCGACGTTGTCGTCGAACTGCAAACGGGTCACCACACCGAGCGCCGCCACCGTGATGGCTCCGGCGGTGAGGAGCGTTTCGACCGGACGCCGGATGGCGAGGCGGGTCAGGTGCTCGATCCCGAAGGCGAAGAGGTGGAGGCGCGGCTCGCGATCCCGCTTGCGGTGATGCTCTTCGCTCCAGCCGATCATCGCCGGCACCAGCAGGAGCACCGCGAGCAGACAGAAGAGGATACCGGTCCCGACGATCAGACCCATCTGGTAGAGACCGGTGAAGTCGGTGATCAGGAAGGCGTAGAAGGTGGCGGCGGTGGTCACCGCCCCCAGCACCACGCCGCGGGCGGTGGCGCCCCCCATGGCGCGTAGCGAGTCGACGACCGAGTGCCCGTCCTGGCGCGCCTCGACGTAGCGCCCGTAGAGCACGATCACGAAGTCGTCCCCGAGCCCCACCAGCAGCGCCGCGACCCCCGCCGTCGCCGAGGAGAGCACCCCGATCGCCACCGCCGAGAAGCCGAAGGTGATCGCGAGCCCGCAGGCGAGCGGCGAGAAGACGAGGAGCAGCAACGACGTCCGCCGGTAGGCGAGGTAGAAGAGCGCCAGCACTCCGAACAGCGAGCTCACCGCGTTCAGGACGACGTCGCGCCGGATGAGCCCGACGTCGTCGAGCGCGATCATCTGCCGGCCCGCGAAGAAGACCTCGGGCGGCGCGAGCGCTTCGTCCTGGGCGATCTCCGGCCAGGACGCGCGGATCTCCTCCACCTCCGCCGCGAGCTTGTCGTGGAGCTCCCGGTTGAACGCCAGATCCTGCGCCGGACGGACGGGCTTGCCCAGGATGAGCAGCAGGCGGTGGTCACGGGAGAGATAGCGTCCGCTCTGCCAGTCGACGGCGAGCGGCCCGCGGACGCCGCCGATCCGGTCCACGAAGATCGGCGAGATGCCGAGCGGATCGAGCTTCAGCAGGTCCTTGACCGCGAGCGCCTGCGGCATCTCGAGCAGGCGCCGGAGCTCCTTGGCGCGCGCGGCGATCGCGCCGTCGGTCAGCCGCGCCGCGAGCGCGTCACGGCTCTCGGCGTCGAGGAAGAGGGCGGCGCTCGGGAGGAACTGGGAGAGCAACTCCTCGGGCTCGCCCAGCCGGTGCTCGACCGACGAGAAGAGTCCGCTCCCCGCCATGCGCTCCGCGAGCGCGTCGGCGAACGACTCGTAGGGATCGAGCGGCGCTTCCTCGGGGAGGCGGATCGCGGTCACCCAGGTATCGACCGTCCCGAAGGCCTCCAGGGTGTCGCGGAAGGTGATCACCGCCGGATCCCGCTTGGGCAGCAGGTGGAGGACGTCGGGGTCGAACCGGAGGCGCAGCGCCAGCACGCCCGCACCGCCCACCACGATCAGGAAGAGCGCGACCACCAGCCGGTGCCGCCGGCCGGCGAAGAGGATGAGCCGCTCGAGCAGACCGCGGGAAATCACGCGCCGTCCGCGGGCGTCGCCTCGTCCGAGCCCGCGAGCAGTCGGCGATAGCGCAGGAAGTAGTCGACACCGGAGTAGGCGGTCACGACGACCGCCACCCAGAGCGAGAGCGGCGCGAGATGGGAGAACTCGCCGAGCTTGTTGTAGATGATGAGCAGCGAGATGGCGACGATTTGAGTCCCCGTCTTCACCTTTCCGGACCAGCCCGCGGGGATCACCACGTGCTCGGCGGCGGCGTGGCTGCGCAGCGCGCTCACCGCGAACTCGCGCGCCAGGA
>CAYZBH010000079.1:0-12957 GCA_964476605.1 uncultured Thermoanaerobaculia bacterium | reverse complement strand
GGAATTTCGAACACCACTAACGTGTCCGTTCTTCAATAACTTCGAGGGAACTTCGAGAAGCAGCGAGCGTTTGGTAGCGCGTACGGGATTCGAACCCGTGTTACCGGCGTGAGAGGCCAGCGTCCTAGACCTCTAGACGAACGCGCCAGGACCCGCGGAACTTACCAAAATCGGGCGCCAGGGTGCAAACCGGCGTCGCTTCGGGGGGGTCAGTCGCTCTGCCGGAAGACGACCTTGACGCCGTCGGGGTCGTGGGTCTCGAAGACCTTGGCGCCGTCGGCGCCGGTCGTGAGGCCGCCGGGGATGTTGCGGTTACGGAAGATGAGCTCCTCGTAGGCCTTCTCGGCCGACGGCACGTTCACCATCAGCACCATCTTCTGCTGCGGCCCGCGGTAGTCGAACGCCTCGTCGCGCCCCGCGTCCTCGCCGTGCGGCCGCCCCTGGACCTCGAGGATGCCGGTGCCCATCTGATAGAGCGCGCCCCGTCCATGGTCGCCGTCCCAGCTCTGCAGCCGCGGCAACGCCAGCGTCTCGCCGTAGAACGCGCAAGTGCGGTCGAAATCACGCGCCTTCAAGACGACGCGGAACTGTCGGATCTCCATCCTTCGCCTCCCCGGGGTGCAACCGGTCCCAAACGACGTCGACGAGCATTCCACACTTCGCCGCGAGCCGTCGAGCGCCGATGCTATTCTCCGGCGCGGTGACTCGACGTCGGCTGATCCCGCGCATCGCGAGCTCGGTCCTCCTCTCCCTCGCGGTCGCAGCCCTCGCGCAGGAAGCTCCCCCGGACGAGGAGACCCCACAGGTCGCGATCGTCGGCTCGGGCGTCGGGGTCCTCGCGACCGCCTCGGGCTCCCTCCCGCTCGCCTATGCGCTCTCCGCCAGCGGCCCGCTGGTGGACTTCGAGCCGTTGGTCGCGCGCCTGGGAGGACGCCTCGAGACCGGGCCGCTCGGCCAGAGCTATACCCTAGCCCTCGGCGAGACGAGCTACGTTCTCGTGCCTGGGAGCGCGGCGCTCACTTCCGGGACCGAGATCTACCCGCTGTCGCAGCCCCCGCAGACGCTCGATGGCCGGCTCTTCGTCTCCATCGACCTGCTGGAGAAGACCTATGGCACGACGCTCGGCGTCGGCTTCGCTTGGGACGGGGCGAGCTTCCGGCTGGCCGCGAGCCTGCCCGCCTCGCGCGAGCTCCCCCTCGAGGTCGATCTGGTGCACCTCCAGGGGGTGACCACCCTCGTGCTCCGCTTCCCGGAGGCGCCGCGCTACCGGATCGTCCGCACCGCCAACGGCTACGACGTGATCCTCCAGGGGGACCGCCTGCTGCCGCCCCCGCGCTTCGCACCGGCCGCCGATGCGCTGCTCGAGCACGTCGACCTCGCTGCCGACCGCGTCCGCTTGGCGCTCGCTCCGGAGGCGCAGGCCGAGTTCTACACGCTCGCCAACCCCTTTCGGCTGGTCTTCGACATCTTCCGCGCGGCGCCGAGCAGCGCGACGGCCGCCACCGCGCCGCGCGAGTCGCTGCGCCGCGGCATCCGCACGGTCGTCCTCGATCCCGGGCACGGCGGCAAGGAGACCGGCGCCTTGGGACCCGCCGGCAGCGCCGAGAAGGAGATCACGCTGCTGATCGCCAAGGCGCTCGCGCCGCGTCTCGAGCAGGCGCTCGGCGTCAAGGTGGTCCTCACCCGCGACGACGACGTCGACCTGGCGCTCGACGAGCGCTCGGCGCTCGCCAATCAGAACAAGGCGGACCTCTTCGTCTCGATCCACCTGAATTCGAGCTACGGCCGCACCGCGCGCGGCGCCGAGACCTATTTCCTCTCGCTCCAGGCGAGCGACCAGCGGGCCGCCGACGCCGCCGCGGCCGAGAACTACGCCGGGACCGGACGTGGCACCGACGGCAACGGCGAGGAGTTCCAGCTCCAACTCCTGCTCTGGGATCTCGCGCAGAGCCAGCACCTCGCGCAGAGCCAGCGCCTGGCGCGGCTGATCCAGGAGGAGCTCAACCAGCAGCTCGATCTCAAGGACCGCGGCGTCAAGCAGGCCCCGTTCCGCGTTCTCATGGGCGCGGCGATGCCCGCCGTCCTGGTGGAGCTCGGATTCATCAGCACCCGCGAGGAGGAGGAGCGCCTGCGGACGCCCGAGTACCGCGGGGAGCTGGTCGAAACGCTGGTGCGGGCGATCGGTCGCTTCAAGGCGGAGGTGGAGCAGCGCAGCGACACCCGGGCGGCTGGGCCGTGAACCGACGCTGGCCCGCGATTCTGATCGCGGTCGCGGCGCTGACGGCGATCGCCGCCTTCGTCTGGTTGGCCCGCGGCCCGTCCGGCCGAAGAGGGGAGCTACCGCCGAGCGCCGCTCCCGCCCCGCCCGCGGACGCCGCGCCCGCGCCGGCTGCCGCCAACGGCGGCGAGACGGCGGAGCACTGGACCGCGACGCTCTTCCTCCCCACGGTCGAGGATCGGCTCGCCCCGCGCGAAGTGGAGATCGCGAGCGGCGGCACGGCCGTCGAGCGGGCCCGCGCGGTGATCGAGAGCCTGCTCGCGACCCGCCCCGAAACGCCCCTGGTCGCCCCCTTCCCCCCCACCGTGGCGCTCGGCAAGCTGCTCCTCTCCGACGACGGGACGGCCTACGTCGATCTGCGCCCGGCGAGCGCGGAGGAGGAACCTCCGGCGAGCGGCTCTCAGGTGGAGCTCCTCGCCGTCTACTCGGTGGTCCACTCGCTGCTGCGCAACGTCGCGGAGGCGCATCGCGTCGTGCTGCTCTGGAGCGGCACTCAGCGCGTCTCCCTCTCCGGCCACGTCGACACCGGGCACCCGTTGACGCTGCGCCCCGAGCTCGAGGCGCGGTGAGCGACGCGCGTCCGATCGGCGTCTTCGACTCCGGCGTCGGTGGCCTCACCGTCGCGGTGGCGCTCAAGGAGCGCCTGCCGGGCGAGCGCATCCTCTATCTCGGCGACACCGCGAGGCTCCCGTACGGCACCAAGTCGCCCGCGACGGTCACCCGCTACACGCAGGCGAACGTCGACTTCCTCGCCGGGCGCGGCGTCAAGGCGGTGGTGGTCGCCTGCAACACGGCTTCGGCGCTCGCCCTGGAAGAGCTCGATCTGGCCCTCCCCTGCTGGGGAGTGATCGCTCCCGGGGCCGAGCGAGCGGCGGCGCTCTCGCGCGGCCGGGTGGGGGTGCTCGCCACGGAGTCGACGGTGCTCTCCGACGCCTATGGCCGGGCCCTCCGGCGGCTGCGACCCGATCTGGAAGTGCTGTCGCGCGCCTGTCCGCTCTTCGTGCCGTTGGTCGAGGAGGGGTGGCTCGACGACCCGGTCACCGAGGCGGTGGCACGCCGCTATCTCGAGCCCCTGCTCGCGGCCGGCGTCGACACGCTGGTGCTCGGCTGCACGCACTATCCGCTGCTCGCGCCGCTCCTCTCGCGGGTCGCCGGATCCTCGACGACTCTCGTCGACTCGGCGGCAGCGGTTTCGGAGCTCGTCGCCGCCGAGCTCGCGCGCCGCGACCTCCTCGCCGCCAGCCACGGAGGCGAGGATCACTTCTGCGTCACCGACGCGTCCCAGCGCTTCGCGCGCATCGCCCAGGAGTTCGTCGGGAGGCCGGTCCGGCTCGAGCTCGTCGACCTCTCCCCGGCCACGGAAGGGAACCCGCGATGACCACGCCCTCCTCCGACGTCCGCCGCGCCGACGGGCGCCGGCCTTCCGAGCTGCGACCGCTCGCCATCCGCTGCGGCGTGATGCGGCACCCCGAAGGATCCGCGGAGATCGTCTGCGGCGACACGCGGGTGCTGGTCGCGGCGACCGTCGAGGCACGCGTTCCACCCTTTCTCGCCGGCAGCGGCAAGGGGTGGATCACCGCCGAATACGCCATGCTGCCGCGCTCGACCGCGAGCCGCTCGCCGCGCGAGGTGCAGCGGGGACGCCCCTCGGGGCGCACCGCGGAGATCCAGCGGCTGATCGGCCGGAGCCTGCGCGCCGCGGTCGATCTCACGGCGCTCGGGGAGCGCACGCTCACCCTCGACTGCGACGTACTGGAGGCCGACGCCGGCACGCGGACCGCCGCCATCACCGGTGCCTGGGTCGCCGCCACCGCGGCCCTCGCCAAGCTCTTCGTCGCGGGTGACCTGACGCGTTGGCCGGTGGTCGATCAGGTGGCCGCGGTCTCGGTGGGGCTGGTCGGTGGACTGCCCGTGCTCGACCTCGACTATCGCGAGGACCAGCGCGCCGAAGTCGACATGAACGTGGTGGCGACGGCGGGCGGGCGGCTGGTGGAGATCCAGGGGACGGGCGAGCAGGGGAGCTTCGGTCGCGACGAGCTCGATCGCCTGCTCGACCTCGCGCTCGCGGGCGTCGCCCGGCTCGCCGAGGCGCAGCGCGAGGCGCTCGGCGAGCGGCTCGCCTGGGTGGACGAGCGGCAAGAGAAAGGGCGCCGCCCGAAGACGGCGCCCAAGGACGAGCGCGAGCTCTGGGGTCCGCCGCCCCGCGGCTGAGGGCGGGCGCGGCGCGACCCTCGCCCTCCGATCAGGAGACCGTGCCGCGCAGCGGCACCTCGACGATCGGGGTCTTGGTGCTGGTGGTCTCGATCTTCACCACGCCGTCGATCTTCCCCTTCGGCATCTTCGGGGTCAGCGCGAGCTTGATCTCGTAGCGACGGCCGGCCTCGATCGGCTTGATCGTCGCCTCGACGCCGGGCACCGCGGTCGTGACCTTCTTGACCTCGATCGCCGGATCCCCGAAGTTGACGAGCACCAGGCTCAGGTCGCGTCCGCTCTCGTTCATCTGCAGGCTGCCGAAATCGGCCACGTAGGGTGTGACCGACATGACCGGCCGCACGAAGCCGGTGATCGGGATGCGCACCTCGGGCTGCTTCGGGTGGTTCGTCTTGACGACGAGGAACTCGCGCAACGCCCCCACCTCGGCGTTCGGCTCGATCGTGGTCTCGACGATCCACTGCTTCCAGGCGGCGGGCACCTCGGCGCGCCGCTCCTCGGGCTTCGCCTCGTGGAAGGTCGCCTGGATGAACTTGTAGGGGGAGGTGACGCCGAGGACCTTGAAGTCCTCGTAGCTGTCGCTCCAGACCCATTGCTTGAGAGCCCCTGGCTCATGGTCCTGCACGTAGATGTAGCGCGCGTAGCCCGGGAAGACGTCGATCTGGGGCTCCACCTTGGCCTTGACGGTCAGGGTGAGGCGTGGCGTTCCGGCGTCGTTCGACAACACCGTGATCGTCTTGGCGATCGGGCCGGCGAAATCGACCGTGTCGACCTCGACGTGGATCTTGCCGCTCGCGCCCGGCGCGACCTTCGAATCGAAGCTCGCGACCGTGCAGCCGCAGCTCGGCCGGACCTCCTGGATGACCAGCTCCGCGGTCCCCTGGTTCTTGACCTCGAAGTCGAGCTTGATCTTCTCGCCCTTGGCCACCTTGCCGACGTCCTTCATCGAGTCGGTGGCGACGATCTTCGGCCCCGCCGCGGGCGCCGCGGCTGGCGCTGCCGGTGAGGTCGGTGCGGGCGGTGCCGCCGGTGGCGTGGCCGCAGGCGCGGACTGCGCCTGGCCGGCGACCGTCGTCAAGACCGCGGCGCAGACCGCCAAAATGGCCGTTCGCATCTGCTGCGTCATGGAGAGCTCCTCCGTCTGGTGAGGCCGCGGAGCCCCACCGGGGACCCGAAGCGCGATGTTATACTCCGCGGCCCCAGCCTCGGGGCCACCCGTTGACTCGACGTCCACTGCACTTCCACCTGATCGCCATCGGCGGCACCGGAATGGCGCCGCTCGCCTGCCTTTTGCAAGCCGGAGGCCACCTCGTGACCGGGAGCGACGGGCCACTCTACCCCCCCATGAGCACGCTCCTCGCCGAGGCCGGCATCGTGCCCCAGGTGGGGTTCGATCCGGCTCATCTCGCGCCGCGGCCTGACGTGGTCGTGGTCGGCAACGCAGTGCGGCGCGACAACCCGGAGGCGGTCGAGGCGGAGCGGCTCGGTCTCGAACGGATCTCCATGCCCGAGGCTCTGGCGCGACACTTCCTGGCCGAGCGGGCGCCGCTGGTGGTCGCCGGGACGCACGGCAAGACCACCACCAGCGCCCTCGCGGCCTGGGTCTGGACCGACTGCGGACGCGATCCGGGGTTCCTCGTGGGCGGCGTGCCGCTCGACCTCGGGGTGAGCTTCCGGCGGGGTTCGGGCGCGCGTTTCGTCATCGAGGGAGACGAATACAACGCCGCCTACTTCGATCGGGGCGCCAAGTTCCTCCATTACCGGCCGCAGTCGCTCATCCTCACCTCCGTCGAGCACGATCACGCCGACCTCTACCCGACGCCGGAGTCGCTCGTCGCGGCCTACGCCAAGCTGATCGACCTTCTCCCCGCGGAGGGGCTGCTCGTCGCCTGCGGCGATACGCCCGAAGTGCGCGCGCTGGCGCTCGCGGCGCGCTGCCGCGTGATCCTCTACGGAGAAGGCGAAGCGAACGATCTCCGCCTCCTCGCAACGCCGTGCGCGAGCGCCCGAGGGATCACCTTTCGCGTTCGCGAGACCGTCGGGAGCGAGCACGAGCTCGCGCTCGGACTCTGGGGGATCCACAACGCGACCAACGCGCTCGCGGTCTGGGCGGCCGCGCGCGGGGATGGGCTCGAGCCGGCCGAGATCGCGCGCGCCATGGCGCGGTTCCGCGGCGTCAAGCGCCGGCAGGAGCTGGTCGGCGAGGCGGGCGGTGTGGCCGTGATCGACGACTTCGCTCACCACCCCACCGCGGTCGAGAAGACCCTCGAGGCGCTCGCGGAGCGCTTTCCGGGACGCCGGCTTCTCACCTGCTTCGAGCCCCGCTCGCTCACCGCCGGGCGCTCGTTCTTCCGCGAGGCCTATCGGCGGGCCTTCGCGGGCGCCGCCAGGGTCTACTTCGCGCCGCTCTATCACCGCGACCGCCTCGAGGAGACCGACCGCCTCGACCTCGAACGGCTCGCCGCCGACCTCGGCGCGGACGGAGTTCCGGCCTGCGCGACGCCGAGCATCGATGCCTTGGCCGAGCTCGCGCTCGCCGAGGTCCGGCCCGGAGACGTGCTCGTCACCATGTCGTCCGGAGCCTTCGCTGACCTGCCGCGGCGGCTGCTCCGCGGAGTCGCCCGGCGTGACGAGAACCCCTCTTGATTGAGGGGTCTGGCGCCGTTTGCTAGCATGCGGCGGAGTTCCAGCGCCCCATGAGCTACCCCGGCGACACCTCGCTCGCGTCCGACATCCAACAGCGCATCCTCACGACGTTCCAGCAGACGCTCGAGCTCGCGAGCAAGGGGAGCCGCCAGGAGGCGCTGCTCGGCTGCGACTTCATCCTGCGCCTCGATCCGCAGTTCGGCCCCGCGCGCTCGCTCCAGCAGCTGGTCAACGCCGGCCGTAGCGGCCCGCAGCTGCTCGAGTTGCTGGGTCCGGCTCCCGCGCCCGATCCGGCGCCAGTGAGCGGCGCCGCGCCGCCGCCCTTCGAAGCGCTGGACGGACTCTCGCTCGAGCTGCCCGAGGTTCCTCCCGCGTCCAGGACCGCGGGCGGGGATCTGGGCGCGGAGCTCGAGCGCCTCGTCGCCGCGCGCTCCTTCGCCGAGGCGCTCGCGCTCGCCGACCGCGAGCGTCGGGCGATCAGCGCCGACGCGAAGCTCCGCCAGCTCACCGAGCAGGCACGCAGTCGCATGGAAGCGGAGCCCTACGTCCGGACCTTCCTCGACTCGGCGCGGCAGGCTCTGCACGCCGGCGAGGGTGAGGAAGCGGAGCGCCTCTTGCGCAAGGCGAGATCCCTCGACCCGACTCACCCGGGAATCGCCGAGATCGAGACCGCGCGCACCTTCTACGAGGATCCCGCGCGCGCCATGGGCTCGCGGCGGCGCGGCATCCAGATGGACGACACGGTGGATGCGAGCGCCGCGAGCGCCGCGAGCCCCGCGAGCGCGGCGACCGAGACGCGCGGGGCGGGCGACGCCGAGCCCGGGCTCGAGCTGCCCGACGTCGACTTCTCGTTTCAGACGCCCGCCGATCAGGAGCTCGAGCTCCAGGGTGAGACCGGCGACGAAGGATCGGTGTCGGCGGAGGGCAACGACCGCATTCGGCAGCTGCTCGACGAAGGGCAGGAGGCCTTCGATCAGGGGGAGTACCAGTCGGCGATCGACGCCTGGTCGCGCATCTTCCTGATCGACATCGACCACCAGGTCGCCGCGCAGCGCATCGAGCAGGCGCGCCAGCTCAAGGCCGAGCGTGAGCGCCAGCTCGAGGAGATCTTCCACGACGGCAGCGACCGCTTCGACGCGGGGGACCTCGCCGGCGCCGAAACGGCCTTCCGGCGCGTGCTCGGCATCGCTCCCGGATACGTCCTCGCCCAGGAGTTCCTCGACAAGATCGAGGCCCGGCGCGAGGGCGCTCCGGCGGCTCCCGCCGCGCCTGCCGCGGCCCTGCGGGGGGCCACCGAGGAGTCCCCGCGACCGCTCGCGGTGCGCGCGGCGCAGGAGAAGATGTCCAGCGAGATCCTCGTGCCACCCGAGCCGGGCAGCGAACGGGCGAGCGACGAAGATCGCTCCCCCTTCGCGGTCGCGGCCAAGCGGAGCGCGGTTCCCGCCCCGAGCTTCCTGCTCATCGGGGGCCTCGTCCTCGCGCTCCTCCTGGGAGTGGGCTGGCTGCTGCTCCACAACCGCGCGCGCCTCTTCCCGAACGCGAAGGAGAAGCTCGAGACGCCGGCCCCCGCGACAGTCGACGCGATCGCACGCGCCAAGGCGCTCGCTGCCGAAGGCAAGACGGCGATCGCCGTGGCCCAGCTGCGCCGGATGCCGCCGCAAGATCCCCAGTACGCCGAGGCGCAGTCGCTCATCTCGCAATGGGAAGCCCTCGAGCAGCCCGCGGAACCCGTTCCCGCCGGGCCCACCGCCGAACAGAAGGCGCGCCGAAGCGCCCTGGTCGGGGAGGCCGAGCAAGCCTGTCAGCAGCAGGAGTTCCTACGCTGCCGCGCGTCGCTCGCCGCGGCCGCGGAGATCTCCCCCCTGGATGCGCAGCTCACCCAGCTCTCGGAACACGCGAGCGAACGGCTGAAGCCGCTCGCCAACGAGATCAAGATGTTCCAGGACGGCGACTACGAGTTCCTCCTGAACTCGCTCTGGCGTCGGCGCGAGGACGAGCCGGCGAACCGCGACATCAAGCGCCTGATCATCGACTCCTACTACGACCTGGGCGTCCTCGAGCTGCAGCGTGGCGATCCGGGCGCGGCAGCCGACCGCTTCCGCGAGGCCGTGGCCCTCGACGCCAACGACGCCATGCTCGCCCGCCTGCTCGATTTCGCGCAGACCTACACGCGCCGCAACGACGACCTGCTCTATCAGATCTTCGTCAAGTACGTGCCCACGCGATGACGACCCATCGACCCGACGAACCCGCGCTCTTCGACCTGCCGTTGACGCCTCCTCCGGGGGGCTTGCACCCCGAGAGCGGCGAGCCGCGCGAGGCGCCGCCGCGCCGCTCGGGGCGCCGCGCCACGGCCCCGCCCGAGTCGCTCCCTCTGTTCGGAGAAGGCGAGGAGCCGGCCGAGGCTCCGGCGCGATCCGCGCCCGAACGGCGCTACGAGCCCGTGTCGGCCGAGCCCTTGCACCGCCCGGTTCCGGTGCCGGCGCCGGCGCGCGCGAGCGGTCCCGAGGAGCAGCCCACGGCGCCGCTCGCGGCGCGCGCCCGCGCCGCGGCCGGGGACCTGCTGGTGCTCCTCGCGGTCGGCGGCATCGCCGCGGTCGGCGCCCAGGCGATGGGTGCCTCCTTGGGCTGGTTCGCGCTCGCGCCTCTCGGGTGTTTCCTGCTCGCCTTCTCGTTCCTCTACTCGGTGGTCTCTCTCGCCTTCTGGGGACAGACGCCGGGAATGGCCTGGAGCGGCCTCGTCGCGCGCACCGACGCGACCGAGCCGCTCTCCTTCGGCCAGACGGCGCTGCGCTGGCTCGGGGGCTGGCTGACCTGGGCGCTCGCCGGTCTGCCCGGGCTGCTCGCGCTCTCCGGACGCTCGCTCGTCGACCGTCTCTCGCGCTCGGAGACCCTGCTCGAGCCGATCGCCGAGCCCTCGCGCTGAGCGCTCTCGCTCAGCTCCGTCGCGCTTCCTCGACCCGATTCCGTCCCGCACCCTTGGCGCGGTAGAGAGCCTCGTCGACCTCCTGGACGAGCGCGCGCGCCGTCTCCTGACGCTGCGGGAGCCGCGCCGCGACGCCGCAGCTCACCGTCACCACCGCAGCGGTCGGCGACGTCGGATGCGGCAAACCGCAGAGCTCGACGGCCCGTCGCATCGCCTCGGCCCGCTCGAGCGCGCGCGACGCCTCCAACCCCGGCAGGATGACCGCGAACTCCTCGCCGCCGTAGCGCGCCACCAAGTCGCCGGCACGGTGCGCCGACTTCCGCAACGTCTCGGCCACGGCCGCGAGACAGGCGTCGCCCGCCGGATGGCCGCAGGCGTCGTTGTAGGCCTTGAAGTGGTCGACGTCCACGATCACCAGCGCCAAGGGCTGTCGTGACCGCCGCGCCCGGCGCCACTCCGACTCCAGGGTCTCGTCGAACTGCAAACGGTTGGCGACCCCGGTGAGCGCGTCCCGGCGGGCGAGCGCGGCGAGCTCGCGATTCGCCGCCTGCAGCTGCCGGTGCACGATGGCGAGCTCGATCGGACCAGCGATCTGCTCGGCGAGAGTGCGGAAGAGCGCCAGGTTCTCGGGCGCCAGGGTCGCGCGATCGTCGGTCTCGATGTTGAGGGCGCCCAGGGTGCGCCCGTGGAGTCGCAGTGGCACGACGTATTCGCACGTCACCTGCCCGTCGAGCGCGAAGAACTCCGGATCCTCGCTCGCCTCGAGCACCAGCTGCGGCTCGCCGGTCCGGATCGCCCGCCCGACCACGCCGGCGCCCACCGGCCAGCGGCGGCGCAGCACCGGTTGCGGGTGGCGCATCGCGAGCGCGCGATGCTCCCACTCCGTGCCGGCTTCGTTCGCGACCACGATCGCGCCGAGCAGCAGATCGAAGCGTTGTTGGAGGAAGTGGACGATGCGAGAGAGCACCTCCCGGAGCTCGGCCGACGCGAGCGCCGCCCGCGACACTTCGCCCAGGACCTCGAGGACGAAGGCGCGACGCCGGATCTCCTCGTAGAGCCGGGCCGAGGAGATGGCTCCCGCGATCTGCTCCGCGACCGCGAGCGCCAGAGGCTCGAAGTCCCGGAAGGCCGCGCGCCGGGTGCTCTCGAGGTTGAGCAGAGCCACCACTTCCCCCCGGTGCTTGATCGGCAGGCAGAGCTCCGACCGGACGCCCCGCATCGTCTCCACGTAGTTGGCGAACTCGGCGACGTCGTCCAACCGCAAGGGCTCGCCGCTCGCCGCGACGTGACCGACTACTCCGCTGCCGATCGGGCGACCGTACCCGACGTGCACCTCGGTGGGCAGTCTGGAGGTCAGCGCCTCGCAGACGAAGCGCCGCTCCTCGTGATCGACACGGACCAGCGAGACGAGCTCGACCTCGAGCCGGCGTGCCAGCGCATCGGTGAGGCGCTGGAGCATCGGCCTGAGCTCCAGATCCTCGGTCGAGATGCGCGCCAGCTCGTTGAGCAGCGCGAGGGGATCGGAATGGTGGTCCGCGGCGCGGCTGCGGTCGGAGACCGGAGGCCTCACGGGCGTGGCGGAGTCAGAAACGGCGCCGGGGAAGACGTCCGGCGAGCAGCTCGACGGTCGTCGCGAGGACCGCGCGCATCGGTGCGGCATCGGCACGGCCGCTGCCCGCGAGAGAGAAGGCCGTCCCGTGATCGACCGAGGTGCGCACGAAGGGAAGGCCCAGGGTCCAGTTCGTCGCCAGACCGAAGGCCGCGGTCTTGACGGCGACCAGGCCCTGGTCGTGGTACAGCGCGAGCGTCCAGTCGAATTCCCCCCGGCGCTGACGGGCGAAGAGCGAGTCGGCGCTCTCGGGGCCGACGGCGTCGATCCCGCGCGCCCGGGCGGCCGCGATCGCCGGCGCGAGCAGGTGTTCCTCCTCGCTGCCGAGCAGCCCTCCCTCGCCGGCGTGCGGATTCAATCCGGCGACGGCGATCCGCCCCCCCGCGTGACGCTCCAGACAACCGAGCGCCGCGAGCAGGCTCTCCCCGTCGATCGCGTCGATCGCGTCACGCAGGGGGAGGTGCACGGTGAGGAGCGCGACCTGGAGCTCCGGCGCGAGGAAGGCCATCAGGTAGTCGCGCCCGTAGCGCTCGAGACCGCAGGCCGCCGCGAGATAGTCGGTGTGGCCGACGAACCCTGGCCGCACGTGGCGAGCGATCGAGTCTTTGGCGACCGGCGCGGTCACCAGCGCGTCGACCACCCCCGCCCGCGCGAGCGCGATGCCGGCGTCGAGAGCGGCCAGCGCGCCGTGGGCGTCCGCCGGCCCCGAGCGCCCGAGCGCGATCTGCCGAGCCCCGCCCACCGGGTCGAGCCACGGGATCGCCGGCGCCATCGCCTCGAGCTCGCCCCGGCTCGGCCGCGTGACCTCGACCAGGCGCTCCCAGGGAAAGTCGGGAACGAGGCCGCGAACCGCGTCGAGCGCGACGCGCTCGGCGAGCAGCAGGCCCACGGCACCTTCCGGGAGAGGCTCGGCGAGGCTCTTGAGGAGGATCTCCGGGCCGATCCCCGCCGGATCCCCTTGGGTGCAGGCGAGGACGGCCGGCGTCACGCGCCGTTGCCCGGGGTTTCCGTGCTCGGCTCTCCGCGGTCCGGAGCCTCCCCCACCGGCACCGGCAGCGCGGGGCGGCGGCGGCCGCGCCGCAGCTCCTCCTCCTTGAAGAGGTAGCGAATCGAGTGCTTGGGGATGAGCAGATTGGGGCCGGAGTGGCGGTTCAGCTTGATCGCCCCCTTGTCGTACCACTCGATCCAGCCGCGCAGCTCCTCGTCGTTGGTCAGCACCACGACCATCGGCGTGCGCGCCGCCATCTGCTTGAGGTAGTAGAACTCCTCGGCGTTGGTCTGCTCCGG
>CAYZBH010000078.1:0-13729 GCA_964476605.1 uncultured Thermoanaerobaculia bacterium | reverse complement strand
TCTTCGGCTACCCGATCACCCCGTCGACCGAGGGCGCCGAGCTGATGGCGAAGCTGCTGCCCAAGCTCGACGGCGTCTTCCTGCAGGCGGTCTCCGAAGTGGCGACGGTCAACCACATGTACGGCTGCGGCGGCGCGGGGCTCCGCACCATGACCTTCACGTCGTCGCCGGGCTTCAGCCTGATGCTCGAGGGGGTCTCCTACATGATCGGCGCCGAGGTTCCGGGCGTCTTCTTCAACGTCATGCGCGGCGGTCCCGGGCTCGGCAACATCGCCCCGGAGCAGTCGGACATCAAGCTCGCCTGCCGCGGCCTCGGGCACGGCAACACGCAGGCGCCGGTCTTCGCCCCCTCGACGCCGCAGGAGATGCTCGACCTGACGATGCTCGCCTTCGACGTCGCCTTCGAGTACCGGAGCCCGGTGGTCCTCCTCGCCGATGGCTATCTCGGCCAGATGACCGGCAAGGTCCAGCTGCCGGAGGCCTACGTCAAGCCGGGGCTGCCGGCCTGGGCGGTCTGGGGAGATCGCGAGCATCGCGGCAACCTCATCTGTTCGATCGCGCTCGACGAGCAGGACCTCGAGCGCCACAACGTCCACCTCCTGGGCAAGTACCAGCGCATGGTCGAGCGGCTGCAGCGCGCCGAGCTCTTCCGCACCGACGATGCCGAGATCCTGGTGATCGCCTGCAACACGCCGGGGCGGATGGCGAAGGGCGCGGTCGAAGCGCTCCGCGCCGACGGCGTACGGGTGGGGCTCTTCCGGCCGATCTCGCTCTGGCCCTTCCCGATCCGTCACCTGCAGCCGCTCCTGGGCTCCATCCAGAAGATCGTCCTCGTCGAGGCGAGCGACGGTCAGCTCGAGGACGAGGTCCGGCTCGCCCTCTCCTACGCGGGGGTCCGTCACCTCCCCGAAATCTCGCGCGTCCGTCACTACGGCGGCGTGCTGCCTCAAGTCGAGGAAGTCGCGCGGCGCATCCTCGACGTCGCGGAGGTCCCGGTATGAGCACGAGCGTCTTCTACGAGACTTTCGAACGCCACGCGCACGGCGCGGGGCTCAAGGGGCACTCCACCCACTACTGCCCGGGGTGCGGCCACGGTCTCGCCCACAAGTACCTCGCCGAGGCGATCGACGAGCTCGGCATCCAGGACCGCACGGTGGCGATCTCGCCGGTCGGCTGCGCGGTCTTCCTCTACTACTACTTCGACGTGGGCAACTCGCAGGCGGCGCACGGCCGGGCGCCGGCGGTGGCGCTCGGGCACAAGCTCGCGAACCCCGAGTCGATCGTCATCGCCTACCAGGGGGACGGCGACCTCGCGTCGATCGGCTTGGCGGAGATCCTCTCCGCCGCGCAGCTCGGTCTGCCGATCTCGATCCTCTTCGTCAACAACGCGATCTACGGCATGACGGGCGGTCAGATGGCGCCGACCACGCTCCCCGGCCAGAAGACCGCGACCTCCCCCTCGGGCCGCTCGCCGATGATGGGCGAGCCGCTCCGCATGGCCGAGATCATGGGCGGCCTCGACGGGCCGATCTACGTCGAGCGCGTCGCGCTCTTCGATCCGAAGCAGCGCACGCGTGCCAAGAAGGCGATCAAGAAGGCGCTCGAGCTGCAAGTCGAGAACAAGGGGTTCTCGTTCGTCGAGATCCTCGCCGAGTGTCCGACCCACCTCGGCGTGACGCCCGAGGAGGCGGAGCGCTGGGTGGCCGAGAAAATGACCCAGTACTTCCCGCTCGGCGTCAAGAAGGACGTGAGCAAGGAGGCGACGCCGCTCGCGCCGCGCCCCACCTTCGAGCCCGACCGGCTGGTCGAGGCGATCGGTGGGACGACCGAGGTGCCGCCCCGCTTCTCGCACTCCTTCCCGACCCACCTCGCCGCCTCCGACGTGGCGTTGAAGCTCGCCGGCGCGGGGGGCGACGGCGCGCAGACGGCGGCGATGCTCATCACGCGCGCGGCGATCGCGGAAGGGTTCGACTCGACCCACATCCCGAGCTACGGACCGGAGTCGCGCGGCGGCACGTCGTACGCCGACGTCCACGTCGCCGAGCACGAGGTGCTCTCGCCGGCGGCGCCGGCGCCCAACGTCCTGATCGCCTTCAACGCGCCGAGCCTCGCGAAGTTCGGGCCCAAGGTGCAGCCCGGCGGCACGGTGCTCTACGACAGCTCGGTCATCAAGGAGCTTCCCGCGGTCGCTTCCGGAGTCAGGCTGGTCGGCGTCCCCTTCACGCAGATCGCGGCCGATCTCGGCCGCCCGCTGGTGAAGAACGTGGTGGCGCTCGGCGCGCTCCAGGCGGCGACCGGTCTGCTGCCGGAGGAGTCGTTCCTCACCGCCATCCGCTCGGCGCTCAAGGACAAGTGCTCGATGATCCCGCTCAACGAAGAGGCCTTCCGTTGGGGCGCCAGGGCGGCGGAGGAGACCGCGGCCTGAGCTGGGCGGAGCCGGGGTCTAGCCCCCCGAGCGCCAGCTCTGGAGGAGGTGCACGTAGTTCGCCCGCTCGTAGGCGAAGGGGTCGGGGCAGCGCTCGAGCGAGAGCAGGCCACGCATCTCCTCGACCGACGCGTAGCCCTGCTCCTCCATGAAACGTTCGAGCCCCTCCCGCAGATCGAGCATCCCTTCGGGGCCGTGCTTCAGCAGATGCGAGACGGTCTCGATCACCGTCGCCCCCGCCATCAGCCCCTTGACGACGTCGAGCGGCGCCGAGACCCCCCCCGAGAGCGCGAGATCGGCATCGATGCGGCCGGCCAGGATCGCGATCCAGTGGAGGCGCAGGAGCAGGTCGCTCGGATTCGAGAGCTCGAGCTGCGATCCGACCTCGAGCCGCTCGACGTCCAGATCGGGCTGATAGAAGCGGTTGAAGAGGACGAGCCCGTCGGCGCCCGCCTCGACCAGGCGCCCGGCGAAGTGGGCGATCGACGTGTAGTAAGGCCCGAGCTTGACCGCCACCGGCACCGAGACCGCCCCGTTGACTGCCTGCACCATGTCGGCGACCTCGCACTCGAGCTCCTCGGCCGAGCGGGTCGGATCGGTTGCCAGGCGGTAGACGTTGAGCTCGATCGCGGAGGCGCCCGCCTCCTCGAGCCAGCGCGCGGCCTCGAGCCAGTAGCCGAGAGTCGAACCGTTGAGCGACGCGATCACCGGCAGCGCGACCGCGCGCCGGATGCGCTCGAGCTGCTCCAGGTACTGGTCGGGACCGAGGCGGAATTGCTCCTCGGAGGGGAGCCCCGCGTAGGCCTCCGAGAACGACTCGGCGCTCTCGTCGAGGAACTCGGCCAGGGGCACGGCCTCTCCCACCGCCTGCTCCTCGAAGAGCGAGTGCATGACGATAGCCGGCGCGCCGGCGTCTTCGAGCCGTCGCACCTGGTCGAGATCGTCGACCATCGGCGACGCCCCCGGCAGGATGGGGTGGGCGAGATCGAGGCCGAGATAGCGCGTGGCGAGGTGCATGACAGGACCGCCGGGTCCATCCTAAAGAGAAAACGGCTCCCGAGCGCAACCCCTCCGAACAGGTAGCGCTCCCGACCGCAACCGCGTGCTAGCTTGTCGAATTCGATGATCCGCCCACAGTTGGCGCTCTGGACGCTTCTCTGCTCGCTCTCTGCCGGCAGCCTGGCCGGCGCCACCGAGGCCCCCAGCGGACCCGGTCCCTGGATGGTTCGCGCCTGGTTCGGCGACGAAGCCATGATCCGCACCGTCGCCAGTTGGAGCGACCACTTGCAAGTCGAACGATCCAAGGGATTTGTTCGCGTGCTCGTGGACGCCGACCACCTCGCCCGGCTCGAGGCGCTCGGCTTCTTCGTCGAAGCGGACGCCGAGGGGACCGAGCTGTTGCGCTACGCCGAACGCAGCCAGGAGGGTTGGGAGGACCCCGACACCATCCCCGGCTTCCCCTGCTACCGGACGGTCGAGGAGACCTACGCCGCCGCGTCGGCCCTGGTCGCAGCGCACCCGACGCTGGCGACGCTGCTCGACGTCGGGGACTCCTGGGACAAGGTGACGCCCGGGGGGCCCGCCGGCTACGACCTGGAGGTGCTCCGGCTCACCAACAGCGGGACCCCGGGACCGAAGCCGGTGCTGCTCGTGAGCGCCGCCATCCATGCCCGGGAGTACACGACCGCCGAGGCCGCGCTCCGCTTCGCCGAGTGGATTCTCGGCGCCTACGGTCAGGACCCCGACGCCACCTGGGTGCTCGACGCCCACGAGATCCACATCCTCCTGCACACCAATCCCGACGGCCGCAAGATCGCCGAAACCGGATCGCAGTGGCGGAAGAACACCGACAACGACGATGGCTGCGGCTCGAGCTACGGCACCGACCTCAATCGCAACTTCGACTTCTACTGGGGAGCTTGGGGCGGCTCGACTGGTGGGTCCTGCGACGAGACCTATCGCGGGCCGTCGGCTGGCTCCGAGCCCGAGACGCAGACGCTCGCCGCCTACATGACGAGCGTCTTCCCAGACCAGCGCCCCGACGACCTCACGACCCCGGCGCCCGACAACGCGACCGGCCTCTTCGTCGACCTCCACAGCTACGGCGGCGACATCCTCTCCGCCTGGGGGCAGACGCCGCAGCCCACCTGCGTCGGCTCGCCGCCGCTCTATCCGCCGAACTGCGCCCAGATCCTCCGCCTCGGCCGGAAGTGGGGCTATCTGTCGGGGTACGACCCGGGGGTCGGAAGCCTCTATCCGGTCGACGGCTCGACCAAGGACTACTCCTACGGCCGGCTCGGCGTGCCGGGCTACACCTGGGAGCTGGGATCGAACTTCTTCGAGGCCTGCTCGAGCTTCGAGTCGAGCGTCTGGCCGGCCGCCTTCGCGATGCTGCGCTACGCGATGAAGGTGCCCCGCGCCCCCTACCTGCTGCCGGCGGGACCGGACGCTCTCCTCCCCTCGGCGATCCCGGGCGGAGCGCTTCCCGGCGACACGGTCACCTTGACCGCGACGATGGACGACAGCCGCTACCACGATCCCGACGGCGCCGAGCCGGTGCAGGCGATCGCCGCGGCGCGCGCCTACGTGGACGTTCCGCCCTGGGGCGCGGGGGCCACCCCGATCGCCCTCACCGCGGTGGACGGTCTCTTCGATGCGAGCAGCGAGGCCGTCACCGGCACTTTCGACACGACCGGTCTGGCGTTCGGACGACATCTCGTCTACCTCGAAGGTGAAGACTCGAGCGGGGCGCGTGGTCCGGTGAGCGCCGCCTTCTTCTGGGTGCTCGATCCGGCGACCGCACCGACCCTCGCGGGTGTGGTGCAGGAGACCGGCAGCGGCGCGCCGCTCGCCGCGACGGTCGCGAGCGGCCCCTTCGCGACCGCCAGCGACCCCGGCACGGGCGCCTACAGCCTGCGGGTTCCTGCCGGCACCTACGACCTGACGGCGTCCGCCCCCGGATACGCCTCACAGACCGTCGCCGGCGTGGTCGCCGTCGACACGCAGGTCACGACCACCGATTTCGATCTCCCCTATCTGCTCTCCCGCTTCGCCGACGACGGCGAGCACGGCAACCTCGGTTGGACCGCCCAGACTCCGTGGGCCCTCTCGACCGAAGCCGCCCAGAGCCCGACCCACGCCTGGAGCGACAGCCCGGGCGGCAACTACGGCAACAGCGTCAACACAGCGCTCACCTCGCCGCTCTGGGACCTGACGGGCCTCCAGAACGTCACCCTCGCCTTCGCCCAGATCTACGATCTCGAGACCGGCTACGACTACGGCCACGTCGAGATCTCGACCAACGGCGGCTCGAGCTGGAGCGAGGTCCTCTCGGTCAACGGCGACGGGCACGAGAGCGCGTGGGAGCAGGTCACCCTCGCGCTCCCGACGCTCGCCGGGTCGGCCCAGGCCAAGCTCCGCTTCCGCCTCACCAGCGACAGCTCCGAGGTGCGCAACGGCTGGCACCTCGACGACATCCGTCTGCAGGCCACGTCGCCCAATCTCATCTTCGCCGACGGCTTCGATCTCGCCGGGACCGACCGCTGGTCCGGAGTCACGCCATGATGCGGATCCATCGCTTCACCGGTCTTCTCCTCCTCGCCTTCTCGCTCCTTCTTCTCCCCTCCGCAGGCGCCGCAGTCGGCACCGCGACCTCCGCGTCGTTCGACGGCCCCGGACCCTGGATGGTCCGTGCCTGGCTGGGGGACGAGTCGATGCTCCGCGCCGTCGCCTCCTGGGGCGACCACTACCGGATCGACCGCAAGCTCGGTTACCTCTCGATCGAGGCCGACGCCGACCGCGTCGCCGCGCTCCTCAACCTGGGATTCCTGGTCGAGGTGGACGAGGAGCTCACCGCCGACATCCGCCATGCCGAAGCCGCGCAACGCCGTGCCGCCGAGCGCCTCGCCGCGGGCGAGGAGCCCGAAGCGGGCATCCCCGGCTACCCCTGCTATCGCACCGTCGAGGAGAGCTTCGCCACCGCGGCGGCGATCGTCGCGGCCCACCCGGACCTGGCGTCGCTCGTCGACATCGGCGACAGCTGGGAGAAGGTCACCCCCGGCGGCAACCCGGGCTACGACATGCTGGTGCTCAAGCTCACCAACTCGGCGATACCCGGACCGAAGCCCCGCTTCTTCCTCCACGGCGGCATCCACGCCCGCGAATACACGACGAGCGAGCTCGCGCTCCGTTTCGCCGAGCAGCTCGTGGACGGCTACGGCGTCGACGGCGACGCCACCTGGCTGCTCGACCAGCACGAGATCCACCTGCTGATGTACGCCAACCCGGACGGTCGCAAGCACGCCGAGGCCGGCGAGTCCTGGCGCAAGAACACGAACGAGGCCTATTGTGGCGCGACCTCGTCCTCGCGCGGCGCCGATCTCAACCGCAACTTCGAGTATCTCTGGAACTGCTGCGGCGGCTCGAGCGGCAGCCAGTGCAGCGAGACCTACCGCGGCCCTTCTCCGGCTTCGGAGCCCGAGGTGCAGGCGATCCAGAACTACCTCCTCTCGATCTTCCCCGACCAGCGTCCCGATACCTTCCCGGGCGGCGCCGCGCCCGACGACGCCACCGGCGTCTACCTCGACCTGCACTCCTACGGCGAGCTGGTGCTCTGGCCCTGGGGGGGCACGAGCACCCCGAGCGGCAACGCCTCGGCCTTCACCACCCTCGGCCGCAAGTTCGCCTACTTCAACGGCCACTGGCCGGAGCAGTCGTACGGCCTCTACGCAACCGACGGCACCACCGACGACTTCGGCTACGGCGAGCTCGGCGTGGCCTCGTACGCCTGGGAGCTCGGCACGGACTTCTTTCAGAGCTGCAGCGTCTTCGAGTCGAGCATCCTGCCCGGCAACCTGCAGGCGCTTCGCTACGCCGCGAAGGTCGTGCGCACGCCCTATCTGACGCCGGCGGGACCGGACGCCGTCTCGATCGCGGCGAACCCCGCCTCGATCGCGCCGGGCGAGACCGTGGCCGTGACCGCGACCCTCGACGACACGCGCTACTCCAACGACAACGGCACCGAGCCGACCCAGCAGATCGCCGCCGGCCAAGTCTTCGTCGACACGCCCCCCTGGTCGATCGGCGCCACCCCGTTCGCCATGACCCCCTCCGACGGCACCTTCAACACCTCCATCGAAGGGGCGACCGGGACGCTCGATAGCGCCGCCACGGCGGGACTCGCCTCGGGGCGTCACATCGTCTACGTCCGCGGCCAGGATGTCCTCGGCAACTGGGGGGCGCCCACCGCGACGCTCCTCTGGGTGATCGATCCCTTGACCGCGCCGGTCGTGCAGGGCGTCGTCCGCGACGCCGTCACGCTCGCGCCGCTCGCGGCCCAGGTCTCGGTCGGTCCTTTCTCGACCGCGACTGAGCCCTCGACCGGCGTCTTCTCCTTCCAGGTGCCCCCCGGGACCTACGACATCGGGGCGAGCGCCGCGGGGCACGCGGCTACCACGCTCGGCGCGGTGACGCTCTCCGAGCTCGAGACCTTCACGCACACCTTCGACCTGCAGCCGATCACCACCCTGCTCGGCGACGACGGCGAAGGGGGCGCGGGGGGCTGGACCGCGCAGAGCCCCTGGGCCCTCACGACCTCCGCGTCGCACAGCCCGACCCACTCCTGGACCGACAGCCCGGCCGGCAACTACAGCAACAACGTCGATACCTCCTTGACCTCGCCCGTCCTCGACCTCTCGGGAGCGACCGGCGTCGAGCTCTCCTTCTGGCATCGCTACCAGACCGAGGCGACGTACGACTTCTGCCGCGTCGAGATCTCGATCAACGGCGGCTCGAGCTGGAGCGAGGTCGCGAGCTACGACGGCGACCTGCTCTCCTGGCAGCAGGTCACGCTGCCGCTCCCGCAGCTCGACGGCGTCGTCGCGGCGCGGCTCCGCTTCCGGCTGACCACGGACATCTCCCAGGTGCGCGACGGCTGGTACGTCGACGACATCGCCCTCACCGGCGCGGTGCCGGCGAATCTCGTCTTCGCCGACGGCTTCGAAACCGGCGGCACCGGCAACTGGTCGTCGACCACTCCCTGACCTGGGCGAGGTGAGATGAGGACGCCCGGCCTCGACGCCGCCGCGGCAGGCGCGGAGACCCTGGCCGGAGCCTTCGACGCCTACCGTTCGCTCTTCGCGCGCATCACGGCGCGCGCTCCGGTCCGGTTCGCTTCCCGCGACTGGACGGGCATGCAGGACGACGCCCGCGAACGGCTGGAGTGCTACTCGGTCGCGCTCGACCCCGCGGTCGAGGAGCTGACCGCTCGCCTGGGCGACCGCCTGCGCGAGAAGCGGATCTGGAGCGCCATGAAGGAGGCGTTCGTGCCGCGCGTGGCGGGGCGCGGCGACGTCGAGCTCGCCGAGACCTTCTTCAGCTCGGCTTCTCGGCGCATCTTCACCACCGTCGGCGTCGATCCGGCGGTCGAGTTCGTGGCGCCGGCGCCGGACGCCCTGCTGCGCATCCCCGGCGCTCCCGTCTACCGCTCCTATCCGGCGACCGTCGGCACCGCCGAGCTCCTGCGCCGCCTGCTCGAGGAGCACGCCTTGGCCGCGCCGTTCGAAGACCTGGACGGCGATTGCGCCCAGGCCGCGGCCGCGGTGGAGCATCGCCTCGGCGGCCCGCTCGCCGCGGCCGGGATCGAGGCGCTGCACGTCGTCGGCCCACTCTTCTTCCGCAACAAGGCCGCCTACCTGGTGGGCCGGATGCTCCGCGGCGCCGAGCTCCTGCCGCTCGTCCTCGCGCTCACCAACCCGCGCGGACGGATCGCGATCGACGCCGTGCTGCTCGACTCCGACGAGGTGAGCCAGGTCTTCAGCTTCACCCGTTCCTACTTCCACGTCGACGTGGGACAGCCCTACGAGACGGTGCGCTTCCTGAAGTCGATCCTCCCCGCCAAGCCGGTCGCCGAGCTCTACATCGCGATCGGCCACAACAAGCACGGCAAGACGGAGCTCTACCGCGACCTGCTGCGGCACCTGGCGGAGAGCGACGAGCCCTTCGTGGTGGCGCCGGGGGATCGCGGCATGGTGATGGAGGTCTTCACCATGCCCTCGCTCGACGTCGTCTTCAAGGTGATCCGCGACCGCTTCGCCCCCCCCAAGACGACGACGCGCGAAGAGGTGATGGCGAAGTACCGCATGGTCTTCCTGCACGATCGTGCCGGGCGGCTCATCGACACGCAGGAGTTCGAGCACCTCGAGTTCGAGCGCGACCGCTTCTCGAGCCGGCTGCTCGACCGGCTGCTCGAGAGCGCCTCGGAGAGCGTCACGGTCGAGGGGGACCGGGTCTCGATCCGCCACCTCTACGCGGCGCGGCGGATCGAGCCGCTCAATCTCTTCCTCGCGAGCGCCGGCGAGGTCGAGGGTGCCTCGGCGGTGATCGAGTTCGGACAGGCGATCAAGGACCTCGCCGCGACCAACGTCTTCACCGGCGATCTCCTTCCCAAGAACTTCGGCGTCACGCGCCACGGGCGCGTCGTCTTCTACGACTACGACGAGCTCTGCCCGCTCACCGACTGCGCCTTTCGCGAGCTGCCGTCGACGGCGGACGAGGAGGGGGCGGCCGACGGCCCCTCGTTCTTCGTCGGACCGCGCGACATCTTCCCGGAGGAGTTCGAACGCTTCCTGGGATTGCGCGGCGCGCATCGCGCGGCCTTCCTCGCCGCGCACGGCGACCTGCTCCACCCGCGCTTCTGGCTCGAGATGCAAGCGCGCATCCGGGCCGGCGAGTTCCCCGACTTCTACCCCTATCCGCCCGCGCGCCGTCTGACGCGCGGACACCACTAGAATTCAACCCTTCGAGGAGGATTCGATGACCAGTCCGAAGCTCGTACCCCCTGCCGGCGGCGAGAAGATCACTCTGACCCACGGCAAGCTCCACGTCCCCGACCGCCCGATCGTCCCCTTCATCGAGGGGGACGGCACCGGCCGCGACATCTGGCGCGCCAGCGTGCGCGTGCTCGACGCGGCGGTCGCGAAGGCCTACCGCGGCCAGCGCAAGATCCACTGGCTCGAGGTCTACGCCGGGCAGAAGGCGTACGACAATTTCCAGAGCTGGCTCCCCGACGAGACGGTCGAGGCCTTCCGCGAGTACCTGGTCGGCATCAAGGGACCGCTCACGACGCCGATCGGGGGCGGGATCCGCTCGCTCAACGTGGCGCTCCGGCAGCTGCTCGACCTCTACGTCTGCCTCCGCCCGGTCCGCTGGTTCCAGGGGGTGCCCTCGCCGGTCAAGCACCCCGAGAAGGTCGACATGGTGATCTTCCGCGAGAACACGGAGGACATCTACGCCGGGATCGAGTTCGAGGCCGGGAGCCCCGAGGTCGAGAAGGCGCTCGCCTTCATGCGCGAGAACTACCCCCAGATGTTCAAGAAGATCCGCTTCCCCGGCTCGACCGGCCTCGGCTTCAAGCCGGTGTCGCGCGAGGGAACCGAGCGACTGGTCCGCGCCGCCATCGAGTACGCGATCGCGAACCGGCGGAAAAGCGTGACCCTGGTGCACAAGGGGAACATCATGAAGTTCACCGAGGGCGCCTTCCGCAACTGGGGCTACGCCTTGGCCGAGCGCGAGTTCGCCGATCGCACCTACACCTGGGACCAGTGGGAGCGCACCAAGGCCGCGCAGGGCGAGGCGGCGGCCAACGCCGAACAGAAGGCCGCGCTCGCCAGCGGCAAAGTGCTGGTCAAGGACGCGATCGCCGACATCACCTTGCAGCAGGTGTTGACGCGCCCCGACGAGTTCGACGTCATCGCGACGCTCAACCTGAACGGCGACTACCTCTCGGACGCCTTGGCCGCGCAGGTGGGCGGCATCGGCATCGCGCCGGGCGGCAACATCAACTACGCGACCGGCCACGCCGTCTTCGAGGCGACGCACGGCACGGCGCCCAAGTACGCCGACCTCGACAAGGTCAACCCGGGCTCGGTCGTCCTCTCGGGCGAGATGATGCTCCGCTTCATGGGCTGGACCGAGGCCGCCGACCTCATCATCCAGGGCATGGACGGCGCCATCCACGCCGGCACCGTGACCTACGACTTCGCCCGCCTCATGCAGGGGGCGAAGGAGGTCAAGTGCAGCGAATTCGGCGACGCGCTGATCGCCCACATGGGCGCTCACAGGGGCTAAACGTCGTGCGATCCCTCTACTCCGCCGGCGCGATGGTGAGGCGCTCGCCGGCGGAGTAGGCGGTGAACTCGGGGGCGTACATCGACTGCAGCTCGGCCGGGGCGGCGCGGAACTCCCCCGCGAGGTTGGCGCGCAGGCGGTACTTCAACGTGTACTCCCCCGCCGGCAGCTGCTCGAAGAAGAAGTTGGCGCCGCTGTCGCGCGTCTCCTCGTAGCGCGCGAGCCCCAGATCCCACTTCCAGCCCGACTCCGCGCGATCCGGCTCGAGCCCTGCCGGGCGCGGGTCGCGCAGGTGGACGTACTCGGCCGCCGCCTTGGCGCGGAGCGAGAGCTGGATCTCGACCTCGTCACCGACCGCGAGCCGGCTCCCCGGAGCGAGTGGCGTGAGCGTCACCTCCTCGCCCCGCGTGGCGCGGCGGAAGTAGCGCCGCTCGACCCGGAAGAGATCCCCCTGGGCCTCCGTCGGCAGCTCCTCGGTCGAGAGGTGCCAGGTCGCCGAGGCGAAGGCCAGGCCGCGGGTCGATTTCTCCACCGTCACCGTCGCGTCCTCCGGGTGGCGCCGCGCGTCGAGCTTCTCCCCCGGCACCACGATCTGGTTCTTCTTGCCGGTGAAGCGATCGGGCTCGAAGACGAGCGTGGTGCGCGTGTGCGCCGCGGTCACCGTCACCTCCTCGCGCGACGCCAGGAGCTCCTCCTGCTGCAGGTAGTGCGCGAGCGAGTAGAGGACCTCCGCCGTGGCGCGGGTCGACTTCCAGTGATTGAGCTTCTTGTTGAGAAAGAGCCACTGCACGAGCCCCGCTCGCCGCGAATCGCTCGGCGCGATCTCCGTGAGCGCCCGGAGCGCCCAGGCGTGCGTCTCGATGCGATCGTTGTACCAGAGCCAGGCGCGATCCTCGGGTTGCCAGAAGGTCCCCTCGTCGCGCGTCGTCTTGGCCGAGTCCATGACGCTCGCGAGCACCAGCCCCGCGTCCTTCGGCCGCCCCATGCGCTGGAGCGTCATGGCGAGCTGGAGCTTCGAGAGCGGCGCGTGTTGCTTCCAGTGCTTGAAGGAGAAGTCGAGGATCGTCCGGCGGTCGGCGTCGGAGAGCGCCCCTCCCGTCCAGGTGGGATCGGGATAGGACGAGACGACGTAGTTGAGGAAGGTGAGGAACTCCCAGCAGCAGTCGTCCTTGATGGCGCGCGGCAGCCAGTCGCTCTCGGCCTCGCGCGCCAGGTAGCGCCAACCGCTCTCGACCATCCCGCGCGGCACGGCGACGCCGAACTCGGCGGCGCGCGCGAAGCCCGCCATCAGATAGAGCGTGATGTAGGGAGACGGCGGCCCGCCGGCGAACCAGGGGAAGGCGCCCGACGGGAGCTGCGACTTGGCGAGCTTGGCGAGCGCGTCGTCCTGCTGGGCGCGCGCGATCGCCGGGTCGAGCACGCGCAGCAGCCGCTCCCGATCGACGTCGCCGCCGCGGCTCTCGCGGAGCCAGGGCGTCTCCTCGAGCGCCATGCGGCGGTTCGGGTCGTCGCCGTCGAAGCGCTCGTACTCTGTTTCGCGCTTCGCCATCGACTCCGCCATCCGCGCCACCGCGGGGTAGCGCGTGAAGAGGCTCGAGAGCATGCCGGTCGAGAGGAAGCGGTTGAGCGTCTGCTCGGTGCACTCGTAGGGGTACTCCACGAGGTAGGGGAGCGCGTCGAGCATCGAGTAGAAGAGCTGGCCGTCGACCGTGACCACGAGCTGCTCGTCGATTCGCGTCGGATCGTCGCGCCGCATCTCGTCGAAGGTGAGCTCCCGCCGCTCGGCATCCCGAAGGGTGACGAAGCGCGACTGGGCGAGATGAATGCGCGAGGGGAGGAGCGGCAGCGGCCGGAGCTCGCCGTCGGAGAGCGCCCCCGAGACCGCGGTGACCTGGAACGCCACGCCCCCCACCCGGCGGGGCGCGGCGATCGGGAAGGTCACGTCGCTCCCCTTTCCAGGCTCGACTTCGAAGGCGTGGCGCGCCGAAGCTTCGCTCAATCCGAATTCGGAGAGGAGGTCCGCGTGCGTCTCCGGGTCGAAGATCGCGAGCCGGACCTCCCCCGCGAGCGGCCGCTCGGCCGCGTTGTTCACCACCACGCGGAGCTCGGCACGGTCCCCTTCCCGCAGGAAGCGCGGCAGGTAGGGGCGCACCATGAGCTCCTTGACGCTCGCGGCCT
>CAYZBH010000077.1:0-13930 GCA_964476605.1 uncultured Thermoanaerobaculia bacterium | reverse complement strand
CCAGGGTGTTCGAATCTCCAGGGGTGTTCGAACTCGGAGTGAGTTGGTCCACCATTTCCGATCTCTCACTACCGCAAGGACTTAAGCGCGTTCCGCTATCTGTTCGAGGTCGGGACCCGAGGGACAACTGCCGACACTTCGGTGGTTCGAGCGTGTTCGAATCTCCTCAGGTCGCGCCCCTGAGGGCAAGATCCGGCAGTTTCAAAGGGGCGTCGCGCCGCGGAGGCGGTCGATCGGACAGCTCCGTTCCTCCCGGACCCCCGCAACCAGATCGGCCCTCTCCTCGCGCGATGGCCGAGCTCGCCGCTCAGCGAGTGGATGCCCGAGGCGCCGAGCGCCGCGTGGCCGGCCGCGTGCGAAGCGCCGTTTTCGACGCTGAGCCGTTGGCCGCCTCGGCTTCGCGCGACATCGACGAAGGCACCTCGTGCGCCTCGACGCGGTAGAGGATTCGCCCGCAGCGTTCGCAGGTTTCCAGGCCGACATTGCGGCTCGCCATCGCTGTCGGCCGCAGCGTGTTGCAGCCGAAGCAGACGCGACCGCGAGTGCCGACGACCGCTCGCGGATACCTCTTCCGCAAGCGCTCGTAGCGGCCCAGAAGGTCGGCGCTCATACCGCTCACCAGCCGCTCGCGCTCGCGCCGGATCCGCGTCGTTTCCTCGACGCGGAAGCCTAGCGCCGCTTCCTCCTGCCTGCCGTTCGCGTTCTCGAGGGCGTCCAGGAGCGCATCGAGCTCCTGCACGAGGATCAGATCGTCGACTTGTCTCTTCACTGCGAAAGTACCTCCAGGAGGCGGGGCCAGACGGTGTCGCGAAGCAGACGCTCGAGGTCCGCGAAGTGCTCGACGGCGCGGAGCTTGCCGCGCCCTTCGGCGTCGCGCAGCAGCTCGGCGAGGACCGCGAGCAGTGGTTGGTAGAAGGCGCCCCGGAGGTCCAAGGGCGCGACCAGCATCAGGACGACGTCGACGGCCCGGCCATCTGGCGCGTCGAACTCGACCGGCCGCTCGAGTCGAGCGAAGGCGAGTGCCGTGGCGCCGGCGACGAAGGCCCTGACGTGCGGGAAAGCGACACCCTGGCCCAGCGCCGATGTACCGAGAGCCTCGCGCTCGGCGAGGAGCCGGACGAACGCCGGCCGGTGCTCGACGACACCGCGCCGCTCGAGCGCCTCGCCGAGACGCTCGAAGAGCTCGTCGCGCGTCGCGGCCGTCGCGTGGTCGAGAAAGAGCTCACGATCCGGGTAGACGGGAACGACGACCGGCTTGCGCCGTCCCGCGGGCTTCTTCACTTCGTTCGCCTTTCCGGCTCCGCCTCGATTCGGCCGAGGAGCCTCAGCAAGCCATCGAGAATCGTCAACGGGTGCGGCGGGCAGCCCGGGACATAGAGATCCACGGGCACCACCGCGTCCGCACCGTTGTGCGCTTCCGGGTGGCCCACGAACGGGCCACCCGAGATCGCGCAGGCGCCGACGGCGATCACGATCTTCGGCGGCGCCACGGCCGCGTACGTCTTTTCGAGCGCCAAGCGCATGTTCTCGGTCACGGGGCCGGTCACGATCAGCCCGTCGGCGTGCCGAGGCGAGGCGACGACGTTGATCCCGAACCGGCCGATGTCCCAGACGAGCGTCGACAGGACGTTGACGTCGGACTCGCAGCCGTTGCAGCCACCGGCGCTCACCAGGCGCAGCTTGAGCGAACGGCCGAACAGGCGGCGGCTCTTCTCGTCGAGCGCACCCGCGAGCCGAATCGCCCGCTCCTCGTCGACCACGAGGTCCTTGCGGCCTCGCGTAGCGAGCCGATAGTCGCCGCCGAAGGCGAGCGCCCCGGTCGGGCACGCCTCCACGCACTCGCCGCAGAACAGGCACAGGCCGAGGTCGATGCCCAACCGGGGCGAGAGCCGGATGGCTTGCGTCGGACAGGCCGCGGAGCAGGCGGTGCACCCGTCCTCGCAGCGGCTCTCTTGGATCACTGGCAGCCCGCGGAAGCGCTCGGGAAGAGCCGGCGGCGGACCATCCGGAAAGACGATGGTTCGGTGCTTCTGGTGGAGTCGCGCGAGGAAGAGGTCGAGCATCGTCCGTTCTCCCGAATCAGAGGTCGTGCCCGCAGTAGGAGAGGTTGAAGCTCTTGTTGCAGAGCGGGAAGTCCGAGATCTGCCCCCCGCGCAACGCCCAGGAGAGCGCGCTCCAGTTGTGAAACGAGGGGTCGACGATCTTGTAGCGCGCAAACCGCCCGCGCGGGTCGGTGAGGGCGACGTGACAGATCTCGCCGCGCCACCCCTCGACGAGTGTCACGGCGAGCGCGTTCGCTTCGAGCTCGCCGACCTCCGCGCGGATTGGCCCGGCGGGGAGCGCCGCCAGCTGATCGCGGAGAAACGCGACCGAGCGCTGGATCTCGAGCCAGCGGACATAGGCCCGAGCGAAGACGTCTCCCGTTTCGGCCACGGATACGGGAACCTGGTGGAAGCGGTAGATGCCGCTCGGATGGTCGTGCCGTGCATCGCGCGCGAGCCCGCTCGCCCGCGCGGCGGGTCCTTTGAGACCGAGGGCAGCGGCGACTTCCCTGGGGACGATCCCGGTCTCCTCGAAACGCTCCATGACCGAAGCGGAATTCCAGAGCAGCTCGACTGCGGAGCGAGTGTCCGCGAACGCCCGCTCCAGGCGCCCGGCAAGTCGCTCCCCGAGCGCCGCGTCGACGTCGAAGCCGCAGCCGCCGGGCCGTGCGAGGCCGCGACCGAACCGGTTGCCGCACAGCTCGGCGGTCAGGTTCAGGTAGTCGCCGCGGATCCGTCCGCAGTAGGAGGCCGTCGGCAGGAAGCCGACGTCGCCGGCCAGCGCGCCGAGATCGCCGACATGGTTCGCCAGGCGCTCGAGCTCCAGGGCGATCCCGCGGATGGCCGCAGCGCGGGCCGGTACGCGGGTGCCGGCGAGCGCTTCGAGGACCTCGCAGTAGGCTGTGACGTGGCCGATCGTGGTATCGCCGGCCGTCGTCTCCGCGTAGTGGAGCGATCGCCGATCGGGGCCGCCGGCGAGCGCTCGCTCGATCCCCCGATGCTGGTAGCCGAGCGCGATCTCGAGGTGAAAGACGGTCTCGCCGTGACACTGAAACCGGAAATGACCCGGCTCGATGACTCCGGCGTGAACCGGCCCGACGCCGACCTCGTGGACCTCGGCGCCCTCGACTCGGAAATAGCTCGCGACCCCCGGGAGAGGGTTGTCTGAGCTCACCGAGCTCGAACCGCGGGCGCCGGCGCCCTTCCTTTCGAATCGAACCGGTTTCGGCCAGGGGTGACCGACCGCGACGATCCCGCACTGTTCGACGATCTCGCGTTCGAAGAGCTGGATTTGCGGGCAGAGTTCGGCGACCGAAGGGATGCTCTTCCCGTCGACCCGGGCCGTGCCGATCGCGAGCTCCGAGCGCGCGTCGTCCGCCAGGACCAGGACGAGGCGGACGGCCTCCCCATCCTCCACTCCGAAGTAGCTCACGACCCGGAGCCCGCGCGCGACGCCATCGATGATCTCGTCCGCCAGCTCGCGCGACGAGAGCTCGGGCAGCGCCGTGCGCTGCCAGCTCGTGCCGGAGCGCCGACGGGCCAGGCGAGATGCGCTCATCGCCCCACCTCCAGCGCCGCCGCCGCCTCGCTCACGAGCGCTCGCACCGGCTCGGGGAGCCAGAGCCCGAACAGCAGGACGAGGCCGAGAAGGAGAACGGCCGGCGCCACGGTCGCGAAGCGATCCCGGTAGTCGCTCTTCCGCGCGCTGCGCGGCGGGCGGCCCTGCAGCGCGGCGAGCGAGGTCATGCCCATCCCCGCGAAGACGAGGAAGAGGAACGCGAGGAAGATCGCGCCGAGAATGAAGCGTCCGCTGGCGAAGATCGCCTTCAAGATCAGGAGCTCGCTCGCAAACAGCGCGAACGGCGGCGAGCCGGTGACGGCGAAGAAGGCGAGAAGGAACAGCGTGCCCGAGACCGGGAGCCGGGTCAGGGCGCCGCGCACTTCGTCGGTCGTCTTCCCGCCGAAGGCCCGGTGCACGTTGCCCACGGCGAGGAACAGCGCGCCCTTGGCGAAGGCGTTGTTGACCATGTGAAGCATGGTGGCGAAGCCCGCCCCGGCGCCGAGGCCAGCCGCCAGGGCGAGGATACCCATCTGCTCGACGCTCGAGTAGGCGAGCATCCGCTTGAGATCGCGCTGGCCGAGCAGGAGCGCACCCGCGACACCCATCGAGCCGATCCCGATCAGGACGAGGAGTCGGTTGGCGTAGGCGCCCTCTCCCGCCGCGCCGGCGACCTGCGTCAGCCGCGCGAGCGCCAGGAACGCGCAGCTCGTCATGCCGCCCGCCAGCACCGCGCCGACGACTCCGGGGGCCTCGCCATAGGCATCCGGCTTCCAGGTGTGCATCGGGGCGAGGCCGAGCTTGGTGCCGTAGCCGACGAGCAGCAGCGTGAAACCCGCCCGTAGCCAGGGCTTCGAGAGCGTTCCCGCGCCCGCGACCAGGTCCTGAAAGAGGAGCGACGCCTCGCCGCCGCCGAGGAGCGCCGCGTAGCCCAGGAAGAACGACCCGAACAGCGCCATCGCGATGCCGACCGAGGACAGCACCAGGTACTTCCAGGTCGCCTCGATCGAGCGCGGTGTGCGGTTGAAGTAGATGAGCGGCGCGGTCGCGAGAGTCGTCGCTTCCATGCCGACCCAGAGCAGACCGAGGTGCTGCGAGTGCGCGACCAGGCTCATCGTTCCGAGCGCGACGAGGAGACAGGCGCAAAACCGGCGGTTCGCGCGTTCGACGCGATAGCGCAGGTAACCCACCGAGTAGACCGCGCAACAAAGGAACAGAAGGCTGATCAGGCCGAGCAGCAAGCGCCCAGGAGCGTCGAGCCGCAGCCATCCGGTCGTCGCGGCGACGGCCGGCCCTGACAACGCCGAAAGAGTCAAAGCGAAGTGTCCCGCCGCGGTCGCCGCCAGCAGCCGGGGGCGCCAGCGCTTCGACGGCGTAAAGAACACTACGACCGCCATGACCAGGGGAAGCAGAATGGGGAGCAGGACGGTCATCGCTCACTCCTTGAGCAGCGACAACCGTCGCGTGTCGAGCGAGGCGAACTCGCGGTTGATGTGGTGGATGATGATCGACAGCACGAAGATGCCGACGAAGAGATCGAGCAGGACGCCGGCCTCGACCAAGAACGGCATCGCCTCGACGAGCAGTAGGCCGAAGACGAAGATGCCGTTCTCGAGCAGAAGGAAACCCAGAACCTGAGTGATCGCCTTGCGGCGAGTGGTGATCAGCAGGAAGCCGGCGGCGACCGTGGCGAACGAGGCGGGGACGAGCAGGGGCGCGAGTTTGCCCTCGGCGAGCGGCAGTGCGCTCGAGGCGACGACCGCGAGAACCGTCGCCGCGGCGCCCAGGAGCAACGTCGGGAGCAGACCGAGCGAGGGTTCCACTTCGCGCTTGATGGCTACCTGCCGCAGCGCGCGGAACAGGATCCGCGGAATGACCCACCCCTTCAGGAACGCGCTGCCGACGGCCAGGGCCAGCACGCGATTGCTGACCTCGCCGTGAGCGGCAATGGCCAGGGCACCGAGTAGCACCCCCTGGAGCGCGACGGCACGCACGATCGTGCCGATGCGGCTCGAACCGAGGGCGACCAGGTTGATCAGGAGGAGCGCGGCGACGAGCGAGCTCAGGAGCGAATGCATGACGATCACCGGTGGACCAGGAGGAAGGCGAAGCCGCAGGAGAGGGCAGCCGCGATCAGCAGGGTCGGCACGTGGAGCATTCGCAATCGGGCCATGGTCGACTCGACGGCGCCGACCAGGACCGCCACACCGACGAGACCGCCGAGGAAGAGAACGAAACCGGGCCAGCCCGCGACCGAGGCCGTGGGCGCCACGACGTGCAACAGCATCGCGGCCAGGACGAAGAGCTTGAGCGAGGAAGCGTACTCGATCAGCCCGAGCAGAGGACCGCTGTGGTCGAGGACCATGACCTCGTGAATCATCGTCAGCTCGAGGTGGGTGTTCGGGTCGTCGACCGGAATGCGGCTGCACTCCGCGAGCAGGACGATGAACAGACCGGCCGCGGTCAGAACCAGGGGCGCGGTTCGTTGGGCCCAGGCGCCGCCTTCCGTGGCGTGCAGCATCTGGTCGAAGCTGAGCGAGCCGGACAGCCGGGAGAGAACGAGGAACGCGAAGAAGAGCGCCGGCTCGGTCAACCAGGCGAATCCGACCTCGCGGGCTGCCCCCATGCCCTCGAATGGCGACCCGGTGTCGAGCGCGGCCGCCGCGGTGAAGAAGCGTCCGAGGGCGAGCAGGTAGGCGAAGAGGACGAAGTCCCCCGCGAACGATACCGGCGAGTCGAAAGAGCCGAGCGGAATCAGCAGACCGGCGATGAGGGTCGAAACCACGACGACCACCGGCGCGGCGACGAAGATCCACGAAGTGACCTCGGAGAGCACTAGCTCCTTCGCGGCGAGCTTGCGCAGGTCGAAGTACGGCTGGAGCAGCGGCGGGCCCGTCCGACCCGCGGCGATCGCCTTGGTCCGATGGATGATTCCCAGCAGCAGAGGCGACAGCCCGAGGAACGCGGTCGCCTGGAGCACGGTCTCGATCACGGGGCGGCCCCCGATCTTGCGTTGTCGTTCACCATCCGAGGACCTCGCGGAGCAGGTCGCGGGCTTCGACGTTGACGAGCAGGAGCACGAGGATCGCAACCAGCACGTAAAGCACGTACTTCTGCAGGTTGCCCTGTTGGAGCGAGCGAAGGTGCGTGGCGAGGCGCCGTAGGCGCTCGACGCGAGGCAGGAGGAGGCGATCGAGGACGGTGTCGTCGACGTGGGTCGCGAACGTGGCGGCGGTCGGGAAGTAGCCCGTGACTTCCGCCCGCTCGATCGTCGGGCGAAGCGCCCAGGCGAACCGCGACGTCACCGGCTCGGCGAACGACGAACCCGTGTACTGCAGGCGCGGCGATGCCGTCGCGTAGCCGCAGTCCCAGGTCGGCAGCCCCGGCCGCTCGGCGCGCGCCCGCCGCCACGCCGGCCGCACCGCGACCAGCAGCAGCCCGATCGCCGCCACCAGCGCGAGGCCCAGGCCGCTCACCCAGCCGAACGGCACCAGCGTCGCGAGCGACGGCGCCGTCCCGGCTCCGCCCAGCCAGACCGACGTCACCCGGTCGAGCGCCGGAGCCACCAACGACGGCGCCAGCCCGAGCAGCGCGCACGCCGCCGCCAGCACCACCATCGGCCCGAGCATCCCCGCCGGCGCCTCGCGCGCCCGGCGCGCCCGCTCCGAGCGCGCCGTGCCCGAGAACACCACCCCCACCACCTTGACGAAGCAGGCCACCGCCAGCGCTCCGGTCGCCGCCAGCACCGGCGCAGCCAGTGCCGCCCACGCCGCACCTCGACCGCTCGCCGAGCCGACCAGCCCGAGGTAGATCAGCAGCTCGCTCGCGAACCCGTTGCCCGGCGGCAGACCGCAGATCGCGACCGCTCCCGCCACGAACAGCCCCGCCGTCCACGGTAGCCGGCGCGACAGCCCCCCCATCGTCTCGAGGTCCCGCGTCCCCGTCGCGTGCACCACCGACCCCGCACCCAAGAACAGCAGCGACTTGAACAGCGCGTGGTTCCAGACGTGGAACAGGCAACCCGAGAGCCCCAGCACCACGAGCTCCGGCCGACCCGTCGAACGACCCACCAGCGCCAGCCCGAGACCCAGCAACATGATCCCGACGTTCTCGATGCTGCTGTAGGCGAGCAGCCGTTTGAGATCGCGTTGGCCGAGAGCAAAGACGATCGCGAAGAGGGCCGACACGCCGCCGAGGAGAAGCACGGGTCCGGCGATCGGCGTCTGCGCAGGCAGCAGGGACGTCGCCCGCACGAGGCCATAAACCCCCATCTTCAACAGCACGGCGGACATGGCTGCGGAGACATGGCTCGGCGCAGCGGCGTGCGCCGCCGGCAGCCAGGAATGCAGCGGCATCGCTCCGGCCTTCATGCCGAAGCCGAGGAGCGCGAACAACGCCGTCACGATTGCGAGACCCGGGCTCACCCCCGGAGCAAGCGGCCGCAGAGCGAGATCGCCGTTGGCAACACCGATCGCTGCGAAGAACCCGGCGATGGCCAGCGTCCCGACGTGGCTGTAGAGCAAATAGAGCCAGCCCGCCGCGCGCACGCCTGGCGTCTCCTCGGTCGTGAGTGCGAAGTACGCGGCGAGCGCCATGACCTCCCAGGCGACGAGGAAGCTCCCCGCGTCGCGAGCCAAGGTCACGAAGACCATCGCCCCGAGCAGCAACCCGAAGCTGAATCGGAGCCGGCGGCCATTGCGCGGATGGCGGCGCACCGGCCAGTAGCGCAGCGCGTAGACCGACGCGAGGCCGCCGACGACGAACACGGGCAGTGCGAAGAACGCCGAGAGCGCGTCGACGCCGAGTGCGAGCCGTAGGCCGCCGACGCCACCTGCTGCGACAACACTCGCGCCTGTGTCTTCGAACAGCGCGAGAGTCGCTCCGCCGATGCCGACGGCGGCAGCGAGGAGCGTCGCAGCGGCGGCGATCCTCGGCCCCCAGGAAGACCTCCAAGCGAGCAGGAGGCCTGGCGCTCCGCTCGCGCAAAGCAGGGAACCGGCGATGACCAGGAGCGTCAGGGACATCCCCGACTCCTCACTTGGCGCTCCCCGCCGCGCCAACGACCGCCCACACGAGGAGCGGCAGCAACAGGGCGAGCACGTAGAGGATGTAGCGCTGAAGCTGCCCCTGGGGCAGCGATCGGAACCACGCGGTCAAGACCAGGACGATCCGCGCGAACGGCCTCAGGAGGCGATCGAGGACGGTGTCGTCGACGTGGGTCGCGAACGTGGCGGCGGTCGGGAAGTAGCCCGTGACTTCCGCCCGCTCGATCGTCGGGCGAAGCGCCCAGGCGAACCGCGACGTCACCGGCTCGGCGAACGACGAACCCGTGTACTGCAGGCGCGGCGATGCCGTCGCGTAGCCGCAGTCCCAGGTCGGCAGCCCCGGCCGCTCGGCGCGCGCCCGCCGCCACGCCGGCCGCACCGCGACCAGCAGCAGCCCGATCGCCGCCACCAGCGCGAGGCCCAGGCCGCTCACCCAGCCGAACGGCACCAGCGTCGCGAGCGACGGCGCCGTCCCGGCTCCGCCCAGCCAGACCGACGTCACCCGGTCGAGCGCCGGAGCCACCAACGACGGCGCCAGCCCGAGCAGCGCGCACGCCGCCGCCAGCACCACCATCGGCCCGAGCATCCCCGCCGGCGCCTCGCGCGCCCGGCGCGCCCGCTCCGAGCGCGCCGTGCCCGAGAACACCACCCCCACCACCTTGACGAAGCAGGCCACCGCCAGCGCTCCGGTCGCCGCCAGCACCGGCGCAGCCAGTGCCGCCCACGCCGCACCTCGACCGCTCGCCGAGCCGACCAGCCCGAGGTAGATCAGCAGCTCGCTCGCGAACCCGTTGCCCGGCGGCAGACCGCAGATCGCGACCGCTCCCGCCACGAACAGCCCCGCCGTCCACGGTAGCCGGCGCGACAGCCCCCCCATCGTCTCGAGGTCCCGCGTCCCCGTCGCGTGCACCACCGACCCCGCACCCAAGAACAGCAGCGACTTGAACAGCGCGTGGTTCCAGACGTGGAACAGGCAACCCGAGAGCCCCAGCACCACGAGCTCCGGCCGACTCGTCGAACGACCCACCAGCGCCAGCCCGAGACCCAGCAACATGATCCCCACGTTCTCGATGCTGTGGAATGCCAGCAGCCGCTTGATGTCGTGCTGGCTGAGCGCGAAGAGCACGCCAAAGAACGATGCCACGCCGCCCAGAGCGAGCACCGCGATTCCCCACGCCAGCGGTGGCTCCGCGATGGCGCTCGTTACCCGCAGGAACCCGTAGACGCCCAGCTTGAGGACCACGCCGGACATCACCGCCGAGACCTGACTCGGCGCGGCGGCGTGCGCTGCCGGTAGCCAGGAATGCAGCGGCATCACTCCCGCCTTGATCCCGAAGGCGACGACAGCGAGCACGAACAGCGCCGTGCCGTTCGCCGAGCCCATCGCCGCCGGCAGCTCGATGAACCGGGTACTCGCGCTGCTCTCGCCAAGAAGCACGAAGAACGCGAACAGCGCCAGGATCGTCACGTGGCTGTAGAGGAGGTAGAGCCATCCTGCCTGCCGCACCGACGGCAGACGTTCCTCCGTCGTCACCGTCACGAAGTTGGCGAGCGCCATTATCTCCCAGGCAACGAGAAACGAGATCCCGTCGCGGGCGAGCAGGATGAACACCATGGCGCCGAGGAGCGCACCGAAGCAGAGCCGCAACCTCCGGCCGTTTCGGGGCTTGCGGCGCGCCGGCCAATAGGCGAGCGAATAGAGCGCCGCGAGCCCCCCCACGACGAAGACCGGCAGCGCGAACCAGCCGGTCAGCGCGTCGACGCCGAGCTCGGCCGTCAGCCCGAGTACGGTGGACCCGATGTCCACGTGGGCGACCAGGCCGCTCGCGACGATCCACCCCGCCGCGAACGCGCCGACGGCGCTCGCGACCATCGCGATGGCGGCGGCGAGCCTCTCACCCAAGATCGATCGGCGAGCCAAGAAGAGCCCGGGAACGCCACTGAGCAGGAGCCCCAAGCCCGCCCCGGCGAGCCAGACGAGCGCGGCGAGACCTCCGGGCGAGCCCTCCGAAGTGGTCATCGATCGGCGGACGGAGCAGCCGCGCGGCGATTCTCCGCCTCTTCGGCCGACGCCAGGATCTCCTCGCGCGGCGCCTGCCCCAGCACGGAGTCCTTGAATCGACGGTCGCGCAGCGCAAAGCTCAGCCGCGACAGCAAGTGGAGGTGCGCGCGCACGGTCGGGCTGATCAGCGTGAAGAGCGTTCCTACCGGCAGGCCGTCGAGGGCACCGAAGTCCACCGGCCGTTCGAGGAAGCAGAGCGTCACGAGCGGGCGCTCGAGGTGGAGGATCACTGGATTGCGCACGTGGGGAATCGCGATTCCGTCGCCGATGGCCGTCGATCCGAGGGCCTCGCGGGCCAGCAGCACCTCGTAGAGGAACTCGCGGTCGACCTCGGACGGAAGCCGCATCGTCTCGACCACGTGGTGCAGGACGCTCGGCTTGTCGTCGCCTCCGATGCGGTAATAGATCCCGCCCTCCCGAAGGGCTTCGCTGAAGTTGGCGGGAGGTGCCGACTCCGACTCCTCCTCGCGGAAAATCTCCGGCGAGAGCGCGATGCGCCGTGACGTCGCCCACTCGAGCAACTCGGCTCGATTAAAGCGGTACTGGTCGTTCAGGCGATAGGCGGGGATGGAGCCTTGCTTGATCCAGCGATAGATCGTCTTCTCCGAGACGGTCAAGAGCCGGGCGGCGTCCTTGACGAGGAGCTTCACGAGGGTCTCGCTTCCTGGTTAATGGACATCTATAGACACTATTCTTTAGTGGTCTCGAATTGTCAACAACGGCGATCAGGTCACGGCTCCCTGTTCCTGCGACCTGAGGGTCTGGCGAGACTATGGCCAGTAGCAGCAAGTCAACTGGGCGTGGGTGCTGACATGATCCTGCCATGAGAGATATGTCTCCGAGGAGCGCAGGCGCGCACTCTGCTCGGGCTTTGGTCGGCCACCTCGAAGTCGATACTGGACATCGGAGGAGTTCCTCTTGAGTCGCCAGGTCGTAAGCAAAGGTGTCGCCCTGTCCCCTGGGATCGCGCGCGGCTTCGCCTTCGTCATCGGCCGACACGCCGCGCCTCCCGGAGAGCGACCGCAACCGACGGATGCCCGCGCTGAAATCGGGCGATTCCACGAAGCGCTCGTAAGCTCGGAAGCCTCGCTCTCGCGCCTTCGTGGGTCGATACCGGCGGCCCTCGCCGATGCCGCTGGAGCAATCCTCGGCGCGCAGCAATTGATGCTGCGCGATCCGTCGCTCGTGTCGCTGGTCGAGAAGCGAATCCTGGATCGGGGCACGAGCGCCGAGAGCGCGGTGCTCGGCGTCATCGATGCGCTCGCACACGCCATCGAGGCCGTCCAAGACCCGTACCTGCGGGAGCGCGCGAGCGACGTTCGCGACGTTGGCCGGCGAATCCTCGCGGAGCTGGACGGGGGCGTCCGCGAAGAGGAGGTCCCGATAGGGGCGATCCTCGTCGCCCACGAGCTCGCCCCTTCACTCGCGGCGACCCTGTCTTCCGAACGGGTCGCCGGCGTGGTGGTCGACGGCGGGGCCAAGGCGTCCCACGCCGCGATCTTGCTGCGAACGGCCGGGCTTCCGGCCGTGGGTGCGGTGATGGACGCGTCGCTCTCGATCGAGCCCGGTACCCGCATCCTGGTGGACGGGATCTCCGGGCTCGTATTCATCTCCCCGACCGCCGAGGTGGAGCGCGAGTACGAGCACCTCGAATACGAGCTGCACCAGCATCAGGCCGTTCTCGAGGGCGAGATCGATCTTCCGGCGATCACCCGGGACGGAATCGAGATCCACCTCGCGGCCAACCTGGGCAAGAGCGCCGACGTTGAAGCCGCCCTCCGTTGGAGGGCCGATTCGGTCGGACTCTTCCGCACCGAGTTCGCGTTCGGCATTCGGGACGGCTTCCCGAGCGAGGACGAGCAGGTCGCGATTCTCAGCGCCGTCGCCGAGCGGATGAGCCCGCGACCGATCGTCTTTCGGCTGCTCGATCTCGGGGCCGAGAAGGCCCTGCCCTACTTCCCCCTCCCGGCGACCACCAATCCGGCGCTCGGGCTGCGGGGATCGCGGCTCCTCCTCGCGCATCCGGAGATTCTCCGGCCCCAGCTGCGGGCGATTCTGCGCGTGTGCGCGTCGCACGAGGCGTCGATCCTCCTGCCGATGGTCGGTGGCGTGGAGGAGGTAAGGGCGGTTCGCACCGTGCTCGCCGAGGAGCTGCTCGTGCTGCAGCGCCGCACCGGAGCGGCGGCCTCCGAGCCGCCCGTCGGCGCCATGATCGAGATCCCCAGCACGCTGCTCGTCGCCGACGAGCTCGCCCGCGAGTGCGACTTCCTGAGCCTCGGGTCCAACGATCTCGCGCAGTACCTGCTCGCCGCCGACCGCGACGACCCCGCGATGAGCCCGTACTACCGGGTGCTCCATCCGGCTGTGCTCCGCGGCATCGACCGGCTCGTCCGCTCCGCCTCGCGCGAGGGCAAGGAGGTGACGATCTGCGGCGAGGCTGCGGGAGATCCGTTCTACACGGGCCTTTTCGTGGGGCTCGGCCTGCGGCGGTTCAGCGCTTCGCCGCGACAGCTCGGCGAGCTCCGTCACGAGGTCCGGCGTCTCGATTCGCGCCGCTCCCGCTCCCTGGCAAGGCGCCTGCTGCGATGCTCGACCCGCGACGAGATCCGGAGCCGGCTGGAAGCCAGCCTGGAGTCGTAGCGGGAAGCCGCGAGACACGAGCAAATGTTCGCGTCGACCACGTCTGTACCGGGCATCGGCGATGAACGAGCGTGCGTCCAGCGCTCACCCGAAGAGGAGCGGTGTCGCGTACCGGAGATTCGCCATCGCGCTGCCCAACTCATGGGCCGATCACTGCGTGGGCAGGATTCCTCGCCTGCCGCAAGCAGCCCGCGGCGGCGAACCTACGATCGACCGTCCGAGAGCCGGCGGTGCGAGGAGTTCCTCGGCGCAATCCGCGGGTGTTCGCCCAGGGACCGTGACCCGCCAATCCGTCACGGTTTCATCTGTGGCCGACGAGGCACCACATGCGTAGCGGAGGGCCTCAGCTGGAGACCGTTCTCACTGGGCTGGACGCGGGCCTCAGGGTAGTAGTCGATGACGCTCCGCAGATAGCCCAGGAACCGCTTCTTGAAGTGACGCGGGTTCGCGTACCGCGACCCGAACTGAAGCGCCAGCGACGCCCACGGAATCGTTACCGGCTTCCGGAGGCGGAAGAAGCGCCAGGTGAGCCAGACGTAGATGTCGATCTCGAAGGGCGACCGCAGGGCGCGAAGCACCCGGA
>CAYZBH010000076.1:8709-14168 GCA_964476605.1 uncultured Thermoanaerobaculia bacterium | reverse complement strand
ACGACGCACGACTGGCGCTTCCAGATCGGGGACGTCATCCCGATGGCCTGGTCGCAGGACAACCACATCCAGCTCCTCAACCGGCTCGCCCCGCGGCTGAACGGCGGCGACCCGACGACCGACCCGGAGGCCTTCGGCAACGCCACCTACCTCCAGGACGCTGCCGCCTCGGGCTGGGGTCAGCTCCAGCTCGTCAACACCGCCCAGCGGACCCTCATCCCGGGCGGATCGACGCCGCTCGCCAACTCGCTCAGCAGCTTCCGCGACTGGTATCGCGGCTGCAGCACGACGACCGCGGCCTGCAACGCCACCGGCTGGGACGACTACGCGGCGGCCAACGACCCGAAGTGGGGTTGCCGGCAGAAGTACATCCTGGTGCTGACCGACGGCGACGAGACCTGCCCCACGGGGAGCACCTCGGCCTGCAACTACACCCGGGTCCTGCACGACAACGACGGCGTCTCGACCTACGTGGTCGCCTTCGGTGTCCCGACCGGCCAGGGCAACACGCTGAACTGCATGGCCTCGAACGGCGGCACCGGGCAGCCGATCTTCCCGCAGAACAAGGACGAGCTGGTCCACGCCCTCACCAGCATCCTCGGCCAGATTCGCGAGCAGGCGGCGGCCTTCGCCTCCGCCGCCGTGCCGCAGGTGCAGGCCAACGCGTCGGACAGGATCTATCTCTCGAGCTTCACGCCGATCTCGGGCGAGGCCTACTGGGCGGGGCGGCTCGACTCGTTCTTGAAGCCGTTGCCGCTGGACGACCAGGGGCAACCCGACCGGAGCGTCGTCTGCGACGCCGACACCCAGTCGAGCTGCTTCCTCTGGGACGCCGGCGACGTCCAGGACGGACACCGCGGCGGCGGTGGCACCTACAATCCGCACGGCCTGCTGCTGCAGGCGCCGCACCCCGACGACGTCGCCGCCGCGCCGCCCTGGAACGCGACCGACCTGATGCTCGGCGACGGCGCCGACCAGCGCCGAGTTCTCTACGGGCAGTGGGCCGCGGCCGGAAACCGGCGGCTCTTCACCTACCCGACGACCAACGCCGAGAAGTACGACCTCTGGACCGGTCTCGGCATTCCCTTCATCGTCGGCGACACCACCTCCGAGACCGCCGCCAACAACCGTGCCAACAAGGCGATCGTGAAGACGCTCCTCGAGAAGGAGGCGGTCGCCACGGTCATCGACCCCAGCGACCCGACCTCGACCATCGACAAGCCGCTGACCTACCTCATGGGGGACATCTTCCACGCCGACCCGCTGCTCCTCTCCAAGCCCGGGAACTTCGGCTACTACTCGGCCGACCCCTACGTTGGCGCCCGGCTCTGCGGCAACTCGGACCCCGAGGTCTCGGCGCGGGTCTCCTACAAGCTCTTCGCCGATCGCAACGTCTGCCGCCGCACGGTGCTCTTCGCCGCGACCAACGAGGGGCAGCTCCACGCCTTCGACGCCGGCGTCCCGCGCGCCATCTCGGGCCGCCAGCTCGAATGCCTCTTGCCGGCACGTGACCTCGACCGCGACGGAACGGCGGAGGAGGACGAATTCGGCGACGGCACGATCGACTACGACACCAACGACGCCGTGGCCACCGCCACCAACGACGTCATCGACGCCAAGTACGACAACGGCACCGGCCGCGAGATCTTCTCCTTCATCCCGCGCGCCATGCTGCCGACGGTCCGGCTCGCCGCCGAAGGGGGCGACCGCAACCAGGACTTCTGGGGGATCGACGGCAGCCCGCAGATCGACGACGTCTTCATCGACACCGAGGCGGTCGAAGCCGGTTCCGTGACCTGCGAGGACCGCCGGTGGCGCTCGGTCCTGATCGGTGGATACCGCGAGGGCGGTCCCGGTTACTACGCCCTCGACGTCACCCAGCCGGACACTCTCGACAACAAGAACGTCCCCGAGCCCCGGAACGGTTACGTGCCCTCCTGTCTCGACGGCGGCACAGACTGCGGCGAGCGCCCCTTCCCGGCCCTGCTCTGGGAGTTCCAGGACACGCAAGCGGTCACGCTCGCCGCGGGAATCGTCCAGACCGTGCAGCTCGACGAGGACCTCAACAACCGTCGCGATCTCGCCAATTCCTGGAGCAAGCCGACGATCGGCCGCATCCGCGTCTGCACCGGCGGCTGCAGCGACACCGAAATCGAGGACCGCTACGTCGCCTTCCTCGGTGGCGGCATGGGGGACGATCCGTCCTTCACCACCGGCAACTTCATCTACATGGTCGACGTCGAGACCGGCAAGGTGCTCTACAAGAAGCAGGTCCTGGGCTCGGTGACGGCCCCCCTCGCCGCGGTCGACAGCGACGGCGACGCCTACATCGACCGCCTCTACTTCGGAACGACAGGCGGACTCGTCTACAAGGTCGTCCTCGATCCCGCGAGCGCCCCGATGCGCCTCTCCAGCCAGACCTTCTGGACGCGCGTTGCCGGCGTCAACTACAGCTTCACGGCCGAGCGCCTGGTGGGCCCGACGGGGGACGAGGACCGTTACGATCCGTTCCAGATCTTCACCACCAACGGCACCGCGATCTACCACGAGGTGGCGGCGATCTACGTCGCGAAGAAGCAGCAGATCGCGCTCGCCTTCGGCACCGGGAACCGCTGGAACCTCTGGGATCAGTCGAACCTGCAGGGGCGCTTCTACATCATCCTCGACACCGGATTCGTCGACGCGGACCGCAATGGCGTGCTCGACCCGGCCTGCGCGGGTTGCCCGATGCCGCTCAACGAGACGAAGTACACGGGCATCAACCCCGATGACCCGATCGATCCCGACAACCCGGTCTTCTACCTCTACGACCCGCCGGGATCGACGCTCCCCGGCTACTACCTGCGGCTCGGAACCGACGAGAAGGTCATCACGCCCGCCTTCTCGCTCGCCGGCGTCACCATCTTCACGGCCTTCGACTCGACGGAGGTCACGAACAACGACGGCACCTGCTCGCGCGCCGGCAACAGCCGCATCTTCATCGTCGGCACGGTGACCGCCCTGGGCTACAATTTCAGCGCCACGAGCCCGGGAGAAGACCCGATTCGCACCCGCTACCTCGACGTGCCGCAATTCACGACGCCCCCCTTCGTCGAGCAGAGCGCCACGAAGAACCCCGAAGGCGGGTCGCCCTCGACCCAGCACGCCGACTACATCACCGACACCCTGGCGATGGTGCGCGACGAGCTGAAGACGTTGCAGCAGACCTTCTGCCGCTACGCCAACTACACGCAGAACATCAAGACGATCCGCTCCGATACCGGCCTCGTCTTCGTCGCGCCGGTGCCGATCTGCATCGACCCCTCGACCTCCCTGGAGTTCTGATCATGCGCAGAGTGCAACGCCTCGTTCCCGCCTGCCTCGCCAGCCTGACGCTGCTGGCCGCCGCGGCGCACGCCGACTGGCTGGTGACCCGGGACGGCGCCCGGGTCGAGACCAAGGGCCCCTGGAAGGTCGACGGCCGCCGGGTCGTCTTCACGCTGCCCGACGGCACGCTCTCGATGATGCGCGCCGATCAGCTCGACCTCGACGCCTCCGCCGTCGCGACCGCCGAGGCGCTTCGCAAGGCAAGCGCGCCGCCGCCCGTCCCGGTCAAGCGCGAGCCGGTGCTCCGCCTCACCGAGAAGGACATTCCGCCGGTCGATCTTCCGGCGGAGGCCCCGGCGGAGGGGGGCGTGGAGGGCGACACCGCGGCGGCCAACTCCGGCCTCGAAGTGATCTCCTGGGACAAGACGGAGAACGCGAGCGGCGACGGGCTCGAGATCTTCGGCACCATCCGCAACTCGAGCGCCAACGTGATCACCTCGCCCGCCGTCCTGGTGGCGATCTACGACGAGGATGGCGGGCTCCTCGGGACCAACAGCGGGGTGGTCAACGCGCCGTCGGTGCAGCCCGGCAAGACGGTGAACTTCCGGGTCGCCTTCCCGGGCATCCCCGATTTCGCCGCCGCCAAGTTCGACGCGCAGGGGGTGGGCTTCAAGACGCGCTCGCCGGAGGAGACGACCGGCGAAGGCGAGGCACCCGCCGAAGAGCCGCTGCCCGAGGAGGAGCCGGCACAGCAGTAGCGGGCTCTCCGGCCTCCAGCAAGTCGAAAGATACGGGCCGGCTCTCGCCGGCCCGAGCCGTCTTCAGGAGCGGTACTTGGGGTACCCGGCGAGGTCGAGCTTCTCGACCCGCCGGAGGAGCGTGCGGTAGCTCACCCCCAGCAGCTCGGCGGCACGCCGCTTGTCGCCCGAGCTCGCGAGCAGGGCCTGCCGGACCCGCTCGCGCTCCTCGCTCGCGCCGTCGGGCGCCGCCGGATGGAGCAACGGCCGGAGCTCCCGGGCTCCGACGCGCCCCCCCGCCTCCAGCACCACCGCGCGCTCGAGGACGTTCGCGAGCTGACGCACGTTGCCCGGCCAGGGCGCCGCTTCGAGCTCGGCCAAGGCCGCGGCGTCGATCTCCGGCGGCTCGAGGCGCAAACGTGCGCCGATCTGCCCGAGCAGATGCCGGACCAGGATCGGCACGTCGCTCGCCCGTTCGTGGAGCGCCGGCAGCTCGATCGGGAAGATCTCGAGCCGGTAGAGGAGGTCGCCGCGGAAGCTCCCCGCGGCCACCATCTCCGCCAAGCGGCGATTGGTGGCGGCCACCAGCCGCACGTCGGAGACCAGCGTCGCGCCCCCCCCGACGCGCTCGTAGCGCCGGTCGTCGAGCACCCGGAGGACCTTCGCCTGCACGGCGAGCGGCAGGTCCCCCACTTCGTCGAGGAAGAGCGTGCCGCCGCTCGCCAGCTCGAAGCGTCCGGGGCGCCGCCGATCGGCGCCCGTGAAGGCCCCCTTCTCGTGCCCGAAGAGCTCCGCCTCGACCAGCGTCTCCGGGATCGCGGCGCAGTTCACGGCCACGAAGGGTCCTCCGCGCCGCGGCGAGAGGGCGTGCAGCGCGCGCGCGAAGAGCTCCTTGCCGGTGCCGCTCTCCCCGGTCAGGAGGACCGTGCTCTCGGTGGGCGCGACGCGCTCGAGCATGCGGAGCGCCGTGCGCAGGCGCGGATGGGCGCCCACGATCGGCGGCGCTCCCGGGACCTCGAAGCGCTCGTTCGCCTGCCGCTCCTCGCTGCCGAGCAGCGTCCGCACGAGCGCGAAGAGCTGCTCGAGCTCGACCGGCTTCTCGAGGAAGTCCGCGGCGCCGAGCTGCATCGCCTCGACCGCGGAGCGCACCGTGCCGTAGCCGGTCAAGACCACGACCGCCGGCGCCGGCCGGAGCCCGCGCGCCGCCGCGAGGACGTCGAGTCCGCTGCCCGACGGGAGCTTGAGATCGGTCAGCACGAGCTCGAAGCGGGGCTCGCGCGCGAGCCGGGCGAGGGCCTCGGGGGAGTCCGCCGCGGCTTCGACCTCGAACCCTTCGCCGGTGAGGGCGTGCGTGAGGAGCCCGCGGAGCGACTCCCGGTCCTCGACCACGAAGAGCCGTCGCTTCACGGCGAGCCG
>CAYZBH010000076.1:0-8609 GCA_964476605.1 uncultured Thermoanaerobaculia bacterium | reverse complement strand
CGCGGAGCGACTCCCGGTCCTCGACCACGAAGAGCCGTCGCTTCACGGCGAGCCGCCCCCCGCGTCCGCGGCGTCCTCGGCGTCCTCGGCGCCCTCGCCGAGCGCCGCCGCCACCGCCCCCGCGAGCGCGTCGTCGTCCGCGGCGTCGACGGTTCGCAAGTCGAGCCAGAGCCTCCCCTCCCGCACCACACCGACGACCGCGGGCCGGCCCGTGCGCAGGCGCCGCGCGAGCGCGTCGCTGCCGGCGAGCGCGAGCGCTTCGCCCGGGATCGGCGCCTCGGGCGCCGCGCCCCCCCCGACGTAGGCCGCGAAGGGCCGGATCTCGGCGCCGAGTCGAACCGCGAGCCGCTCGAGCCGCGAGCGCAGCACGGCCGGCTCCCCCCAGAGACGCTCGAGCGGGAGCTCGTCGCCCCGGAGGCGGTGGCGCAGCACGCCGTCGAGCGCCGCCGCCACCAGGCGGCCTGGCCGGAGGGCCCGGTAGAGCGGATGCTTGCCGCAGCGCGCGACGAGCTCCCGCCGCCCCAGGAGCAGACCCGCTTGCGGTCCGCCCAGCAGCTTGTCGCCGCTCGCGGCGACCAGGTCCGCGCCCGCCGCGAGGAGCTCCGCGAGGCTCGGATGCCCCGCGAGCTGTGGCGCCGCGTGCGGCGCGACGAGCCCCGCCCCTTCGTCGACCATCAACGGCAAGCCGTGGCGCCGCGCGAGATCGGCCAACGCCGGCGCCTCGACCGACTGCACGAAGCCGCTCATCCGGTAGTTGCTCGGATGCACCTTGAGCAGGAGAGCGGTCTCCGGACCGATCGCCGCGGCATAGTCGGCGAGCCGCGTGCGATTGGTCGTCCCGACCTCGCGCAAGCGCGCCCCCGACGCCGCGAGGATCTCGGGAATCCGAAACGAGCCGCCGATCTCCACCAGCTCCCCCCGCGAGACCACCACCTCGCGCCCCGCGGCGAGCGTCGTGAGCGCGAGCAGCAGCGCCGCGGCGTTGTTGTTGACGACGAGCCCCGCCTCCGCCCCGGTCGCGACGGCCAGCAGCTCGCTCGCCCGCTGGCTCCGGTCGCCTCGCCTCCCCGTCTCGAGGTCCATCTCGAGGTCGCACCCGGCGTCGGCGAGCGCGACGAGCGACCGGGCAACCGGGCCCGGCAGCGGCGCGCGGCCGAGATTGGTGTGGAGAAAGACGCCGGTGGCGTTGAGGACCCGCCGGAGCGGCTCGCCGAAGCGCTCCGCGAGCGCCCTTTCGAGGCGTTCGGGGAGCTCCCGGACGCGCCGCTCCGCCTCCTCGTCGCTCCAGGCGTTCGCGGCCAGCTCGCCCCGGAGCACCTCGAGGGTGGCACGCGCCTGGGCGGCCACGAGAACGCTTCCGTATAATCCTTCGAGGGCTTCCACCCGAGGCTCGGCGAGGAGGCGATCCATCGCGGGCAGCAGCCGGCGTCGATCGATGGCGGGCTCGGGCATGGAAGCTCGCGTCGATTCTAGGAGAACGGAACGCTGATTCCCAGGAAGAACCCGCAGCCGACGCCGAAGGGCAAGAACGGGGACGCCGTGGCGCCCTCGGTCCGCCCCTCGTTCGCCGCCGCTCTCGACCGCCTCTCCGACGGCATCGACCAGTACAAGATCGACTTCGAACGCTTCCTCTCCGGGGCCCTGGCCCTCGCCCCCGAGGACCAGCGTCTCCGCCTGGTCCGGGAGCTCCGCGAGCTCCGCAACGCGAACCTGCGCACCGCCGTCGACCAGTTTCGGCTGGGCACGCTCGAGGCCCGCTTCAACAGCCTCTGCGAGCTCTACCAGCGCCGTGTGCGCGAGCGCGAAGAGGGGCGCGGGGGCAGGCTCGCACGACCGGTCGAGCCGAGCGCGCCGCGCCACGATGCCTTGCGTGGGGTGGTGGTGAGCGGACGTCTCGAGCCCGACGCCATCGACGCACTCTACGAGGCTCTCGCCAGCCGTTCCGGTGGCAGGGCGTCGCTCGAGCTCGAAGCTTTCCGCAGCTACATCGCACGCCAGGTCGAAGGGATCCGCGAGCGTACCGGCTGCGCCTCGGTCCAGTTCCGACTGGCCACCGAAGAGGGCAAGATCAAGCTGAAGGCCAAGCCGGTGGCGGGCTGAGCCGCCGGTACCAGAAAGGACACCCCGTGCGCCGCGCTCTCACTCTCCAACTCGTCGCCCTCGCGATCGCCTCCTCGGCCTTCGCCACCTCCTCCGGCCCCTACAACCTCGACCGCGCCCTCGACGCGCAACGCGCCCTCGTGGCCGAGCGCCCGACCGACGCCACGGTGCAGGTGGACCTCGGCCACCTGCTGCGCCTCGCCGAGGACGAGGCGGGGGCCGAGGCCGCCTACCGGCACGCCATCGAGCTCGATCCGAAGAACTCCGCGGCGCATTTCCACCTCGGCCTGCTCCTGCAGAGCCGTGGCGAGCGTCGCGCCGCCTTCAAGGAGTACCGCACGACGCTCGACCTCGACCCGACGAACGCCTGGGCGGAGTACCAGTTGGGCACCATCTACCACGCCTGGGGGGCGAAGCCGCTGGCGCTGCGGGCCTACGCGCGGGCTTTCGCGCTCGAGCCGCGCCTCGCCGACGAGCGGATCAACCCGGAGGTGATCGACAACGACTTGGCCCTCCAGGCGGTGCTCCGCTCGAATCGGCTCCCCCATGCTCCGATCGAGCCGCCGAAGCAGTACACGGAGCCGGCCCGCATCGCCTCCCTGCTGCTGCAGCGACCGGCCGAGAGCGCGCCGGCCGCGCCGCAGGTCGCGGACGAGCCCGAAGGGGGCGGCGAAGCGGGAGGCTTCGCCCGGCTCCGCGAGGCCCAGGCGGGCTCCGACCGGGCCGCGGCGGGCGCCGGGGCATCGGACGACGGCAGCACGGCGCGCGTGCTCTCGAGCCGCGATCTCGATCCGGGCAAGGCAACCGGTCAGATCTCGGGCGGCAGCCAGCCCGCGGTCGTGGGGGTGGGCGGCGTCGCCGCGCGCCCCGAGCCGGTGCGCCCGGCGGCCCGCTCGCGGAGCGACGCGCGAACCCGCTCCGACCGGGGCACGACCGCCGCTTCGCCGTCCGGATCGAAATCGAGCATCGGCCCGATTCGCGGCAGCAGCTCGGGCAGCAGCGGCTCGAGCCGTGGCGGTGCGCGCGGCGGCAACGGCTCGGGCGGCGGTTTCACCCCCTCGACCGACTCGACCGGCCGCATCGAGACCAACCTCGTCCCCCCGGGCGAGCTCGCCGGCTAGCGCTCTCCTCTCCGCGTTCGCCGGGCGGCCGCGAGCCTCAGCTCGGCCAGAACCACTCCGCGAAGGCCCGGCGGCGGCGGAGAGCGAGCCTGCTTCTGCGCTGAAACCAGGCGAGCTCCTCGTCCGAAGCATCCAGGCCCGGGAGCGCGCTCCTCACGGCGAGGCCCGGCTCTCCAGCGTCGTACGCTCGCTGGCCGATGGGCTGGCATTCCGCCCACTCCACGGGCCTCCCCTTCCGCTTCGGATAGGTCGCGGGCAAGCCCGCGGCGATGAGGCCTCGGTCGCTCACGAGGTCGACGAATTCGGCCTCCGCCACGTCGGTGTCGATCAGGACGGGAGCTTTCTCCGGGTCGAGATCCTCGGGTCCGAAGGGTTGGCCCGCGAGGCGTGACGCGACGAGGGCACGCGCACCGCGCAGCCCGCTCATGAGATAGACCACCGGGAAAGCGCCTGGCGGATTCCAGCGCCCGCCGGCCACCTTGGAGTAGCTCCCGTCGAGCGGATCCGTCCACTCGGGGTCGGCCACGCGGAAGTGACAGCCGCCCCGCGCGGCGTGACGGAAGCTCACGCCGCCGAGGACCAGTCGAAGGCGCGCCGCGTCGCCTCGAGAACCTCGCTCGCGCGACCCGCGGCGACCATCTCGAGGATCGACTTCCCGCCGTAGACGCGCGCCGGCTGGCGCACGATCGCCGGGATCCGCTCGCGCTTGAGCTTCCGCTCGAGGAGATCGACGAGGGCGAGCAGGTCGCGGAACTTCCCCTGCCGCGCCACCGGCACGCCCGCGCGGAGCCACTTCGTCGCCGCCTGGCGTGAGACACCGAAGAGCGCGCCCAGTTCCTCGAAGGAGAGGGCCAACCGCTCTTGGAGCTTCGCGAGAGGGCTGGTCTCGGTCTCGGCTAGCTGCAGCTCGGCGATCGCCGCGGCGAGGAAGCTCCGGTGGGTCTTCTCGTCGATCGCCATGACTCCGGCCCGGCCGCGCCGTCGGACCGGCGGAGTGAGCGGCGCCAACCCCGGCAGGCTTCCGCGGAGCCGCGAGATCCAGAAGAGCGGCGCTCCGAGCTCGGCTCCCATGCGCTCGACCCAGGGGGAGAACGGAGCATCGAGGATTCCGACGAAGAGCAGGCGCTGCAAGAGCTGCTCGTCGATCCCTTCGGCCCGGCCCTCCTGCGCGATCCTCAGGAGCGCGGTGACGAGCTGTCTGGACCGGTCGACGTACTGGTGGACGGCCTTGGGGTCTCCCTCCAGAGCTTGGACCAGCACGTGGCCGAGCTCCCCGCTTTCGACCCCCTCGGGGAGCTTGCCCCATGCGGCCAGCACGGTTTCGGGCCGATCCGATTCGAGCAGAGCCTCCCGTCGCGTCATCAGCACCTCCGGGCCGGATCTTAATGCAACCGAAACGCAACTGCAACTAAAGCGCAACCCAACGGGACCCCCGTCGCTCGCGCCGACCCTTCCGACTCTGGTCACCGCGGGACTGCCGGTGAGCTCCGCCTTCAGCGGCTCTCCCGAGCTGGGGCGGGGTGTCTCAATGCGTCACGACAGCTCCCGCCCGGCCGGCGGTCCCAGCCCCACCCCTCCGTGTGCCTCTCGCTGCCCTTCCTATCGGGCTCCCGAAGGCCCGCCGTTGGTAAGAAAGCCCCCGCTCACCAAGCGGAGGTTCTACCCATCACCTCGGCCCCGCTTCGCCCTTCCGCCGTTCGGCCTCGGCTCCCCGAGTCGCTCGACAAAGTGGCCCCGCGGACTGACAAGATTCTGGCGAGAATTGGCAGTACTCCCCTGATTCATCGTTTTCATCCCATCTCGAAGGAGGGAACCATGCATCACACCGCCCAGCGCCGGTGCGCATCCGGCCTCGCCCTGGCCATCGCCCTGCTGATCGCCTGGCCCGCAGCCGCTGAAGGCCCAAGCAAACTAGTGACAGTCGACCCCCTGACTCTCCCTCCACCTCGAGGAATGGAGGAACTGGTGCTCCCCGTGGACAATCGCTCCCCCGGGGAGAAGATCTCCCGGAGTGTCTGGAGTTACACGCGCACACTGCCACTCACCGCAGTCGTTCCGGTGATTATCCTGCTGCATGATGAAACAGGCACTCCCCGCCCGCAAGACGAAGCGCAACAGGAAACTCAACGTCTGGAAGGAATAGCGCGGGTGGAGCACACCTTTCTGGCAGCCGCCCAGCCCCTTGGGGCGCGGAATGCAAAGGGTCTCTCACATTTTCCGATTGTCTTCGTCGATGTGCCAATCTCCTCCATCGACAGACTCGCCTCGCTCAGTTCTGTGAAGAACATTGAATACGATCTCCCACTCGTCGAGGCGCGAGTCGAAGGCGGGAACCTCATTCGGGCTCACGAATTCAGAAACACATTTGGTGGCACGGGGGCAGGAGTAGGAGTGGCAGTGATCGATTCAGGGGTAGACAACTCCGAACCTGAACTCGCCTCGAGAGTCGTCGCAGAAGGGGACTTCACCGGAACGACCGGGGATGGCACGATCGACGGCACTGGGCACGGGACAGCCGTGGCTGGCATCATCGCTGGATCCGCAGGTGGAATGGCACGGCAGGCGAACGTCTGGGCTCTGAAGGTTTTCAACTCCCTCGGCCAGACGCAAGAATCGTGGGTGATCGCAGCGCTAGCCTCCGCCTACGCTAACCGAAACAGTTTCGGCGGGCTCAAGGTGGTCAACATGTCTCTTGGCGCACCCGGACCCTACAATAGCGACTGTGATGCGTTGTTTCCTGCTTGGGCACTCCCAGTCAATCAACTCGTTGGCGCTGGGATCGCGGTTGTCGTGTCAAGTGGAAACAACGCGCACTCGAACGGAATCTCGACTCCAGCTTGTCTTTCGAGTTCCATCGCAGTTGGCGCCGTCTACGACGCGAACATCGGACCAATCTCCTTCCCCCCCCCTGGGGCCTGCGCTGACGCGACCACCGCTGCAGACAAGATCACCTGCTATTCGGATTCAGGACTGCCCCTTGATGTTCTCGCGTCCTCACACTGCGCAGACACGCTTGGGCCCGAAGGCTCCTGCTTCGGTGGCACTTCGGCTGCGGCCCCTTACACCTCGGGCGTGATCGCCCAGATTCTCTCCGTCTTGGGTGGGGTAACGCCCGCTGCCATGCGAACGGCACTGATGACTTCTGGAACGCCAATTCAAGACCCTCGCAATGGAATAACTAGGGCCAGGATCGACGCGGTAGAGGCCTACCACACGCTCTCGGGAGGCGGCAGCGGTCCCTGCGTGTCCGGTCCTACAACGCTTTGCATCGACGACCACTCAGGGGACAAGCGCTTCAAGGTCGAGGTGCACTATCAGTCGGCGCTCAACGGCGGGATCTCGGGCGACGGAAGCGCCCTGCCGTTGTCGAGCCTCGGTGTGACGAAGGGCGGGCTGTTCACCTTCTTCGGAGGTGACAATCCCGAGCTCATGGTCAAGGTGGTCAATGGGTGCGGACTCAACAACCACTTCTGGCTCTACGCTTCCGGCGTCACCAACCTGGGGCTCACCGTGACCGTCACCGACACGATCGGATCAGGCCAGCCGTTCATCATCAACAACCCGGACCTCCAGGTCATGGCCTCCGTGGCCACAATCGAGGCGTTTCCTTGTCCGTAGCTCCTCAGGAGTCTGGCGAGAACGGGGCGGTGCGGCGGATTCCTCCCGCACCGCTCCGGCCAGGTGTCGTTCTGCCCCCCCAGCCCTTCAACTAGGCGAGCGGCGAATCGAGAGCTTCGCACCCCTATTCGACCGACTCGCAGTTGAATTGAGGCCAAGATCTGGTTACACTGACTCTGCCCACGCCCTCATGGGGGCGGGCGATAATCCCCCCAGTGCTCGGTCCTCCGGGCGCCGGGGTTTTTCTTTTTCGGGAGGGCGATGAACCGCGCCATCCTCTTCGTCGACGGCAACAACTGGTACCACTCCCTGGGTGCGCTGGGTGTCGACCCGGCTGGAATCGACCTCCTGCGGGTCGCCGAGAAGCTCGTCGGGCCACGGCAACTCCTCGAGCTGCGCTACTACATCGGCCTGGTGCCCCAAATCGGTGATCCGAGACTCCACTCCGGCCAGCAGCGATTCCTCGCCCGACTGGCGAGAAGAGATCCGAGGATCAGCATCCACCTCGGGCGCATCGAACCCAGGCCCACCAAGAACAAGGCCGCTATCGAGCTCCTGAAGTACTTGGCTGATCTCGAGATCCGGATCGACAAGACCGTCTATCAGGACCTCGTGGAGCTTGCGAAGCGCCACAAGGCGACGACCGTCATGGTGGAGAAGGGAGTGGATGTGATGCTCGCCGTCGATCTCGTCGTCATGGCCGAGCGAGATGGGTTCGACACCGCCTACATCCTGAGCGCGGATGGTGACTACACGCACGCGGCGCGAGAGGCACGAAGTCGCGGGAAAAGGGTCTTCGCTGTTTCACCAAGTCACGGCGCTCAACTCGCGGCGGCCGTGGACTGCTTCATCCATCTTCGCGCGGACTGGTTCGGAGACTGCTCGCTCCAGACCGGCAAGTCCTGAACGGCGCTCGTCAGACATTGAACCTGAAGTGCACGACGTCGCCGTCGGCGACGAGGTAGTCCTTGCCTTCGAGGCGGAGGAGGGCCTTGTCGCGGCAGGCGGCGAGGGTCTTCAACTCCAGGAGGTCCTTCCACCCCACGACTTCGGCGCGGATGAAGCCGCGCTCGATGTCGGAGTGGATGGTGCCGGCGGCCTCCTTGGCGCGCGTCCCCTGGCGGATCGTCCAGGCGCGCACCTCGTCCTCGCCGACGGTGAAGAAGGAGATCACCCCGAGCAGCTGGTAGCTCGCGCGGAGGAGCCGGTCGAGAGACGGCTCGGCGAGCCCCAAGTCGGAGAGAAACTCCTTCTGCTCGGCGGCCGAGAGGCGCGAGATCTCCTCCTCGATCGGCGCCGAGACGACCACGGCCACCGTTCCCTCGCCGCCGATGCCGAGCGCCGCGGGGTCCGTGGTCCCGAGCTTCGCCTCGTCGACGTTCACCACCACCAGCATCGGCTTGGCCGACAGGAGCTGGAAGCCGCGGATCAACCGCTCCTCCTCCGACTCGAGCGCGACCTCGCGGAGCGGTCGCTCCCCTTCGAGCGCGGGCAGGACGCGTTCGGTCAGCAGCTGCTGCTCGCGTTTCTCGTCGGCGGAGAGACCCCGGAGCTTTCCCTTCTCCAAGCGCTCGAGCCGCCGTTCGACCAGCGTGTGATCGGCGAGGATCAGCTCGAGATCGAGGTTCGCGACGTCGCGCTTGGGATCGACCGAGCCGTCGGAGTGCGGAATCTCCGGATCGTCGAACCCCCGCACGACGTGCACCAGGGCGTCGACCGTCTTGAGCTTCGCGAGATCGAGGCTCTCGGCCCCCTCCCCCTTCTGGATCC
>CAYZBH010000075.1:0-14446 GCA_964476605.1 uncultured Thermoanaerobaculia bacterium | reverse complement strand
TTCGAGCGTCTCGAGGTCTCGAGGCAACAGGAGATCCTCCGGGAGGTCGAGAGCCAGACGACCGAGGCCGCCTGCCCGCGAACCGTGGCGGGGAACGACCTCCGTTGCCCGGTCTGCGGCCACGACACGTTCTGGAAGCGGCGGACGCTCATGAACACCCCGGGAATGACCTTTTTCGGGGTGGAGTGGGCGAACCGGCAGGCCGAGAATTTCGTCTGCGACCGCTGCGGCCACGTGCTCTGGTTCCTGCGCGAGGAGTCGCCGCGGGAGCCGGCCACCGCCCACGGGACGGTCGGCTCGGCCGCGCGCTGAGCCTCGCTGTCCCCCGGCGGGCGCGTTCGACGAGCTAGGGAGAGACGGCCCACTCTCGGGTCGCAAGGAGCTCTCGATGCGCAGCCGTCTCCCTTTGGCCGCCCTTCTCGCCGCCGGACTCACCCTTCCGACCCTGGCGCTCGCCGCCCCGCAGGAGATCCGGGGCGCCAAGATCCTCGAGCACCCGTGCGGCAAGCTCTCGGTCCAGCACATGGGCCTGGTCCACGCGGGCAAGATCGACGAAGCCTTCGCGCTCGGATCCAAGGAGCTGCAGGCGCAATGGAAGGCCGCTCCCGCCGCCGATCGCAAGATGATGGCGGGAATGATGCAGGCGACCTCGCAGACCGAGGCCGACTACACGGCCGCCATCAAGGCGGGGGGCCTCCTCGTGGTCGACGGGGCCTCCGCCAAGCTCACGGTGACCGAGGAGAAGAAGGACGCCAACGGCACCATGACCTCCACCCAATCCCAGAGCTTCTCGATCAGCGGGACCACCTGCACGATCACCGATTAGAGACGCGGCCGAGCCGCCCGCGCCCGTTCTGGGGCTCGTCCCGTGGCCGCGTCGGGACACGCGGCGGGGGACTCGGAACAAGGCGGGAGCGGGCGCCGGCGCGCGTCGCGTCGCCTGCTCGCGAAGTGGCGCCGATTTCGCTATACTGGTTCAGCATTTCCGGGAAGCAGTTAGGTCAGTTTGCAGGCTATCGGGTCCGCTAGGTGGAACGATGGGTCGAGCGAGGACAGTGAAGTCCGGCCGGCCGTGGGTCGCTGCGCATCCGTGGCGCGCGATCCCGTCGGTCGACGCTCCCCAAACGCCGGCAGCTTCGTGCTCTTCGATTTCGTCGCTCAATCCACCCCAAGCAGCTTCCGGAGGAACCAGCTCATGAAACGATTCAGTAAGCCGATGCCGTATCTGATCCTGGCAGCGCTCCTCGTCGTCGCGCCGGCGCTCCGCGCCGAGAGCTTCCACTTCGAGGGGAACATCACCTCGGGGGCGCAGTACGATCTCTATCCGATCGATCTGCCGCCCGGGACGCACGTCTTCGCCGACCTCACCTGCGGCGATCCGTTCACGCTCGACACGATTCTCTCGATCTTCGCCCCCGGCGCGGACACATCGGATACCACCAACGCCCTCTTCTACAACGATGATGGCGGCCCCGACGTCTGCGGCGGCTTCCACAGCTCGCGCCTCGACGTCTGGCTCCCTGGGCCAGGGGTCTACACCTTTCGCGTCGACGGCTTCGGCAGCGCCACGGGGCCCTACACGCTCGACATCGAGACCTCTCGAGTCGCCGAAGCGATCCCCACCCTCGACACAGTGGGCCTGAGCCTGCTCGCCCTCGCGCTCGCGGGCGGCTCGTTGCTGCTCCTGCGCCGCCAGCGCAAGGCGTAGAAGGCTCGTAGCGTCGGTCCGCAGGCCGCGCCCACCTCGAACCGGTGGCGCGGCCTGTGGTCTTTTCGACACCCCGCCGTCCCCCGGCCTGCTACCGTGGCTCGCGTGAGATCCCGCCTCGGTCGTGGGCTTTCGATGCTCGCCGCGCTGCTCGGCCCCGCGTGCGGCCTGCTCGCGCTCCGGCCGGCGGCAGCGGCGGGCCGCCCCTGCGGGCGCTGTCCGGTGCCGCTCGAGGCGCGCGCCGTCGACACTTCGAACCCCGACCACGTCATCGGCAACGGCACGCCGGAGAGCTGCACCTCGCAGGCGACGGTCGCGACCATCGCGCTCGGCGGCATCATCACCTTCGACTGCGGCCCCGACCCGGTCACCATCGTCCTCCAGGAGACGGCGAAGATCTACAACGACACCGGTCCGGTGATCGTCATCGACGGCGGCGGAAAGGTGACGCTCGACGGCGGGGGAGCGCGGCGCATCCTCTACATGAACACCTGCGACCCCGAGCTCCACTGGACCACGTCGCACTGCGACGACCAGGACCACCCCCGCCTCACCCTGCAGAATCTCGCCTTCACGAACGGCAACTCGATCGGCACGGAGCCGGACGGCGGCGGCGCCGTCTTCTCCCGCGGCGGACGGATCAAGGTCGTCAACTGCCGCTTCGAGAACAACCGCTGCGACCCCGAGGGGCCCGACGTCGGCGGCGCCGGGCTCCGCGCCTTCGATCAGTCGCAAGACCTGCCGCTCTACATCGTCTCGAGCACCTTCGGCGGCGCTCCGGGTCTCGGCAACAGCTGCTCGAACGGCGGCGCCATCTCGGCGATCGGCGTCTCCTACACGGTGCTCAACAGCGTGATGTCCCACAACGAAGTCACCGGCTGGGGGGCCAATCCGGCGCGGTCGGGGACGCCCGGCGGCGGCAGCGGCGGAGCGATCTACAACGACGGCAACACGTTTCATCTGAACGTCTGCGGCTCGGTGATCGACGATCAGACGGCCATCGAGGGCGGGGGCGCCATCTTCTTCGTGAGCAACAACCTGACCGGGACCCTCTCGGTCACCAACTCCTTCATCTGGAACTGTCCGAGCCTCGGCTTCTGGACCGCCCCCTGGAACTGGCTCTTCTACCTCGGCCAGGGATCCCCCCAGATCACCGGCACCACCTACGCGCCTCCGCCCGACCTCTTCTGCGACGGGTTCGAGAGTGGCGACAGCGGGAGCTGGTCGGCCGCCCCGCCCTAGGGACTGTCCCGCTGGGCGGTGCCCCGCCGCGGCGGGGGCCGCCCGCGCCCCTCGACATTGTCCACCGCTTGTGATCGCATCCGCAGATCCGAAACTCAGAATTCGGGGCCCATGGGGGCTTCGATCGATCTCCAACTGGGAGGATCACATGCGTAAGGTAGGGCTCGGGAAGGTGCTCGATGTCTGGCGCGTGGGCTGGATCCTGGCGGTCTCGTTCTCCGCCACCGCCCTCGCGCTCCCCGTGGACCTGGGCAATCCGGCGGGCAATCCGGGACCGGTCCACGTCGTGCAGGATACGAAGCACGACACCTCGCTCCCGCTCCGGGAGATGCCCTTCATGGCGCCGGGCCCGCGCGCACCGCTGGAGACGGAGTGGAACCACTGGCCGGGAAGCACCGAGTCGGGGACCGACGGGGCGCTCCAGACCTCGGTGGCGGATGCGCCCTCCTCCCTTCCCGCGCCGCTCCTCACCTTCGACGGGATCAGCGCCGCGACGGGAGGCTGCGGATGCACGCCGCCGGACACGAACGCGGAGATCGGCCCGCGGCACGTCCTCGAAATGGCCAACAGCGCCCTCCAGGTATTCGACCGGAATGGCGCCAGCCTCTTCGGCCCGGTCAACATCAACATGATCTGGTCGGGCTTCGGCGGCGCCTGCCAGAACGAGAATGCCGGCGATCCGGTGGTGGTCTACGACCAGCTCGCCGACCGCTGGGTGATCTCGCAGTTCACCGACGTCGGCGCGCCCTACTTCGAGTGCATCGCGGTCTCCCAGACCGGCGACCCGACCGGCGCCTGGTACCGCTACGCCTTCCAGACCAGCGCCACCAAGTTCAACGACTATCCGAAGCTCGGCGTCTGGCCCGACGGCTACTACATGAGCGCGAATCTGTTCAACCCGCCGATTCCGCCCGGCTCCTGGGCGGGGACGGGCGCCTACGCCTTCGACCGGTCCCGGATGCTCCAGGGGCTTTCCGCGACCATGCAGTTCTTCGAGTTGCCGCCGGCTGATTGGGGGGGCCTCCTGCCCTCGGACCTCGACGGCTCGGCGCTACCGCCCGCCGGTGCCGCCAACGTCTTCGTCGAGGTCGTGGATGGCGCCTGGGATCCCGGGAACTGGCCCAACGACGAGCTCCACTTCCACCAATTCCACGTCGACTGGACGACGCCGGCGAATACGACCTTCAACGCCGCGCCGATCCAGCTCGCCGTGACCTCCTTCGACGGCCTCCTCTGCGGCTTCAACTCCTGCGTGCCCCAGCTCGGCGTGGCGCAGAAGCTCGACACGCTTTCGGACCGCCTGATGTTCCGGCTCGCCTACCGGAACTTCGGCGGCCACGAATCGTTGGTCTTCACGCACACGGTGGACGCGGGGACGGACCAGGCGGCGATCCGCTGGTACGAGATCCGCAACCCCCGCGGCAACCCGCCGACCATCTTCCAGCAGAGCACCTACGCCCCCGACACGACGCAGCGCTGGATGGGGAGCATGGCGATGGACAGTCAGGGGAACATCGCGGTCGGCTACTCGGCCTCGAGCTCCAGCATCGTGCCGAGGATCCGCTACACCGGGCGGCTCGCGGGCGACGCTCTGAACACGCTGCAGGCGGAGACGGAGCTCATCGCGAGCACGGCCTCGCAGACCACTGCGAGCCGGTGGGGCGACTACAGCGATCTGACGCTCGACCCGGCCGACGACTGCACCTTCTGGCACGCGAACGAGTACGCGACCGGCAGCGCCTTCTCCTGGAAGACGCGCATCGGGTCCTTCCGCTTCCCGTCCTGCAACACGATCTTCAAGGACGGCTTCGAGGTGGGCTCGACCGGCATCTGGTCCTCCGAGAGCCCGTAGCCGGAGCCTTCGCGCCGAACCTCGGCGCCCTCCGTCCGTATCCTCTTCGCAACGGAAGGAGGAGCGATGCGTTGGTGGCGTGACCCCGGGAATCGGCTGTTGTTCGCGATCGCGCTGGGGAAGGTGGCCTTGAACGCCGCCTTCCTCGCGCGCTACGACTACTTCCGCGACGAGCTCTACTACCTCGCCTGCTCGCAGCACCTGGCCTGGGGGTACGTCGACCAGCCGCCGCTCTCGATCGCGATCCTCGCGCTGACGCGCTCTCTCTTCGGCGATTCGCTGCTCGCCATCCGGCTGCCGGCCGTGCTCGCGGGCGCGGCGGCGGTCGTCCTGACGGGGCTCATCGCCCGCCGCCTGGGGGGCGGACGTTGGGCGGAGGCGCTCGCGGCGCTCGGCGCCGCGCTCGCGCCGGTGGTGCTCGGCAACGCGGGGCGCTCCTTCTCGATGAACGCCTTCGACCTCTTCCTCTGGGCCTGGGCCGCCTATCTAGTGGTGACGATCCTGGGGGACGAGCGGCCGCGGCTCTGGCTCGCCTTCGGCGCGGTGGCGGGGCTGGGCCTCCTCAACAAGGTCTCGATGCTCTTCTTCGGCTTCGGACTGGCGGTGGGCCTCCTGCTCACCCGCGCGCGGCGGGAGCTCCGCTCCCCCTGGTTCTGGGCGGGGGGGCTCCTCGCGGGGCTCCTCTTCCTGCCCCATCTGCTCTGGCAGGTGGCGCACGGCTGGCCGACCCTGGAATTCATGCGCGCCGCGACGGAGCACAAGAACGTGGCGCTCGCGCCGTCGGAGTTCTTCCTCAAGCAGATCCTGGATACCGGCTTCGCGCAGTCGGCGCTCTGGCTCCTGGGCCTCGCCTGGCTCGCCTTCCACCCGGCGGCGCGCCAGTGGCGCGCCTTCGCCCTCCTCTACCCGGCGATCTTCGCGGTGATGGTCGCGAACGGCGCCAAGGCCTACTACCTCTCGCCGGTCTACTTCCCGCTCCTCGCGGCGGGCGCGGTCGCCTTCGAAGGGTGGACGGGGGCGGCGGCGCGCTGGCGTCGCGCCCTGCGCCCGGTCTTCGCGGTACTGATCGTGGGACTCTCGGCGATCGCCGTCCCCTTCGCCATCCCCGCGCTCTCGCCGGAGGGCTTCATCGCGTACTCGCGGGCGCTCGGCAAGACGCCCAAAGCGGAGGAGCGCTCGGCGGTCGCGGAGCTGCCGCAGTACTACGCCGACGAGTTCGGCTGGCGCGAGCTCGCGGCGCAGGTGGTGGGGATCTACCGCGGTCTCACGCCGGAGGAGCAGCGGGGCGCGGCGATCTTCGTCCGCAACTACGGGGAGGCGGCGGCGATCGACTTCTTCGGGCGCGAGGCTGGGCTGCCGCCGGCGCTCTGCGGGCACAACTCCTACTGGCTCTGGGGACCCGGAGAACGGAACCGGAGCGTCCTCATCATCCTGGGGAGCTCCCGGGACTTGGCCGAGAACCTGGCCGACCTCGGGCGTCCGGACCGCTGCGGAAAGGTGGAGCTCGTCGGCACCACCGACTGCCGCTACTGCATGCCCTACGAACGGGGGCGGCAGCTCTTCCTCTGCCGCGACCCGGCCTTCGACTTCGCCGACATCTGGGCGGAGGAGCGCTTCTTCATCTGATCGGGGGAGGGTCCGGCGCGGAGGCCTCGCCGCTCAGGGCGAGGTCTCCGACCACATCGCGGTCGTGCCCCCCTCGAAGCCGTCGGAGAAGATCCCGGGCGACGCGTCGAGGCTCGCCTCGACCAGGAAGGCCGCGGCGAGACGCGCGAACTTGACGGCGTGCGCGGCGCTGTTGCCGAGGTTGGCGACGGTGTCCCCCGGGGTGTGGATGTACGGATCGTGCTCGGTCATCCGCGATTCGAAGGGGAACGCGGCGCGATAGCCGCGCGCCGTCCAGGAAGCGTGATCGGAGCAGCCGTAGCCGCAGGCCGAGCTGGTGCGCAGGAGCGCGGGCTGGTAGGTGTCGACCAGCGCGCCCACGAAGCCGTTGAGCTCGGAGCTCGTGTAGTCGCTGATCAGCACGACGTCCTCGGTCGAGCCGTGCCAGTCGGTCATGTCCTGCTGCAAGACGGCGACGACGTCGACCCCGGCCGCGAAGTAGTCGCCGGCGATGTCGTCCGATCCCCAGAGCCCGACCTCCTCGGCGGCGTAGGCCATCACCTGCACCGTCCGCTGCGGCACGAAGCCGGTGGCGAGCGTGGCGCGCACCGCCTCGGAGAGCGTCGCGATGCCGGAGGCGTTGTCGTCGGCCCCGGGCGCGTTGGTGATCGGGCTCGCGGTCGAGTCGAGGTGCCCGCCCAGGATCACCACCTGGTCGGCGAGCGAGCTGCCGGGGATGGTGAGGACGACGGAGGGCTGCGAGGTGGAGGGGTGGCTCACCAGCTGGACGGTGACTTCGGGGCGCCCCGCGGCGTAGCCCAGCCAGAGATCGCGGATCCAGCTCGCGGCGGCGATGCCGGAGGCGGTGCTGTGGTGGCGGGTCGCGAAGCTGGTGGAGAGCGCGGTCATGGTCTGGAGGACGTTGGCCTCGCTCACCGCTCCCGCCACGGTCGCGACCCACGTCGGCTCGTCGATGGCGAAGGGGAGAACCTCGGGCTGGCGCGGCCGCTCGAGCCGGTCGAGGACCTCGAGACCTCGGGCGAAGGTCGCGTGCCGCACGAAGCCGGGGTGGCGGTCGAGCTCGCGGAGCATCGCCGCGGAGAGCGCGTCGAGCGCTCCTTCCGGAATCCGGGTGAGCACGACCCCGGCCCGCTCCTCGAGGCGCGGTAGCGTGCCCGGTCCGAGCTCGGAGCGGAGCGCGCCGGCGAGGCGGTCGAAGGCGTCGGAGCCGAGGGTGATCCAGACTTCGCCCGCGGGGGCGTCGGAGATGAACGAGGGCGTTGAAGCGGCCGCGATCGGCGCGGCCGCGAAGGTGGTGGAGAACAGCGAGAGAAGGGCGACGGCGGTCAGAATGCCGCGCCGCGCCACGGGATGTCGGGACATGCCGTCAGGATACCCTTGGCGCGCGCGCCGCTGGCCGCCCCGATGGGCGGTGTGAACCCGTTCGCTCCGTGGCGTGCCGCTCTGGCGCCCGCGGGACCTAACTCGTTGATTCTCGGTTCTCCAGGGCTGGCAGAGGGATTGCTGTGACGGCTTGGTATTCGCAGGAAGGAGGATCGCGATGAGGAGCCTGCACCGCACCTGGATGATCCCGACCCTGCTCGCCCTGGCGCTCGGCTGGCCCGCGACGTCGCGGGCCAGCGAGAGTCGCGAGGCCGACTGGAAGGTGACCGGCGGAGTGAAGCTCGCGCTGCTCGAGAAGCTGGGCCCGGAGGCGCTCGAGATCACGGTGGAGACGGACGATGGAGTCGTGCGCCTCGACGGCGACGTCGAAAAGCGCGAGACGCTGGAGCTCGCGCCGCGGATCGCCCGCGGCGTCGAGGGCGCGCGTCGGGTGGAGAGCAACCTCACTCTGGAGCCCGGGGAGGAGGAGAGCCCCTCGAAGCTCGAGCACGCCAAGGCGGAAGTCCAGGACGGCATCCTCGAGACCCGTCTCCGCATCGCGCTCGTCGACGGCCTCGGCCTCGACGGTTTCAAGGTCGGCACCGAAGCGGTGAACGGGGTGGTGCTGCTCGAGTTCGATCGCCACGCGCCGAAATCGCTCCGCAAGGGGGCGATCCGCATCGCCAAGGCGCTCGACGGCGTCCGCAAGGTGAAGACGACCTTCAAGGACTAGGCGGCAGGTCGCCGCCGCGCGCGACGTGGCGTAGCTCACAGCGTGGAAGTGGAGGAGTGCGGCGCGCGGCGCGTCGACCTCCGCGACCCCACCCGCGAGGGTGGCGCCGCGCCCGCGGGCGAAGCGCACAGTGGCTCGCATGAACCGACAGGGCCTCCTCTTCCTGGCCGGGCTCGCCCTCGCGGCGCCGGCCGTGGCGCAGATCGTCGATCACTCGGACATCCCCGCCGTGGCGAGCTATCCCGCGTGCGTCACTTCGTCGATCGCCACCGAGCGCTGGTTCTTCACGCACGCTTCGGTGGGGGGCAATCTCCTGGAAGGGCTGGACGACCTGCGGACGACGGACCCCGCGCGTTTCCCGCTGCAGACGGAGTGGGTGGGGTACGACGACGCGCACCTTCGCGCCGCGGCGCCGCCGGTGCCGACGGCGGCGGGCACGGTCTACGAGTGCAACCGCGGCAACCCGGGCTGGCAGGACAAGGTCACGATCTTCGACAACTCGGTGCGGGTCTCGGGCTGGCGGATGACGGCGGTGGACGCGGTGATGGACAAGCTCTGCTTCATCGACCCGAACGCGAACGTCTCGACCTATCTCGCGATGATGGACGCGCTCGCGCTCTCCTACCCGACGACGGCGGTGGTGTTGACGACGATTCCGCTCACGGTGGACGAGGACTCGGACAACGTCTCGCGGAACCTCTACAACCAGGCGGTCCGCGCGCACGCCGCCGCGAACGGCGCGCTGCTCTACGACCTCGCGGACATGGAGGCCCACGACCCGGCGGGTGTCGAGCACACTTTCGTCTCGGGGGGGCAGACCTACCAGAAGCTCTACTCGGGTTACACCGCGGACGGCGGCCACCTCGACACCGAGCTCGGCCACCGCCACGTCGCCACCGGCTGGTACGCCGCCGCCGCCACCCTCACCCCCTGCTGGGTCTTCGTCGACGGCTTCGAAGGTGGGGACACCGCCGACTGGAGCGCGGTCGCGCCCTAGGCGTCGGGCCGGCCGAGCGCCGCGCCGCTCACTCCTGGCGGACGATGTCGACCGAGATCTCGACCGCCGGAATCGCCCCCCGGTTCTCGAGCCAGTGCAGGGTGTTCCGGTCCTCGGGCCAGCCGAGGCCCGGCCCGTAGTCGGTGGCGACCCCCTCGCGATGGTCGGTGATCGTCCCTTGCAGGATGTAGACGATGCCCGGCCTGCCTTTGTGGTCGTGGAGCGGCCCGAAGACGCCGCCGGGTTCGATGGTCACCATCCGCATGCGGAGCTGACGCCCCGCCATGCCCTCGATCTCCGGCCCGAGGTCGACCGTCCCGAGGAGCTTCACGGAGACGCCCTTCGTCTCCGGTGCCGACGGCGCGTGGGTCATCGCGTCTTCCTCCCTGGTGGTTTGGCGCGCACTCATTTCTGGTCCCGCGCGACCTGCTTCATCTGCCAACGCGCGAACCGGATCATCTGCTCATGGATACCCCGCGGCACGACCTGGGCGGCGACGCGGAGCTTGGAGTTGTCGGGCGCCGGGAGATGGCCAATCGCTGGGAAGGGTCCGGTCGAGGTGTAGATGAGGTTGTAGGAGAGCACGTCCCCCGCTTGGTTCTGCCACTCGCTCTGCCACGTATGGGCCCATGATTCGGGCGTCGTGGTGAGATTCTCGTGGTCGCCCCAGCCCCGTACGTGTGACGTTGGAAGGCCCGGATTCAACGAGTCCTCGGAGCGCGGGGTCCATTCGGGTGGGATGGAGGCCGCAATTGCGGCAAGCACGTCGGCCGCGGGGTAGGCCGAATCCACGACGTACGAAACCTCGAAGACTCCATCCCCTCCAACTGCCTTGACCTCGGTCGCTCCGGGAAGCGGGTGAAGCATGCCCGGGAGCTCGGAGACTGGGAGCTCGACGATCCGAAGTCGCGGAAGCTGTGGTCCGCAACCGCTCGTGACGAAGAGGAGGGGAACGCACGCCAGGGACCATCGCATGGGCACCTAACCGATCTGGAACTGAGGGGAAGCCCGCTGCTCGAGCACCGCGTTGGGCCTCCCGCCATGAGGCGCTCGGCCACGGTTGAGGCCCTCCCACCAAGTCCCGAGTAGGCCGAACACCGTGATGAGGAGGGCGAGCAGGACCGAGAGCATCAGGGTCCCAAGCAGCGCCACGGCGAGCGCGTGCGCGGGACGGACCCTCGCGGAGGAACCTGGAACGCACCAGGAGAAGAGAAGGAGCTCGCCCAGCATACGACCTCGACCGAGCACGGGGGAACGCCAAGGAAGCAGCTGGCCGCGACCCCTTAGTCCCTCGAGGATCCGAAGTGCGGCCGCCGCGCTCTCGCTGGGCACGAGGATCGTGCGCTGGTTGAAGAGCCCGATACGCATTCCCGGATAGAGCCCGCCAAAGTGCCCGTTGTGAACGAAATGCGGGATGCTTTCCGAATCGAGCGCCGCGACCGCGAAGACGAGCTCGACCTCGGATCTGGGCTTCAGCACCGGTACGAGATCGTCTGACATCGAGGTGGTGACGTCCATCGGATCGGAGCCGAGCGGCGGGCTACCCGGGCTCACGGATCCGCTCCGCTTTTAGTTCTGGCGTCAGGCGGAGCTCCCCGCCAAAGTTGAGGACCGCGCCGAGGATCGCGAGTGACGGCCGCAGCGAACGGATCTCGGTGGCCGCTCATGAGCTGAAGTAGGCAGACCAGGGCAGCGGATAGAGATAGCTCAGGAGCAGGAAGGAGATTGGAACGACTGCGCTCGCGAGAGCCGACACTCTCAATCGCGTTTCGGCCGCGCGCCTGGATTGAATCAGCGCAGCGACCGAAAGAGAGAGATTGAACACGCTCATCAACGGCAGGAGGGCGAACCGCGAAGAAACGTACAAAAACGACCAATCCCATCGCGCCGCCGCCCCGGTTCCGGAGACTACGGGCACCACCTCCGTGATAACCGTACCGAAGGCGATTGCTGCCGCAAGCCACCACGCCCCGACGATGGGTCTCTCGAGTCTGGCGACCCAAGGAGACAAGCTCGCCACCGATGGAGGGCCATTCCAGCGATCGAGATCGGGCATCTCGAGGCTCCTTGCTTCGCCCATAGTCTAGCGCCGTTTTTCTGTCATCGGGCGGCACTGCTTGAGCACAGACCGCGCGGCCGACGCCGCTCGGACTTCTTCCATTGGGTTCCAACTCCATGCCCGAGGCAAGTGCTCGTCGCGGGAGGCGGCAGGTCGAGCACGCCGAGGAGATGCGGAGGAAGGGCGTTGAGGACGTCGCGGGGCTTCGGCGCGGGGTCGGACGCCCGTGCGCTGGTCTTCGGTTGCAGGATCCTCGCTGCCCCGGCTGGGAGCGTTCCATACTTCGTCCAGCACACGGCGGGGATCGCGCCCCTGGAGCGCGCGACCGGCCGTCTCCTCGGGCGCCGCCCCTGGCCCGATGTTCGGGCGCCCACCAGTGGGGCCCCCCGTCCTAGTTCGTCGCGGTGGATGCCGACTCCTTCCTGGTGACCGCGATCGAAAGGGGAATACCCCGCTGGCGGCTCGCCGGTCGGCCGGAGAGTGGCGGCGCGACGTCTTGACGCTAGAGCAGCATGACGTCATGATGCCGCCATGAGCGAGGCCCGTCGAACGACGATCTACCTCGATGCCGAGCTCCACCGGGCGCTGCGACTCCGTTCCGCGGCCTCGGAACGGTCGATCTCGGAGATGGTGAACGACGCCGTGCGGCAGGCTCTGGCGGAGGACGCCGAGGATCTCGAGGCGGCGGCGCAACGCAAGCGGGAGCCGGCGCTGGACTTCGAGAGCGTGGTGCGCGACCTCAAGCGCCGTGGCCGGCTATAGCCTCGAGGTCAAGCGCTCGGCGGCGCGCGAGCTGGAGGAGGTCGAGCCCCGCACGCAACGCGCTCGGGTCGTGACACGCATCCGAGCTCTCGCCTCGGATCCCCGTTCCCCGGGAAGCCAGAAGCTCGCAGGAACCGATTCGCTCTACCGCATCCGCCAGGGGAGCCTGCGCATCCTCTACGCGATCGACGACGCGAAACGCCGCGTCACCGTAGTCAAGGTCGCCCACCGTCGGGAGGCCTATCGCTAGAGGGCCCTCAGCGCGGCCTGGTTCGATGGGCCAGCTCGATCTTGGAGAGCCGAGTCAGCAGTCTCCCGATGGTGGCGAGCGGTGGGACATCGGGGAACTGCTCGGCACGCAGGCGTGCGGCGTAGATGCCGATCTCGCGCTCCACACCCGCTGATGGATCGAGAAGCGCGTCTTCGTATCCCTCCAGGCGGATGGTGACTCTCACCATTCGCTCGTGGTGGGGCAGGGGAGCCTGCTTGAACGCGTCCTCCATGGAGTGAACGTCGAATTCCATCAGGCCCGAATCGACGAGGTCGGCGACGATCGCGTCGTAGTCGTCGAGACCCAAGTGCGCCGAGAAGATCAACTGGGGGGTGTAAGACGCATAGGCGGAGATGGCGAACCCGGTCAACGTGCCATCTCCCAGGAGGTCGTAGCGAATCGTCTCCATGCGATCGCCGCCCGAAATCTCCGCTCGGAGCACGCGGATCTCGGGGGAGTGCGAAACCAGATAGGACCGCTCGCCGCCGAAGGCTTGCAGCGCGCTGAACAACATCACCGATGCCAGGCCGACGGCGATGACGATCCACCCGCGGATTCGTGTGTCCATTGCGGAGCCTCGCTTGGACTTCGAACCTCGCTCTGGCCTAATCTGGATCCTCCTTCGCGAAGGGGGACAAGCGCTTCGCGGGCCGGGTGGCGGGGACGTGCGAGACGTGAACCATGCGCGACACTACGGCACCGACGCGCCGCCGAAGATGCCGCACAGCATCAGGGTCAAGCTCACCGCGAAGGCCCAGAGGCTCCCGTAGATCAGGTTGCACAATCTTCGGCAAAGGCCCTTGTAATCCTCGGGATCGTTCGCACAACCGGCGAGGCAGAGGGCCCACAGCACGCCGACCACGACCGTTTCCACGAGGAGAAGCAGCGCGCACAGGGGACTGAGGCAGACGATATTCCCGAAGACGATCGACGACTGGCAGGTCCCCAGCCCACCGGGCGACGGCGCGGCTCTGAATGCGAGATCGACGCCGATCAGGACAGTGACGACGACGACGATTCCCAACGGAATGGCAATCGCGCTTCTCAGACTGCGGTTGCGCTTCTGGTTACCCTGTGCCATCTCTCTTCTCCCGAATCATGCGTGAGGACGTTGTGTCGACAAGTACCTGCACCGGACGCGAGCGAGAGTCACGCATCGCGCCGGACTACTCCTCGGGAACCTGGTCCGCGAAGGGGGAGAAGCGCTCCGCGGGCCGGGTGATGACGGGCAGCACGCGGCTGGCGGTCAGCCAGGAGACGCCGAAGGCGATCAGGCCGGTGGCCTCTCCGTAGAAGGTCAGGCGGGCGAAGCTCTCGCTCAGGCGGCCGCCAAGAAGAGAGTCGAGCGCGATCACGGCCATGGCGAGCAGGATGGCGACGCCACAGACCGCGTAGATGGATGCGCGAGTGACGGCCTGGGCGTGAGCCTTGGCCTTGGCGCGTCGATGGAACAGAAGGCAGAAGTAGGCCAGGACGAGGAACATGACCGCTGCCGCGGTCCCGTGCAGGTAGGGGAGGCGCTCGACGTGTCCGCCGCACCGGCAGGGGAAGAGTGCCACGAGGAGACCCGCGCAAGCCGCGACCTTGCTCGAGATCATCTCCGTGGCGGATTGGCCGTTGTAGGCGAGCATGAGCGCCGCGACGGCGAAGAGGAAGCCGATGAAGATGCTCTGGGGCCAGCCGCCTTCGTAGTAGGAGGCGCTGATCGAGGCGATGGAGTTCCTGGCGAGAAGGCTCGTGAGAACAGGCAGGCTGATTGCGACGATCCCCACGAGGAGCTTGATGGTGCGGTGGTCGATCTCCTGCCGACGCGGCGCTGCGAGCATGGTCTGGA
>CAYZBH010000074.1:0-14964 GCA_964476605.1 uncultured Thermoanaerobaculia bacterium | reverse complement strand
CTCCATCTTGAAGACCGCCACCCAGCCGTGGCCGATGTCGACCACGCCGGCGTTCTCCCCCGGCCCCTGCAGGACGCGCGGGCCCGAGGTGGGGAACTCCTTGAGGTAGACCTTGGAGGTCTTGTAGGAGCAGTGCTCGCTCCAGAGCGCCGAGGCGATTCCGAGCTCGGTCAAGGTGGGCATCCGTCCCCCGAGCTCCTTCTTCAGCCGCTCGAACTCCTCGGCGGTGAGCCCGTGCTCCCGGGCGAGATGGGTGTCGACGACCGGCGCCGTCGCGGACGTGGCGGTGCTCATCGCGCACCTCCGGCGAGGCTGCCGGCGGCCGCTCCGACGACCCCCTCGAAGAGGGCCAGGCCGTCGGTGTTGCCGAGCACCTGCTCGGCCGAGCGCTCGGGGTGGGGCATCAGTCCGAGCACGTTGCCGCCGGGGTTGCAGACCCCCGCCACGGCGCGCGCCGAGCCGTTGAAGTTCCAACGCTCGTCGAGCTTCCCGTCGGGGTCGACGTAGCGGAAGACGACCTGGCGTGCCGCCTCGAGCTGATCGAGCTCCCCTTCGAAGTGCTCGTAGTTCCCCTCGCCGTGCGCGATCGGCAGCTTGATGACCTGACCCTCACGGTAACGATGGGTGTACGGGATGTCGGTCCGCTCGACGCGCAGGTGGGTGTCGACGCACTCGAAGCGGAGGTCGCGGTTGCGGCGCAGCGCTCCCGGCAGCAGATGCGCCTCGGTCAAGACCTGGAAGCCGTTGCAGATGCCGAGCACGAAGCCGCCCTTCTCGGCGTGCTCGCGCACCGCCCCCATCACCGGCGAGAGCGCCGCCATGGCGCCTCCCCGCAGGTAGTCGCCGTAGGACCACCCTCCCGGCAGCACCACGAGCTCGCACCCCTTGAGCGCCGTGTCGCCGTGCCAGAGGAAGAGGACCTCCTGCTCGAGCACGTGCTTCAGCACGTGGTAGACGTCGTGATCGCAGTTGGAGCCGGGAAAGATGACGACACCGCACTTCATCGGCCGGCGTTCTCCAGCACCTCGATCTCGTACTCCTCGACCACCGTGTTGGCGAGCAGCTGCTCGCACATCGCCGCGAGGCGATCGGCGGCGGCGGTCGGGTCGTCGCCGCCCAGGTCGAGCTCGAAGCTCTTGCCGGCGCGGACCTCCTTGACCTCGCCGAAGCCGCTGCGCGCGAGCGCGCCGCGGATCGCCTTGCCCTGCGGATCGAGAATTTCGCGGCGGGGGTAGACGGTGATTCGTGCCTTCACGGGCTAGACCTCCATCCAGGGAGTGGCTTCGAACTGGTGGCTCAGCACCACCTCCGCCGGCGACCCCTCGCGCGCGAGGGTCTCGCTCACTTCGGAAACGGCGAGCGCCGGCAGGTTGTTGGTGCGGGAGAGGTGGTAGAGGACGACGTGGCGCAGCCGCGCGGAGAGGAGCTCCGGCAGCCCGTCGGCGGCGTCGCGGTTGGAGAGGTGACCGTGCCGACCGGCGACCCGCTGCTTCAAGGGCCAGGGGTAGGGGCCGCTGCGGAGCATCTCGAGGTCGTGGTTGGTTTCGATCAGGAGGAGGTCGAGATCGCGCAGCCGCGCCCAGGCGAGCTGCGTGCGGCAGCCGAGATCGGCGACCAGGCCGAGGCGCTTGCCTCCCGGCGCTTCGACCACGAAGCCCACCGGCTCGCGGGCGTCGTGCGGGATCTCGAACGCCTCGATAGCGAACGGGCCGACCTCGAAAGGCCGGCCCGAGAGGACCTGCACGCTTCTGGCGACGACCTCGTCGCCCAAGGCGGCCCCCGCCTGCGTGCCGGCGGTCAGGTAGACCGGGAGCCGGTGTTTGCGCGCGAAACGGTCGGCGCCGCGCACGTGGTCGTCGTGCTCGTGGGTCAGGAGGAGCGCCGAGATGGAGGTGGGGTCGATCCCCCGCTGCTTCATCCGCCGTTCGAGCTCGCGACAGGAGAAGCCGGCGTCGATCAGGAGGCGCGCGTCGCCCGATTCGACGACGATCGCGTTGCCGCCGCTCCCCGACCCCAGCACCACCGCCCGCAAGGGCGGCGACGCCACCTCCGACTCTTCGAATGGGAGCGGTGCCTGCACGGCGAAGCGCAGTCTATCGCAGCGCCGTGAGGGTCTGGGCCGCTGGTCGTCCGCCCGGCGCCCGGTCTCAGGTCCCGAAGGCGAGATGGCGCGCGTAGGCGCTCGCACTCGCGGCGAGGGTGGCGCCGACCACCAAGGCCGTGCCGACGGCGGCGAGAGGCAGTCCCCTCGAGAACCAAGTGACCGTCACCACCGCGACCACGCCGTAGACCGCGATCACCCCAAGCCCGACCGGCGTCAAGCGGCGCGGCCGCAGGCGGCGCATCACCCGGGCGTCGAAGTCGAGCGAGAGCCGCGGCGCCTCGCCGGCCAGGGCGTCCTTCAACAGTCGATCCATCAGGTCGTCATCGTGCATCGAATCCTCGCTCGACGAGCATCGCTCGCAGCAGTTGCCTCGCGCGGTGGAGGTAGGACTTGACGGTGTTCTCTGGAGCATCGAGCAGCGTCGCGATCTCGGCGACGCTCGCTCCCAGCCAATAGTGCAGGCGCAACGCGGCTTGATACACCTCGGGCAACTCGCCGACGCAGGAGCGGAGGGATCGCTCGCGAGCCTCTTCCTGCAACCGATCCTCCGGGCCACGATCCCCTGCCGGCACCTCCGCGAGCGCCCGGTCGCCGACGTGGGGCGCCCTGAATCGGGTGCGGGCCTTGAGATTGAGCGCTTGGTTGAACGTGATGCGGTAGATCCAGGTCGAGAACCTGGCCTCGCCACGGAATGCTGCCAGGGAACGGTGCGCGCGCAGCATCACTTCCTGCGCGACGTCTTCCGCTTCCGGCGCGAATTCCTGGCCGAGAATCGAGACCGCGAGACGGAACACCGGTTCCCGGTAGCGCCGCACGAGCTCGGCGAAGGCGGCTTCGTCGTCCGACTGGCGACACCGTGCGACGAGCTCCTCGTCCGTCCCATCGATCGGAGCCGCGAGATCAGCGTGGGCGATCGGAGGCAAGGGCGTAGTAGAGGATCAATCCGACGCCGAGGAGGGCCAGCGGAAGCGGCAGCGGCCAGAGCTCTGGGACGCTGCCTGCCTTCCCGAACAGGTGCAGAGCCAGCATGCCACCGCCGCCGAGGGCCGTCCATACGATGCCGTGCAGCAGGGGGGCCCGCGGATCGGTCGGCTGCCGTTCCTTCACCGGATCGAGCGGAAGCTCCGGCAGCGGAATTCCCTTCTCCATCGCCGTCAAGCGTTCCTGGTGGACGATCTCGAGCCGGCGCTGCCGCCCGGTGTGCCGGAAGTAGAGCCACGCGACGAAGACCGCGGCGAGCGCCGCAACGATGATGCTGTCTGCCAGGGTGTGTCCCATGTCCGTCTCCTTGCCTTTGAGACAGGGCCGGGCGTTCGGAGGTTGCGCGCGATCCCGAAACCCGGTCGCCAGGGCGGAGAGGTGGAGTCGAGCGTCCCGACGGAAGGGACCGGCCTCCGATCGCCTCCCGGTGCGCGATTCGGGCCGCTAGCTGCCGCTCGCGCGAATGGCGAGAACCTGGCCGGGCTGGAGGTCGTTCGAGCGGAGGCCGTTGTCGGCCTTGATCTGCTCGACCGTGGTGCCGTAGCGGGCGGCGATTCGCCAGAGGTTGTCGCCGGGGCGAACCTCGTGCTGCACGGTCGCGCCAGGGGAGAGCGCCACCTGCGCCGGAGCGCTCTCGGCGGCGAAGCGGTTGCTCGAGCCCGCGCTCGCGGCGCGTGACCCGCGCCCGCCCGGCACCTGCAGCCGCTGGCCGATCGAGAGGCGGTTGGCGCTCCGGAGCCGGTTGAGCGCCATGATCGCTTCGACGCTCGTGCCGTAGCGCGAGGCGATCTGCGAGAGCGTCTCGCCCGAGCGCACGCGGTGGGTCGTGACCTCGACTTTGGGCGGCACCCACTCGGGGAGCGCGCCGATGCTGGCGGTGAGCGTTTCCCCCTGGCCGAGCGGCACGCGGAGCGGGTAGGGAGTCTTCGGGCTCGCGTTGCGCCGGAGCTCCGGGTTCAGCTTCGCGAGCGTCCCCGCCTCGAGGCCGAGCGCCTGGTCGAGGCTCTCGAGCTTCGTGGCCCGCGCGATCTGGACCGTCTCGGAGGCGACCGGGGCCATCGGCTCGGGGAGCTCGAAGCCGTACTTCGCGGGGTCCTCGAGGATCGCGAGGGTCGCCAGGAAGCGCGGCACGTAGCGCCGCGTCTCCTGCGGCAGGCGCGCGTAGAGGTCCCAGAACTGGTCGAAGTACCCCTCCTTCTGGCGGTCGATCTGGCGCAGCACGTTCCCCTCGCCACAGTTGTAGGCGGCGAGCGCGGTCATCCAGTCCCCCAGCAGGCCGTGCAGGTCGGTCAGGTAGCCGATCGCCGCGTCGGTCGCCTTCTCGGGATCCATCCGTTCGTCGATCCAGTCGCTGCGATGGAGACCGTAGCGATAGCCGGTCGAGGGGATGAATTGCCAGAGTCCCACCGCCCGCGCCACCGAGAGCGCCCGCTCCTTGAAGCCGCTCTCGACGATCGGGAGCCAGGCGAGCGCCTCCGGCAGCCCCGCCGCCTCGAGCTTCTTCAGGATCATCGGCCGGTAGAGGCCCGAGCGCCGGTAGGCCTCGAGGAAGAAGTCGCGCTCGTGCCCCTGGAAGCTCGCGATCTCGCGCTCCACCTCGGCGTTGACGAGGCGCGGGATCGAGAGATCGGTCTGTCCCACCGCCACCTGGCGCGAGGCGTAGAGCTCGAGCACCCGCTTCGAGATGAGCTGGCGGAGGTTGTCCTTCTCCTGCAGGAGCGCCGCGTCGCCGTCCGCGGGGACCCGCGCCATCAGCTCGTAGGCGTGGTCGAGCTCCGCGAAAGCGTCCTCCAGCTTCCCCTCTCCCCAGAGCGCCGTCGCGGCCTCGAACGCGGCGAGGGAATCGGTGAGCGCCGAGCCACCTTCGGCAGTCTCGTCCCCGACGTCCCCTTCGTCCGTCTCCTCCGCCGTCACTTCGACGGCGCCGGGATCCTCCACGCCGGTCTCGGCCGGGGGGGTGGCGAGCGGCGCCGGGGTGACGTCGACCGGAGGGCCGGGATCGGGAAAGGGAGGGGCGGGCGCGGGGGACGCCGGCGGCGGGGCCGGCGCGCTCGCCGCCGGGGTCCCGCCGAGGGGCGGGCTCACCTTCGCCGCCGGCTGCCCGGAGCACGCCAGGAGGGCCCCGATCCCCGCCAGGAGGGCCAGCTTCTCGAGCGTCGGTCGTCGCATCGCGCCTCCTGCCTCGCCGTCCGGGGCGGCGTCGCTCCACGCCATCACACCCTTCGCGGCCGGCCCCCACCCGCCCGGCCCCACCCGCCCGGACGGCGGAAAGGCGGCATTGTAGCGGGGAGCGGAGGCGCGGGCTATCGCAGGCGCGGCGCGGCGTCCGGACCCGGTGAACGGAAGCTCGCCGCCGCTCGAGCTGGCCCGAGGCAAGGGGGGACGGGCAAGCGCCCGCGACTCACGGCGAGGTCGCGCTCCATTCGAGCGTGTCGCCGGTCTCGAACCGGTCCTCGAAGATGAGCCCACTCGTCAGTCGGGCGACGATCTGGTCGATGTCCCCCCGGTCGCTGTCCCCCGCGAAGGCGACGCGGCCCGCCGTGAGCGTCGCCGCGCAGAGCTGGCGGCCGTCGCCCCACCCGAGGTCGTTGGCATAGAAAGCGAACGTGCTGCCGTTGTTGTAGGTGAGGTCGGGCTCGGCGAATGTCGGTTCGTACGGGGCGAAGCGGGTGGCGTAAAAGACAGCCCCGGAAAAGCCCTCGCCCACCACCACGAACTTGCCGTCCGACTGTCGGACCATCCGCCGCACGCGGCTCGTGCTGTCGTTGGACCAGGTGACCCACTCCGACGTTTGCGACAACCCTCCGTCCGGCGCGACGCCGGTCTCAGCGAAGTGCATTCCGTCCACGTACTCTCCCCGCAGCGCCACCCAGATCGTCCCAGTCACCGGGTCGAGCGCCAGCGCCTCGGCCGACGTCTTGATCGGGACCCCGGTCACGGTGAGGACCAGGTCCTGAAAGCCGCCGACGCCGAAGGCGAGGTCGAGGTTCCCGGACGGCGTGAGCTTGGCGAGTCGGCCCGATCTCCCGGCGGGCGCGTAGGGGACCTCGCCGGCGAGGAAGACCGCTCCGCTCCGCGGATCGACCGCCATGTCGAGCAGCCGGTCGGGCGAGAGCCCGTCGGCGTTCCAGGCGAGGACGCGCACCCCGAAGAAGCCGAAGGTGGCATCGATCCCCCCCGTCGAGGTCAGCTTGAGGACGTACCAGTTGAGGTCGGGACTCGGCAGGGTGGGCTGCAGGAGGGAGCCCGCGACGAGGATGCCGCCATCGGGGGCGAAGGCCACGCGCCGGACGTCCATCTCGGTCCCGGCGCCGAGGTCGAATGCGACGCAGGCTCCGCCATTGAACGCCGAATCGTTGCCGAGGCTGGTCGCGTTCAGGCGGCAGACCCGGAGCTCGCGGCGGTCGGCCGCGAGCGCGGAGCCCGCGACGAGCACCCGTCCCTCGGGATCGATCCCCAGGGCACCGAGCCGATCCTCGTTGGTCCCTCCGAGATCGAAGAAGATCTGGCGGGAGAGGAGAATGGTGCCGTCGGGCGCGAGCCGGCTCACGATCCAGTCGAAGTCCCCGAACTGGGAGCTCGACGTGCCACCCACCAGGAGCACCCCGTCGCCGGTGGCCGCGAGGTCGCCGCACGCGTCCTCGAACGGAGCCCCCAGGTCGTAGGCCAGGGCGCGCGCGCCGGCGCCGGTGCCGAAGGTGGGGTCCAGCTCGCCGTCGGCGGCGGCGGTCCGCGCCGCGACGCCACCGGCGAGCAGCACCGCGAGCGCGAAGCGACACCAGGTCGAGCGCGGAAGAGAATCGGGGGGGTTGCGGGTCGACATGCGCGGCCTCCTCGGTCGGAACGGGTCCACTCCAGAGATCGAGAAGGAGGGGCGGATCCGGGTGTCCCGCGACCGCCCCTTCCGCGAGGTCTGGGAGGGTTCCCCCTGGCTCCGGCGGATCCGGAGCCTCCGCCGCGGCGACCTCGCCGAGTGCTCGAGCTGCGACAAGTTCTCCTTCTGCGGCCGCTGTCAGGCGCAGGCGCTGGTCGAGGACGGCGACCTCCTCGGCCCCTCCAGCCACGCCCGCGAGCGCGCCGAGCTCCTGGTCGCCTTCGGAACGCGCCGCGGCGTCTGAGCCCGAGACGGGGGCCTGGGCCGGCGCTCCATTCCTTTCTCCTTGGCTTATACGCTGGTTATTTGAACGAGCGTATAATTCGCTCGTGACCATCGTCCGACTCTCGGCCTCGACACTCGCCGCGGCGACCGAGCTGCGCGATCTGGCGCTCGCGCTCGCCCCGGCCAGGGCGAAGCTCCCCGTGGGAACACCCGTCACAAAGACGGTCGGCGGACGGCGCTACTGGTATCTCCAGAGCCGCGGCGGAGGCCTCGAACATCAGCGCTATCTGGGGCCCGAGACCCAAGAGCTCCTGGACGAGCTCTCGTCCTTGGCCGAGCAGCGCGTCGCGCTGGCGGAGGAGCTGGCTCAACTCGAGCGACTTCACGACATGGTGGTCGCCGGCGGCGCCTTGGCCGACACCGCCGCCGCGACGCGAGTGCTCGAGCTGTTGGACGGAGGCGGCATCTTCCGTCGCGGGGGTGTCGTCGTCGGGACCCGGGCGTTCCTCGCCTTCGGCCCTCTCCTGGGCTTCCGCCCGACCGCCGGCGAACGCACGGACGATCTCGACCTCGCCCTGGGCGTCGCGGTGGGGCTCCCGCGTGAGCCACCGACCGACCTCGCGGCGCGTCTCGGCGAGTTCTCGCCGCCCTTCCTTCCTGTTCCCGAGCTCGATCCGCGCCGCCCTTCGACTTCGTTCAAGCTTCGCGGACGCGCTCTGCGTGTCGACTTCGTGACACCGCTCCTCGGCCGCGAACGCGAGCAGCCGATCCCGCTTCCCGCCTTCGGCATCGCGGCCGCGCCGTTGCGCTTGCTCGACTACCTCATCGCCGAGCCGCTCTGGGCGGTCGCCTATGGCAGCCGGCCGGTGCTCGTCCGGATCCCGGACCCCTCCCGCTTCGCGCTCCACAAGCTCTGGCTCGCGAGCCGGCGCCACGCCACCGAATCCGCGCGCGCCGCGAAGGATCTCGCGCAGGCGGCGACGCTCCTCGAGCTCCTGCTGGAGGACCGCCCGCGCGACCTCGCCGCCGCCAGTCGAGCGCTCGCCCTGCACCGTTCCGCCTCCGGCGCCGTCCGAGTCATCCGAGCCATCCGCGCCGCCGCGGCCCGCCTGCCCGATCCGCTCGCACGCGACATCGAGACGCTTCTCCGTCGCCCGGCCTGACCGCGCCTTCCGCCCGCCGAGCCGCGCCAGAACCCATTCCGCGCGACACACGTACTTGGATGCTCGTGGAGGTGCGCATGCGTCGCGTCCCGCCGGTCGTTCCCGTCGCTCTCGTGCTGTCCCTCGCTGCTTCGATGGCCCCGCCGCTCGCGGCGCAGGAGCGCTCGCTCGCGCAGGATCCGACGCTCGACAACCTCGTCCATCCGCCGGGGACCGTCACCGCCCCCTGGGAGACGCTCGGCGAGGTGCGGCGCGGCGGCACCGGCGAACGCACGCTCCTCTTCCTCCCCGGCATCGGCTTCGGTGCCGACGTCTGGACGGAGGTCGCGGAGCGCCACCGCGACGCCTTCCGCACCCTCGCGGTGACCCTCCCGGGCTTCGGCGGTACCCCGCCCTATCCGATGCCGGACGGCGCGCCCCGCTTCTCGGACACCCCCTGGATCCGTTCGGCCGAGGCCGCCCTCGCGAAGCTCCTCGACGCCGAGGCGCCGCGCCAGGTGACGCTCGTCGCCCAGTGGGCGCTCGGCACGCAGCTCGCGCTCCGCCTGGCGCTCGACCACCCCGACCGGGTGGACGGAGTGATCCTCGCCGGTGGCGTGCTCAAGGCCTACTACGAGGGGCCGCAGAAGATGGACACTTGGAACGTCGAGCAACGCGCCCGCTTCGCCGACGGCATGGGGGAGCACTGGTTCAAGACGGTGACGCGCACGACCTGGGACGACAACAACTACATGTCCTACGACTACGCGATCCACCCACGCCGCGGCCTCTTCCTCTGGCGGCAGGCGGCGGCGCCGGCGCTTCCGGTCTGGATCCGTTGGCTGCTCGAGTTCTACGCCCTCGACTCGGAGCCCGAGCTCGCGAAGCTCACCGTGCCGGTGCTCGTCGTCCAACCCGGCTTCGACGACCCCGCGTTCCTGGTCGAACCGGGGCGCAACTACATGCGGAACCTCTGCCTCGACAGCTGGAAGACGGCGCGCGAAGCCGCCGGCACGCCCGCGGCGCCGACCCTCCGCTTCACGACGATTCCGCAGGCGCGCCTCTTCCTCCAGTACGACCAGCCGGAAGCATTCGACCGCACGCTCGACGCCTTCCTCGCGGAGGTCGGGAAGGCGAAGTAGCTCGCCGAGGCGGGCCACCGAGGGTCCTCCGCGAGCTCGGCCTCCTCGGCTCCGTGGCGGTGCCCGAAGCGGATCTTCCGTCGCTCACCGGCGCAGCAGCTCGAAGCTCTGCACGCACTCGGCGATGCGGTCGAGCGTCTCGTCGCTCGGCAGCGGGGCGTCGCGCGCGGGGCGCGCGGTGATGCGGAAGACCGCGTTCGGGGCGGCGACGAGCAGGCTCGACCAGCGGAGTACTTTTCCTGCCTTCTCGCGTTCGCAGCGAATCTCCTTGACCGGGAGCCTCCCCGCCCAGAGATTCCGCGACCGGAGGATTCGCGTCCCCACCGGCAGCTCGAAGGATCGTCGCACCCGGGAGGCCTCCAGGGCCTCGGTCGAGAGGGCGATCCCGTGCCACTCGAGCGCCAGAAAGAAGTCGCGCGCGAGCGTCGCTCCGGGCGGAACGCGCAGCCGAAATCCGAGCTTGTCGTGCACGAGGAAATCCCCCTCGAGCCGGAGCCCTCGCAGTCGCGCCGCCGCGTCGACCGGCCCGATCCCTCCGTCGGTCGGTTCCCCGCCGCCGAACGCGCGGACGAAGAGCCGCCTCGGCAGGAGATGGAACGCCGCCCCGACGAGCGTGCGGAGGGTCCCCCTGGCGACGCGGAGGGTCGGGCGATGGCCGGCCGCGCGGGGCGCACCGACGAGCTTCGCCATCGGGTGCCACTCCTCGGGCGGATCCTGGTTCGCCGCGGGTTCCTCGGCCCCTTCGCGCGCGCGCACTTCGGGCTCCAGCGCGTGCAGGTCGATCCCGGCCATCGGATCGAAGGCGGGCCTCCGAAAGGCGAGCGCCTCGAGCACGACGCCCTCCCGCAGGAGCTCCCCGGCGGCGAGGGAGTCGTAGGAGATCGCCGCCGCTTCGAGACCGAGCGCCTGGAGAAACTCGAAGGCGGGCCCGTCGGCGAAGATCGCCCGCTTCCGCTGCGCCTTCCGCAGCCGCTCGAGGAGGGACCGCTCGCGCGGCAGCTCGAAGGCGGCGCAGAGCGCCTCGAGGTCGCCCGGACCGGCGGGCCCAGCGTCGTCGAGGTCGTGGCGGGAGGCGAACGCCGCGAGAGTCTCCCCCTCCCGGCTCACTTCGTAGGCCCAGACGTCCCCCTCGGCGACGCGGAATCGGAAGCACGGAAAGGGGAGCCGGGTGAGCTCGAGCGCCAGCCGTGACTCCTCCCCCTTCTCGCTGTAGACGAGGGTCGTCCAGCCGGCGCTCCGCAGGAGGAAGGCCCCGCGCTCCCCCCGCTCGTCCGGCCCCGCCGGAAAGGTGCTCCCCTCCGGGAGCCGCTCGAACCCCTTCGCCCGCAACCACCCTTCCAGGCGCTCGCGGATCTCGGCCCGCCGATCGCCGCGAAAACTGAAGCTCCCGTACCAGCTCCCCAAGCTCCCCTCCCCGGCTCGTCGCGCGCGGAATCGCGCTTTCCCTATTAACGATCGAACCGGGAAAAACGGTCGCGAGAAACGGGACCACGAACCCTCTCCCTCGCGGCGGCCCCCCTTCGCGCTTCTGCTACGCTCCGCGGGCTTTCGAGACCGAGAGGACGAGGCCGGGCCATGCACCGCTCCGCGGACGCGCCGCCGCATTCCACCCACCCGCCCGCCACGGGCTCGTCATCGAGCCACCGCCACCACCGGCGCCCGGCCTTCGCCGGACGCCTCGACCGAGGGGGAACGCCATGCTCGTGATCCGCGAAGTGATGCACTGCAAGCCGGGGCAGGTGAAGCCGATGGTCGAGAAGTTCCTCGCCATGTCGAAGCTGATGCGCGGCCTCGGAATGTCCGGCTTCCGCGTCATGACGGACGTCTCCGGCGCCCCCTTCTGGACGGTGGTGGCGGAGCTCGAGGTCGAGGACTTCGCCGCCTTCGAAGCGGGCCTGGCGAAGGTGATGGCCGCCGACGAGGCCCGCGGGATCATGGACGGCTACCACGACCTCATCGCGAGCGGCCGCCGCGAGATCTACCGCCTGGCGGGGTGATCGCGAGGGCGGGAGCCTCCCCCCTACCCCTCCCGCGCGAAGGCGGCGAGCTCGGCGAGGGAGCCTTCGAGCGCGGCGAGGCGGCGGCCGGTGAGGTCGTCGCCGAGCGCCCGCCAGAGGCGTGATCCGGGGAAGCGGCGGCTCGCCCAGAGCGCTCCCCCGAGCACCGCGACGCCGAAGGCGAAGTTCCCCGCCACCCAGGCGATGCCGAAGGCGCGATAGACGTCGAGCCCCACGAGGGCGTGCGGCACGACCACCACGAGAAGGGCCCAGAGGAGGGGGGAGGCGAAGAGCACCCCCCGGTTGGCGCGGGCGCGGGCGCGCCGGAGCTCGGCCAACCGCCGCTGGGTCTCGAGGACCGGCCCGGCGAGGTCGAGTCGCGCGAGCGCCGTGAGCTGCCAGATGGGGAACGCGATCGCGAGGATCGCGAGCCCCAGGAGCGCCGCCGCGGGGAGCGCGAAGCGCGGGGTGGCAAAGGCGTCGCCCAGGGTGGAGCCGGCGAGGAGCGCCGCCAGCACGCCGCAGACGAGCTCGTAGCCGAGCACTCCGCGCGCGAAACGGAGCTTGCCGCGCAGCCGGTCGAGGGCGCCTTCGCGCGCCAGGCGCTCGACGACCCGCAGGGGGGGCGCGATCGCCTCGAAGCGGCGATCCATCTGCTGCCAGAGGCTCTGGAGGTCATCGACGGGCATGGCGGTTCTCCTCGCTTGCGTGGGTGAGCATCCGGCGGAGCCGGTCCTTCAATCGGTTGAGCTTGGTGCCGACGTTGCTCTCGCTGAGGCCGAGGATCTCGGCGATCTCCCGGTGGCTCCGCTCGTCGAGGTGGAGGAGGACGAGGGCCCGGTCGAGCTCGGGGAGCTCCCGAAGGGCGTGCTCGAGCCGCGCCAGCCGATCATCGGTCTCCGGGGTGACCTCCGCCGCCGGCGCGCCCACTGGCCGGAGCGCCGCCTCGGGCACGCTCTCGAGCGGCTGGAGCGGGCGCCGCCGACTCCGCGCGCGGCGCGCAAAGCTGATCGCGGTGTTGAGGGCCACGCGGTACATCCAGGTGGAGAATTTCCGCCCCGGGTCGTAGCCGGGGTAGGCGCGCCAGAGCTGGAGGCAGATCTCCTGCACGAGGTCGTCGCGGTCTTCTCCCGCCGCCCCCTCGGCCACCGCCGGACACCAGGCGTGGGCGAGCTTGAAGACGATCCCGCGATGCTCCTCGAGCCGTCGCTCGAACTCCCCCCGCTCCGCTCCCGCTCCGCCTCCCAGCTTCACCGCTCGGCTCCCCCTTTCACCCCCCGCCGCGAGGCTCGCGGTGGGAAGACGTTCGAGGAGTGATTCGCAGCCCGGGGGGAATTGTCACAGACGGGGCTTGGAACGGCCGGTCGGAGCCGGGCGCGAGCTCGTTCTTCGCTATCCTCCGGGCAGGATCGTCACCGAGAAGGGAATGAGGGAATCCCTTGGCTAGAGCCCGCGGCGACTACGGGGAGATCGACCGGATTCGGAAGACGGTGGTCGTCGCCCTCTTCTCGGACGACCTCCTGTTCGACCGCCTCGTGCTGAAGGGGGGAAACGCTCTCCGACTGATCTACGGCATCGAGGAGAGGGCCTCGCTGGATCTCGACTTCTCGCTCGATGGAGAGCTGACCGATGTCGCCGCCACCGGCGAGCGACTCATCCGCCGGCTCTCGGACCGCCTCGACTCCCTGGGCTACGGGCTCTTCGACGCGAAGTTCGAAGCCAGGCCGCCCACCGCCACCGGACGGTGGGGCGGTTATCTCCTCGAATTCAAGATCATCGAGAGGACCATGCTAGCGACGGTCGGCACCGATCTCGAGGCGGCACGGAGGAACGCCCTTGCCCTCGACCCGGCGCAGCGCAGGAACTGGCGCGTCGAGATCAGCAAGTTCGAGGTCTGCGACGACAAAGTGAGGTTCGAGCTCGACTCCCAGACCATCTTCGTCTACTCCCCCGCCATGATGGTCATCGAGAAGCTGAGAGCGCTCTGTCAGCAGCTCCCGGAGTACCCGCTGCGTTCTCATCCGACTCCGCGCGCCCGCGATCTCTACGACATTCGCGCGCTGCTGCAGCACGGCCTCGTCGAACGAAAGGCGCTGGCAGAGCAGGGGGAGCTCGCCCGTGCGGTCTTCCGAGCCAAGGACGTCCCCTTGGAGCTCCTCGGCCGGCTCCGGACCGCCAGAGACTTCCATGCCACGGACTGGCCGGCGGTGCTGGTTTCGACGCGCGGAATCACCCGGGAGTTCGACGATTACTTCGACTTCGTCGTCGAGCTCGCCGAGGCTCTAGAAGCCCTCTGGAAAGAATAGGCGCCATCGCGGGCTGTAGCTCTGCTTGCGGAGACCGTGAGCAAGGTAGAAATCGAATTCCATCCCGACTTCCGCGACGCGGTCGAGAGATCTCGCGTCGTAGCCGGCGCGCTCCATGTAGAACCCGATCGCCTGGTGATAGGGGTAGCGATAGTCGAGCTTCTTCAGGGTCGCGAGCAGTGTGCCGACGGAGAGTCGCTCCCGCGCCGCCCGAAAGGCCTCGAGGACCTGCTGAACTCCCCCGGCGTAGACGGGACGAACGGTGATATCGATCAGCGTGCGCTCGAGCTTGGTCGCTCGCAGCGGGTGCCCGTCGGACCCGGCGAGCTCACCGACTTCGAGTTGCCCCGTCGCCTTGCCACTCAGCAACACGATCTCGTGCCCTCTGCCGGCGACCACGTACTGCGCCTCGCGCTGGCGGGAGGAGAATGCGCGGGCGATGGCCTCTTGTCGAAGCGCGCCGCTCGGAGCCGGCTTCGCGCTCTGCTCGTCGTTCACGAAGATCCGGCTGGGCACCTGATCGGTCAGCGCATGGAGATAGACCGCGGAGGCATGCGAAAGGTAGGGGCTCCGCCGCAACGAGAGCGCCAGCTCGAAGCCCGAACACCCTTCAAGCACGTAGCGGGTGAAGCCTGGATACCTGGGGCTCCGCAGCTCCACCTTGCGAAGAATGGCCTCGCGGAGCAGGTAGTCGAGAAACTCCCGCTCGGACATCCGATCGCCCACCGTCCGCTTCCGCAGATCGCGCAGGTCGCTCTGCCGAAACGCCCGCTTTCCAGACGTGGCGAAAGCGGAGGCGATCTCCTCTCTCCTCTGGTCCCGGGTCGCTCTTGTAGGAGGGTTGGCCATGATCAGAAAGACACAGGTTAATGGGTATATATACCTATTAACCTCCGCCGTGCAACTCGACGGGCCGATGTCTAGGCGAATCCTTTGATTCGAAAGCACTTCGTGGCGATTTGGCACGACATCGTCTACTAGGTATATATACCTAGTAGACGAAGCGGCTATCGAACTGCGAGAGGCAGAAGAAGCGCCTTCGAAGGGTCCGCCGCGCTCACTCGGCCGGCCGGCGGGAGGCCTCGTGCGCCTCCTGGGCCACGCGCTCGGCTTCGCGCCAGGCGTCGACCATGCGGCGGATGCCGCGCTCGCTGTAGCCGGTCAAGAGGATGTCGCCGAAGGAGATCACCGGC
>CAYZBH010000073.1:0-15130 GCA_964476605.1 uncultured Thermoanaerobaculia bacterium | reverse complement strand
CGCGAAGGCGGCCGCACCATCGGCGCCGGAACCGTCACCGAGGTGATCGCGTAGCAGTAGGGGGCAACTAGGCCAGTAGCTCGAACTGGTAGAGCGCCGGTCTCCAAAACCGGATGTTGGGGGTTCGAATCCCTCCTGGCCTGCCATGGATACCTGGGAGTCACATGAACTGGTGGGCTAAGACCAAGGGCTTCTTCGTCTCGATTCCGCAGTTTCTCTCGGAGGTCAAGGCCGAGATGAAGAAGGTCTCCTTTCCCTCGCGCGACGAGGTGATCGGAACGACTCTCGTCGTGCTGCTGACGAGCGTCGTCTTCGCGGTCTACCTCTGGCTGGCGGATGTGGTGATCGTGCAGCTGTTCAAGGCCATGGGCACATGACGGCGACGGAGGGGGCGTCGACGCGCGCCGGCGGGCGTCACTGGTACATCGTGCACACGTACTCGGGATTCGAGGATCGGGTCAAACAGCACCTTCGGCAGCGGGCGGATGCGCTGGGATTCGGAGATGCGATCGGAGAGATCCGAATTCCGATGGAAACCATCGTCGAGCTGAAGGGCGGGAAGAAGCGCGAGACGCAGCGGAAGTTCTTCCCCGGCTACATTCTGGTCGAGATGGAGATGAACGAGGAGACCTGGCACGTGGTGAAGAACACGCCCAAGGTCACCGGATTCGTGGGAACGGGAAAGGTGCCGACTCCGTTGTCCGAGGAAGAGGTCAACCAGATCCTCGAGCAAGTGGTGACTGCCAAGGAGAAGCCGAAGCCGAAGCACGTTTTCGAGAAGGGGGAACCGGTGAAGATCATCGACGGCCCGTTCTCGAATTTCACGGGAGTCGTCGAGGACATCAATCTCGACCGCAACACGCTCAAGGTGATGGTGACGATCTTCGGTCGACATACACCCGTCGAGCTCGATTTCCTGCAAGTGCAGAAACTGTAGTTTCGAAAGGTTGAGCCGCTATGGCGAAGAAGATCGTCGGATACGTCAAGCTGCAGATTCCCGCAGGTCAGGCGACGCCCGCTCCTCCCGTGGGTCCTGCGCTCGGACAGGCGGGCGTGAACATCATGGATTTCTGCAAGGCCTTCAACGCGCGCACGCAGGCGCAGCAGGGTCTGATCATTCCGGTCGTGGTGACGGTCTTCTCGGATCGCAGCTACACCTTCATCACGAAGACGCCACCTGCCGCCGTGTTGCTCATGAAGGCGGCGGGAATTCCCAAGGGCTCTGGCGTTCCGAACCGGACGAAGGTGGGTCGGGTCTCGAAGGCGCAGGTCGAAGAGATCGCCAAGACGAAGCTGCCCGATCTGAACGCCGGCAGCCTCGAAGCCGCCGTTCGGATCATCGAGGGAACCGCGAGGTCGATGGGAATCGAAGTACAGAGCTGAGGGACCGGCCCGCAATGGGCCGCAATCGGATCTGGGAGGCCGTGACCGCGGCCGTTCGGACCAGAGAGGCGGAAGATGGCAAAGCACGGAAAGAAATATCGAACTTCGGCGGCGCGAGTGGAGGCCAAGGTCTATCCGCTCCCGGACGCCATTCGACTGGCTACCGAGACTGCGTACGCGAAGTTCGACGAGACGGTCGAGATCGCGATGAGGTTGGGTGTCGATCCGAAGCATGCGGATCAGATGGTCCGCGGAACCGTCGTTCTCCCGCACGGCCTCGGCCGGTCGGCGCGAGTGTTGGTCTTCGCGCAGGGGGAGAAGATCAAGGAAGCGGAGGACGCGGGTGCCGACCACGTCGGCGGCGAAGAGCTGGCGAAGAAGATCGAAGGCGGCTGGCTGGACTTCGAATCGGTCGTCGCGACGCCCGACATGATGCGCGTCGTGGGGCGGCTCGGTAAGGTGCTCGGCCCGCGCGGTCTGATGCCGAACCCGAAGACGGGGACCGTCACCGCGGACGTCGCGAAGGCGATCCAGGAGATCAAGGCCGGAAAGGTGGAGTTCCGGGTCGACAAGGCCGGGATCATCCACGCACCCTTCGGCAAGCGGTCGTTCGGGGCCGAGAAGCTCACCGAGAACGCGCAAGCGCTCGTTCATGCCGTGCTGCGCGCCAAACCGGCAGCGGCCAAAGGGCGATACGTCAAGACCGTAACCGTCTCGTCGACGATGGGGCCCGGAATCAAGGTGGACGACGCGGCGCTCGTCGTCGCGGAGGCGTAAGGAGCTCGTCATGGCATTGAGTCGCGCCGACAAGCAGGAGATTCTCGCGGGGTACGAAGGGGCGATGGCCGAAACCGAGCACGCCTTCGTCCTCGGCTTCAAGGGCATCACCGTCAACCAGGCGACCGAGCTGCGGAGCCGGATCCGGAAGTCGGGCGGCCGCTACGTCGTGATCAAGAACACACTCGCGCGCCGCGCCGTCGAGGGCAAGCCGCTCGACCAGGTGAAGGAGCACTTCGTGGGTCCGACGGCGGTCGTCTATGGTCCTTCCGATCCCGTGGCGCTGGCGAAGGTCTTGACGGAATTCGCCAAGGAAACTCCGGCCATCGAATTCAAGGCGGGATTGGTGGAAGGACGGCCGATCGCGGCCAATCAGGTGACCGAGATCGCGGCGCTTCCGGGGCGGGAGCAGCTGATCGCGAAGCTTCTATTCCTGCTCCAGAGTCCGATCACGCGTTTCGTTCGCGTCCTCGCGGCGGCCGGGCCGCAGCGGCTCGCGACCGTTCTGGATCAGGTGGCAAAGAAGAGGGCATAGGCCGGGCGGAGGGGGTTCCCCGCTCGCGAACAATACCGGGACGTCGGGCTTCGAGGTCCGAGCCGAAGGAGGAAGAAGATGGCGATCGCAGTCGAAGAGTTCATCAAGCAGATCGACGGTATGTCGGTGCTCGAGTTGAACAATCTGGTCAAGGCGCTCGAGGACCACTATGGCGTCTCCGCGGCCGCCGCGGCGATGCCCGTCGCGGTCGCGGGTGCGGGTGCGGCGGCTGCTGCCCCGGCCGAGGAGCAGACGGAATTCGAGGTCATCTTGACGGCGGCTGGCGACAAGAAGATCAACGTCATCAAGGTCGTCCGGGAGGTCACGAGCCTCGGCTTGAAGGAAGCCAAGGATCTCGTCGAGGGTGCCCCCCAGAAGATCAAGGAGGGCGTCTCGAAGGCCGAGGCCGAGTCGATCAAGAAGAAGTTCGAGGAGCAGGGAGCTCAGGTCCAGATCAAGTAGGGGGTGCCGTCCTGCGCCCTCTAGATCACGCGCTCGGTCGCGGGCTGGAAGGTCCGCGACCGGCGCTCGCGTCCCACGCCCAGGGAACCGCCGCGAGCGGCGGCCCGGGGGTGGTGTCGCTTCGAACACTGCGCCCGTCGAGGCTCCGCCTCGTCGGCGCTCACCTGGCCTGACGACGGTCCTTCGGACGACGGGATGGAAAGACGAGGCCCATGGAACACAAACCGATGAGCGAAACGGGCGGCCGGCGCAACTTCTCGCGCATTCGCAGCACGCTGGCGATCCCGAACCTGATCGACGTGCAGAAGCGATCCTACGACCGCTTCCTGCAGATGAACCTGTTGCCGGAAGAGCGGGCCAATCAGGGCCTGCAGTCGGTGTTCACGAGCATCTTTCCGTTTTCCGATTTCCGGGAGACCTGCTCCCTGGATTTCGTGAAGTACTCGATCGGCGATTGGCAGTGCAAGTGCGGCGAGCTCAAGGGCCTCGAGTACCTACGGACGACGTGCACGAACTGCGGCGCCAGAATCATGACGGATCATCCGCACGAGGAGACGGTCTCGTGCCATCAGTGCGGATTCGTCAACAAGAACCGCGTCACGAAGTGCGACATCTGCGGTAACCCGGTCGACCTGCATCTCGAGTACTCGATCGCAGATTGCCAAGAGCGAGGGATGACGTTCGCTGTCCCGCTCAAAGTGACTTTCCGCCTCTTCGTCTACGACAAGGACCCCGAGACGGGCGCCCGTATGATGCGTGACGCCAAGGAGGAAGAGGTCTACTTCGGCGAGATCCCGCTGATGAGCGATCACGGGACCTTCATCGTCAACGGCACCGAGCGAGTGATCGTGAGCCAGTTGCACCGGTCGCCGGGCGTCTTCTTCACGAAAGAGGGGCCGCGGACCTTCCTGGCCAAGATCATTCCGTATCGCGGATCGTGGGTGGAATTCGAGTACGACCAGAAGGAAGTCCTCTCGGTCCGGATCGACCGGAAGCGCAAGTTCCACGGCACGGTATTCCTGCGTGCTCTCGGACTCGAGACGGACGAGGCGATCCTCAGGCAGTTCTACGCCGCGGTCGGGGTGGAGGCGACGGGTTCCGATGCGTTGACACTCACGATTCCGCCGAGCGTGCTCGAGCGCGAGCGTTTGCGGGACCGCCAGTCGAGAGGCCGGCGTGACTCCTACGGGATCTTCGCCGGAGCGACCCTCACGCGCGAGATGGTGGCGGAACTGGATCAGGGCAGGAGCGTCCGCACGAGCGTCAAGCCGAGCGATCTGGAGAACGCGCTCTTCATCGCCGACGTCGTGGATCTCGAGTCCGGAGAGGTGCTGTTCGAGGCGAACGATCTCGCTCCATCGGATCTCGGCGAACGACTCAAGGGCAAGAAGCACTCCCCGATCGAGATGTTCTTTCCGGACTGGGACTTGTGCGGAGCGGTGCTCTCGAACACGCTCGCGAAGGACGGCACACGCAACGCCAAGGAGGCGCTGCTGGAGATCTACCGGCGCATGCGACCGGGAGATCCTCCGACCCTGGATTCGGCGCGCTCCCTGTTCTACGGGATGTTCTTCGACGCGAAGCGCTACGACTTCTCCCGTGTCGGCAGGTTCAAGTTCAACATCAAGTTGGACAGCGAAGTTCCGGTGGATCAGAAGACGCTGTCGGAATCGGACTTCATCCGAGTCATCGAGTACCTGTTGCGGCTTCACCGTGACATCGGGCGGGTGGACGACATCGACAACCTGGGGAATCGTCGCGTGCGCGCAGTGGGCGAGCTCCTGGAGAACCAGTTCAGGATCGGCCTCGTGCGCATGGAGCGCGCCATCAAGGAGAAGATGTCCGTGCACCAGGACATCGACTCGGCGATGCCGCACGACCTCATCAATTCGAAGCCCGTGATCGCGGCGATCAAGGAGTTCTTCGGTTCGTCGCAGCTGTCGCAGTTCATGGACCAGACGAATCCCCTTTCGGAGGTCACGCACAAGAGGCGCCTTTCGGCGCTCGGCCCCGGGGGACTCTCGCGGGAGCGGGCTGGGTTCGAAGTCCGAGACGTCCATGCGTCGCACTACGGCCGCATCTGTCCGATCGAGACGCCGGAAGGCCCGAACATCGGTCTCATCTCGTCGCTGGCGACCTACGCGCGAATCAACGAGTACGGCTTCATCGAGTCACCGTACAAGAAAGTCGAGGCGGGCCGGGTTCTGGACCACTTCAAGGTCGTCAAGACCGGTGACGGGGCTTTCAAGCTGGGGCAGATCATCACCGGAGACGAGCTGCACGCCGAGAACTCGCGCATCAAGCGTACGAGCAAGAAGTCGGTCGAAGCCGAGCCGCAGGCGTTCTATCTCACGGCGTGGGAAGAGGAGAAGTACATCATCGGGCAGGCGAACGCGAGCCTGGACGAGAAGGGCTACTTCCAAGAGGACCGCATCGTCGCGCGGGCGGGCGGCGACTTCGTGACCGTCGAGCGTGATCGAGTGGACTTCATGGACATCAGCCCGAAGCAACTGGTGTCGGTTGCCGCGGCCTTGATTCCGTTCCTGGAGCACGACGATGCGAACCGCGCGCTGATGGGCTCGAACATGCAACGGCAGGCGGTCCCGCTGCTCTGCCCGGAGGCGCCGATCGTCGGAACCGGCCTCGAGCCGACGGTCGCGAGGGACTCGGGCGCGGTAGTCCTGTGCAAGCGTGGTGGGATCATCGATCTGGTGGATGGCGAGCGGATCATCGTCCGAGTCGAAGGCGAGGACATCGAAACCGGTGAGCAGAAGGAATTCGGAGCCGACATCTACCAGCTCACGAAGTTCCGCCGCTCCAACCAGAACACTTGCATCAACCAGAGGCCCGTGGTTCAGCAGGGGCAGCGAGTCCGCAAGGGGGACGTGCTCGCGGACGGTCCTTCGACCGAACGCGGCGAGTTGGCGCTCGGGCGAAACGTGTTGGTGGCGTTCATGCCGTGGCGCGGATACAACTTCGAGGACGCCATCCTCATCTCCGAGAAGATGGTCAAGGAGGACTACTTCACCTCGATCCACATCGAGGAATTCGAGATCGAGGCGCGTGACACCAAGCTCGGTCCGGAGGAGATCACGCGCGACATCCCGAACGTCTCGGAGTCGGCCCTCAAGGACCTGGACGAGGCCGGGATCATTCGCATCGGGGCGACCGTCAAGGCCGGCGACATCCTCGTCGGTAAGGTCACACCGAAGGGCGAGACACAGCTCACGCCGGAAGAGAAGCTCTTGCGCGCCATCTTCGGGGAGAAGGCCGGCGACGTCCGGGACGCGTCGCTGAAAGTTCCGCCCGGAATCGAGGGCACGATCGTCGACGTGAAGATCTTCTCGCGCAAGGGCGTCGAGAAGGACCTGCGGGCGCAGGAGATCGAGAATCAGGAGATCGAGCGCCTCGAGAAGAACGCGCGTGACGAAGTCCGAATCCTGAGCGAGGAGCGCAACAAGAAGATCAACGAACTGTTGCTCGGGGAAACGGTCACTTCGGCGGTGAAGTCGCGGACCGGGGACAAGCTCCTCGAGAAGGGCGAAAAGATCACGCGTGAGGTGTTGCTCGCGCTGACGCGGGCAGAGATCTTGAGACTTCCTCTGGCCGACCGGAAGTTGACCGACACGGTCGACGGGGTCTACCGGAAGACGGATTCGCACATCGAGATCCTCCACCGCGTGAACAAGCAGCGCATCGAGCTGCTCCAGAAGGGTGACGAGCTTCCGCCGGGGGTCATCAAGCTCGTAAAGGTCTACGTCGCGATGAAGCGCAAGCTCCAAGTCGGCGACAAGATGGCCGGGCGGCACGGCAACAAGGGCGTGATCTCGAGAATCCTCCCCGAGGAGGACATGCCCTACTTGCCCGACGGAACGCCCGTCGAGATCGTCCTGAATCCACTCGGAGTTCCGAGCCGGATGAACGTCGGTCAGATCCTGGAGACGCACCTCGGGTGGGTGGGGCGTGCATTGGGTTTGCGCTTCGCGACCCCGGTGTTCGATGGCTGCACCGAGTTGGACATGCGACAACTCTTCGAGCAGGCGGAGCTTCCGGGCTCAGGCAAGACCGCACTCTTCGACGGTATGTCGGGCGAATCGTTCGAGCAGAAGGTCACGGTGGGCTATATCTACATGCTGAAGCTCTCCCACCTCGTCGACGACAAGATCCATGCGCGCTCGATTGGACCCTACTCACTGATCACGCAGCAGCCCCTCGGAGGCAAGGCGCAGTTCGGCGGGCAGCGGTTCGGAGAGATGGAAGTCTGGGCTCTCGAGGCGTACGGTGCGGCCTACACCCTGCAAGAGCTGCTCACTGTGAAGTCCGACGACGTCGAGGGTCGCAGTCGCGTCTACGAGGCGATCGTCAAGGGCGAAGTGCCCGAGGATCCGGGGCTGCCCGAGTCATTCAACGTCCTCGTGCGTGAGCTCCAGAGTCTCTGCTTGGACGTCGAGCTGATGAAGCTCTGATGACGGTTCTACTCCCGACGAGCCGAGGAGGTACGAACTTGCAACCATTCCGCAGTTTCGACAAGCCGCGGGCCCTGAAGGACTTCAACGCGATCAAGATCGCGATCGCCTCCCCCGAGCGCATCCGGGCTTGGAGCAGGGGCGAGGTCACCAAGGCTGAGACGATCAACTACCGCACCTTCAAGCCGGAGCGCGACGGACTCTTCTGCGCCAAGATCTTCGGCCCGATCACGGACTGGGAATGCCTCTGCGGAAAGTACAAGCGCATGAAGCACCGGGGCGTGGTGTGCGACAAGTGCGGCGTCGAAGTCACGCGCTCGCGCGTTAGACGTGAGCGCATGGGGCACATCGAGCTCGCGAGCCCGGTATCGCACGTCTGGTTCTTCAAGGGCCTTCCGAGCCGGATTGGACACCTGCTGGATATCTCGCTCCGCGATCTCGAGCGCATCCTCTATTTCGAGAGCTATGTCGTCATCGACCCGGTCGACAGCGAGCTCAAGGAAAAGGAGCTGCTCTCGGAGGAGCGCCACCGTGAGTTGCGTGAGCAATACGGCGAGTCCGGATTCTTGGCGAAGATGGGCGCGGAGGCGATCAAGGAGCTCCTCCAGAGGATCGACGTCGACGAGCTGGCTGAAGAGCTCCGGGTCGTGATGCGCACCGAGACGAGCCAGATCCGGCGCCTGAAGGCTGCCAAGCGGCTCAAGGTCGTCGATGCCTTCCGGAGGAGCGGTCTTCGCCCGGAGTGGATGATCCTGGACGTGTTGCCGGTGATCCCACCCGAGCTGCGGCCGCTGGTGCCGCTGGACGGCGGCCGGTTCGCTACTTCGGACCTCAATGATCTCTATCGGCGCGTCATCAATCGCAACAACCGATTGAAGAAGCTCCTCGAGTTGCGCGCTCCGGACGTGATCGTGCGCAACGAAAAGCGGATGCTCCAGGAGGCCGTGGATGCGCTGTTCGACAACGGTCGGCGCGGTCGAGTACTCAAGGGATCGAACAATCGGCCCCTCAAGTCCCTTTCCGACACTCTGAAGGGCAAGCAGGGACGTTTCCGCCAGAACCTGCTCGGCAAGCGGGTGGACTATTCGGGTCGGTCGGTGATCGTGGTGGGTCCCGATCTCACTCTCCGAGAGTGCGGGTTGCCGAAGAAGATGGCCCTCGAGTTGTTCAAGCCCTTCATCTACAACAAGTTGGAGCTGAAGGGCCTGGTCGGTACGATCAAGGCGGCGAAGGAGATGGTCGAACGGGAAGAGGACGTGGTCTGGGATTGCCTCGAGGAGGTGATCCGCGACCATCCGGTTCTCCTCAATCGCGCCCCGACGCTGCATCGTCTGGGGATCCAGGCGTTCCAGCCGAAGCTCATCGAGGGCAAGGCCATCCAGATTCACCCCTTGGTGTGCGCTGCGTTCAACGCCGATTTCGACGGCGATCAAATGGCCGTGCACGTGCCCCTGTCGCCGAAGGCACAGATCGAGAGTCACGTGCTGATGATGGCGGCGAACAACATCCTGTCGCCGGCTCATGGTCGCCCGCTGGCGGTGCCGAGTCAGGACCTCGTCCTCGGCGGTTACTACCTCACGATGTCGAAGAAGGGTGCGAAGGGGGAGGGCAAGACTTTCCCCGACTTCGACTCCGTCCTCGTCGCGTACCACGAAGGCGTGGTCGAAACGCACTCGGTGATTCGCGTGAGGTACTCGGGCGAGTACATCAACCTCGAAACGCAATACGACAGCCAAGATGTGCTCCACTCCGAGGTCGAGACGCTCCAGGGCGAGCTCATCGAGACGACCGTGGGACGGGTCATCCTCAACATGCACCTGCCGCCCGAGATTCCCTTCGTCAACGGTCTCCTCAAGAAGCGCGGTCTGCAGGACTTGGTCGGGTACTGCTTCATCAAGCACGGTAACGAGCTCACCGTGAAGATGCTCGACGACATCAAGCAGGTGACGTTTGCCTACGCCACGCGCGCCGGGATCTCGATCGGCGTCGAAGACATGGTCATTCCGCAGAGCAAGGAGTCTCTGCTCGACCAAGCCCGTCGCGAGGTCGTGGAGATCGAGAACCAGCGCACGGCCGGCGTCATCACCGCAGGTGAACGGCACAACAAGATCATCGATATCTGGCATCGCGTCACGGAACGAGTTTCAGAGGAGATGTTCCGCGAGATGAAGCAGGTGGAGCAGAAGCGCGATGAGTTCAATCCCATCAACATGATGGCGGACTCCGGCGCGCGCGGTTCGCGCGAGCAGGTTCGCCAGCTGGCAGGCATGCGCGGCCTGATGTCGAAGCCCTCCGGCGAGGTGATCGAGACGCCGATTCACGCCAACTTCCGGGAAGGGCTGTCGGTGCTCGAGTACTTCATCTCGACGCATGGCGCGCGAAAGGGGCTGGCCGACACGGCGCTCAAGACCGCGGATTCCGGTTACCTCACCCGACGCCTCGTGGACGTCGCGCAAGACGTGATCGTCAACGAGGAGGACTGCGGCACGATCGATGGCATCCTGGTGTCTGCGATCATGGAAGGAGGAGAGATCCTCGAGCCGCTCCGGGATCGCATCGTGGGGCGGGTGAGTCAGGAAGACATCTACGACCCGATGACCGGTGAGCTACTCATCGGAGTGGGCGAGGACATCAGCGAGGACCTGGCGAATGGCATCCAGAGCGCCGGCATCGAGCGCGTGAAGATCCGCTCCGTGCTGACCTGTGAAGCGCGACGTGGCGTCTGTGTGAAGTGCTACGGGCGCAACCTCGCGACCGGTCGGATCGTCGAAATCGGAGAGGCTGTCGGAGTGATCGCGGCCCAGTCGATCGGCGAGCCGGGCACGCAGTTGACGATGCGAACCTTCCACTACGGAGGTACGGCCTCGCGCGTTTCGGAGCAGTCGAAGCACGCGGCGAAAAATCCCGGGATCGTGAAGTTCCTGAACGTCGCGACGGTCGATGCGAAGAGCGGCGACCTGGTCGTCGTGAATCGCAACGGCAAGCTCGTCATCGTCGATTCGAAGGGGCGGGAAAAGGAACGCTACGCCCTGGCATACGGTTCACGGCTGCACGTGCGAGAGGGATCGGAAGTGGAGCCGGGAGCGGAGCTGGTCGAGTGGGATCCGTTCACCTCCTCGATCCTCTCCGAAATCGCGGGAACGGTGGAATTCCGCGACATCGCCGAGGGCGAGAACGTCCGCGAGGAAACCGATCGTGTCACCGGGCTTTCGCAGCGGATCATCGTGGAGGCCTCGGCGAACGAGAAGAGAATTCCTGCCATCGTCATCAAGGGTCGCTCCGCCGAGCGTCGGTACATCCTGCCCTCCGGCTCGCATCTAATGGTGAACGATCGTCAGTCGGTCTCCGCCGGCGACGTTCTGGTCAAGATTCCGCGGGCCGAGGCGGCGAAGACCAAGGACATCACGGGCGGCCTCCCGCGCGTGGTCGAGCTGTTCGAGGCGCGAAGCCCGAAGGAGCCGGCGATCATCACGGAGATCGACGGCACGGTGCGCTTGGGAGAGATCCACAAGGGCATGCGGAGAGTTGCGGTCGAGGGCGAGTCGGGCGAGACCCGAGAGTATCTGGTGCCGCGCTCGGTGCACGTGAACGTGCAGGACGGTGAGCGTGTGCATGCCGGCGATCCGCTGATCGACGGGCCGATCAATCCGCACGACGTCCTGCAGGTGCTCGGCGAGAAGGAGCTGCAGCGCTACATGACCGACAAGATCCAGGAGGTCTACCGGTCCCAGAGCGTGCAGATCAACGACAAGCACATCGAAGTCATCGTCCGGCAAATGATGCGCTCGGTGAAGATCGAGGAGGTCGGGGACACCGAGTTCCTGGTCGACGAGCAGGTCGATCGATGGCGGTTCCAGCAGGAGAACGATCGAGTCCTGGCGGCCGGAGGGCGTGCGGCGATCGGTCGGCCGCTCTTGCTGGGGATCACGAAGGCTTCGCTGTCGACGGACAGCTTCTTCTCGGCGGCGAGCTTCCAAGAGACGACGCGCGTGCTCACGGAGGCGGCGATCTCCGGGAAGGTGGACTACCTCAGGGGATTGAAGGAGAACATCATCGTCGGGAGACTGATTCCGGCCGGCACGGGTATGGCGGGATACCATGACTTCCACATGGCCGAAGAGGTTGCTCCCGCGGGCTTGGCGCCAGAGGAGGAGATGTACTTCGACTTTGGCGAGGACGAGATTCGAAGCCTTCCCCAGGAGGTTCTCGAGGGGGAGTAGAGACCGGCGCTTGACGAAGGCCGTGGCGGATGCTATTTTTTGCTGCCCCCTGCCGCAGACCATCGGGACCAGTCGGGCAGCCAGAAGAAGTGACGTGCCGTCTCGGAAGAGGGCGTGTGCCGAGTCGCGGCGGGATGTGAAACGAAGAAGTTTCGAGGAGTTGGAGCTAATGCCTACGATTCATCAGCTGGTGCGCGCCGGGCGAGAGCGCCAGCTGAGCAAGACGAAGAGCCCAGCGCTCCAGGAAGCCCCGCAGCGTCGCGGGGTCTGTGTGCGTGTCTATACGCAGACGCCCAAGAAGCCGAACTCGGCATTGCGGAAGGTCGCGCGCGTGCGGCTGACGAATGGCATCGAAGTCACGACCTATATTCCTGGGGTTGGACACAACCTCCAGGAGCACTCGATCGTCCTGATTCGCGGTGGGCGAGTCAAGGACCTTCCCGGCGTGCGCTATCACGTGGTCCGGGGGACGCTGGATTCGGTCGGTGTCCAGAACCGGCGCCAGGGGCGTTCCAAGTACGGCGCCAAGCGGCCGAAGTCGTAGCGGAGCAGAACGGTCATGCCTAGGAGAAGGGAAGTTCCGAAGCGCGAGGTCCTTCCGGACCCGCTCTACAACTCTCAGCTCGTGACGAAGTTCGTGAACGTCGTCATGAGAGCCGGAAAGAAGACGGTTGCGGAGCGCATCCTCTACGATGCGCTGGACACGGTGAAGCAGCGGACCTCGGACGATCCCGTGAAGGTCTTCAAGCGGGCGATCGAGAACGTGAAGCCGGCGGTCGAGGTGAAGTCGCGCCGCGTCGGCGGATCGACTTACCAGGTCCCCGTCGAAGTGAATCCGAGCCGCAAGTTGGCGCTGTCGATCCGCTGGATCATCCAGAGCGCCCAGAAACGCGGTGAGAAAACGATGCGAGCGAAGCTCGCCGGCGAGCTGTTGGATGCCGCCGAGAATCGCGGTGGGGCAATCAAGAAGAAGGAGGATACCCACCGTATGGCGGAGGCCAACAAGGCCTTCGCGCACTATCGCTGGTAGTAGGCGGTCGAGCGGCGCGGCGCTCCCTCAAGCGCCATGTATGCCGCTGTTGATGGACGAGAGTTCGAGCGTGCCTTCGGGGCGCAAGGGATATGGCGAGACAAGTTCCTCTGTCGATGACTCGCAATATTGGCATCATGGCCCACATCGATGCCGGTAAGACGACGACTACCGAGCGGATCCTCTTCTACACGGGGGTCAACTACAAGATCGGCGAGGTGCACGAAGGCACCGCGACGATGGACTGGATGGTCCAGGAGCAGGAGCGGGGGATCACCATTACCGCCGCGGCCACGACCTGTTTCTGGAACAAGTTCCGGGTCAACATCATCGACACCCCGGGTCACGTCGATTTCACGGCCGAAGTCGAGCGGAGCTTGCGGGTCCTCGACGGTGCCGTAGCCGTCTTCGACGCAGTGGCTGGCGTGGAGCCGCAGTCCGAGACCGTCTGGCGCCAGGCGGACCGGTATCGCGTACCGCGTATCGCTTTCGTCAACAAGATGGATCGCATCGGCGCGGACTTCGATCGATGTGTGGCGATGATGCGCTCGCGGCTCAATGCTTCCCCGGTCGTGATTCAGCTGCCCTGGGGGCGAGAGGATTCCCTGCGCGGCGTGATCGATCTGGTGCGAATGAAGGGGGTCTCCTACAAGGACGAGACCCTTGGAGCCGACTACGAGCTCGTGGAGATTCCCGATGAGTACCGGGACCGGGCGATCGAGATGCGCGAGCGGATGGTGGAGGCCATCGCGGAGACCGACGACCAACTCCTCGAGAAGTACCTCGGTGGCGAAGAGGTCTCCAACGACGAGCTCAAAGCGGCGTTGCGGAGGGCCACGATCGCCAATCGGCTCCAGCCGGTCGTCTGCGGAAGCGCCTTCAAGAACAAGGGCGTGCAGCCGCTGCTCGATGCGGTGATCGACTTTCTGCCTGCGCCAACCGATCTGCCGGCGGTGCAGGGCTTGGAACCGGGCACCGAAAAGCCTCTCGAGCGCAAGACCGACGACAGCGAGCCCTTCTCGGGTCTCGTCTTCAAGATCATGAGCGATCCTTTCGTCGGGCAGCTTGCGTTCTTCCGCGTCTACTCCGGTCACGTTGCGTCCGGCTCCGGTGTCTTGAATGCCACCAAGGACACGAAAGAGCGAATCGGCCGACTCCTGAAGATGCACGCCAACAAGCGCGAGGAGATTTCCGAGGTCTGGGCCGGCGACATCGGCGCCGCAGTTGGTCTCAAGAACGTTACGACGGGCGACACGATTTGCGATCCGGCGCACGCCGTCGTGCTCGAGGCGATGAGCTTCCCGGAGCCGGTGATTTCGGTCTCCATCGAGCCGAAGACCAAGGCGGATCAGGAGAAGCTCGGGCTCGCGCTCGCGAAGCTGATGCAGGAGGATCCGACTTTCAAGGTGCACACGGATCCCGATACGGGCCAGACGCTGATCTCGGGGATGGGTGAGCTGCATCTGGAAATCATCACCGACCGGCTCGTCCGGGAGTTCAATGTCGGAGCGAGCGTCGGCAAGCCGCAAGTCGCGTACAAGGAGACGATCACCCAGGAGGCGGAAGGAGAAGGCCGCTTCGTACGGCAGACGGGTGGCCGCGGCCAGTACGGTCACTGTCGAATCCGGATGCGACCGACGGCAGAAGCCGAATTCCTGTTCAACAACGAGATCGTCGGCGGCGTGATTCCGCGCGAATTCATCAAACCGATCGAGCAAGGCATACGAGAGGCCTTGGAGAATGGGCCTCTCGCCGGATTCCCGATTTCGGGCATCGAGGTCGATCTCTACGACGGTAGCTACCATGAAGTGGATTCGTCGGAGATCGCCTTCAAGATCGCCGGCTCGATGGCATTCCAGGACGCTTCGAAGCGCGCCAAGCCGGTGCTCTTGGAGCCCATCATGGCGGTCGAGGTGGTGACGCCAGAGGAGTACATGGGCGAGATCATCGGTGACCTGACCTCCCGCCGCGGACGCGTACAGCACATGGAACCGCGCGGAAACGTGCAGGTGATCTCGTGCAAGGTTCCTCTGTCGGAGATGTTCGGATACGCGACCGACGTGCGGTCGTTGTCGCAGGGGCGGGCGAGCTACACGATGCAGTTCTCCGCCTACGAGCAAGCGCCGAAGAACGTGAGCGAGGAAATCGTCGCCAAGGCGGCGGGCTGATTCCGGAAACCCATCGGATAGAGCGGAGAATCGAGCCATGTCGAAGGAGAAATTTGATCGTACGAAGCCGCACGTGAACGTTGGGACGA
>CAYZBH010000072.1:0-15671 GCA_964476605.1 uncultured Thermoanaerobaculia bacterium | reverse complement strand
CGTTGGGGAATCCGTGGCTGTCCCCGGGCGGGCGGTACGACGGGGCTAGGTCGAGATCCCTCGCTTTGCTCGGGATGACGGGGGGGGCGAAGGCCGCCCGGGGGCTGCGGCAGCGCTTGCTAGCGGGGGGGTGACGCGAGCCTGCGATCCGCGATCTCGGCAAGATCGCGCAGGGCGCGGTTCACGGCGTCGGAGTCCGGAAACCGAGCAGCGAGGTCGGCGTCGAGCCGCACGAGATTCGTTCCCTCGGCGAAGCGGGCGGCGTACTTTCCCCGCACGCCTTTCGTGAAGTCGTACTCCTTGCGCAGGACCGCTCGCGTGCTCTTCCTAGGTGCCTTCTTCATAGTCCCTTCGTTCGGCTCGAGTCGCGAGCCGGGCGCTGACCAACCGGATTGTACTCCCCCGTTCGACGTGAATGACGACCAAGAGCCGGCGGTGATCCGATAGCCCCAGGAGCGCAAAGCGCCGCTCGAAAGCCCGCGAACCGGGGTCCGGAATGGTGAGCGAGAGCGGGTCGCCGAAAGCCGTCGCCGCCTCCTCGAAGGTCACCCCGTGCTTGCGAGCGTTGGCGCGCGCCTTGGCGGGATCCCATTCGAAGCTCAAGCCCACGATACGCGGAGACTATCGGACGCGTGCCATAGAGGCGACCTGGGGGCCGCACGAGGATGTCTGGGCTGGGCGTTATCGCCCCGAGCGGAGCGAGGGACCTCGACGGTTCGAGGTTGAGATCCCTCGCGTTGCTCGGGATGACGATGTGGGGGAATCCGTGGCTGGCCCGGGCGGGGCGTACGACGGTTCGAGGCCGAGATCCCTCGCTGCGCTCGGGATGACAATGGGGAATGGACTGCTGGCCTTGGCGACTGGGCTAGGTTGAGATCTCTCGCTCTGCTCGACAAGGCAGCCCTTTGTCGTCCCGAGCGGAGCGAGGGACCTCGACGGTTCGAGGCTGAGATCCCTCGCGTTGCTCGGGATGACACATGGGGGGAATCGGTGGCTGGCCCCGGGCGGGCGGTGCGACGGGGCTCGGTCGAGATCGGGCCCGGCGGCGCCCATGGCCTTAGAATCGGGGCCGGAGGCTAGCCATGGCTGCCTATGGGCGTATCGAGATCGACCCGCAAGTGATGCTGGGCAAGCCCGTCATCCGCGGTACGCGGGTGCCGGTCGAGCTGCTGTTGCGCCGCCTCTCGGAAGGCGCCACCGAGGACGATCTCCTCGCGGCCTACCCGCACCTCGAGCGCGAGGACATCCGGGCGGCGCTCGCCTTCGCGGCGAGCGAGATCGCCGTCACCGAGTACCTCGAGCCGGCTTCCGACGCCAGGTAGTCGGCATTGCGCTTCCTTGCCGACGAGAGCTGCGATTTCCGCGTGGCCGCGGCGCTGCGAGAGGCCGGCCACGACGTGGAGAGCATCGTCGAGACGGCGGCCGGGGCGCCGGACATCGACGTGCTGGCTCGGGCGCGGCGCGAGCAGCGCATCCTGATCGCCGAGGATCGCGACTTCGGTTGGCTCGTCTTCGCCGGCGGGCAGGAGGGTGGAGCCGGCGTCCTGCTGGTCCGCTGCCCCGAAACCGCTCGCCCGACACTTCCCGCACGCATCGTCGCCGAGGTGGGGAGATTGGGCACGGAGATGGCTGGTGCCTTCGTCGTCTGGACGCCAGAGCGCACGCGGGTCGTCCGCATCGGCGCGCGACGATCGCCAGAGCCCGATCGGGGCTGAGCCCGAAGTCGCCGAATCGACCAAGGAAGTGGACGGGCCGATGCTGAAGCACGGCCTCCAGGAGCTCGACGGGGAGGGGATCGTGCTCCCCCACCGGGCGGAGTGGCGGCCGAGGAGGGAGTTGTTGGAGGTGCGGTTGGGGAGGTTTCTGGGGAGGTAGGGGGCGGCCTGTCGTCCCGAGCGGAGCGAGGGACCTCGACGGTTCGGGGGCGTGATCCCTCGCTGCGCCCGGGATGACGAGGGGCGCAGAGCGGAGCGAGCGACGTCGGCGAAGGGATGCTGTGAACAGGAGAAGAGGCACGGATTCCGGCGAGGGGATTGCCCACGGAGGCGCTGTTCGTGGATTCGAGCTCGTCTCCGATTTCCGTAGACTCACGTAATGGTGCTAACGGTTCAGCTCTTCGAGCGACGGGGTCGATCGAAAGCGGCGGTTGGCGCGCGGCCCGCGCGGGGCCTCGGGGGCGTTGCGCTTCCGGCCGAGCGCGGCTGGATCCGGGTTCCATCTCCTTTCGGTCGCCAGGCGAGGGGGTCCGAGTGACGGCGCTGCGCTGCACGGCGAGGCTCCTGAAGCGACTCCGATGGAAGGGGCTTCCGACGCCGGCGCCGGCGACCGCCGCGCTGGGGGACTGGTACGCGAACCTCCTCACGCTGCAGCGCCAGCCGCTGGTGATCTGCGTCAGCGAGCGCTCGCTGCTGACCGTCATCTTTCCGGCGCGCGGGCTCGCCGAGATCTCCGTCCACTTCCTCCGCGGGCTGCGGGAGCGGCTCCAGCGGCTCCGGGTGCCGCCCGAGGTGATCGAACGCGAGCTCGCGCACTACGTTCCGCTCGCCTTCGGAAAGACGGCGAACCGGAGCACGATCGGCTCGATGAACGAGTTCGTCTTCCAGCTCGAGGCGAAGGTGGCCTACGACCCCGGTTGGCAGTGGACCCCGTCGATCCTCGAGGATTACCTCGCCATCGTGCCTTGCGCGCCGCTCCGCTACGAATACCCCCGCGACATGGCGCTCGCGCTGCTCGGCGGCGGCCCGCGCGTGCTCCGCGGCCCGTGGGGCGCAGGAGAGCGCGCGGCCAGCTCCGATCCCCGGGTCAACTGAGAGCGCGCGCGGAGTTCGGAGAGACGGGGACAGGCACGGATTCCCGGGCGAGGGGACAGGCACGGATTCCCGGGGGCGTGGGTGGTTCTTGGGGCGGGCGTTGGGGAATCCGTGGCTGTCCCCATACGACGGCTCTGGGACGAGATCCCTCGCTGCGCTCGGGATGACGACTGGAGCAGCGCTCGAGATGACGAGGGGAAGCCCGTCCCTGTCCCCGCTGCTTGGCGCGGCGCGGGGGATGGGTTAGCTTCCGGGCTCCATCTGTCCCCGGAGGCACGCCATGGCGAAGCGCCAGAAGCCCGCGAGCATCGACGACTACATCGCCGGGGCGGCGCCGGAGGCGCGGCCGGTGCTCGCGAAGATCCGTGAGCTCGTGCGGCAGGCGGTGCCGGCGGCCGACGAGACGATCAGCTACCAGATTCCGGCTTTCCGCCTCGCGCGCGTCTTCTTCTACTTCGCGGCCTTCCAGAAGCACATCGGCATCTTCCCGCCGGTCGAAGGGGACGCGGCGCTGCAGCGGGCGCTCCTCCCCTACCGGGGGGAGAAGGGGAACCTCCGCTTCCCGCTTGACCGGGAGATGCCCTACCCGCTCCTCCGCCGCGTCGTCCTCGCCCTGGCGCGCGAGCGGGGCGGCGCGGTGTAATTGGGGACAGGCACGCAATACTTGTTACAAAGATATGGCGTGCCTGTCCCCAATTTCGCCCAATTTCGCCAATTTCGTCTCTCCCGAAGTAGGCTCCCCCGTCGGTTCGGGGGGACTCTCGCGATGAAGAACTCGAAGCGCCGGAAGCTCCAGTCGCTCGCTTTCTGGGAGGCGCTCCAGGCGCGCTATCCGCTGGGGTCGCGCTGGGAGCTGGTGCGGCCGGCGACGTCGGTGGTGGCGGCGAACTTCCTGACCGCGCGGGCGCTCCTCAGGTGGGAGATGCACCCCTGGGAGCTCGTGCTGCTGGTGGCGCTCGAGGCGCTGGCCTTCTCGGCGATCGCCTGGGTGCAGACCCTCTCGGTGCCCGCGGAGGCGCGCGCCGACGCCGGCGAGCCCAAGCAGCCGCTCGGGCAGCGGCTCGGGGCGCTCGTCTTCGGGCTCTTCTGGATCGTCGCGGTCTACGGGCTGATCTTCAACTTCTATCTCCGCGAGCTGCCCGACTGGCGGGGGCTCGCGGCGGCGCCGCTCGACTACCTCGCCCAGAGCGCCATCCGCTGGCCGCTCGCCGTCTCGGTGGGCGGCGCGCTCCTCGACGCCTTCGCCGACCGGCAGTTCTGGCGTCACCGCGGCGGGATCTTCGTCTCCACCCCCGGCTTCACCGGGCTCGCGCGCTGGCTCACTCTCATCTTCGGCGGTATCCCCTTCTTCGTGCCGTTCGCGGTCGGCGCGGGGATCATCGCGGCGGTCGCGAAGGCGCTCGAGCGCCGCTTCGCGGCCACGCCGACAAAGACCTGGCCGCTCCTCGCCTTTCCGGTGCTCGGCATCGCCCTCTTCTGGGGGATGGGCTACCTGATCCGCGCCGGAGCCGTCGGATGGACGATCGGCTACGTCTCGGCCAAGTTGGGCTCCGAGCTCCTGCTGCTCGGGGTGCCGCTCCTGGCCGAGCGCGCCAGCCGCGAAGAGCGCGCGGCGCTCGGGAAATTGGGGACAGGCACGTAATACTTGTTACAAAGATATTGCGTGCCTGTCCCCAATTTCCGCGGGCCGAAGCCTCTGCCAGCTGCGACCGCGCGGGTGTACACTCCGCGAATCGTGCGAAGGAGCGCGGTCGCCTTGGGGGGGCTGGCGGCCTTCTTGCTGCCGGCGCTGGTCGAGGGCGGATCGCAGCTCGGCGTGACCGTCAACGAGATCCAGTACGCGCCGAGCAGCGGATCGCCCGATCCCGCCTTGCGCTTCGAGCACGTCGAGCTCTACAACTCCACCGCCACGCCGCTCGATCTCAGCGGCTACACGCTCCGCGACGTCAACGCGGCGGGCGTCCAAGAAACTCTCTTCACCCTGCCGGCGCTCGCCCTTCCCGCATACTCCTTTCTCGTCGTCTACGCGGCGGCGGCGACCGGGACCCTAGTGGAGGACACCGACCTCGACGACGGCGCCGGCCTGTTGATCGCCGCCGCGTGGACCGGGACCGCCGGCCTCGCGAACGCCGGCGACGCGGTCGAGCTCTACGATGCAACCAACACCATCCAAGACTTCGTCTACTACGACGAAGCGAACGCCGGCGACGCGGCGGTGGACGACGACGCGGTGGCGAACGGGATCTGGAAGGACGGCGCGGCGATCGACACGCTGAGCTCGGCGGTGACGGGGCGCGCGATCGCGCTCCGGGTCGACGGCGCGGCGCCGCACGAGGTGGATCCCGCTCCCGACGCCGAGGATCTCGACTGGATGCAGTACGACGCCGTGACCGGAGGGACTCCCGGGCGCTGGAACGACCCGGCGACCGTCTTTCTCGACGGCTTCGAATCCGGCGGGCCCGGTCACTGGTCGCTCACGAGCCCCTGACTGCTTCTCGAATTGGACGCCCGAAATTGGCGAAATTGGGGACAGGCACGTAATACTTGTTACAAAGATATTGCGTGCCTGTCCCCAATTTGCTCTGTCAGGTTTAAGACCGCGATCCCGTCCATGTCGAGTGATGCCACGCCATGCGCGAATCGTGATCCCCGGGCTCCCCTGCCATGTAACGCACCGCGGAAATCGACGGGGGGATACGTTCTTCACGGATCGGGACCGTCAGCGGTACCTCGACCGCCTTGCCCTGGCTGGCGAGCGGAACGGGCTCGCCGTCTGGGCCTTCTGCCTGATGAGGAACCACGTTCACCTGATCGTCTGCCCGGAGACCGAGCGCTCCCTGGCGGCGACGATTCGCGAGGTCCACGGGTACTACGCGCGACGCATCCACGCGCGGGAAGGCTGGCAGGGGCACCTCTGGGCGAACCGGCACTACTCGGCGGTCCTCGACCCGGTCCACCTCTGGGCGGCCGTCCGCTACGTCGAACGCAACCCCGTGCGAGCCGGACTCGTGGAGCGTGCCGAGGAGTACCCCTGGTCGAGCGCGGCGGCGCACTGTGGGCTCGCGCCGCCGGAACTGCTGGCTCCGGACCGACCGTTCCCTGGTCCTGTCGAGAGCTGGAGCGCCTGGCTGGGCGAGGCGTCCGACCCCGCGGCCGACCAGGCCGTTCGAACCACGACGGCTCGAGGTCTCCCCGCCGGCAGCGCCGATTTCGTGCGGCGGCTCGAGCTCCTCCTCGGCCGGAGGCTCCATCCGATCCCGCGAGGGCGACGCCCGAAATTGGGGACAGGCACGTAATACTTGTTACAGCGATATTGCGTGCCTGTCCCCAATTTCGGCGTTCTGCTCCTAGAGGCCGAACTGGCGGAGGTGGTGGTCGAGGTGCTTGCCCATCACCACCCCCCACTCGGGACCCGTGAGGCGGCCGAAGAAGGCGTGCTTCTGGCGGCCGGCGAGCTCGGGGCCGCGCTCGACGAAGCGGTCGATCTCGGCCACGAGCCGCGCGCGTTCGGGGGTTACCTCGCACGCGTCACGCACGATGAAGGTCGGGTCGGTCGGCGAGCTCTTCGGGAAGGGGACGTCGCCGATGTACTTCTTCCGCACCGTCCAAGCGAGGAGCTTCCCCATCAGGAGCTGCTTCCTCGGCTCGTCGTCGTTGGCCGCCGCCAGGGCCACCGCGCAGTGGGCGCACATCTGCCCCGGCGTCATCTTCCCCCATTGGCGCGAGCTTGCGTCGGTCAGGCGGGCGAGCCGCTCGAGGAGCGAGGCGCGCGTCGCGGCGTCGAAGAGGTTGATCATCGGAGGCCTCCTGGGCGGTGGTCTTCGTCGCGGATTCTATCCGCCGTCGCGCGCGGCTCCGCCCTCCCTCTCGTTCACGGTCTGCTCGGAGCGAAGAGCCCTCCGCTGGGTGTAGCCTCCGTCGCAGGAGGATCCTCCCGATGGTTCGCTTCGCTACCGTCTTCGTCTCGGTGGGGCTCACTGCCGCGACGGCCCCCGTCGTCGCCGCCGATGCGCCTGCAGCAGATCCCTCGGCGGTGACCGCCCAGGTGCTCAGAGATCTCGGCACCGCGCTCTACTCTTGGCTGACCGACCGGATCGACGCGACGCCGGCCAACGAGCAGGCACGCTTGACGGCCGAGGCCAAGGCCGCGTGGGAGGCCGCCGCTCCCGTCGCCAAGGGGCACTACCTCTGGAGCCGGAAACCGATGGTGCCGCTCGACGGCGCGAAGCTCCACGCGCTGCTCGCTCCCAAGGAGGGAACGGTTTACCTCGAGAAGATTCCGGCGCTCGACGGTTGGGGGCATCCCCTCGAAGTGGTAGGGACTCCAGAGAACCTCTTCGGCCCGGAGTCGATCGCGCTCCGGAGCGCCGGACCCAACGGGCGCTTCGAGGGACCGGACTACGTCATCGGGGCGATCTCTCCCGGCGACGCCTCGGACGATCTCGTCTGGGCCGACGGCTTCTTCCTCCGCTGGCCTGGGGGGCACGAGTAGACCGCAACGCCCCGTCGTCCCGAGTGGAGGCGAGGGACCTCGACGGTTCAGGGCTGAGATCCCTCGCTGCGCTCGAGATGACAACGGAACCCATGGGTCCCTGTCCCCCGATTCCCGGAGATCTCGCGGGTCCCTACCGCGGGGGGGCGATCCCGGGTAGTCTCCGGCCTTTCCGGGAAAGACCGCTGGCGCGGGGCATTCTCGCGCCCTGAATGCCGGCGCCGACCAGGAGACCGACCTCATGCCGATCCGCACCCGCGAAGGCTGCCTGACGCTGCTCGCCGCGCTGCTGCTCGTCCTGCTCACCCCCGGAGCCGATCCGGCGCCCGCCGCCACCTACACCATCACGACGCTCGCCGAGGACGACGTCGTCAACGGCAACTGCACGCTCCGCGAGGCGCTGCTCGCGTCGATCCAGGACTCGACCCACGATCAGTGCATGGGCGACGTCGGGCCCGACACCATCGTGCTGCAGGCGACCGGCTCCTACGCGCTCGACGACGGCAATCTCTCGGGCGCCGCCCGCACGCTCACGGTGCGCGGCGCCGCCGGCCAGCCGCGCGCCTCCTACGTCGTCGCCCTGGGCGACGCGCAGCGCTTCCTCTCCGTCTCCGGCGGCTTCGATCTGACGCTCGAGAACCTGACCCTCTCGGACGGCGCCGCGGGCGCGCAGGGGGGAGCGCTCGAGATCGTGGACTCGAACCTGACGCTCCGCGACGTCGCCATCACCTCGAGCCACGCCGACAACGGCGGCGCCCTCCTCTTCCGCGCGCACGGCAGCGAGCACCTGGACGTCGAGAACGCGCGCTTCGAGGGCAACCAGGCGACCGCCAACCAGGCGTCCGGCGGCGCGCTCTGGGTCGACCTCCAGGCCGGCACGGCCACGGTGCGCATCGTCTCGGCCCAGTTCGTGGGCAACGGGATCGTCTCGGCGTCGGGCAACTTCTCGCGCCACGGCGCCGGCCTCGCGGTGAACGACTTCAGCGGCGACGCGATCGAGCTGCGGCATCTGCTCTTCGACGGCAACACGATCGACGCGCCGTCGTTCGCAGCCGGCGCGGGGCTCTACCTCGGCATGACCACCGGGAGCCTGCTCGGCGAGGACCTCCGTTTCGTCGCCAACGCGCTCCTCGTCGACGCGGCGACCAACGGCGCGGTGGCCCTCGACGCGTCGCTCCAGGATCTCTCCACGGCCACCCTCCGGCGCCTCGAGGTGCGGAGCAACCCAGGCGGCAGCACCCGCTCCCAGGCCATCCTCCAGGCCAACGGGTCGACGCCGCTGGTGCTCTCGGACGTCCTCGTCGGTCCGGGCACGGGAAGCGGGCTCTTCCTCTCGACCGGAGGGGGTGCGGGCGCCTCGCTCCTCGCGGGCAATCTCACGGTCGCGGGCAACGCCGGCACCGGTCTCACCCTCGCCGAGAACTCGGGCACGCTCCGGGTCGAGAACTCGATCGTCTCGGGCAACGCGACGGTCTCCGGCACCAATCTCCAGATCTTCAACGGGACACCCGACGTCTCCGCGGAGGTGCTGGTCGGCGGCTCGCCGGGCTTCGTCGACGCGGGGGCGGGGGACTTCCAGCTCGCCCCCGGCTCGCCGGCGGTCGGCGCGGGGAACGCCGCCTTCGCCTCGGTCGGCCCCTACGATCTGCCGCACGGCACGCGCGTGGTGGGCGTCCAGATCGATCTGGGCGCCTACGAGCAGGGCGCGATCTTCGCCGACGGCTTCGAACGCGAGGATCTCTGGGCCTGGTCGACGTCGACCGGCGGGAGCTGAGCCACGGCGACGCTCGGCTGCCGCGGCGAGCGCTGTGCGAGAGCTCGGCGAGCTCGGACAGCTCGGTGCCGGCGCGACCCGCCTTCGCCTTCGCCGCGCGCGTCGCACCGGGCGCCACCATGAGCGACCGGCCGCGGGACCCCTACGACCTGCGCGGCTTCTCGCGCCTCGGGCACGACGCGGTGGTGGGGCTGACCGATCTCGTAGAGGCCATGCACAGCGGCATCCTGCGCCCCTGGCAGCGCGCCGGCCGTCCGCGGGCGGGGAGAACGCGCGGGCTCACCGGGTGGATCTACGGCACGATCCGGTCGGTGACCGGGCGGGTCGGGCGCGGTCTCGAGTCGGCGCTCACGGCGCTCGGACCCGCGCTCTCCGAGCGGGCGACCTCGGCGCGGCGGGAGGCGGTGGTGGCGGCGCTCAACGGCGTCCTGGGCGACTACCTGGAGGCGAGCGGAAATCCGCTGGCGACACCTCTGACGCTCCGCCGCGACGGCCGCGATCTGCCGCGCACGGCCGGCGAGCTCGCGGCAGCCGTGCCGGGAGCCTCCGGGCGGTTGGTGCTGCTCGTCCACGGGCTCTGCCGAAGCGACGCGCACTGGCAGCGTCGCGAGCACGACCACGGCGAAGCGCTGGCGCGCGACCTCGGAGCGACGGCCATCTACGTCCGCTTCAACAGCGGCCGGCACGTCTCGGAGAACGCGCGGGAGCTCGCCGAGCGGCTCGAGGAGCTGGTGGCGGCCTGGCCGGTGCCGGTCGAGCAGATCGCCATCGTCGCCCACAGCCTGGGCGGCCTGGTGGCACGCGGCGCGGCGCGCCAGGGCGAGCTCGCGGACGCCGACTGGCGGCGGCGCCTGCGGCATCTCGTCTTTCTCGGCACGCCGCATCACGGCGCGCCGCTCGAGCGCGGCGGCCAGTGGCTGCACCGGATCCTCGGCGCGGCACCGTACGCGCGGCCGCTCGCCCGGTTGGGCAATCTCCGGAGCGCCGGCATCACGGATCTGCGTCACGGCAGCGTGCTCGAGGAGGACTGGCGGGGGCGCGACCGCTTCGCCCCCGAAGGCGACCGGCGGCACCCGCTGCCGCTCCCCGAGGGGGTGATCTGCTGCGCGGTCGCCGCCACCACCCGGCCGGACGGAGGTGCGCTGCGCGCGCGTCTGGTCGGCGACGGTCTGGTGCCCGTGGCGAGCGCCCTCGGCCGCCACACCGACCCCGCGCTCAACCTCGAGTTCCCCCCGGAGCGGCAGTGGATCGCCGTGGGCATGAATCACCTCGACCTGCTCTCCCACCCGGAGGTCTACGCCCGAATCCGGAACTGGCTGCTCGAGTAGGCGAGCGCGACGACCCGCTTGCCGTCGTTCGACACTTGGACCTGATGCGCGGCGAACGGCCCGTGGGGGTCGAAGTCGCGCCGCGCGCTCTCGACGAAGCGCGACGCGCTCCCCGCGGCGAGAGCGAGCGAGAGGGCGGGCGAGAAGACACGGAGCGGCGTCCTCGTGGGTCCCTTTCCGAGGATCGACGGTGCCCCGCAAACCGAGTGCCTCGCGCGCCGGCGGACTTCCGCCGCCGAGCATCCGCATCTCGGGAGCTCCCTGCCGATCTCGGAAGCCGGAGGGATCCTGACCGAGCTGTCAGCGCCCCGCGATCGTGATGCCGCCGCCGCTCGAGCGGAGCTCGAGGAGCGCGCCGCCGCCGTTGAGCTTGCCGCGCAGCGAGTCCGGCTTCATCTTTCCCTGCACCGTGACCGGCAGGTCGGAACGGACGCTGCCGCCCGAGGCCGAGGCGTCGATTTCGAGCGCTGCGGCAGGATCGAGGCGAATCTCGACCCCCCCGCCGGAGGAGCCGACGCGCCCGCCGCGCGCGTTGCCGGCCGCGAAGCCGACCTTGACCGGGCCGCCGGAGCTCTCCGCCTCGACTCTGCCGTGGGCCTCTCGAATCCGGACGCCGCCGCCGCTCGACGACGCTTCGAGATCGCCAGCGATCTCTTCGGCCTCGACCGAACCGCCGCTCGAGGAGAGATTCGCCGAGCCGCCTACCCCGTGCACCTCCACCCCGCCACCGGAGCTCTCGGCGGTCAGCGCCCCACCGATCCGTTCGACGGTGACCCGGCCGCCGCTGCTCGAGAGCTTCGCGGTGCCGCCGATGTCGGCGACGTGGAGCGCGCCGCCGGAGCTCGAGGACTGGACCGTGCCGCCGAGCGAGGAGATCTCGACGCTCCCGCCCGACGTCGAAACCTCCGCGGAGGCGCTCCGCGGCAGGACGATCGCGATCGTCGTCCGCCCGCGGGAGCTCTCGAACCACCCCGAGGGCCCGCGATGCTTCTTCTCCACCACCAACTCGAGGCGGTTCGCGCCGCGCGTCTCGGCGGTGACGTTGTAGACCTCCGCGAAGTCGCTCCGGTCGGAGTCGATGGTCACTTGGGCGCGCGAGCCCTCGGCGCCACGGATTGTCACGTCGCCCACCTCCGCGCGGAGCGTGAGGGTGGCGCCGCTCGCGAGGTCGAACGGCTTGTCGAGGTGGAAATCGGCGGCGAGAGCGGCTCCCGCCGCTCCGATCGAGAGGGCGACGAGCGTCGGGACGATTCGGGTGCGCATGGAAAAGTCCTCCTGTCCGATACAACGAGGCGCGCGGGTGAAAGGTTTCGGCCCCCTTGCGCTCCCCGCGGAGGGCGCTAGAGTCCGCCCCCACGGGAGAGCCGGCCCCCCTTGCGTTCCCCCCCGGAGGTGGCGATGGGATTCCCCGACGCGACGAGAGACCGTGCCGCGGCGCCCCAGGCCGAGCGGCGCTTCTACGGCGGCATGATCCTGGCGATCGCGCTCACGTTGGTGGCCGGCTTCGGCCGCTCCTACCTGCTCCGGCCGCTCCTCGGCCCCCCGGCGAACCCCCCCGCCGCGCACCATCTGACGCCGCTCATCCATCTCCACGCGGCGCTCTCCGCGGCCTGGATCGCGGTTCTCCTCACCCAGGCGCGACTCGTCGCGGGGCGGCGGATCGATCGCCACCGGAAGCTCGGGTGGCTGGGCGGCGCCCTCGCCCTGGCCATGCTCCCGGTCGGCGTCATCACGGCGCTCCACGGCGTCGTCCGCGGCGTCTCGGTCGCCGGCATCGAGCCGCGCCGCTTCCTCGCGCTCCCCCTCTTCGCGATCCTCGTCTTCTTCGTGCTGGTGGCCTTCGCCTTCGCGAAGCGACGCTCGCCGCAGGCCCACAAGCGGCTGATGCTCCTGGCGACGCTCGCCCTGCTGCCGCCGGCGCTCGCGCGGCTGATGATCCTCGAGCTGGGCTTGGGCTCCCCCGCGGTCGTCTTCGCCGTGGTCGTCGCCTACGTCGCGGCGCTCGTGGTCTGGGACCTGCGGACGCTCGGGCGGCTCCACCCGGCGACCCTCTGGGGCGGGCTCTTCCTCGTCCTCTCCGGCCCCTTCCGTCTCCTCCTCTCGCGCACCGACGCCTGGCTCGCCTTCGTCGACTGGGCGGTGCGCACGCTGATCTGAGCGCCGCCCGGCCGCGACTTCGTGCCTAGGGTTACGGAGCGGCCGCGCGCAGGAACTCGATCAGCGCCGAGTCGAAGGCTTCGGGGGCCTCGAGGTTGGCGACGTGGCCGGCGCCCGGGAGGAGCGTCAGGCGGGCGCCGGGGATGCGCTCGGCGAGCCCTCGCGCGACCTCGGGGGGCGTGAGCGCGTCCTCCTCGCCCGCGATCACGAGTACCGGCAGCCGCAGCCCCGCGAGTGCCCCCGAGGTGTCGGTCCGGCCCTGCATGGCGACCAAGGCGTTGGCCATGCCGGCGGCGTCGTTCGCGAGCATGAGCGCGGCGAGCGCCCGTCCCGGCTCGGAGTCCGGGCGGGCGAGGAGCTTCGGCAGGAGGCCCGCGACGTAGTCGCGCTTCCCCCCCGCGTGCAGCGCGCGAATCCCCGCCGCGCGCGCGAGCTTCCCTTCGTCGGTGTCGGCCTCGGCGCGCGTGTCGGCGAGCACCGCCCCCCAGAAGCGCCCCGGCGCGCGCTCGAGGGCGCGCAGCGCGATGTACCCCCCCATGGAGAGCCCCACCACCGCGGCGCGCATGGCGCCCAACCCGTCGAGGAGGGCCAGCAGATCGTCGACGTAGGCCTCGAGCGGCTGCGGCGCGGGACCGAGCGCGCTCCCGCCCAGCCCCCGGAGGTCGTAGGTGAGGACGCGAAACTCCGTCGCGAGCGCCTCCGCCTCCCGCCTCCAGGTCGCTCGCGTGAAGGGGAAGCCGTGGACGAGCACCACCCAGGGCGCCCCCTCGCTCCCCGCGAGCTCGTACTCGATCTCGATGCCGTTCGCCAGGATCCGCACGCGCGCCTCCTCGCGCGCAGGCTACCGCGTCTCCCCTCTACTCTCCGCCGCCCCCCGCGAGGTGCACCGCGATACCGGTCTTGCCGAGCGCGAGGTCGCGGTAGACCGCGACCGCCTCCTCGGAGCCGTCCGCGCCGGTGACGAGGACGAGTTTGGGATCGCCGAAGAGCTCCGCGTTCCCGTAGGGCTCGGCGAGCTCCGGCTCGAGGAGACTCCGCCCCATCGCCTGCGCGACCGCCTGCGCCTGCTTCTCGGGCGAGGCGCCCTGGGTCTTCTCCATCGCCTCCATCGCCTTCTGCGCCATCGCCATCATCTGCGCCATCTGATCGGCGCTCGGCATGCCGTTGCCCGGATCGAGCTTCTTCATCTTCTCGTCGGAGCTCTCCTCCTGCCGCTCGAGCTCGGCCCGGAACTGCTCCGGTGTGAAGGGGCCCTTCCCCTTCTTGGCGAGCGCGGCGAGGAGCGTCGCGGGGCTCGACCCGGTGACGTAGACGAGACGCCCCGCGGCGGGATCGCTCGCGAAGCGCAGGTACGCGGCGTCGGCGGGCAGAGGGATGCCCGCCTTCGCGGCCGGCGGCACCGTGTCGGGATCGAGCCCCTCCTCGTCCCCCGGGTCGAAGGCGTCGGCGCGCGCGACGTAGGGCCGGGCGGCCCCGTCGTTGCTCGAGCGCAGCGCCTTCCGGGCGGCGCTCCGCACCGCGGGCACCGGATCGTCGAGCAGCTCGAGCAGGAGCGGCGTCGCCGCGGCGTCGGCCATCGGCTGCGCGAGCGCCTCGGCCGCGGCGGCGCGCAGCGCCGGCAGCCCCGAGTCGGCGGCGCGCGCGGCGAGCGGCGCCGCGAGCTCGGGGCGGGCGCGTGCGAGCTCGACCAGCCGATGCGCCGCTTCCTGGGCGGCCTTGTCGAGCTCCTCGGCGCAGGCCGGAGAGGCGGCGGTCGCGCAGGCCGCGGCGAGCCGGTCGCGCGCCGCTTCGACGCCGATCGCCTGCACGAAGCGTTCGGTCGCCGCGAGCGGCGCCGCGAGGGCGAGCACGAGGAGGGATGCGATCGTCCTGAGAACGCGCTTCATGGCTTCTTCCCCTTCGCCGGGCGGGCGAGCGGGCTCTTCGAGGGCGCCTTCGCCGGTCCCTTGGCGACGATGTCGTTGATGAGATAGCCGAGCTGCTCGGCGTTCTTGTCCCAGGGTTGCTTCGCGTCGTCGCAGGAGCGCTGCTTGCAGTCGAGCGCCGCCTCGAGACGGACGTCGTCGAGCGCCGCGAGCTCCGCGTCGTAGCCCGCGACCTCGCCGGCCGCGATCTGATTCGGCGTCAGGTGCATGGGTTTCTTGGCGTCGCGGCGCGCCTCACAGTCGGCGACGTGCTTGTTCTCGTGCGCGATGGTGGCGCGGCCGATCCCCTCGCAGGCGCTGACCGCCGGAATGAGCGCCATGGCGTCGGCGTTGGCCACGCAGTTCTCGATGTCCGTGGTGACGTTGTAGCTCGTGCCGACGACGCGGCCGGCGTCGTCGGTGCGCACGCGGAAGCCGGCGTTGCGGAAGTGGCTCTGCTCCGCGTAGCACTGGCTCTTGCGCGGCACGTAGTAGTTGCAGGTCTCGAGACCGTCGAGGGAGGCGACGCGGATCGCCTCGGCGGCGGTGCCCATCGCCTTCTCCTCCGTCTCGTAGGCCTCCTGGGTCAGGTTCTTCCGTTTCGCCATCTGGCGGTAGAAGTCCTGCTGGTACTTGGCCTTGAGGATCTCGGCCTCGATGCAGGGGAGTTTGCAGCAGTTGGCGCAGCTCTGCGGCACCGCCTCGGTGCACTCGTCGGCGGCGCGTGCCGCTGGGGTCGCGACGAGCGCCGAGCCGAGCGCCAAGGCGAGCGCGCCAGTGAGCAGGGGGGCCGCGCGCGGCGGCCGGTGGACCGGGTTCATGACGTGGGGCTCCTTTCGAAGAGCTGTGCCGCGTGGCGGCGGATGCGGATCGCCACGAGCGCGCAGCGCGCGCTCGAGGCGGCGGGATCGAGAGCGAGCGCACGCTCGAAGGCGCGCGCCGCGGGATCGAGGTGGTCGGCGAGCATCAACTCCACGCCGAGGTTGAGCCAGGGGCGCGAGCGCTCCGGGGTCTTCGCCACGGCGTCGCTCCAGAGCGCCACCGGGTCGGCGTAGAGCGCGGCGCGCGCGTGGGTTCGCGGCAGGAGCACGGCGCCGAGGACGGCGACGAGAACGACGGCGAGCAAGCCGGCGCCCGCCGCCAGCGGACGGGCGCGCGAGCCCGGCAGCCGCCGGAGGCGATCGATCCCCGCGGCGACGCTCGCCG
>CAYZBH010000071.1:4264-15695 GCA_964476605.1 uncultured Thermoanaerobaculia bacterium | reverse complement strand
CCCCTGGTCGCGCCGCTCGGCCTCGCCTTCGGCGTCGATCCCGTCCATCTCGGGATCATCTTCATCGCCAATCTGGAGCTCGGTTTCCTGACGCCGCCGGTGGGCGTGAACCTCTTCCTCGCCTCCTACCGCTTCGAACGTCCGATGCTCGACGTGACCCGTGCGGTGCTCCCCTGGCTCGCTCTGCGAGCGGTCGGAGTCCTCTTCATCACCTACGTGCCGTTCCTGACCCTGGCGTTCCTGGAGCGCTAGCGTGAAGCGCAGCGGCAAGGTCTATGACCGGCGCTACTTCGAGCGCTGGTACCGGAGGCCGGGGTCCCGCGTCGAATCGCCCGCGGCGCTGAGGCGCCGGGTCGCGATGGTGGTTGCGATGAGCGAGCGCTACCTGGAGCGGCCGCTCGGCTCGGTGCTCGACGTCGGCTGCGGGGAGGGGAGGTGGCGCTCGGAGCTCAAGCGCCTGCGCCCCGGCATCGCGTATCTCGGCGTCGACGCTTCTCACTACGCGATCGAACGCTTCGGTCGGAGACGCAACCTCCGGTTCGGGGGCTTTGGCGAGCTTGCCGACCTCGACCTCGGTGGCCCCTTCGATCTCGTCGTCTGCGCCGACGTTCTTCACTACCTCGACGACGCCGAGCTCGCGCGAGGGCTCCCCGCGCTCGTACGCCTGACCGGCGGTGCAGCCTTCCTGGAGGTCTTGACTTCGGAAGACCCGATCGAGGGGGACCTGCGCGGTCTCGTTCGGCGCGACGCCGCGGGCTACGTCGGGCGCTTCGAACGACTCGGCTTGATCGGAGTGGGTTCGCACCTCTGGCTGGGCCCCGGCCTGGCGGAGACGCCGTCGCGGCTCGAGCGGCGGGACCCGGTGTAGCATCGGTCCCAGACGCGCCTCCCGGCGGAGGGCAGAATCGCGAGGGGTGATGACCAACGACTCGGGACGCTGGACGGACGAGCGCCTGCGCGCCGCGGTCGAATCCGCGCCCAGCGGGCTGCTGATGACCGACGCAGGTGGCGTCGTGGTTCTGGTCAATCGCGAGATCGAGAGGCTCTTCGGCTACTCGCGCGCGGAACTCCTCGGTCGGCCGGTCGAGCTGCTGGTTCCGCATCGGTTCCGCGACTCCCACCCCGCCTTCCGGGCAGGATTCGCCGCCGCCCCGAGCGTTCGGGCGATGGGAGCAGGTCGGGAGCTCTTCGGCCTGCGCAAGGACGGCTCAGAGGTTCCCCTCGAGATCGGACTGACTCCGGTGATTACCGACGAGGGCCTATTCGTCATCAGCTCGATCGTCGACATCTCCGCGCGCCGGAACGCGGAAGCGGAGCAGGCCCGGCTCGAAGAGCAGCTTCGCCAGGCGCAGAAGCTCGAGGCGGTGGGCCGACTGGCTGGGGGCGTCGCGCACGACTTCAACAACGTCCTCACGGCGATCCTCGGCTACGCGGAGCTCGTGCGCGATGCGACGGACCTCCGCACCGCGCGCGCTGACCTCGAGGAGATCCTGCGTGCCGCGGAACGGGGTCGCGACCTCGTCGGACGCATCTTGCGCTTCAGTCGTCGGCAAGAGCTCGAGCTCAAGCCACTCGACCTCGCGCGCACGGTCGCTGACGCGGTTCGCCTCCTGAGAGCGACTCTGCCCGCGGCCGTCGAGATCCGGATGCCCGAGGGGGCGCCGCCGCGAAGGGTCCTCGGTGACGCGACGTCGGTCCAACAGATCGTGGTCAACCTCGTGACCAACGCGGCGCACGCGATGCCACAGGGTGGAGTGGTCGAGGTCGGACTCGAAGACTTCTACGTCCGAGACAGCTTCGCTCGCGACCATCCGGGGCTACGGGAAGGGAGATACGCGATGCTCCGGGTACGGGACGAGGGCGTCGGAATGGACGAGGCGACGCGCGCGCGCGCCTTCGAGCCGTTCTTCACGACCAAGCCGGCGGGAGAGGGTTCGGGCCTCGGGCTCGCCACCGTGCACGGCATCGTGAGCGATCACGGCGGCATGATCTGGCTGGACAGCGAGCCGGGCCGGGGCACGCTGGTCACGTGCGTCCTGCCGGCGCTGGAGGGCATCGAAGCGGCGCTCGCAAGCGGACCGCTCGCCGTCGCCCGGGGAAAGGGGGAGCGCGTCCTCCTGGTCGACGACGAGCCCCAGTTGGTGGAGGTCGGATCCAGACGGCTGGAGCGCCTCGGTTACCAGGTCCTGGCCGCTTCGAACCCCTCCGCCGCGCTCGAGGCGTTGCGTGGAGCTCCCTGGATGGTCGATCTCCTGGTTACGGATCTCTCGATGCCGGGGATGAGCGGACTCGAGCTCGCTCGCGCGGCGAGCTCGCTTCGCCGCGGTCTTCCGATCGTTCTGACGAGCGGTTACCTGGAGGAGATCGCGAGCGAAGACCTTCGCGCGGCTGGAGTGCGGGTCGTGTTGCGCAAGCCCATGGAGCTCGCCGAGCTCGCAGCCGCACTCCGGCGAGCCCTCGAATCGAACTGAGCCGAACTCCGTCAACGGTCGCCCGCCGACGGGGCCGACCTGCCGCTCGTCGGCGTGGCCGGCTCCGAGATCGCGGGGGAGGGCCGTCGCGACGATCGCCAGTTCGGGGGCCGGCGTCCCGCCCACTCCGAGCGCCGGGCGCGGGCGCGCTCAGCGCGGAGTCTTCGTCTGGCAGGTGCTCCAGCCGAAGAGCGTGTAGAGCGGGCAGGTTCCCGCGAGGCCCGTCAGCAGCGGGACGAGGCCGATCCACCCCCAGGGGGACTTAGGGCCGAGGAAGACCAGGGAGATCCCCACGAGACCGACCACGACGCGGAGGGCGCGGTCGACACCACCTTCATTGATCGGAAAGAGCTTGCTGGCCATTCGAGGCTCCTTTCACCCGTCGACGACTCGGTGCTTCAGTCGGTCAGAGACAAGCGGGCGGCGAAAGGATTCAACCGAGAGCCCCCACGTCCGGCCCGGCGAGGTCGAGACTGGAGAGATGGCCACGATTCGATTCTCGCCAGGCTCGGACGTGGGAGACGGGCCGCGGACGATCCGCGACCTCGACTCTGTTGCCGGCTCTCAGATTTCGAACTTCACTCCCTGCGCGAGCGGCAGCGTCGTCCCCCAGTTCAGGGTGCAGGTCTGCCGGCGCATGTAGACCTTCCAGGAATCGGATCCCGCCTCGCGGCCGCCGCCGGTCTCCTTCTCGCCGCCGAACGCTCCTCCGATCTCGGCACCGGAGGTGCCGATGTTGACGTTGGCGATCCCGCAGTCGGAGCCGTCCACGGAGAGGAAGCGCTCGGCCGAGCGCAGGTTGAGCGTGAAGATCGCGGAGGAGAGCCCTTGCGGCACCGCGTTGTGCAGCGCGATCGCCTCCTCCAGCTGGTCGAATTCGAAGATGTAGAGGATCGGCGCGAAGGTCTCCTCGCAGGTGATCGGCATGTGCGGAATCGCCTCGACGAGAGTCGGCTCGACGAAGAACCCGGGTCGGTCGAGGACCTTGCCGCCGGCGAGGATCTTGCCCCCCTGCGCCACCGCCACCTCGAGCGCCTTGCGGAAGTCGGTGACGGCGTTGGCATGGATGAGCGGCCCCATGACGGTCGAGGGGTCGGCGGCGTCGCCGACCCGGATGGTGCCGTAGGCCTTGACCAGCCGCCGCTTCATCTCCGCGGCGATCCCCTTCTGCAGGAAGAGGCGGCGCGTCGTCGTGCAGCGCTGGCCGGCGGTGCCGACGGCGGCGAAGAGCACGGCGCGGAGCGCCAGGTCGAGGTCGGCGTCGTCGGTGACGACGATGCCGTTGTTGCCGCCGAGCTCGAGGATCGAGCGTCCGAGCCGGTCGGCGAGATCGCGCGCGATCTGCTTGCCCATCGCGACCGAGCCCGTGGCCGAGATGAGCGGGACCCGCACGTCCTTGACCAACGGCACGCCGACCGCCTTGCGGTCCCCGAAGACCAGATTGAAGATCGGAGGCGCGCCCGACGTCTGGAGCACACGCTCGGCGATCTTGGTCACCGCGAGCGCGGTGAGCGGCGCGTGTTGCGACGGTTTCCAGAGGTTCGAGTCGCCGCACACCGCGGCCAGCATGGCGTTCCAGGCCCAGACCGCGACCGGGAAGTTGAAGGCCGTGATGATGCCGACGACCCCGAGCGGATGCCACTGCTCGTACATGCGGTGCTGGGGGCGCTCCGAGTGCATCGAAAGACCGTAGAGTTGGCGGGAGAGGCCGACGCAGAAATCGGCCATGTCGATCATCTCCTGCACCTCGCCCAACCCCTCGGTGGGGACCTTGCCCACTTCGAGAGTGACGAGCTGGCCGAGGTCCTCCTTGTGCTTGCGGAGCTCCTCACCCAGCAGGCGGACGATCTCGCCGCGCTTCGGAGCGGGCCAGCGCTTCCAGGCGTCGAAGGCTTCGACGCTCGTCTGCGCGACGCGATCGTAGTCGGCCGCGGTGCAGGTCCGGACGGAGGCGATGGGCTCGCCGGTCGACGGGTTCAGCGACTCGATGCGCGGACCCTGCGTCTCGATCCAACGGCCATCGAAGGCGCCGGGATTGTCCTCGGAGAGGCCGAGTCGGGAGAGAAGAGAAGCGACGGCGGACGGGCTCGTGACGGTCATGGCGATCCTCGCGGGTGTGAGAGCTTGCTCGAACACCGACCAGGGAGGCCGGCAGGGAAATTCTACCGCACGGGAGCCCCTCCCCGGTCCGCCTCGCCGTAGAATGCAGGGCCTCCGTGGCCCTCATCCCCCCCCTCCTCCTCGCGCTATTTGCTTGTTGGAGCGGGACTTTTGCCGGTTCTGCGGCATGGCCGGCGGGGCCGGCCGGGCAGTTGGCACTGGTTCTGGTGGCCCTCCTCGGGGTGGGAGCCGGTTCGGATCCCCTGCGTCTGGGGCGGAGCGGTCGATGGCTCCTGGCCGCCTTCCTGGTGGCGTTCGGCGGGAGCCTCTGGGCCTCACCGGTGCCGCGTGCCGGCCGCAGCGCCCTCCTTCTCCTGCCCGCCCTCCTCCTCCTCCCGGCGGCTGTGGCCCGTTGCTGGCAAACCCGGAAGCGGAGGGAGCGCGGGCTGGTCGCATGGTCGCTGGTGGTCTCGGGTGTCGCCCTCTGGGCGCTCGTGACGGAGGTCCGGCAGGGGTTGCCGAGAGCGGCTGAGCCGCTCGGGCATCACAACCTCCTCGCGGCTTGGCTCGTGGTGACGTTACCGCCCGTGGCGCTGCTGCTGCGCCATCGAGGCTGGCGCCGGGGGCTGGGTCTCTTCGCGGGCGTCGTGGGGATCGCGGCGCTCGTCGCGACGCGCTCCTTCGCGGGGTGGTTGGCGCTGGCGGCCGTCGCCCTGGGGGCGGCGATGGTCGGGGGACCCGCCCGCCGGCTCGTCCTCGGGCTCGCTCTCGTCGGTCTCGCGATGCTCGTGCCGCGCGCGAGCGCGATTCTGAGTGGCTCGGACACCTCCACGGAAGCGCGCCGCACGTACTGGACGGGGGCATTCCAGGGAGCGCTCGAGCGCCCGCTGATCGGCTGGGGCCCAGGATCCACCCCCTGGCAGCTCGCGCGTTTCCTGCAACCTCGTCCGGGCGTCAACCCGCCGGGAGAAGTGGTGGGCGAAGCGCACTCCCTCTACCTCGCGTCGCTCTTCGAGCTCGGCTTTCCCGCGACGAGCTTGGCGCTCGCGGTGCTCGCGCTCTTCGGCTGGTGTCGCCTCCGCGATCGAGCGGCGGCGGAAGACCGGGGAGCGCTCGCCGCCGGACTCCTCGCGCTCGGGGGAGCCGCGGTCGCGGGCGGCGGCGCCGCGTTCCTCGCCACCACCGCGATCCCGGTGGCTGTCGCGGGCGCCGCCGGGATCGCGCTCGCCGGAGCGGGCGGGCCCGCGCCGGTCAGAACGCAGCGCCGAACGCTGCCTTGGGCTCCGGGCCTCCTGGTCGTGGGGTGTGGCGTGGCGCTGATGCCAGGAGCCTTGGCCGAGCGGAGCTACGAGGCGGCGGCGCGGGCCGGCTCCCGCGCCGTGGCGGTGCCGCATCTCGAGAAGGCGCGCGCCTGGGATCCCGACTTTCCGCTCTACGGCGCGCGCTGGGCCTGGGCCTCATCGGCACCGGCGCTCGATCGCGCAACGGAGGCGATGGCGGCGGCGCGGAAGGCCGGCGGGGTTGCGGCGCTCTGGTATCGCGCCGCGGCCACCGCGCGCGAGGCCGGTCGCGGTGAGTGGGTTGTCGAGGCGTTGCGGCAGGCGATGGCGCTCGATCCGCTCGGCGGCTTCGCCCCCTTCCAACTCTTCGAGGCCACAGGAGCGGTCGACTGCGCCGCGCGGAGTCTCGCGGCCGAGCCCCGCCTCGCGGCGGCGACGCTCTGGCGGGAGCTTCCTGATCTCCGGCGAGCGGCGCTCGAGCGGCTCGCCGGCTGGCCAGGGCTCGACGCGGGATTCCGCGCGGAGCTCGTGCGGCGAGCGAGCGGCGCCGCTCCCAGCGGCGGGGACGCGGTGGACTTGGCGGCGCAGATGGACCAGCGGGGCGCGGTCGCGGTGTCGCTGCACCAGTTCCGGCGCACCCCCTGGCCGGCGGACGTGGCGCGGATTCGGGTCGAGCGGAGCGCCGTCCGGGCGCTCCGAGGTCTGCCTTCGGCGGCGGTGCTCGCCTCCTCCGCCACGAACGCTTTTCCGCGCGATCGCTGCGCGCCCTAGCGCTCTAGCCGAAGATCGAAGCGAGCGCGCGCTCGATCCGGAAGAGCCCCTCGTCGGCCTCGGCGGCGCTCAGCACGAGCGGCGGGCGCATGCGGATGGAACGCTCTCCCGAAGCCAGGCCGAGAACGTCGCTCTCGTTGAGGGCCTTGAGGGTCCGGTTGCGGGTGTCGGGATCGGGAAGATCGAAGGCGACGAAGAGTCCGCGCCCGCGAGCGCCGGAGACCTTGCCCTGGAAGGTCTGGGCGAGCGTCTGGAAGCCCTCGAGGAGCCGGGCACCGACGCGGGTCGCGTTCTCGAGCAAGCCGTCCTCCTCGACGATCTCGATGATGCGCTGGCAGCGCACCATGTCCACCAGATTGCCGCCCCAGGTGGAGTTGATGCGCGACGAGACCTTGAAGACGGAATCGACTTCGTCGACCCGCGGCCCCGCGGCGATACCGCAGACCTGGCTCTTCTTGGCGAAGGAGAAGACGTCGGGCTCCACGCCGAAGTGCTCGAAGGCCCACCAGCGTCCGGTGGTGCCGAAGCCGCTCTGGACCTCGTCGAAGACGAGCAGGAATTCGTGGCGGTCGGCGAGCTCGCGCAGCGCGCGCAGGAACTCGGGGCGGAAGTGGTTGTCGCCTCCCTCGCCCTGGATCGGTTCGATGATCAGGCCCGCGATGTCGTGGCCGTGGGCCGCGACCGCCTGCTCGATCTCGGCGATCGCCCGGCGCTCGAGAGCAACGGTCTCCGCCACGTTCGCCTCGGTGAGCGGAAACGTCAGTTTCGGGTTGACGATGCGCGGCCAGGGGAACTTCGGGAAGTAGTTGATCTTCCGCGGATCCGTGTTCGTCAGCGAGAGGGTGTAGCCGCTGCGTCCATGGAACGCCTGACGGAAGTGAATGATCTGCGAGCCGATCTCGCCGCGTCCGGCGGCCAGGTTCTTGCGCACCTTCCAGTCGAAAGCCACCTTGAGCGCGTTCTCGACCGCCGCCGCTCCCCCCTCGATGAAGAAGAGACGGTTGCGGAAGGCGGCTGGCACGGTCCGCGCGAAGGTCTCCACGAACTCGGCCATGTAGGTGGTGTAGATGTCGGAATTGGCCGGCTTGTTGAGGGCCGCGGGGAGGATGCGGCGCCGGAACTCCTCGTTCGCCATCTTGGGGTGATTGAAGCCCACCGGATTGGTCGAGAAGTGGCCGAAGAAATCGAGGACGTCGCGGCCGCGCGCGGCATCGTACAGGTAGACGCCGTGGCTCGCTTCGATGTCCTGCACGAGATGGTATCCGTCCACCAGGATGTGGCGGGCGAGGGATTCGCGGACGGCGTCGGAGGTGACTCGAGCTGGCTTGTCGAGGGTCGTGGTCATGGGGGTCTCGCCTGGGGTCGGAATGCTCTGGCGGATATTGCTGGGAGCGGCGGGGGGCTCGAACGAGCGCGCCTGCGAAGCGGAGTCTAGCAGCGCCCTCGAGAGGGGGTCAACGCGTGGCGGTACGGGGAAGGGCGGGGTCGAGATCGATCGCCGGGTCGGAGAGCATGACGCGGTTGCGTCCGGCCTCCTTGGCGCGGTACATGGCCGAATCCGAGAGCCGGAGCATGCGACTCTTGGCGCGGGCCAGCTCCGTGTCCTGCGGCACGTGCAGCGAGAGCGAGGCGACGCCGATCGAGCAGGTCATGCCCGTCAGATGCAGCGGCTCGGGCTGGATCTCGCCGGGGATCGGACAGAACGTGGTTTGCTCGATCTCGGAGCGCAGCCGCTCGGCGAGCGCCATCGCGTGTGCCGCCGCGGTGCGTGGCGCCACGATCACGAACTCGTCGCCACCGTAGCGAGCCACGACCGCGCCGGGTTGCGACACGGTGCGGCGCAGCAACTGACCGGCTTCGCGGAGGACCTGGGAGCCCGCGAGGTGTCCGTGCTGGTCGTTGACGCGCTTGAAGTAGTCGAGGTCGAGGAAGAGCAGGGCGACATCCTCCTGCCGGGCGCGGCAGCGCACCAGGATCTGCTCGAGGATGGAGTGGAGATAGCGGTCGTTGAAGAGTCCGGTCAGGTTGTCCCGCTTCGCCGCTTCCTGAGCGAGCCTCCCGTCGAGCACGTTCTGGATCGCGATCGACATGTAGTCGGCGAAGATCTCGAGCAGGTCGAGCTCGTTCTCGCTGTAGCCGGTGGCACCGAGGCGGTTGATGAGCTCCAGCACGCCGCAGACTTCGGCGCCGATGCGGATCGGGATGGCGACCAGCGAGCGGGTCCGGTACTGGGTCTCCGCGTCGACGCGCGCATCGAAGAAGCGATCGTCGCCGGCGTCGGGCGTGAAGTAGGCCTCGCCCGAGAGGTAGACGTGCCCGGCGATCCCCTGATCCGCGGGCAGGGTCTGGCCGACCAGGAGCTCCGCCTTGTCGCCGAATGCGGCCAGGAAGGTCAGGCGATTGCGGCTCCGGTCCGCCTGCTTGACGCGCGGGTTGTCGAGCAGGATGGATCCCGCCTCGGACGGAACGAATTCGTTCGCCTTCTTGAGCACCTCGACGAGGTTGTCGGCGAGGCTCATCTCGGGCTCGAAGTGCGGTGGGGCCGCCCGGCGGCGCTCGAGGAACTGCTCGAGGCGGTGGGGGTCTAGGCTGAAGACATCGTTCATGCCGTCGCGCCGCTGACAGATCTCCGGGTCTCGAGAGACCATACCAGATACCGGGCGGAACTCTGTGAAGTCCTCTACCGCAGCGAGCGCGCCAGGCGGCGCGACCGCGCGAGCGCGTCGGCGATCAGCGGGGCGGGGTCGGCGAGCTCGGGGGCGTAGCGCAGGTAGTGCAGCTCGTGCGCGAGCTCGACGAGCTCCCTGGCGACCGACCCTTCGACCCTGAGCTCTCCGAGGCGCTCCTCCCACTGCGTGACCGGCGTCGAGGGGGCGACCTGAAAGCGCGCCGCGAGGTGCTGTCGCCACGCCTCTTCGAGCCGTGCGGCGCCCTCGCGCGCTGCCGTGGGTGATGCGGTCTCCGCGACGTGCATGGCGGTCCTGAGCGCACGGGAGGAATCGGAAGCGGCTCCGCTCCGGCCCCGGGCTCGCCAGGCGATCGCCGCCGCACCGAGCAGGAGGCCGCCAGCTCCAGCGAACCAGGGCCATGCACGGGGCGCGAAGATCGTCGAGGTGTCGGTCGAGGACGGCGCCGCAGGAGACTCGTCCGGAGTCGTTTCGGCGGTCCTGGTGCCGCCGGATCCGATGGCGGGGGAGACGGCCAAGGCGAGCGGCGGGCTCGCGCTCTTGCGGAACTCGTGGCTTCCGGGGTCGAAGTAGCTCATCGCGACGGGTGGCAAATCGAAGCCGCCGCTCCGCGAGGGCACGAGCACGTAGGACCAGGTGCGCGTCGCGACGAGCGTGGAGCCGTCGAAGCGCTCGCTCTCCTCCTGCTTCGGAGGAAAGGTGCGAAGCCCTTCGGGAAGCTGGAGCGCCGGCGGGGCAAGACTCTGGAGATGGCCGCGACCGCTCGCCTGGAGAGTCAGCGTCGCCGCCTCGCCGACGCGCAGCGCGTCGCGGTCGAGCTTGGCGCCCAGGGTGACCTCGCCGACGAGACCCGTGAAACCAGCCGGTGCGACGGGGAGAGCCCCCACCCCGAGCTCGACGGGGTCGGTTCGCAGGTGCAGCGTCTCGGAGCGTCCGAAGGGGGAACCGAAGGGGCCGAGATCGGCGAAGCGGACCACCAGGTCCGCCTCGGTCGGATCGAAGCGAAAGTGGCCGGGGGTGAGCGGAAAGAGGGCTCGCCGGAGCATCGGCACGCGTCCGAGGCGCTCGCCGTCCTCGGTGACCCACTCGGGACGGAGCGGATCGGGCTGCGGCACCTCGCGCACCCAGAATCCCTTGAAGTCGGGCATCCGCGTCGGCTGGAAGCCTCCGACGTCGGTCTGCGTGTAGAGCCAGAGCGTGTAGGTCGCCTGCTGGCCGGCGACCACGTGCGCGGGCGTGATCTCGGCGCGCAAGAAGACCTTCGGCCGCTCGACCTCGCGCGCGGCGTTGCGGCGAGACGGGAAGCTCCGCTCGAGAAAGTCGTCGAATGGGTCGAAGGAGCGCGCGCGGGGCGGCGGTTGCGACCGAGCGGGTGCGCTGCGAACGACGTCGATCTCCTGGTCCGCGACTTCGAGCGTCTCGCCCCGGGCAGCGAGGCGAATCGCGCGCACGCGCGCCTTGCCTTCGGCGAGCGGCCGCAGGCGCCAGGTCAGCTCCAGGCTGGACGAGGTCTCGCCGTTGACCCAGCGCTGGCTCTGTGAGCGAAAGGGGCCGCCCGCGATCTCGAGGTTGTCGAGGTCGAAGGAGGGGGTCGCGTCGATCCCGGAGAAGCCGGAGGAGGAGACCTCCAGGGTGAGGGAGACGAGCTCGCCGAGACCGACCGGGTCGGGTGCGAGCTGGGCGGTCGCCGTCAGGCCCGAGTCCGCTCGCGCTCCGCTGGCGAGAGCGAGAGCGCCGAGCAACAGGAGGCGTTTCACCAATCCTTCTCCACACGCGCCTTGCCGCGCACGCGCTCGGCCGCCTGGTCGCGTCGCTGCTGCCGCTCGAGGTTCTCCACCGCCTGGAGGATGGCGGCTGCCTGCTCGGCCGTCATGTCCTGCTGATCGTGAAACTGAGGCAGCGGCCTCTCCTGCGGGCTCCCGGAGGACGCTCCCGAGGCGCCGGTTTCGGGTCGTTGCTCGCCGGCGCGAGGTTCTTCGTCCGCTGGAGGTGCCGGAGGCTGGCGTCGGTCCGAGTCTCGTTGCGGGGGCGTCTCGGAGCTCGTCTGATTGTTCTCCGCTCCCGAACGATTCTGATCCTCGTCTCCCTGGCCGGAGGGTTGCTTCTGAGCTCCCTGCTTCTG
>CAYZBH010000071.1:0-4164 GCA_964476605.1 uncultured Thermoanaerobaculia bacterium | reverse complement strand
CCTGCTTCTGGTCGTCCTGTTCATGTTGCTGCTGCTGTCGCTGTTGCTCGAGGAGCTTCCAAGCGAGCTCGAGGTTGCGCTTCGCTTCCGGGAAGTCCGGGCGGCGACGCAACGCCTGACGATAGGCGTCGATCGCGCCGCCGGCATTCTTGCCCGCCAGACGCGCGTTGCCGAGGTTGTAGAAGGCGTCCGGTGCGAGCTCCACGGGAGCGCCTTGCGCGGCGCGGCCGAGGAGCTCTTCGGCGCCCGGCTCTCCGGCACCGAGCCGCGCGGTTCCCGCGTTGTAGGTGGCGAGGGCGTCGCCGGGCCGCAACCGGAGCGCGCTGTCGAACGCCGGTACCGCCGCCTCGGGCTTCTCGTTCTTCCAGGCGGCGAGTCCTCGGGCGGTTCGCTCGCGGGGGTTGAAGCGCCAGCGCTCGAGCGGGGGCGCCGGATCGCCGCCCGCTGCGGCGTCGCGAGCCGGCTCGGTCGCGAGCAACGGGAGCAGCGCGAGCGCGGTCAGCCACTTCATGGCGCTGGCACTCGCAGCGGGCGATACGGGGAGAGCACGAGCCAAACGAGGAGCGCCGCGGCACCCACCCCGAGAGGCCACTGGAAGCGCTCCTCGAGAGTCGCGACGGTGGATTGGGTGAGCTCGCGTTTCTGCATGCCCTCGATCTTCGCCGCCACCGGCGACGGATCCGCCTGGGCGTCGGTCGCGGCGAGGAAGGTGCCGCCGGTCCGCTCCGCGAGACGCTGGAGGACGTCCCGGTGCGGCTGGCTCATCACCACGTCACCTCGCGCATCGCGCTTGAATTCGCCCGCTTTCCCGGCGACCGGAACCGGCCCTCCCGCGTCGGTCCCGATGCAGATCGCGTGCACGACGACGCCGGCGCGCCGGAGCGCGTCGGTGGCCTTGTCGAGGTCGGCACCGTGATCCTCGCCGTCGGAGAGGAGGACGACCACCCGGTGTTTCTCGTTGCCCGGCGGGAAGAGCTCGATGGCGCGTTCGAGCGCCGGAGCCAGCCGCGTTCCCGGGACGGGCAGGGTCCCCGGCTCGACGGCATCCAACAGCAGATCGAGCACCGCGACGTCGACCGTGAGGGGCGACATGACGACGCCGATTCCTTCGGCCTGGACGAGCGCGACACGGTTCCCGGGCAACGCCTGCGCGAGCCGGCGCACGAGCGACTGCGCGAGCCAGAGGCGCGAGGGGAGAACGTCGTAGGTTCCCATGGAGGCCGAGGTGTCGAGCACGAAGACGATGTCGACCCCCTTCTGCGAGACCGATTCGACCACCTCGCCCCAGCGCGGGCGCGCGAGGGCGAGCGAGCACCCGAGAGCCGCGAGCGCGAGCAGGGCGGCGAGCCCGCTCCTCGCGCGCGGTGTCGCGCCGGCTCGCAGCCGTGGCTGCAGGGCGCGCGAGGCCCACGCGCTCTCGGCCGCGGCGCGGCGCGCGAGCAGCCAGAGGACGAGCGCGAAGGCGGCCGGTGCCGCGAGGCTCGTCCAGAGCAGCGTGGGTTCGGCGAGGTTCATGGCTCGGCCGTGACGCCCAGCGCTCCGGCGAGGAGCGGAAGGAGGAGGAGCCCGAGGCCCGTCCAGGCGAAGGGTTGGAAGCTCTCGCGGTAGCGGACGTAGCGCTTGACCTGGACCGGCGTTTTCTCGAGCAGGTCGATGCGGGCGAAGATCGCGGCCAGCGCCGCGGGGTCGGTGGCGGAGAAGTACGCGCCGCCGGTGCGGTCGGCGATCTGGCGCAGGAGCGCCTCGTCGACCTGGACGTCCATCATCACCCGGCGCGTCTCGGAGTGTCCGGTGAGCGGGTCGCGCACCGAAACCGGCACCGGGACGCGGCCCGCCCGCCCGACCCCGATCGTATAGACCTTGATCCCGAGCCCCTTGGCCACGGCGGCGGCGGAAACGGGATCGATCTCGCCGGCGTTGTTCACGCCGTCGGTGACGAGCACGATGACCCTGGTCTTGGCCTCGCTGTCCTTCAGTCGGCCGGCGCCGTTCGCGAGCGCGACGCCGATTGCGGTGCCGTCGGGCACCGTGTTGAGCTCGATCGATCCGACCAACTCGTCGAGCATCGCGCGGTCGGTGGTCAGCGGCGCGCGCGTGAGCGCCGTGCCGCCGAAGACGGTCACGCCGATGCGGTCGCCGGCGCGCTTCGCGATGAAGTCCCGCACCACCTGTTTGGCGACCGCGAGCCGGTTCTCGGGTTGAAAGTCCTCGGCGCCCATGCTGCCGGAGATGTCGATCACGATCTGGATGTCGATGCCTTCCGTGGTCGCCTCTTCCCAGGCGTATCCGAGTCGCGGCCGGGCGAGCGCCAACACCAGGGCGAGGAACGCCGCGACGCGGAGATAGAAGGCGAGGTGGAGCCTCCAGGTCCCGCCGCTCGCGAGCGGCAAGCGGCTCGCGAGCAGGGCTCCGTGATCGGCGCGCCGGTGGTGACGCCAGAGGAGCGGCGGCACCGCGAGCGCGGCGAGCAGCCAGAGCGGATCCGCGAGCTGCGGCAGCGGCATCATGGCGTCGGCGCCGTTGCGGCCGCGGCCGGTTCCGGATGGAGGTGGGCTTCGACCGCATCGGCGACGGCGGCCGCCTCGTCGATCGCCGCGACGATCTCGGAGGGCGTCGCGGGGCGGCGCGCGAACTTGACCTGATCCGCTTCGCGCAACAGCTTGACGCCCCGCCGGGCGAGCTCCGGCGCCAAGTGGCGCGCCGCGAGCCGGCGGTGGATCTCGGTGGACGTGCTCTCGGCGGCGGGAAAGGCGAGGGTCTGCCCGAGGTAGCGCCGCACCGCCAAGCTGAGCTCGCGCCAGGCCCGATCGGGTGCCTGGCCGGCGAGGGAACCGAGCGCGAACGCGAGCTGGCGGCGGGGTGGGAGCGGGGGAACGATCGCCTTCGCGGCGGCGAAGGCCCCCCGTCTCCAAGCGAGCCAGGCGGAGGAGCCGGCCAGCACGAGCGCGGTCGCGAGCGCCCAGGCGACCCGGGATGAAACCGGCATCGGGCGTGGCGCCGCGGCCGGCGCGGGTTTGGCGTCCTTCTCGTCGGCCGCCAGCACGGAGCGCACGATGAGGTGGAGCGGCGCGGGCACGGTGATGCTTCGCGCCGGATCGCTTCCGAGGCGCACCGCGACCGGAGGAAGCTCCACCGTCCCCGGTCGGAAGGCCGTCAGCGTGAGGCGCTGCACGAGTCGGGGCTCGCCTCCCTCGGAGAGGCGCTCGACGGGGGATGCCGCGAGCACCTCCGCGTCTCCCCAGCCTCGGGACCAGTCCGGAAAGGTGGCGTCGAGCGCCGCGTCGTCCGCGCCGAGGTGGAGCGTCAGGGTCGCTTCGACCCGATCTCCCACCGCGATCGTCGGCGGAGCGAGGTTCGCGTCGAGGTGCGTTCCCGCCGGGAGGGCCGCGAGGGCCGAAGCGACGAGCCAGCCCAACGCCGCGACGGCGACGAGACGCCTCACCGCTGCATTCTCCGCCGCCGCGCCTCGAAGAAGCCGACCAGGGGCGGCATGTAGGGGCGATCGGTCGCGAGCACCAGATGATCGACTCCCAGCCTGAGGATGGTCTGCCGGAGCTCGCGGCGCTCCGCCTGCGACCGCGCCGCTTCGCGCAGGGCGTGGCGCCGGCCGTCGTAGAGGGCGATGCGACCGGTCTCCGCGTCGCGCAGGACGAGCGGGGGGGCGGCGGGAGGGGCGACGTCCTTCGGGTCGGCGAGCTCCACGACGATCAGGTCGTGCCGGGAGGCGGCCCGCTGGAGAGCCGTGACGGGCGGCGCGCCGACGAAGTCCGAGATCACGAAGAGCACCGATCGTTGGCGCAGGTTGGAGAGGACGGCGGCGAGCCCGCGATCGAGGTCGGTCCCGCCGGTGGCCGGGTGGTTCAGCACGTCGTGGACGAGCCGCAGCACCTGGTTGCGGCGTCGCTGCGGCGCGAGAAAGAGCTCCAGGCGGTCGGAGACCAGCGCGGCGCCGACGCGATCGTGGTTGCGCAGCGCCGCGAAGGCGAGGAGCGCGGAGATCTCCGCCGCGAGCTCCCGCTTGAGCAGCGCGCGCGAGCCGAAGCCGAGGCTCCCCGAAACGTCGATCGCGAGGAAGACGTTGAGGTCTCGCTCCTCGACGTACTGCTTGACGAACGGCACGCCCATGCGCGCGGTGCGGTTCCAGTCGATCGAGCGCACGTCGTC
>CAYZBH010000070.1:0-16095 GCA_964476605.1 uncultured Thermoanaerobaculia bacterium | reverse complement strand
CTGTGAAGCGCTCCATCTCGCCGGCGGCGGGGAAGGATGCTATGCTTCTCCGGCAAAAGACCGTCAGGAGGAACGCCATGACGTCGCGTTCTCGGATTCTCGTCCTCGGATTGACCGCTCTGCTCGTCGCCCTTCCGGCCAGCGCCGCCGTCTACACGGTGACGCTCCACAACGGCTCCACCTTCGAGACGCGCTACCAGCCGGAGCAGGCGAGCTGGGATCCCGGAAAGATCGTTCTCCTGAGCGAGTGGGGGAACCGGATCGCCCTCGCGGTCGAAGACGTCGCGTCGATCGCGACCGACACCGAGAGCCGGGGCTTCGGGCACCAGCTCAACAACACGACGATGGCCCTGGGCTGGGCCCCGAACGATCTGGTCGACCCGAACTCCGACGAAGGGAAGGCGGCGGCCGCGGCCGAGCAGGCGCAAGCCGCCATCCAGGCGCTCACGCCCCAGGTCTACGACCAGCAGCAGTTCGTCGAACCGACGCAGACCACCGGCCTCCCGGTCTGGGTGACCGGCGTCAACGCGGTGCCGCAGGTCGCTCCGAACCAGCCGCAGCCGGTCGCGCCGCCGCAGTAGAATCGTGCCGTAGCGATCCCGCGCGGTGCGGGATCGATCGTTGACAACCGAGACGGTGCGGTGACTCCGCGAGCGCGCGGAGTCTCGAAGAGGGAAGCCGGTCCAGAAGCCGGCGCGGCCCCCGCCACTGTAGCCGGGTACGAAACCGGAAGACGCCACTGCGCGCCGCGGATCGCGAGAGATCGCGGTCGGGAGCGCGGGAAGGCCCGGGAGTAGATCGATCCGGAAGCCAGGAGACCTGCCGCCACCGTCCGATGCCTTCGACCCCCGGGGTGTGGGAGCGATCGCGGCCGGGCCGCTCCTTCGCCCGCTCCGCCCCGCTCCTCCGACCTGGAGAGCGGGGCGTCGCTTTTTCGCGAGCGAAAGGAGCTTGGCCATGCGGCCGACCCTCGTCCTCTTCGCCGCGCTCCTCGGGGGGTGGAGCGCGGTCGCCGTCGCCCAGAGTCCGGTCTTCTCGGGCGCCATCACCGTCACCGCGACGACCGCGGCGGAGCCGCTGGTCGCGGTCCCCACCGCCGCCGACGTCGTCGAAGCCGACACCATCGTCGAGCGGAAGGCGGAGCAGGTCGTCGATCTGCTCCGCACCCTGCCCGGCCTCGAGCTCGCGCAGAGCGGCGCGCGCGGCAAGGCCACGTCGCTCTTCACGCGCGGCACCAACTCGAACCACACGCTCGTCCTCTGGAATGGGGTCCCGTTGAACGATCCCTACCTCGGCGGATTCGACTGGTCGACCCTCGCGACCGACGGCGTCGAGCGTCTCGAGGTGGTGCGCGGTCCCTACTCGGCGCTCTACGGGTCGAGCGCTCTCGGGGGGGTCGTGCAGCTCGTCAGCCGGCGCGGCGGCCAGGGCGGCCACCTGCGCCTCGAAGGGGGCGAGGGGGACTTCGGTCGCGTCGGCGCGAGCGTGGGGCGCGCGCGTGGGGTCCTCGCGCTCGACGTTGCCGGCCACTTGCGGCGCGGCGAGGGGGTGGTCGCGAACGATTTCTACGACGGTGGCGAGGTCGATCTCTCCCTGGGCGCGAGCTGGAACGAGGCCGGCCGGATCGGGCTCGTGGTGCGCCACGGCGGCAGCACGGTAGGCATCCCCTACGACTACTCCGGCTTGCCGTCGCCGGAGCGGCGACAGCACCTCGCGACCACCACGGTCGCCGCGCCGCTCTCGTACACCCAGGAGAGGTGGACGATCGAGGGGCAGGCCTCGACGAGCGCGAGCGCTCTCGATCTTCATGATCCGCTCGACCCCTTCGCGGCGAGCGACACGACGGCGCACCGCGATCAGGCGCGCGCCCTGGTGCGGCGTCGGCTCGGGGACGAACTGACCCTGGTTGGCGGTGGCGAGTGGGAGCGGCAGCGCGCGAGCTCCTCGACCGCCTTCGGCGCTGGGCTCACGGACGATCGCGCCGAGCTCTGGGCGGCCTTCGGGCAGCTCTCCTACACGCACGAGGCGTGGCGTGTCGACGCGGGCGTGCGGCGCGACGCGCACGATCGTTTCGGCGGCGCGACCAGTCTCCGGGGGGCGGTGGCGTGGCGGCCCGTGGAGCACCTGCGTCTCCGGGCCGCCTACGGAGAGGGGTTCCGCGCGCCGTCGCTCGCCGATCTCTACTATCCGGGGTTCGGGAATCCCGATCTCCAGCCGGAGCGGAGCCGGAGCTGGGAGGCGGGCCTCGACGCGGAGGTGGGTGTCGTGCGGCTCTCGGCGACCGCGTTCGCGACCGATCTCGACCACTTGATCGAGTTCGACTACGCGACCTTCCTGCCGCGCAACGTCGGCGCGGCGCGCATCCGCGGCGCCGAGGCGAGCGTCGTCGCCCGCCGCGGGATCGTGGAGGGGCGGCTCGCCGCGACCTGGCTCGACGCGGAGAACCGCGCGACCGGCGGGGCGCTCCTCCGGCGCCCCGAATGGAGCGGCAGCGGGGCGGTGACGCTCCGCCACCGGGCGTGGACGGCGGCCGCGATCGCGCGCTACGTCGGTGAACGGGTCGACTTCGGTGAGGTCCCCCTCGCGCGCTACGCGACGGTCGATCTCACGCTGGCGCGCCGGATCGCCGAGCGCTGGGAGCCCTTCGTCAGGATCGAGAACGCGGCGGACGCGCGCTACGAGGAGGTCGCGGGGTACCCCGCTCCGGGCCGCCGATTCTCGGCGGGGCTCGACTGGAGCTTCTAGCCGCGTGACGCGTCGCGCCCGGCCTCTCCTGCTCGCCGCGCTCGGGCTGATCGCCGCCGGCCTCGCCTGCGCGCGCGCGCCGGAAGCGCCTCGGAGCGCCGCGGCGGACGCGCCGCGGCGCATCGCGGTCATGGCCCCTTCCGCCGCCGAGACGCTCACGCTGCTGGGCGAGTCCTCGCGTATCGTGGCGATCGGCGACTTCGTGGAACCCCCCGCGGGGCGCACCCTGCCACGGCTCGGCGCCTACGACGCCCCGTCGGCCGAGGCGCTGCTCGCGCTCGACGTCGATCTTCTCCTGACCTCCGCGAGCGCCGCCGGCAGCGACGAGCGGGCAGGGCTCGAGCGGCTCGGCATCCGCGTCCTCGCGGTGGACACCGCGACCTTCCGGGGGACGCTCGAGGCCATCGTCGAGATCGGCCGCGCGGTCGGGCGCGTGGAAGCGGCGCGCGATCTCGCGGCCGGGATCGAGCAGCGTCTCGAGCGGGTGCGGACGACGGCGGCGGCGCTGCCGAAACGTCGCGTCCTCGTGGTCGTGGGACGCGAGCCGCTCTTCGTCGCCGGGCCGGGATCGCACCTGGACGAGCTCGTCGCGCTCGCGGGCGGGACGAACATCGCCGCGGACGCCCTCGCGAGCTACGCCATGGTCTCCCTCGAGGCGATGCTCGCCCGCCGGCCCGAAGTGATCCTCGACAGCGCCGACAATCGCGCGACCGGACCGTTCGGAGCGATCCTCGGCGAATGGGAGCGCTGGCCTTTCCTGCCGGCCGTCGCGGAGCACCGCGTCTTCCGGCTCGAACCCTCGCGCCTCCTCATCCCGGGGCCTCGGCTCGGGGAGATGGCCGAGCGCATGGGGCGTCTTATCCATCCGGAGGCGTTCGGCGCGCCACGCGCGGACGACTACGCGCCGGCGGCGCCGCCGGCCCCGGGAGACGGGAGATGACGAGCGGATCCCCGCTCGCGCGCCGGCTCGCGCTCTGGATCCCGGTGCTCGGTTTCCTGCTGCTCGCGACCGCGTTGGTGGCTCTCGCGACCGGCGCGGCGCGGCTCGATCTCGGGAGCCTCTTCGGAGCCGCGCGCGACGCGAGCGCCCGCGCGATCCTCTTCGATCTGCGCCTGCCGCGGGTGCTCGCCGCGGCCGCGCTCGGCGGGCTCCTCTCGGTCGCGGGGGTCGGCTTCCAGGCGATCCTCAGGAACCCGCTCGCCGATCCGTACGTGCTCGGAGTCGCCGGCGGCGCGAGCCTGGGCGGCGTCGCGGCGCTGGTCGCCGGGGCACCCGCCGCCCTGGTGCCGCTCGCGGCCTTCGCGGGAGCGCTCGCGGCGCTCGCGGCGATCGAGCGGCTGGCGGCGGCCGGGGGGCGCCTCTCGATCTACTCGCTGCTCTTGACGGGCGCGATCTTCAACGCCTTCTCGGGCGCGCTGATCTACTTCCTGCAGAGCGTGGCCTCGCGCGAGCAGCTGCAGTCGATCGTCTTCTACCTCATGGGGCGCGTGCCGGCGGCGCGGGGCACGACGCTCGCGCTCCTGGGGGGGAGCGGGCTCGTGGTGACGCTCGCCTACTTCGCGAGCGGCCGCGCCTTCAACGCGCTCTCGCTGGGGGAGGAGGGTGCCGCGCAGCTCGGCGTCGACGTCGAGCGGCTGAAGCGCCGGACGTTCCTCCTGGGCTCGCTCGCGACCGCCCTCGCGGTCTCCGCGGCCGGCATGATCGGCTTCGTGGGGCTGGTAGTGCCGCACCTGCTCCGGCTCGCGTTGGGACCGGACCATCGCCTGCTCGTGCCGACCGCCTTCCTCGGCGGCGCTGCCTTCCTGGTCGCCGCCGACCTTGGGGCGCGCACCCTGGTGGCCCCCGGCGAGCTGCCGGTGGGGGTCGTGACGGCGATCCTCGGCGGCCCCTTCTTCCTGCTCCTGCTGCGCCGCAAGCGGGGTGCCGAGCATGACCGCTGAGCGGGCCACCGAGCCGGCGCTTCACTGTCGCGAGGTCGCCTTCGCCTACTCCGGGCGCCGCGCGCTCGACGGGGTGAGCTTCGAGGTGCGCCCGGGCGAGGTGGTGGGCCTTCTCGGCCCCAACGGCGCGGGCAAGAGCACCCTGGTCCGTGTCATCTCGGGGGTCCATCGCCGCTACGGCGGGAGCGTCCGCATCGCTGGCGCGGAGGTCGCCGAGCTCCCGCCGCGCGAGCGAGCGCGACGGGTCGCCGTGGTGCCCCAGGAGCCCCGCTTCGACTTCCCCTTCCGGGCGCTCGACATCGTCCTCATGGGGCGGCATCCGCACCTGGCGGAGCTCGCCTTCGAGGCTCCCGCGGACCTCGAGCTCGCGCGCCGAGCGCTCGCGCGCGCGGGCGCCCTCGATCTCGCCGGGCGCCCGATCGATCGCCTCTCCGCCGGAGAGCGGCAGCGCGTCGTCTTCGCGCGCGCTCTCGCGCAGGCGGCACCTCTGCTTCTGCTCGACGAGGCGGCGAGCTTCCTCGACCTGCGCCATCAGGTCGAGCTCTTCGATCGCGTGCGCGAGCTCGCCGGGGAGGGGACGGCGGTGGTCGCGGTGCTCCACGATCTCAACCTCGCGGCCGAGTACTGCGATCGCGTCGTGCTGCTCAGACGCGGGCGGGTGATCGCGCAGGGGGAGACCGGGCAGGCCCTCACCTACGCCCACCTCAAGGAGGTCTTCGAGACCGAGATCTACGTGGACCTCAACGCCCTGACCGGCAGGCTGGTGGTGACGCCCCTCTCCGGCCGCGCGCGGGCGCGTCTCGAAGCCGCGCGCGACCTCCGCGACACCGGCGAGCGGGCGCCGTAGAATCGCCGCATGCTGCTCTGCCGCTTCGGACCCGAAGGCTTCTACGCGGCCGGCGAGTCGCTCGACGATCTCGCCGTGCTCCACTCCGACCCCTTCGCGACGCCCCTCTCCGCCTGGCAGCTGGGGCGCCGCGTCGACTTGTCGAGCGGCGAGGCGCTGCGCGCGCCCGTCGAGCCGGGCAAGATCGTCTGCGTCGGACGGAACTACCGCGCGCACGCTGCCGAGCTCGGCAACGAGGTGCCGAGCGAGCCGCTGATCTTCCTCAAGGCCCCGACCTCGCTGATCGGGCCGCGGGCGGCGATCGTCCTGCCTCCGGAGAGCGCGCGCGTCGACTACGAAGGGGAGATCGCCCTGATCCTCAAGTCGCGATTGCGGCGCGCGACGCCGGCCGAGGCGGTCGAGGCCGTGCTCGGGGTGACCTGCGCGGTCGACGTCTCGGCGCGCGACCTCCAGAAGCGCGACGGCTCCTTCTCGGGGGCGAAGTCGTTCGACACCTTCTGCCCTCTGGGGCCGGCGATCCTGCTCGCGCCGGAGCTCGCGGCGCTCGAAGTCGTGACGCGCGTCAACGGCGAGGAGCGGCAGCGCGGCACGACGGGGCAGATGATCTTCCCGATCCCGGAGCTCCTCGCCTACGCCTCGTGCCGGATGACGCTCGAGCCGGGCGACGTCTTCCTGACCGGAACGCCCTCGGGGGTCGCTCCGCTCGCCGACGGCGACCGGCTCGAGGTCGAGATCCCGGGGGTCGGCGTGCTCGCGAATCCGGTCGAAGGGTGGCGCCGCTGATGCCGTTCGATCTGCGGCAGGCGGCGTTCGGCGTGGCGAGCGGGCTCGCGGCGCTCCTCGTGCTGCACTTCCTGCGCGGCTTCCCCTGGTCGCTCGCGGCGATCGCGGGGCTCGCGGTGGGGGTGCTCGTGGTCTACGCCCTGCGGGTCACGGCGCGCTTGCGCGCACTCTACCGCCGCGACGACTAGCGAACCGGACTAACTCTTTCCGGGGACGAGCAGGAGCGCCGCGCCGGCGACGATCGCGGCGACCCCGGCCCAGGTCGGAATCTCGACCCGCTCCTTTTTCGCGACCGAGAACTCGACCGGACCGATCCGCGCCGTCTCGCGCTTGCGGCCGAAGGAGAAGCCGCCGTAGACGAGCGCGGCGACGCCGCCGGCGAGCAGCAGGACGGCGACCAGTTTGCGGAGATTCATCGGGAGGGCTCCTTTCGGTCCGCGCCGGGCGCGGTCGACTTCCAGGGGACGAGAGCGAGCGCGGCCGGAAGCAGCAGGTGGATGGCGCCCCCCGCCGTCCGGCCCAGCAGAAAGAGGTAGAGCCAGAGGCCGAAGAGCGCGGCGCCCGCCACGAGGCGCAGGTTGGGGCCCATGGCGCGCATTCTAGCCGCCTTCCTTGGATATCCTCGGCGCGTGCGCCGGTTGGGGATCTCGGATTCGCTGCTCCTGCTGCATGGAATCCTCGGCCTCGGTCTGCTGGCGCCCGTCTACGTCACCCCGGACTCGGTCGGCGTGTTCGCGTGGCTCCGCTCCGCGGCGGTCGATCGCGATCTCCTCTTCTTCGACGAATGGTCCGGCTTCCACTTGCTCGGCCAGGGCTTCGCCTGGTACAAGGAGGTGACGCCGGTCGGCGCCCTGGCGAACCACTGGTGGGTCGGCAGCTCGTTGCTCTCGGCGCCCTTCTGGCTGCTCTCCCATCTGCTCTCGCTCGCCCTTCCGGGGCGGCTCTTTCCGGACGACGGCTTCTTCGGGCTCGATCTCGCGACACTCGCCTGGTGCGCGGTTCTCTTCGGCGCCCTGGCGGGGATCCTGGGTGTGCGTCTGGTGCGGGAGCTCGAGCCCGGAACGCGCCCGGGCGCCCTCTCGCTCGCCTACGGGGCGACGCTCGTAGGAACGCCGTTCTTCTGGTACCTCTACCGCATGCCGCTCGGGACGCACGCGGCGGGCGCGTTGCTCGTGGCCGCGGTGACCTGGTGCAGCTGGCGCCTCGTGTCGACGCGCGAAGGGGTCTCGCCCGAGCTCGCCGGCCTCTGCCTGGGACTCGCCGCGATCACGCGGCTCCAGCACCTGCTCCTCCTGCCGGCGCTCCTCCTCGCGGCGGGGAGGGCACGCTGGCGGTTGCCTTTTCTCGTGCGATTGGCGCTCGGGGCGGCGCTCCCGCTCGCGGTACAGGGCGCGGCCTGGCTCGCGGTCTACGGCACTCCGCTCGGCCCGCTCACGTCGGGAGCGAACCTGCAGGGGGCCACCTGGTCCCCCTGGCACGGCTTTCCGCTCGCGCCCGTCCTCTTCTCCTCCTGGCACGGGCTGATCTCCTGGTCGCCGGTCGTGCTGCTCGGCATGGCCGGTTGGCTCCGCCTGATCCGGGACGGCGGGGCGCGCGCCCGATTCGGCTGGGTGCTGGTCGCCATGTTCGCGGCCGAGCTGCTCGCCAACGTCGCGCTCGATCGCTACTGGTGGGGAGGGATGGGATTCGGCGGGCGCCGCTTCTCCGACCTCGCGGTACCCTTCCTGGTCGGTCTCGCGGCGTGGATCGGCGCGCGCGTCCGCGCCTGGACCGCGACCGTCGTGGTGGCGCTCGCGGGCTGGGGAGCGAGCCTCGCGGCGGCGGGCATCGCGGGGACGCTGGACCTCCGTCGCTACGTCTCCTCCGCGGATCTCCTCCACGCCGTTCTCGCGATCCCGGGGCGCTTCGCATGGTCGCGCCTGCGCTCACCCCTGATCGACCGCGATCTGCTGATCCGTTCAGCGATCGCGCTTCCGGTGGTGGTGTTGGTGGCGCTCGTCGCGCTCGCGGTGCACCGGCGGATCGGCGGGCGCCCCCGCTTCCGGGAATTCGCCCTCGTCACATCCTGCGGCAGCGCCCTGCTCGTTGCCTCGATGTTGGTGGCACCGACCTGGTGGCGAGCGGCCTCCGAGCAGGAGCGCTTCAGGCTCGTGCTGCCGCGCGCCGGGAGCGCCGGGCCGCTACTCGATCAGCGAGCGCTGTTGCGCGACGAGATCGCGTGGCTGGAAAACCGCGGCGAGACGGGCGAGGCGGAGTCCAGACGCCGGGAGATCCTCGCCATCGAGCGCGAGCTCGCGGCCCTCGGCGTGCACGACTGAGGGTCCCCTCCGATATCCTCGGCGCGTGCGCAGCTGGCGCGTCGCCTCCCGAGAGGTCCTCTTCCGGCACCGGCTCTTCGAGCTCCGGCGCGAGGAGCTGGTCGAAGAGGTCGAGGCGGCCGCGACCCGGCAGGCCTACGTTCTCGAGGCGCCGCGCTGGGTCAACGTGATCGCGCTGCTGCCCGGGGACGAGGTGCTCCTGGTCCGCCAGTGGCGCTACGGGGTCGCCGCCACGACGCTCGAGATCCCCGGCGGCATGGTGGAGGAGGAAGACGCACAGGCGGCGGCGGAGCGCGAGCTCGTCGAGGAGACCGGATACCGCGCCGCGCGCTGGACGCTCCTCGGCGAGGTGGAGCCGAATCCGGCGTTTCTCACCAACCGCTGCGTCACTTTTCTCGCGGAGGAGCTCGAACGGTTGGGCGAGCCCGAGGGGGACGGCGAAGAGGAGCTCGAGGTCGCGCGCGCGCCGCTCGCCGAGATCCCGGAGCTCATCCGGCGGGGCGAGATCCGCCACTCGCTGGTGGTCGCGGCCTTCTACCTCTTCGAGCATCGGCGCCCCGCCTGATGCTCCGCGCGGTCACCTTCGACGTCACCCACACGCTGCTCCAGTGTCCGGCGCTGGGCGCGCAGTACGCCGAAGTGCTGGCGCGCCACGGCGTCCGTGTGACGCCCCACGAGGTCGAGGCGACGATCCCGCTCGTCTGGAAGGAGCTCGCCTGCTCGGCGAGCCCGGCGCGTGACCGGTTCGCCGTCCATCCGCGGGGAGCCCTGGGGTTCTGGCAGCACTTCGTGGAGCGCACCTGCCTCCTGCTCGGCGCGAGCCCCCCGAGCCGCTTCGCGACGCGCGAGCTCTACGACCGCTTCGCGCGTGCCGAGGCCTGGCAGGTGGAGGCCGGCGCCCGCGCCACGCTGGGGGAGCTCAAGTTTCGCGGGCTCGGGCTCGGCGTGGTTTCGAATTGGGACGAGCGGTTGCCGCTGCTGCTCGAGCGGGTGGGGCTCGCGCCCTTCTTCGACGTCGTCGCCGTCTCGTCGCTCGTCGGCGTCGAGAAGCCCCACCCCGGGATCTTCCGCTTCGCGCTCGAGCGCCTAGGCGTCGCGCCGGAGGAGGCGCTGCACGTGGGCGACAGCCAGCGCGACGACGTCGAGGGTGCGGAGGGCGCCGGCATGCGGGCGCTCCGGCTCGACCCGGCGGGTGGGGGCGACCTCGCCTCGCTCGCCGAGCTCCCGGCCGCCCTCGCGCGGTGGGCGGGACGGTAGACTTTCCGCGTGCGACAGCTCCTCGCGGTGGCCTTGGGCGGAGGGCTCGGCTCGGCGGCGCGCTATCTCGTCCAGGGGTGGGTGCAGCGGCGCGCCGAGCGCGGCGTGGGATGGATCGCGCTCTTCCCGTGGGGGACGCTCGCGGTCAATCTCGCGGGTTGCCTCCTGGTCGGCTTCCTCGCCGGTCTCCTGCAGGAGCGTCTGGCCGTGGCGCCTCCGGTGCGGAGCTTCCTGCTGATCGGTCTGCTCGGCGGTTTCACCACCTTCTCGACCTTCGGCTTCGAATCGTTCGCGCTCGCGCGCGGCGGCAACCTCGCGCTCGCGTTCGGTAACGTCGCGGCGAGCGTGCTCTTGGGGCTCGCGGCGGTGGTGGCGGGTGCCGCGGCGGCCCGCGCCCTCTAGGAGGTCTCATGGAGCTCGAAGGCGATCGCCTGCTGCTGCGCATCTTCATCGGCGAGTCGAACCGGCACGGGGGTGTCCCGCTCTACGAGGCGATCGTGCAGCGCGCCCGCCAGGTCGGGCTCGCGGGGGCGACGGTCCTGCGCGGCCTCGAGGGATTCGGCGCGGCCTCGCGCATCCATCGCGCCTCGATCCTGCGGCTCTCGGAGGATCTCCCGATCGTGATCGAGATCGTCGACGCCCGCGAGCGCATCGAAGGCTTCCTCCCCGAGCTCGAGCCGATGATCGAGGACGGCATGGTCACGCTGGAGAAGGTGCAGGTCGTGCTCTACCGCCCACGGCGCCCCCAGGGAGGCGCGTCGTGAGGCGCTGGCTGTCGTTGGGCCTCCTCCTCGTCGGAGCGTGTGGTGCCCCCGGCGCCCCGCCCGCCGGGAACAAGCCCAGCCTCGAAACCGTCGAGGTGACCTCGGCTCCCGACGCCGCCCTCTCGACCGCCGAGGACACGCTCGAGCGCCGCGCGGCGCCCGGAGAGCTCGCGGGGGCCCTGCCCGCGGGCTTCCCGGCGGCGATTCCGGTCTACCGGCCGTCGAGCCTCATCGAAGCCGGCGAGCTCCCCGGCGGCTGGCGCTTCGTGGAGCTCGAGAGCCCCGATCCGCCCGAGAGCGTGCGTGCCACGATGCGCCGCCGGCTCACCGCCGGGGGTTGGGAGAGCGGCACGGGAGACGAGGCGCGGCGCGGACCGCTACGGCTCCGGTGGTCGGTCGCGAGCCAGGCGGCGGGCAGCCGGCTGCGGCTCGAGTTCGACGACGGGGCGCGTCAGTAGGTCGCGCCCGAGGCGCGGTCCAGGAGCTCCTTCTGGGCCGGGATCCCCTCGACCAAGCGGAACGGCGTGACGGAGGAGGCGAGCGTCTCCCCGACCTGGCGGATGGCGTGCTCGGCGATCGGGCCGAGCCAGCCGTCGGCCGCGGCGAGGTAGCGAATCCGGAAGGGGTCGATTCCCATGACGCGCGCCGCGGTGGCGTCGACCGCCGGCAGACTGGTGCCGACGACGAGCACGCCGGCGCTCTTCGCGTCGCCCAGGATCGGTCCGTCCCCCTCCATGCCGACGATGCCGTCGACGATCGCGAGCTGCGGCCGCACGCTCGCGTTGATGTCGAGGATCGACTCCTGCAGCCCCGCGAAGTGGAGCACGTTCTTCGGCCAGCCGTAGAAGGCGCCCGGCATGAGGCCGAAGAGGTTCTTCATCGCGAGCGTGGCGCCCGCCCAATGGTGGGTCTTGAGCTTGGCGAGCGAGACGATCCAGTCGATCTCGGCGAGCACGCCGGGGAGCGTCAGGCGGACGAGTCCCGAGCGCCGACCGGCGTTGGCGACCGGGAGGCCGGGTTGACGGTTGAGATCGACGAAGCGGAGCTTCTCCTGGACGAGAACGTCGGCGAGCCCCGACTCCTCGAGCACCAGGAGCGTGTCGCGGCGATGCCCCGGGCCCTCGCCGACCAGGACCTCGCGGGCGCCGAGGGAGCGGAGCACGGCGGCGGCGGCGCGCACCACCTGGGGGTGGGTGTTGATCTGGCCGATGCCGAGCGCCGTCTCGACGAGGTTCGGTTTCAGGAGCACGCGTTGTCCCGTGACCTCGCGGCGCCCCACGCCCACCTCCGCGAGCGCGGCGCGGAGGATCGGCTCGAGATCCACCGCATACGACGCCGCGCGCGCGATCGCGACCCGCGGCCGCGCGTCGGTCCTGCAGCCGGCGAGCGTCCCCGCGAGCGCCGCGGCCGAGGTCGCGAGCAGCTCGCGGCGGTTCCAGCGCGCCCGCGCCGCCCAGTCGGTCACGTTGGCCTCCGCGCCGGTCCCGTCTTCGAGTGGAGCGCCGCCAGGAGCCCGTCTCGTGCCGTCGCGGCGATCGCGAGGAGCGCCCAGTCGGCGGTCTCGTAGCCGCCGTAGCGCGCATCCCGCGCCGCGGCGGCGGCGAGCCACGCGGGGGCGTCTCCCGGGCGCTCCCCCCAGGCCGCGAGAGCGAGCACCCCCCAGCCGAGCGCCAGAGGCGTCGGCAGGCGCGGCAGCTCGTCCCGGAGGTAGGCGACACTCGCCGCCACCGCGGACCGTTCCACGCGTCCGGCGAGCGCCGCGAGGGCGAGGCCGGTCGACTCGGGCGCCGGCCGTAGTGCGCTCCCGAAGGCGCGCTTGTTGCCGTAGTTCCACCCCCCGGCGTCGAGCTGGCGGTCGAGCAGCAGGGCTCTGCCCTCGCGCGCGCGCGGGGTCTCGCCGTCTCCCTCGACCTCGAGGGCGAGCAGCGCGAGCGCGGTCGGCTCGCACCAGGAGAAGGTCTTGTCGATCCAGGGCCACCCGGCGAGCGTGGGGTCGAGGTCGAGGGGCGAGCTCGCGGCCGGCGGCAGGCGCTCGCCGGCGTGCGCGAGGAGGAAGGAGCGCGCTCGGGCGCGCTCGGGCGCGTGCTCGGGAAGCCCCCGCCAGGCGAGGAGCGCGAGCGCGGTCGGCGCGTAGGCGCCGGGGTGGAGAGGGGAGACGGAGAGCCGCCCGTCCGCCGCCTGCGCGCGCGCGAGCGCGGCGCGCGCCGCGGCGGCCACACGCCGGTCCGTCTCCGTGCCGAGCTCACACGCGACGGCGGCCCAGGCGGTCGCCTCCAGGTCGGCGTCGCGCGCGCCCGTGCGCGCCGCGAACGCGCCGTCCTCGCGGCGTCTCCGCAGCAGCTCGGCGAGCCCTTCCGTGAGGAGCTCGCGGCTCGGTTCGGCTCCGGCCACGCGTCGCATTGTCTCGCAACTCCCGGCGCGCGTCGCCAGGGTCCGGTCGACCCCGATCGCCGACGATCGCTGTGGGAGAATTCGCTCCGCCATGACGTGGGGAAGGCTCGAGACCGCCGCCGTGGCGCGCCTGCTGGCGTCGATCGCGAGCGACCCGGGAGATCTGGTCGACGCCTACTTCGAGCGCCGTGTCGACGCCGAGTGGCCCGCCGCGGAGAGCCGCGCCGGACTGCGCGTCCGACGTGAGGAGGGGCTCGCGGTGCGGCTGGTGCGCGGCCGTCGCGCCTGGATCGCGAGCCGCGACCGCATCGAGGGTGGAGCCCTGGTCGAAGCGCTCCGTCAAGTGGCGCGCGTGCAGCCGGCCACGCTGCCGGAGCCGGAGCTCGCCGCGGGCGACGCGCCGCCCCCTCCTCGCGAAGCGATGGGGGCGTTCGAGCGCGAGCTCGAGCGGGCTTTGCGCCGCCACCACGTCGCCTTTCCCTTCCGGGTGACGACACGCTGGCATCGACGCGACATCCAGGTGGTGGGCTCGCTCTGGGTGCCGCCCTGCGAGCGCGAGGTCTTCTTCAGCCTCGACGTGGAGCTCCCCTGGGGGCGCCACGGGGCGCTCTCGACCGCGCTCGGCGCGGCGGAGGCGGAACGGGTGGCGAGGTTTCTCGTCGGACGCTTCCGGGCGCGGGAGGCGCTGCCCCCCGCCGCGGGTCGCACGACGGCCTGGTTCGCTCCCGCCGCGGCCGCGGTCCTCGTGCACGAAGCCGTGGCGCACGCGCTGGAGGCGGATCTCCTCGAGCTCACGGGCCGGGTCGAAGGCGCGCTCGGGCTCGAGCTCGGTCCCGCCGGCCTCGCGGTGCTCGACGATCCGCGCCGCGCGCCGCGCGGGGTCGAGCGGGCGACCGACGACGAGGGGCGCGCGGTCGAGCGGCGGTGGCTGCTGCGCGACGGCAAGGTCGAGCAGCCGCTCGCCGACGCGACGACGGCGGCGATCTCGGAGCGCTTGGCGCCCGGGTCGGGGTTCCGTGGCGATCGCCACGTGCACCCTCTGCCGCGCACGCACCACCTCGAGCTGCCGCCGGGGGAGGCGAGCGCCGAGGCCCTGGCGCTGGCGGCCGAGGGGGGGGTGCACGTCGCCGAGGTGGACGGCGGCACGCTCGATCCGGCGACCGGCGCCGTGACGCTCTGGATCCCCTGGGCGCGACGGGTCGAGGGGGGGCGGCTGGGCGAGAGCCTCGGCGGCTTCAGGTTGCGGACGACGGTGCGCTCTCTGCTCGGCGGCGTTCGCGCGATCGGTCATGACGCGGAGCTCGCGGGCGCCGGCTGGTGCGCCAAGAGCGGACAGCGCCGGGCCGTCTGGGCTACGGTGCCGTCGCTCGTCGTGGCCGACTTGGAGATCCTCCGGTGAGCGCCGACGCTCCGCCGCTCGGCGCGGCGGCCGAGGCGCTGCTGGCCGAGGAGGCGAGCCGGAGCCTCTTCGAGCTCGAGGTCTTCGAAAAGCGCGGCCGCAGTCGCCGCTTCGAGCGCCAGGGGGAACGCGAGAGCGCGAGCCATGCGGTCGAGGAGGGTTGGGCCGTGCGGGCCGGAGACCGCACGCGCTCGATCTTCTTCGCGGCGACGGGTGCGCCGGATGTGCCGGGCGCCTGGCCCGACCCGACGCCCCACCCGCTTCTCCTCCCCTCGCCGCAGGAGGTCGAACGCTGGGAGGAGCCGGAGGAGCTCGCCCTGCCGCTCGCGACCGAGGCGGAGGCGTGGCGCTTTCTCGACGGGCTCGCCGGCGGAGTCGTGCGCGCGCGCCCCGCGGCGCGGCTCCTCGCGGCGCGGCTCGAGGAGGGATCCTCCGAGTCGGTGCTCCTGTCGAGTCGCGGCGTGCGCGCCCGGATCCGCTCCCGCGCGGCCGCGCTGCGCTGTGAGCTCCAGGAGGGGGCCCGACGGGTGGTGCTCGAAGTGGCCGATCGAGCGCTGCAGAAGCTCGATGGCGAGGCTCTGGCGGAGCGCCTCGCCGCGCGCCTGCGAGCGCTCGCGACGGACGCGGCGGGGCGTGCGAATCCGGCGGAGATGATCCTCGCGGCGCCCCTCGCGGCGCGCCTCGTGGAGGCGCTGGCCCCTTGGTTCGGAGGTCGGAGCGCCGCCGCGCGATGGGCGGGGCTTGCGAACGGGGCGGGAAGGATCGCGGCGGAAACGGTGACGCTGCTCGACGACGGGAGAATCCCGGGCGGGCTGCTGGCCGCCCCGACCGACGGCGAGGGGATGCCCTGCCGGCGGGTCGAGCTGGTCGCCCAGGGGCGCTTCGTGGGGCCCCTTCTCGCTTGGTGGGAAGGGCAGCCGTCGAGCGGCTGCGCGCGGCGCGCGAGCTATCGCGATCTTCCCCGCCGCGCCCCGACCCATTGTTGGATCGCGCCTGGAGCGGTGCCTCGCTCCGCGTTGGTCGAGAGCGTCGCCTCCGGGGTCCTGCTGCTCGACGCCGAAGGGGGCGTGCGGCTCGATCCGGCGACCGCGAGCTTCTCGGTGCCCGTCTCCGGCTTCGAGATTGCGGACGGCCGGATCGAGGGGCCGCTCGGCCCGCGGATTCTCGCGGGCTCTCTGGGCGAGCTCCTGCGCGGCATCGCGGTGGTCGGGAGCGAGCTCGACTTCGTCCCGGGCGACGGCCTGTTCGGCGCGCCGCCGCTCTTGGTGCGGGGACTCACGCTCGCGCCCGGAGGCTGAGCGCGCGCCGGAGGCGCGCTGCCGTAGACTTGGCGGGGCCGGCACCCCGAGGGACCATCCGCCGGCCCGAAAGCGGGAACTCCATGCAACTCGGCATCCTCGGCCTCCCCAAGGCCGGCAAGACCACCCTGTTCAACACCCTCACCGCGTCGCACGAGGCGACCGGGAAGTTCGCCGCCTCCGAGGCGACGCACGTCGGCATCGCCAAGGTGCCGGACGCCCGTCTCGCGGCGCTCCGGGACCTCTTCAATCCGCGGCGCTACGTGCCGGCGACCGTCGAGTACGTCGACATTCCCGGGATCCAGAAGGGGGAGGGGGCCGAGAGCCTCGATCTCGCGAAGCTCAAGACGGT
>CAYZBH010000069.1:13503-16811 GCA_964476605.1 uncultured Thermoanaerobaculia bacterium | reverse complement strand
GTGACGTAGAAGACCCCGAAGATGCCGTCCTCCCGGTTGATGGTGGCCGCGGCGGAGTCGAAGTCCGCGACGATGGTCTGGGTCAGGGCATCGAAGTCGAAGGTCCCGACGACGTCTCCTGCCGCGCTGAAGATCACTCCTCCGTCGAAGGACGCGATCGGGAACGGTGAGCCGAGCCCGGCTTCCCCGGCCATCGGAGTGGTGACCGCCGCCGCGCGCCCACGCCGCACCGGCCGGGGGGCGTAGGTCCGGAGCACGATCGCCGTCTGCGCGCCGGGCGCACCGATCGCGTCCCCGACCCGGAGGACGAGCGGCTCCACCGCTCCGGCGGGAGGGGCGCTCATCTGGGCGAGGGCGCCCGCGAGCAGCGCCGCGACTCCGCCCAGCCACCACCGGGATCTTCCCTTCCAGAGCATTCTCACCTCCACGGCCACTCTACGGATTCGTCATCGCGGGGGCAATCGCGCCGCGCGAAGGCGCCTCCCTCATGCACTCGGACAAGCCGGCTGGCCGAATGGAACAGACGCCCGACCGGTTCCGAGACGAATTCGTCCCTGTCTCAGAGGGTATCCCGGCCACCGCCATGAGCTCTCCGCATCGCAGGACCCCGATCTTCGCGCAGCTCACGCTCTCCTGCAGCCTGGCGCTCACCTTCGGGTCGCCCCTCTTCGCCAGCGGCGCTGCCGGTGTCTGCGGCGTCGACGACCTCCTGGCCGGGCGCATGGCCACCGGGCTCTCGGAAGCCGGGCGAACACCGGCGCTCCTGACCGATCGCCGCGTGCTTCCCGAAGGGGCCGCTTGGGACACCGGCGCCGCCGTGCTCCTGACCGCCGAGGACCGGCCCACCTTCGACCTCGACGCCCCTCTGCCCCTGCGCTCCCTCCTCATCCAGGCCGACGCCAACGATGCCTACCGACTGGAGGGCTCCCTCGACGGAACCGACTTCGAGCCGATCGCTGAGGTGCCGAAGTTGGCCCATCTGGATGGGTTGAGAACGCGCGCCATTCGCCTCGACGGCTCCGCCCTGCGCTTCCTCCGGTTGGTGCTCGTGGCCGGAGACGGGCGCGCCTCGGTCGCGGAAATCCAGGCTTTCTGCGCCGAACCGGGGGCGTGGCAGCCAGGCCTCGAGGTGCTCGACCTGCCAGTCCAGAGAGCCGCGGCGCGCGGCGGACGCATTTGGAATGACGTCTCGAGTCGCTGGTGGGAGCTGCTCCTCGCGCTCGCCGCGCTCGCCCTCCTCGCATGGGAAGCCAAGACAGCCCGCAGCGCCGCCCGGTCGGCGCGAGCGAGCCGTCGCAAGCTCGCCGCCTTCGCGATCGCCGGCGGGATCGCGGTCCTCACCTATTTCAACTTCGGCGCCTTTCACTTCGGGAACTTCGTCCACGGCTGGGACACCTTCCACTACTACCTCGGTGCCAAGTACTTCCGCGAGCTCGGTTACGAGCGGCTCTATGCCTGCGTCGCCGTCGCGGACGCCGAAGAACCCGGGCTCGAAGAGGCGGTCGTGGGTCGAAAGCTCCGCGATCTCCGCACCAACGAGCTCGGATCGACCGCCGGCATCCTCTCGTCCCCGCAGGCTTGCAAGTCGCATTTCTCGGCCGCCCGCTGGGAGGTTTTTCGCCACGACGTCGCCTGGTTCCGCGCCCGCGAAAGCGCCGACCGGTGGGCCGCGATGTCGTCCGACCACGGCTACAACGCCACGCCCGTTTGGACCATCGCGGGGACCCTCTTCGCCAATCTCGCCCCCGCGAGCAACCGCCAGATCCTCGCCCTCTGCCTTCTCGATCCGCTCTACTTCGCGGGCCTCGTCGGCGCTCTCTGGTGGGGCTTCGGGAGGCCCGGAGCCTCCGTCGCTCTTCTCGTCCTCGCGACCTCCTTTCCCGCCCGCTTCTACTGGACCGGAGGCGCCTTCCTCCGTTGGGACTGGCTCTTCTTCACCGTTCTCGCCGTCTGCTGCCTGCGCCGCAAGCAGCCCCTGGCGGCGGGCATGGCGCTCGGCTACGCGGCGCTCCTGCGCGTCTTCCCGGTGTTGTTGGTCGTCGGACCGGCGAGCGTCGCGCTCTCCACGATCGCCGGCGCGGTGCGCGCGCCGGGCGGACGGTCGCGGATCTCCTCCGCCCTGTCCACCCTCCGGGGCCCCGCCTTGGCGAGCGAGCGCCGCTTCTTCGCCGGTCTCGCGCTCGCCGTCGCGATCCTGGCCCCCGTGAGCCTCGCGGCGACCGGTGGCCTCGACGCCTACCGCGGGTTCGTGACCAACACGCGCAAGCACCAATCAACGCCGCTGACGAACAACATGGGCCTGCGCACCGTCGTCAGCTACCGCCCGGCCGAGGTCGGTCGCGTGCTGCACCGGGAGGCCGCGAACGATCCATGGGAGCTCTGGAAGGCTGCGCGGATCGCCGCCTGGGACGAGAGCCGATGGTTCGCGGGTCTGGTGTCCGCGGGGGCGCTCCTGCTGGTCGCACGGGCCGCGCGCCGCGCGCGGGAGCCCTGGATGGCCCTCGCCTTCGGGGCGGCGTGGATCCCCTTCGCGGTGGAGATGACGTCGTACTACTACGCCTTTCTGCTCGTGCCCTCTCTTCTCTGGACCGTGCGGCGCGAAGCAGGCTACCTGCTTCTCTCTCTCGGGGCGGCCTCGCTCCTGGTTTCCCTCGCGCCGCTCCCGATCTTTCCCACCTGGCGCGACGAGCAGTACACGCTCATCTCGGCCATGACCTTGCTCGCGCTCCTCGCCCTGCTCGCGATCTTCGCGTTCGGAGCCTCCACCGTTCCCGATGCCTCGGCCGCCTGTCTATCTCCTGCGACAGGGAGAGCCGAGGTGCCGCGGCGTGTGGCGACCGAGGCGATCCGGAACCGAAAGGAGCTCCGATCATGAGCAACAGTTCCAAAATCCTCGGCGGCCTTCTCGGACTCGGCCTTGCCTGGCTGAGCCAACCGGCCTTGGCGGCCGGACCCGGGAACGTCAAGTTCGACCAGCTGAGCATCGAGGTGCTCGAAGAGGCTGGCGTGGCCGTCGTCGTCGTCGAACGCTCGAACGGCGACAGCGGCGCGATCACGGTCGACTACGCCTCCTCGAACGGCAGCGCCGTCGCGGGCGACGATTATCAGGCCGTTTCGGGGACGCTGTCGTGGCCAAGTGGCGACAGCGGCAATCGCACCATCATGGTGCCGATCCTCGACGACGCCATCGCGGAGGGAGCCGAGACCTTCCTCCTCGCGCTCTCCAACCCGACCGGCGGAGCCGGAATCGACCCGGCACGGGGTGAGAGCACCGTCGTCATTCTCGCGAGCGACGGCGGCAGCGGCGG
>CAYZBH010000069.1:0-13403 GCA_964476605.1 uncultured Thermoanaerobaculia bacterium | reverse complement strand
GGCTCCGGTGGCTCCGGCGGCTCGGGCGGCAGCGGGGGCTCCGGCGGCTCGGGCGGTTCCGGTGGCAGCGGGGGCTCGGGCGGCTCTGGTGGATCGGGTGGTTCCGGTGGCTCGGGCGGCGGCTGCGAGCCGGGTGACGACTGCGGCGGCGGCAGCGGCGGGTCCGGTGGCGGAACCGGCGACGGCTCGGGGGTTTTCAAGTTCGACGAGAGCACCTTCCTAGCCCTCGAGAGCAGCGGAGTCGCGGTGATCACGGTCGAGCGGTCGCACGGCGAAGACGGATCCGCCACCGTCGACTACTCCACCTCCGACGGCTCGGCCACGGCCGGCTCGGACTACCAGGCGGTCTCCGGAACGCTCTCGTGGGGCCCGGGTGACGGATCCACCAAGACCTTCCAGATCCCGATCTTCGACGACGGCGTCGCCGAGAGCAACGAGACCGTCAACCTCGTCCTCTCGAACCCGACGGGCGGGGCCATTCTCGACTCCCGTCGCTCGGTCGCGGTCCTCACTCTGATCGACGGCGGCGGCGCTCCTCCGGGAGGCGGCGACGACGACGATCCGGGCGTCCTGAAGTTCGACGAGGCCATCTATCAGGTCATCGAAGGGCAGCCCTTCGCCCTCGTCACGGTCGAACGCTCCCACGGCGAGGGTGGCACGGTCAGCGTGGACTACTTCGCGAGCGCCGGTTCCGCCACCGACGGTGAGGACTTCCAGGCGGTCTCCGGAACGCTCACCTGGGGTCACGGCGACGGCAGCACCAAGACCTTCCAGGTCCCGATCTTCGACGACACCGAGGAGGAATCGACCGAGACGATCAACCTCGTCCTCGCCGATCCGACCGGCGGCGCGACGATCGACCCGGTCCGGGGCGCGGCGCTCCTCAACCTGCTCGACGACGACGGCTCGAGGTCCGCCTGCGTGCCGGGTGCCGGCACCCTCTGCCTCCTCGACGACCGGTTCGCGGTCACGATCACCTACCGGACCCCGAACGTGGGCACCGGTCACGGTCAGGCCGTACCGCTCTCCAGTCAGTCGGGCCTCTTCTGGTTCTTCGACTCCGCCAACGCCGAGATGCTGATCAAGGTGATCGACGGCTGCGACGTGCCTGGGCTCAACGCCTACTGGGTCTTCTACGCGGCCACCACCAACGTCGACTTCACGCTGACGGTGAGCGACACGGCAACCGGCGTGGTCAAGCAGTATCGCAATCCGCTCGGTCTCGCGGCCGAGCCCATCCAGGACGTCGCGACCTTCCGCTCCTGCCCGCAGTAACTCCTGCCCTTCTTCCCACCTGCCGCCGGCCCCGGAACGCGTCCTCCGGGGCCGGCGGCTCTTCGTTCGCCACGACCCGATAGGATCGCGCGGTGAGGCTGGGCTCGAACCTCGTGCTGGCGATGCTGCTCGCGACGCCTCCGACTTTCGCGGGCGCTTCGCCCGACGACCGGTTCGCCATCTGCTCCGAGCTGAGCGATGCGGGGCGATTCCGCGAGGCGCTCCCGGCGTGCCGCGACGCCGTCCGCCGGCGCCGTGAAGCGAAGGATCTTGCCCATCTCGGAGAAGCCCTCAATCGGCTGGGGCTCGCGCTCGAGATGCTGGGAGAAAAGAGCGACGCCAAGACCTCCTACGACGAGGCTCTGGCCCTCCATCGCGCGCACGGACAGAAGCAGCTCGAAGCGCTCGTTCTCTCGAATCTCGCCGCCCTCGCGATCGGCGAGGGGGACTACGGCTCCGCGCTCCGGAGGCTCGCCGAGGAGGAGAGCGTCGCGGTGGGTGCCTCCGGCGAGACCTGGGTCGACGAGGAGCTGCGCGTCGTGGCGCAGAATCGCGCCGTGACGCTCGAGCACCTGGGCGCCTATCGGGAAGCGCTGACCTCCCTGCGTCGCCTCGCAGAGGAGGAGGAGCCCGATCCTGGAATTGCGGCCGCTCTCGACGTCAATCTGGCGGTCCTCTATCGGAACCTCGGCGACCCGCGTCACGCGCTCCGCCTTCTCGATCGGGCGGCCAGCTTCTACGAAGAGCGAAGGGACCTGTCAGCCCTCGCAAACCTCGCTCTCAACCGGGGCTTGGTTCAGGACCGGAATCTCCGCTCCCCGGGCGCGGCCGAGGAGGATTATCGCGAGGCGCTCCGACTGGCGGCGAGGAGCGGCGACCGGGGCGAGGAGGTGCGCGCCCGCTGCGCTCTGGGCGAGCTCCTGCTCGCGGATGGCCGCCTCGTCGAAGCGCGCGAAGAGCTCGATCGCTGTCTTTCGACCTCCGAGGCCGCGGAAGCACGAGAAACCCGCTGGACGGCGCTCGCCGCGCTCGGTCGCTTGGAACGCGCGAGCGGCAACGCCGAGGGCGCCCTGGCACGACTTCGCGAGGCGATCGCCGTGATCGAGCAGATCGGCGAGGGCTCGGGGAGCAGCCAGCTCAAGGGGAGCTTCCTCGCGGAGCGGCGGGCCGTCTACGCCGCCGCCGTCGATCTCCTCGCCGAGCGCGCGGGGCACGGCGCGAACGCACGAGCCCTCGAGGCCCTGGCGCTCGCGGAGCGCGCCAAAGCCAGGGAATTGCTCGACGTGCTCGCCGCGGGAACGGGCCAACCGTCGGAGGCTCCGGCGCTCGCGGCCCTCGGTCGCGAACGAGGCCCCCTGATCGCCTACTTCGCCGGCGAGAAGGTGCTCTGGCGTTGGCTGCTCGATGCCGATGGCGCCTCGATCGCGCCGTCTGGCGATGTCGCCGAGACCTTCGCGCGCGTGACGCAAGTGCACAGGAGTCTCGCGCGCGGAGCCGAACCCGATCCGCAGCTCCTGCGCGATCTCGCGGCTCAGCTCCTCCCGCCGCATCTCCCCACACGGGGAGAGCTGCGGATCGCTCCCGACGGACGACTCTTCTACCTTCCGTTCGATCTCCTGCCCGACCCCGCGCGACCGTCCGAGCCGCTGATCGAGAACCATGCCATCAGCTACTCTCCGAGCCTCTCGATCCTGAGCACCGTCGAGCGGGCCCGGGGCGAGCCGGCCTTGCGCCTGCTCGCTCTAGCCGATCCCAAGCTCCCGGAGCTATCGGCTGCCAATGCCGGCACGGCGTCGATTCTCGCGGCTCGCTTCGGTCTCGCACGGTTGCCGGCGGCAGAGATCGAGGCATGGCACGCGGCCGAGCGCCTGGGCGAGCCCTCGCGGGTCGCGACCGGGGCCGCGGCGACGGAAACCGAGCTCCGCGAGCAAGCCCGCCGCGGTGCCCGCGTGCTTCACCTGGCGGCACACACGGTGATCGACGAGGAGCTTCTCGACGGCGTCGCGCTCTTCCTCGCCGCCGACTCGGCAAACGACGGGTTCGTGACCTCGACCGAGCTCGCGCACATGCCGCTGTCGGTCGATCTGGCGGTTCTCGCCGGCTGTCGCACCGCGCTCGGTGCCCGCGGTGAAGGGCGCGCGCTCGCGAGCCTCTCGGGTGCGCTCCTCGGCGCGGGCGTCCGGGGCGTCGTCGCGTCGCTCTGGGAGGTCGGAGATCGCGGGACGGCCGCCCTCATGGAGCAGTTCTATGACGGTCTGGCGCGCGGTCTCCGCCCGTCCGAAGCGCTCCGCGAGGCCAAACTGAGGCTCCGCGAAGCGACCGCTTGGCGCTCTCCCTCGGCCTGGGCCGGCTTCGTCTTGATCGGCGACGCGCCGGCGCTTCCGGTGAGCTTCCGCGCATCGCGAGCCCTGCTCGCCGGGCTGGGGTTCGCGGCGTTGGGCGCAGCGGCCTATCTCTGGCGGCGGAGTCTCAATTGACGGCGCGGCCAGCGTACCGGAACTCGCCGATCTCGGATTGCGCCAGGCGGAGCCCGCTCCGGTCGCGCGCGATGACCGACCACCGGTAGGTCACGAGGGATTCGAGCCGCTTCTCGGCGACCTCTGGCAGCTCGAGTCCGGCCCGTGGGGACTCGCCCTCCCAGATCGGCTCGTCGGAGACGTCCGCAAGCACGACACGGTAGCTCGAGGCTCCCGAGACGGGCTCCCAGGAGAAGCGGATGGGACCCTTCACCTCGGCATCGAGGGGCGCCACCAAGGCAACGTGCCCGGAGCGCACGACGTCCTCGGCACCCGCCGTCGGGAGTCCGGGGGATTTGCGATCCCCGATCAGCGTCCAACCCAGCCCCAGCGCCACCGCCACCAGCGCAGCGGCGGCCGCACGCAGCCCCCAGCCGGCGAAGGCCGAGCGCCGGCGCATCGGCAGGATGCGCGCGGGCTCCGGCGTGCTCACGGCTCCGGCCTCGAGCTGCGCGACCACCCAGCGCAGATCTTCCGCCTCCACGGACGATTCCGGGCTCTGGAAGGCGCGCGCCAGATCCAGCTCCGCCGCGCAGGCCGGACATCCGGCGACGTGCGCACGGATCGACTCGGCCGCTTCGGCCGGCATCGGCCGCGTCGCGAGCTCGACCAATTTCTCGATCGGCGGGCAGCCCGGACCCCGTTCGAGCGCCGCCGCGAGAGCTCCTTCAGCGGAGGTTTCGAGGTGCTTCATGACATCTCCTCCGACCGCCGCGCGAGCTGCCGATCGAGTCCCGCGAAGTGACGCTTGAGTTTCCTCTTGGCGCTCACGAGATAGGCCTTGGCACCCGACTTGTTGGTGAGGCCGAGCAGGCGATCGATCGCCGGCAGAGTCAGCGCATCGACATAGTGCAGATAGAGAATCCTCGCCTCGGTCGCGTCGAGCTCGCTCGCGACGGCCGAGCGCAGCATCGCTTCGAGCTCGGCGCGCGCCGCCGCTTCGTCGACGGGAAGCGCGGGATCGGCCGGCTCGAGGAAGCCTTCTTCGTCGATCGAATCGGCGTCGCGGCGGCGATTGGCGATGGAACGGTTGATGGCCACGCTGCGGGTCACGAGATAGAGCCAGGTGCTGAAAGCGCTCTCGAACCGGAAACTGTCGAGCCGCTCGTGAACCCGCAGGAAGACCTCCTGAGCGAGATCCGCCGCTTCTTCCCGGCGCCCCGAGACCCGCAAGCACCAGCCCGCGACGCGGGTCTGGTAGCGGCGAAAGAGCGTGTCGAGATAGAACCCGGCTCGCGAGGGCTCCTGTCTCGCCCCTCGAATCAGCTCCTCGTCGCTCCAGCCCTCGTGCGTCGCCACGTCGCGTCCGCCCCTCACCACCGCCACGAGCGCCCGGGCGTTGACGGTCCAGGGACCGGAAGGGGGTGCCGGCAGCCTAGCCGATTCGGCCGATGAGACCCAAACCGGAGACCGAGCCGAAAGGGACGCTGGATTCCTCACGCCCTCTGAGACAGGCGGAGCCGGGGAGCGGAACAGTTCACACGGACGAAGTCCGCGACTTCAGCCCCCGAGAACCCCGAGGAGCGCCTCGAGTCCCGGTCCAGCGCCCTCCCCGAGATGGACGCGAAGGGCACGCCGTCCCCTCTGCTGAAGCACCGCGAGATCCCCCAGCGCCTGGGCGGCCACCACCTGCCCGAAACTCAGGCGCTGCCCAGGGACGGCGAGGTCTCGGCGGGGACGGTCGGTGAGCTGCAAGAAGAGACCGCTCGGCGGCCCCCCCTTGTGGGCCTGGCCCGTCGAATGGAGGAAACGGGGACCGAAACCGACCGTGGTCGCGATTCCGGTTCGAACTGCGACGCGCGCTCGGATTTGCGAGAGCGTCCGCTCGCTCCCGGCGCACATCTCCACGAAGGCGAGGAGAGCAAAGTAGTCGCCCGCCTCGGCGCGCTCCAGATGCGCCGCCAGGAGTCCCGCCAGGGAGCGCTCCCGCGCCCGCGCGACGATCTCACGCCGATTGGCCTCGTCCGCGTGGAGCTCGACGCCCCCTTCCTCGTAGAAGGGCGTCGCCAAGGGGACGATTCCCGACGCCTCGATTGCCGCCGCCACCCTCCGCGCCTCCACCTTGGCCGACTCGACATCCGGCTGGTCGAAAGGATTCACCGCCAGCAGGGCGCTCGCGACCGCCGTCGCGATCTCCCAGCGAAAGAACTCCGCGCCGAGCGCCGGTAGGGCCGGGCAATCGATCTCGAGCACCGGCTGGCCGGAGCGCGCGAGCGCATCGAGCGCCGTCCGCGCCGCCGGTGCGAGCCGGCCGGCGAGAGTCACCGCGACGAAGAGCCGATCCGGCCCGTAGCTCGCGGGAGCGCCGAGCGGCTCGCCATCGACGGGGAGAATCGCCCTCCCCTGCTTGCCGGTCGACTCGGCAATCAGCTGCTCGAGCCAGGAGCCGAGCGCCGCGATCTCCGGAGCCAGGACCAGGGTGAGCTTGTCGCGTCCCGCGAGGGCCGCCACACCCAGCGCGAGGCCGAGCTCGACGCCCGGGTTCCCGTCGGCGATCGCCCGCCGACAGGAGCCAGCCATTCCGGCGGCCCGCTCGAGGTACGAGCCGAGCTCGACCCCGATCAGCGCGGCGGGCGCCAGACCGAACGGGGAGAGCGCCGAGAAGCGCCCGCCGATCGTCGGTTCCCCGGTTAGGAGATCCCGGAAGCCGTGTTCCTTCGCCTCCTCCTCGAGGCGCGATCCCGGATCGGTGATCGCGACGAAACGGCTCGCCGCCTTCCCGCCGAGCGCCCGTTCGAATCGGTCGAGGGCCCACGCCATGAGCAGGCTGGGCTCGAGCGTCGAGCCGGACTTGCTCGCGACCAACACCCAGGTGGTCGCCGGGTCGAGGGCGCCACCGATCGTCTCGACCTGATCCGGGTGGGTGGAGTCGAGCACGTGCAGGGCGGGGGCCGCCTCTCGCGCCCCGAAAGACCGCCGGAGGACCTCAGCACCGAGGCTGGAGCCTCCCATGCCGAGGAGCAGCACGTCGCGCACCCCCGCGGCCTCTGCCGCTGCCGCGAGCGCGACGTAGCGATCGAGCCGTGCCCGCTCCCGCTCGGGCCCTTCGAGCCAGCCGAGCCAGCGGTCCTCGTCCCCCCCCGTCCAGAGCGACGCGTCGCGCCCCCAGAGCCTCCGGGTCCCTCCCGAGGCCTCCCAGGCGGCCGCCGCCTCCGACCAGGCGAGCTCGAGCTCCGGCGGAAGGTGCCGGATCACGCGCCGGCCCTGCGCGCGATCTCGCGACCGCGCCGCTCGACCGCGTCCAGGAGCTTCCGATAAGGCTCCACGAACTTCGTGATCCCCTCGGCGAGCAGCCGCTCGGTCGCCGCGTCGAGCGAAACTCCGATCGCCGCGAGCTCCGCGAGCTGGATACTCGCGGCCTCGAGGTCTTCCCCCAGGCTCGGCCGCGGGCGCCCGTGGCGACGGAACGCCTCGAGCGTCTCGGGAGGCATGGTGTTGACGGTCTCGGCGCCGATCAGCTCCTCGACGTAGACCACGTCCCGGTAGGCCGGATTCTTGGTGCTCGTCGAGGCCCAGAGCAGGCGCTGCGGCCGCGCGCCGTGGCTCTCCGCGAGCCAGCGCCAGCGGGCCGACGCTTCCTGCCGGCGAAACGTCGCGTAGGCGAGCTTGGCGTTCGCGATCGCGATCTTGCCCGCGAGGGCCGCGAGGCGCGGGGCGGCGAGCGGCTGCGCGGTGGCGAGCCGGTCGAGCTCGGCGTCGATCGCAGTGTCGATCCGGCTCACGAAGAAGCTGGCGACGCTCGCCACCTGGTCGATCGGTTCGCCGGCCGCGAGCCGCTCTTCCAGCCCCTCGCAGTAGGCCTCCGCCGCCTGCTCGTAGGCGGCGCGCGAGAAGAGCAAGGTGACGTTGACGGGAATCCCCTCCCGGATCAGGCGCCGGATCGCCGGAAACCCCGCCGGCGTCCCCGGCACCTTGATCATGAGATTCGCGCGGTGGACGCGGCGGAAGAGGCGGCGCGCCTCCGCGAGCGTCCCCTCCGTGTCGTCGGCGAGCTCCGGCGACACCTCGAGGCTCACGAAGCCGTCGCGGCCGTGCGTCACCCGGTGCACCGGAGCCAGGAGATCGGCGGCGCCCTGGATGTCGGCGATCGCGAGCTCCTCGTAGAGCGCCTTCGGCTCGGAGAGGCCCGCCGACACGAGATCCGCGATCTGCGCGTCGTATTCGGTCGAGCCCACGATCGCCTTCTCGAAGATCGCGGGATTCGAGGTCATCCCCGAGACCCCGTCCTCCCGGATCAGCCGCTCGAGCGACCCGTCGCGGAGCAGATCCCGGCGGATGAAATCGAGCCAGACCGACTGGCCGAGGCCGGCCAGGGCGTGCAGTGGATTCGTCTCGCGCATCGCTCTCTCCTCGCTCGCTCCCCGATCAACGATACCGGCCGGGTGGAACCGCGACAAGGGCGCGCCCGCTTGTCAGGAGAAGTCGCGCTGGCCTACATTTGCCGGGATGTCCGAACCGTCCCGGGACCCTCGTTTCGCCCGTTGGAGCTGGATCGTCCTCGCCATCAACCTGGCGGTCATCCTCTGGGGAGCCGTCGTCCGCGCGACCGGCTCCGGAGCGGGCTGCGGCTCGCACTGGCCGCTCTGCAACGGCGAGGTGATCCCGCGCCCCGAGCGTCTCGAGACGCTCATCGAGTTCAGCCACCGCCTGACGAGCGGCCTGGCCCTGATCTCCGTCGTCGCGCTCTGGATCGCCGCGCTCCTGCGCTTTCCACGCCGGCACGCGGCCCGATTCTGGGCCACGGCCTCCCTGCTCCTGATGCTCGCCGAAGCCGCGGTCGGTGCCGGCCTGGTGCTGCTCGAGCTCGTCGGGCGCAACACATCGCTCGACCGCGCGGCCTGGATGGGAGCCCACCTGATCAACACGCTCCTCCTCCTCGGTGCGATCGCGCTCACCGCGGACCGGAGCCTCGAGCCTCCGGGCCCGGTCTTCGATCGCCGGCTGCGGATCCGGGCGTCGGCGTTGCTCGGCACGTTGGCGCTCGCCGGTGCGAGCGGCGCGATCGCGGCGTTGGGCGACACGCTCTTTCCGGCGGCAACGCTCGCCCAGGGCCTGCGCGCGGACCTGGCCCCGGAGTCGCACTTCCTCGTTCAGTTGCGAACCCTGCACCCCTTGATCGCCGTCGTCGGCGGGGCGCTCGTCCTCGGGCTGGCGCAGGAGCTCCGGCGCCTGCGGCGCGACGCGGCGACGCGACTCTGGGCCAACCGAGCCGCGGCGCTCGTCGTCGCGCAGATGCTGGTGGGACTGGTCAATATCGGCCTGCTCGCTCCGATCCCCCTCCAGCTCCTCCACCTGTTGCTCGCCGACCTCCTCTGGCTCGCCGTCCTGCTCCTCGTGGCGACCGCCCGAAGGGCTCCGGAGGCTCGCTGAGGCGCCCGATGCCCGAGCCGGAGCCGCGCTTCCACTACCGCGGCGACGTCCTGATGGCGCTCGCGGAGCATGGCATCCGGCCCCGCACGACGAGCGATCCCCGGCGGGTCTACGAGCTCCTGAAGAGCCTCTACTCCTGGGAGCTCCGGCGGCTCAAGGCCGACTTCCGCGCGCTCGAACGCCGGCTCGGGAAGCAGCCTCTGGCGTCCTACCGCGACGCCGCCGCCCGGCTCCTCGACCTCTACGCCGTGCTCCGCCTCCCCCCGCACGAGTGGGTCGAGGAGGCTCCCGGACCGGAGCTCCCCCCGCGGGGGATCACGGACACGCCCCGAACGGGTGGCTGACTCCGGTCATACCCCCAGCCACCGGCCGGTGATCGAATTCTCCCGGTGAGACACCTCCTCCTGATCCTCCCGACCCTCTCGTCGCTCCTCCTCGGCGCGCACCTGCTGCGGTCCGGGTGGGGCGCCGCGGCGGTCCTGATCGCCGCCCTCCCGCTCCTCCTCCTGGTCCGCCGCTCCTGGTCGCTTCGCCTGCTTCAAGTCGCGCTCGCGCTCGGCGTCTTCGAGTGGATCCGGACGATCGCGCGGCTGGTGAGCGCGCGCCGCCTCGCGGGCGCTCCCTATCTTCGGATGTCGATCATCCTCGGCGCCGTCGTCCTGGTCACGCTCGTCTCCGTGCCACTGCTCGAAGCCTGGGCTCGCCGACGCCACGAGGCGAGGGCGTGAACGAGCTCGAGCGGGGCCGCCTGCGGCGGGAGTGGCGCACCATCTCGGCGATGATCGCGATCACCTGCCGGGATCTGCACGGCGGCCGGCGCGGCGCGCTCTGCGCGAGCTGCGCGGAGCTTCACGACTACGCCGAGCAGCGCCTGCTGCGCTGTCCTTTCGGCGAGGGGAAGCCGACCTGCGCCAACTGCCAGGTGCACTGCTACAAGCCGGCGATGCGGGAGCAGGTGAGGCTCGTCATGCGGCACGCCGGGCCGAGGATGCTCCTCCACCATCCGGCCCTGGCGCTGCTTCACCTCTGGGTCGATTCGCGCCGCACCGCCCCCGCCAAGCCCTCCCGCCCGGCCGCCCGCGATGCCTCGTCGTGAGGCCTAGACGTCGAGCAGTTCGTCGATGGTGACGATGTCGACCAGTCCCGCGGCGCCGTAGAGCACGGGCAGCAGCTTCTCGGCCGGCAGCCGCCGCCGCAGCTCGGCGACCTTGTCCGTTCCGGCGCGATAGCACGGCAGGTACATGCGTCCCAGCAAGGGGTGGCGGCCCCAGGCGCCGGAGAGCTTCTCGGCGCGCTCCTCGGAGACCAGGTAGTCGGAGCGCAGGACCGCCGCCACCTCCTTCTGCGGCCACTCCTCCTTCCAGGTGAGCCACGAGGCCTGGTTCTTCGCGTCGTCCTGCAGCAAGGCGAGCAGGAGTCCGAGCTCGAGGTCTGGATCCCCCAGCTCGTCGAGCTCGCGGACGCCATGGGCGATCAGGATCGCGTTGTTGGCGATCCCCTCGGAGAGGGTCGCGTGCCGCGTGTTCATGGCGGGCACGGAGGCCTCGAAACCGACCTCGCCCAGGGTGTAGAGATGCTGCAGGAAGGCGAACGTCGTCACGTGCCCGGGCACCACTTCGTGCGCGACGAGCTGCACGAACTCCGGCACCGAGATCTCCAGCGAGGCGTTGAGCTCGTAGGTCGCCTCGTACTCGGGGCTTCCGTCCGGTCGCCGGGCCCGGCCGAGGTAGTTCATCGAGCCGGAGAACCAGGCGTTCTCGATCGGCAGGAAGCGAACGTTGGCGAGCGGCACGCCCCGCAGAGTGGGGGGTAGGAGGGGCAGGAGGTGCTCGCGCGAAGCCGCCTCGAGGCGGGCGATGAAGGCGTCCGCCAGCACCGGGATCGACTTGGCGGGCACCCGGCGATCGTGGCGCCACGCGTCGATCGCGGCGTGCAGTCCCGCGCGCTCGACGTCGTAGCCCGAGCCTTCGAGGAGGGATTCCACCCGGCGTCGTTTCTCCGCGGGCGCGGACGGGGACGGAGGAACTCCGCAGGAGGCGAGCACGGCGCGCTCGTAAGGCACCGGCTCCCCGCGACCCAGGATCTCCTGGGCGAGCTCCCACATCACCCGGCAGGAGCCGGCGAGCGCCGCGAGAAACGCCCCCCGGGAGCCCCCGATCGCGCCGCTCTCCTCGGCGATGCGTGCGATCGCCGCCTCGACGTCGACCGCTTCCAGGTAGGCGTCGATGGCGGCGACGTCGGGAGACTTCGCGGAGACGCCGCCCGCGACGCGCACCCTCTCCGCCGCCGGGTGCGCGTGAGCCACCGGCAGCGCCTCGTCGGAAAACCAGGCGTCGGCGATGAATCGTCCCATGCCGGACGGATTGGTGACGTCCCCACCCCAGAGCGTGTCCACGCCGATCAGGGCTTCGGCGACCGCTCGATCGAGCGCGTTCATGTCTCACTCCCCTTGGCGGCCCGGAGAGACCCACGCCAGACGTAGACGCAGAGTCCGATGAAGAGCACGCTCGAGACGAGCTGAGACGTGGCGTCGTGGTCGAAGAACGGCGTCTTGATCCAATCCTCTCGGAAGCCGGGCAGCAGTCGCATCGCCGCCCCCAGGACTCCACCCAGCGCGCCCCCGGCCATCAGCCCGGACGCGATGATGACGCCGCGCTCGCGCATCGCGCGACCGCGCTCGCCGCCGGCCGCCTCCGAGCGCTTGCCGATGAAGTGCGCGAGCGCGCCACCGACCAGCGCGGGCGTGTTGAGCTCGAGCGGCAGGTACATGCCGAGCGCGAAGATGAGCGCCGGAACTCCCAGCATCTCCATCACCACCGCGATCGCGGCGCCCGCTCCGAAGAGAATGTAGGCGACCGGCTGCTGGCTCATGAAGCCCTCGACGAGCGCTTTCATGATCGAGGCCTGCGGGGCCGCGAGCACGACCCGGAGGTCCCCGGGCGCCGCCTCGCCGAACTGGAAGGTCTTGGCGAGCAGCACGATGGTGAGCGCCGCCGCGACCGCGGAAGCGAGGATGCCCCAGAACTTGACTCTCTGCTGGGTGGCCGGAGTCGAGCCGAGCCAGTAACCCGACTTGAGGTCGGTGATCGCCTGGCCGGAGACCGAGAGCGCCGTGCAGACCATGCCGGCGATGGCCATCACGAAGAACATCCCGGTCGTCCCGGAGAGCCCGAAGCGCAGGAGCACCAGCGAAGAGACGATGATGGTCAGCATCGTCATGCCGGAGACCGGGTTGCGCGCCGTGGTCGCGATCGCGTTGGCGGCCACCGACGCGAAGAAGAAGGAGAAGACGAGGGTCAGGACGAGCCCCACCAGCGTCACCACGAGCGTCGTCTCGAGGGTCGTGAAGAAGACCCCGACGCCGAGCGCCGAGAAGAGGATGCCCAGAAGCACCGTCATCATCGAGAGGTCGCGATCGGTCCGCTCTTGACCGTGCTTCTCCCCCTGGCGAAACGTCCGCGCGGCGATCGAGAAGGACCCCGCGACGATCCGGAGCGACTTGACGATGCCGAAGATACCCGCCGTCGCGATGGCACCCACCCCGACGAACCGCACGTAGCCCCGGAAGATCTGCCCCGCGCTCATCTCGGGGATCGGGATCGTCGCCGGATAGATGGCTTCCGGGAAGTGGCGGCCGATCATCCAGACGAGCGGCACCAGCACCAGGTTCGAGAGCACCCCGCCGGCGCAGAGGATCATCGACGAGCGCAGTCCCATCACGTAGCCGAGACCCAGGATGAAGCCGATGGCGTCGAAGGAGAGCGCGACCTTGGCGCGCTCGGCGAGCATCCGGACCTGCGGCACGAACTGGAGATCGACGAATTCCCGCCAGACCTGGAAGGTCGTGACGAAGAAGTCGTACACACCCGAGATCGCCGTCGCCTGGAGGAGGAGCTTGGCCTGCGAGCCTCCCTTTTCGCCGGTGACGAGAACCTCGGTGATCGCCGTCGCTTCGGGGTAGGGAAACTGCCCGTGCATCTCCTGCACGAAGTAGCGTCGCAGAGGGATCAGGAAGAGGAGCCCCAGAACGCCGCCGGCGAGGCAGATCATGGTCGTCTGCACGGGGTGCGGATCGAGCTTCAGGATGTAGAGCGCGGGCAGCGTGAAGATCGCTCCAGCCACCATGGCGCCCGAGGTGCCGCCGATGCCGGTCAGGATCATGTTCTCGAGCAGCGTCGAGCGGCGCGCGTAGACGCGCGCGAGGCCGATCGCCAGGATCGAGATCGGGATCGCCGCCTCCAT
>CAYZBH010000068.1:0-17036 GCA_964476605.1 uncultured Thermoanaerobaculia bacterium | reverse complement strand
GCCTCGTCGCCGAACAGTCCGAACTTGAAGAAGGGAGCGTTCATCGCCACTGTCTCCGGAGCAGCCAGGCGAAGCCGTATCCGCCGGCGAAGACCATCAACATGAAAGCCCAGCCGCCGGCCGAGAGCAGCGCGCCGCCGGTGAGCGCCTGGCCACTGGTGCAGCCGCGACCGAGCTTGGCGCCGATCCCCATCAGGGCGCCGCCCAGGAAGGCGTAGGCGAAGCGGCCGCCGGTCGAGATGCGAGGCCCCTTCTCGACCGTGCGGCGCACCCGTCCGGCCAGCATCCCGGAGAGGAAGCCGCCGGCGAGGACGCCGAGCACCTCGAAGACCAGCCACTCCTTGAGCGGGTTGCCGATGCCGCTCTCGAGGTAGCCCTTCCAGAAGGCGTTGCTCTCCGCGTGGCGCGGTGCGATCGCGTCGACCGCGACGGCGCAGGCCGAGGAGAAGGCGCCGGAAGCTCCCAACCCTCGCCCCATGACGACGAACGAGGCGAGGAGCACGAGGCCGAGGCCGATCCCCGCGAGATAGGGGTTCATGTAGGGAGCCGGCGCGCGCCCGGTGGGGTGGTCGTGCGCGGATGGTGAAGCGGGCGAGGACATGCGAGGCACCTCCGAGGAAGTCAGTGACCGGCGAGCCGGGTCCAGTGGCTGACCTGGCCCGCCTGCACGATGACGAAGCGTAGGACGAGACCGCCGGCGATCACCAGCAGCGGCGCGACCGGCGTGTGCGCGACCCGGTGCTCGACGGCGAGCAGTTGGATGACGAGTGGAATCAGGATGCCGAGCGCCACGACGCCGACCCAGAAGGCGGCCCCGAACGGGCCGGAGAGGAGCAGCGTCGCGGCCTGGACGTGGGCCCGGGTCGAGGAGAGCAGCCCGATCAGGAAGAGCGCGATCAGCACGAGCTCGGAGACGAGGAAGCCGTTGTCCGCTTTCGCGAGGAGCTCGCGCTCCGCGCGATCGCGGGCGATCAGATGGACGAACGCGGCCGCGGCGGAGAGCCCGGAGACCAGGAAGAGCGGGCCGAGCAGGGCGCTGTTCCAGAGCGGACGCGCGCCGAGCGCCGAGAGCAGGACCCCCGTGTAGACGCCGAGCAGGCCCCCCCAGATCATGTTCATGGCGCCGATCCAGCGCAGCGCCGCCGGCCGCGCGACCAGGCGATCGGAGAGCTGGCCCAGCCTCGGGGAGACGAGGCGGAGCGGCGCCGGCACGCGGAGCAGCAGGTTCGCGACCAGCGCCGGGTAGACCAGGATCAGGATCCAGGCGCCCCAGGACATCGGCGAGGTCACCTCGAACGTCGTGTAGAGCCGCCAGACGAACCGCTTGTGCTCGAGGTCGAGAAATAGCGCGAACATGCCGACGGAGAGCAGGAGGAGCGACAGCCCGGGCAGGACGTAGCAGGCCGAGCGCGTGTTGCGCCAGCGCCCCGAGAAGAGGAAGTAGCCGGAGATGACCATCATGCCGGCGACCAGGCCGCCGAGGAAGAGGTAGACGGGGATCTCCCAGCCCCAGACGTGGAGCCCCGGGTCGATGCCGGGATTGGCGCGCGTGGTGGTGAGCTCGATCACGGGAGTCTCCGTTCTCAGGTGAGGTAGAAGATGCGCGGCCCGGTTCCGGCCTCGGGGACGAGCGCGTGCGCCTTGCGCTCCGCGAGCAGGCGCGAGACCTCGGAGTTCGGGTCGTCGAGGTCGCCGAAGTGCATGCAGCGGGTCGGGCAGACCGCGACGCAGGCCGGGTCCTTGCCGTCCTTCACGCGGTGGATGCAGAAGGTGCACTTGTCGGCGTAGCCGTCGGGGTGGATGAAGCGCGCGTCGTAGGGGCAGGAGGCGAGGCAGGCCTTGCAGCCGATGCAGAGCTCGTGATCGACCAGCACCACGTTGCCGAACGGCTCGACGTGCGAGGCCCCGGTCGGGCAGCAGGAGACGCAGGGAGGGCGGTCGCAGTGGTTGCAGCGCTCGGTCCGGATCTCCATCGAGAGGGTCGGGAACTTGCCGCGCACCTCGGTCGCGATCCAGTCGCGGTTGTACCCCTCGGGCACCTGGTTCTCGGTCTTGCAGGCGATGACGCAGTCCATGCAGCCGACGCAGCGGCGCGTGTCGATGACCATGCCGAAGCGCGCCATCTCAGGCCTCCTCTCCGGCGGCCGCCTGGAAGGTGACGAAGTTGACGTTCATCGCCGTCCCCCCCATGAGCGGGTCGACCGCGTAGCGGGTGATGAGCTGCGAGTCGGAGGCCCCCTTGCCGAAGGCGCGCCGCAGCCCCTTCGCGGCGTGGCCGAAGCCGTGCACGAGGTAGACGCAGTCGGTGCGGATCCGCTCGGTCGCCTTGACCTTGACCGGATCGGAGGTGGCGCCGTCCTGGTTGACGAGCCGCACGCGCTCGCCGCTCGCGAGGCCCCAGCGGCGGGCCACGTCGGCGTTGACCCAGACCTCGTTCTCCGGCATCGCCTCGTGGAGGAGCGGGTTGGTCTGGGTGCGCGAGAAGGTGTGCACGGGCGCCCGGCCGTAGAGGAGCCGGTAGTAGCCCGCCGGCGGCTCGTCGTGCGGCCGGTACTTGGGGACCGGATCGAACCCCTTCTCGGCGAGCTGCGGCGACCAGAACTCGACCTTGCCGGACGGGGTCGGGAATTGGAGCGGGTGCCCCTCCTCGACGTTGATCGGGCGGTGGGGGCCGGTCAGGACGCCTCGCTTCTTGAGCTCGGCGAGCGAAAGCCCCGCCTTCTGGAGTCGCGCCTCGAGGAACTCCTCGATGTGCGTCCAGGGGAAGTAGGCGCCGAGGCCGAGCTTCGCGGCGAGCTCGCGGGCGATCCACCAGTTGGGTTTCTGGTCGTTCGGCGGCTCGACCACCGGCTGACGGAGCGAGACGAACGGCTCCCGGAAGGCCTCGGTGTTGAGGTCGTCGTAGCGCTCGAGATAGACCGCTTCGGGAAGCACGACGTCGGCCCAACCGGCGATCTCCGAGGGCACCACGTCGACCACGACCATCAGGTCGAGCGACTGGATGGCGCGAATCGTCTCCTGCTGGTTGGGGAGCGCCTGCAGCAGATTGGTCGCGTAGACGAACCAGCTCTTGATCGGGTAGGGCTTGCCGGTCAACGTCGCTTCGCGGATCCCGGTGGTGAGCCCGAGGTCGGCGAACGGGTAGCGTCCGTCGGGATTGTCGACGGGACCGCGTTCGCCGTGCGGGTAGGCCGGAGAGTCGGCCTTGGGGATCGAGAAGGAGGCGGGGAAGTAGAAGCCCCCCTTCCTTCCCCAGTTGCCGAGCAGCGCGTTGAGCAGCGCCACGGCGCGGCTCCGCTGCGCGTCGTCGCCGTACCAGGTGACGTGCCGCCCCGGGTGGACGAGCGTCGCCGGGCGGTGGCGCGCCATCTCCCGCGCGGCGGCGCGGACGAGCTCGGGCTCCAGCGTGGTGACCGGGTAGGCCCACTCGGGCGTATAGGGCGCGATCTCGGCGGCGAAGGCCTCGAAGCCGTAGCCGTGCTGGGCGACGAACTCCTTGTCGTAGAGCCCCTCGGCGACCAGCACGTTCATCCAGGCGAGGAGGAGCGCGATGTCGGTCCCGGGCTTGACCGGCAGGTAGTGCTTGGCCTTGGAGGCCGCGACCGAGAAGCGCGGATCGGCCACGATCACCGTGGCCCCCGAGCCGACCGCTTCGGCGAACTCCTGGACCTGGCTGTTGTGCATGTTCTCGCCCAGGTGCGAGCCGACGAGCACCAGGCAGCGCGCGTTCTGGATATCGGTCCGTTCGGGGGTCGAGACCTCTTCTCCGAACGTCAGTTGGAAGCCGACGTCGCGCGGACCGCGGCACTGCGCGTAGGACGGCGCCACCAGGTTGGGCGTGCCGTAGGCCTTGAAGGTGTGCTTGAGGAAGTTGCCGCCGATGCCGTGACTGAAGAAGGCGACCGCCTCCGGCCCGTGCTCCGCCTTGATCCTGTCGAGCTTCTCGGCGATGTGGGAGAGCGCCTCGTCCCAGGTCACTTCGGCCCAGGCGTCTTCGCCCCTCTCCTTCCGCCGGAGGAGCGGAGCCTTCAGGCGGTCGGTGTCGTAGTAGGCGCCGACACCGCCGGTGCCGCGCGGGCAGAGGCGTCCGCGCGAGAGCGGGTCGGCGGGGTTGCCTTCGATCTTCCAGAGCTTGCCGTTCTTGGTGGTCGCGATCGCGGCGCACTTCCAGAAGCAGAGATCGCAAAAGGTCGGGATCGTCTCGAGGCGATCGCCGCGCTGCGCCGGGCCGAAGAAGTCGGCCCAAGCCGGGGTTGCGGGCAGGAACGTGGCGGCGGCGCCCGCGCCGGCCGTGCCGGCGCCGATCTGGAGGAAACGTCTGCGGGAGAGGATGGGCATGGTAGCGCTTTCCGCGACGAATCGTTTCAATTGAGAAACTGCACTGGAACGTCCCCCGGGGCTGGCTTCCCGACCACCTAGGAGGGTAGGTGGCATGCCGAACCGGGAATCCTTCGCGAATCTCTGGCGCGCGACGGGCGACGCGAAGCGGCGGGGTAGACTGCCACAGGATGGGTCGCGGCGCCGACTTCTTCGAGCTCACGAAGCCACGCATCACGCTGCTCGTCACGGCGACGACGGCGGCGGGGTTCGCGCTCGCCACGATGGGGCCGATCGAGCCCCGGCTCCTTCTCGCGACGCTCGCCGGGACGGCGCTCGTGGCGGCCGGATCGGCGACCTTCAACATGGTGGTGGAGCACCGGGTCGACGGGCTGATGCGCCGGACGGCGCAGCGCCCGCTCCCCGCCGGCCGCCTGTTGCCGCTCCCGGCGGCCCTCTTCGGGCTCGCCCTTTCGGCGGCGGGACTCGCTCTCCTCGCCTGGCGCGTCAACGCGCTCACCGCCTGGATCGGCCTCGCGACGCTGGTGGGCTACCTCCTGGCCTACACGCCGCTCAAGCGGAAGAGCGCGCTCGCCACGCTGGTCGGAGCGCTCCCGGGGGCCGCGCCGCCGCTCATGGGATGGACGGCCGCGACCGGCGAGTTCGAGCTCGGCGGCTGGCTCCTCTTTGCTCTGCTCTTTCTCTGGCAGCTGCCGCACTTTCTCGCCATCGCCTGGCTCTACCGGGACGACTACCGGCGGGCCGGCATGCCGCTCCTCACGGTCTCGGACCCCGACGGCCGCTCCGCGGGGCGGCAGGCGCTCCTCTACGCCCTCGCGCTCCTCCCGATCTCGATCATGCCGAGCGCGGTCGGGTTGACCGGCTGGCCGCACCTCGCGGGCGCGTCGCTCTTCGGCCTCCTCTTCGCGGCGACGGCCGCCGCCTTCGCGCGCGCGCAGACCGTCGCGACCGCGAAGCGGCTCCTCCTCGCCTCGGTCTTCTACCTCCCCGCGGTGCTCGGCGTGGCGGTGATCGATCACCTCTTCTTCGTCTGAGAGGGCTGACGTTGGAGCTCACGGTGAAGGATCTGCCGGCGCTCAACGCCGCGCTCAACGCCACGGCGACGGTGCTGCTCGTGACCGGCTGGTTGCTCATCCGCCGGCGGAAGATCGACGCGCACCGGCGCGCGATGCTCTCGGCCTTCACCTGCTCGGTGCTCTTCCTGGTGAGCTATCTCGTCTACCACGTCCAGGCGGGCTCGGTGCGCTTCCCGGGCCAGGGCGCCGCGCGCGCGATCTACCTGTCGATTCTCCTGACCCACACCCTGCTCGCGGCCGCCGTTCCCGTCCTCGCCACGATCACCCTCGTCCGCGCCCTGGCGCGCCGCTTCGACCGCCACCGCAGGATCGCCCGCTGGACCCTCCCGATCTGGCTCTACGTCTCCGCGACCGGCGTCGTCATCTACTGGATGCTCTACCAGGTGAGGTGGGGCTAGAGGCCAGAAGGGCGAGAAGAATCTGGCTATAAGAGCCATATGCGAAGAGTCGGCGTCGCCGAGGCCAAGAACTCCCTTTCCGCCCTCCTGGCCGTGGTCCGGTCGGGCGGGTCGGTGACGATCGAGGACCGCGGCGTCCCCGTCGCACGGTTGGAGCCGCTCGTTCGAGCAGAAGAGGCCGAGGGGAGGCTCGGGAGGCTCGTGCGGGCCGGCCTGGTCGAGCCTCCGCGCGCGGCACCGCCCGTCGCTCCGTTGACGAAGCGGCTGCCCAAGCCGAAACGATGTGCTTCGCTCAGCGCGGCGCTCGTCGAAGAGCGCAGGAGCGGCCGCTGAGATTCTGGGACAGCTCGGCGCTCGTGCCGCTGCTGGTCGCGGAGGCGACGAGCGAGCGGATCGGCGTTCTCTACCGCGAGGACCCCGAAGTCGTGACCTGGTGGGCGACGCCGGTCGAGTGCGCGTCGGCGCTGGCGCGCGGAGAGCGCGACGGAGTGCTCGGCGCCCGGGAGGCGAGCGAGGCCTTTGCGCGCCTCGACGCGCTCGCGCCGAGCTGGATCCGCGTGCTGCCGAGCGACGAGATCCAGGAGCAGGCGCGCCGGCTGCTGCGTGCCCACCCGCTCCGCTCCGCCGGGGCGCTCCAACTGGCCGCCGCGGCCATCGCCGCCGAACGCCGCCCGCCGACCCTCACGATCGTCACCCTGGACGACCGCCTAGCCGCCGCCGCCGACCGCGAAGGCTTCCGGCTCGTGGACCTGTGATCTCCGGGCGAACTGGCTCGCGGGTTCCTGTTCTTGGTTGCTTCTTTAGCCTCGCAGCGAACCAGCGGAAGAGCAGCCCGCAACGGCTAGCACGAGACGGACCGAGGCGCTCCTCACGCTCATCGCCGTGGCTGGCTGATCAGCTGCGGAGGGTCGGAACCTCGTGAAGCACTCGTTTCAGAGGCCTCACCAGATCGTCCCTTGCGGAGATTCCGCGGGGGCTTCGCCGGTCTCTTCCGAGGCGCCGCTCTCGGACGCGGAGTTCTCGCCCAGCCAGAGGAAGCGGTCCATGCTGCGCGCCCAGACGAAGCCGTGGCCGGCCTCCTTCATGGCGCGCAGGAGGGCGAGCTTGGAGTCGAGGTCGTCGATCATCGAGAGGGCGAGCGCCTCGGCGGTCATCGGCACCACCGGCGAGGCGAACTCGAGCTTCCCCTGGTGCGAGAGCACCAGGTGCTCGAGCTGCAGCAGGAGATCGGCCGGGAAGTCGGGGATCGCCGCCGCCCGCTCGCGTAAGAGGTCGCGGCCGAGCACCACGTGGCCGACGAAACGGCCGACCGGCGTGTACTCGTTGGCCGGCATGGCACCCAGCTCCTGGAGCTTCCCGAGATCGTGGAAGAGGACCCCGAGGAGGAGCAGGTCGCGGTCGAGCTCGCGGTAGTGGTCGGCCACCTTCGAGGCGAGCTCGAGCATCGACACGACGTGCTCGAGGAGCCCGCCCCGGAACGCGTGATGGATCGACTTGGCGGCGGGGTGGGTGCGGAGTCGCTCGCCATGGACGGCGAGCGTCTCCTCGGAGAGACGGCGCAGCAGCGGACGCTCGATCTGGTCGAGGGTGACGGCGAGGCGCCGCTCGAGGTCGTCCAGGTCCTCGCGCGTCGTCGGGACGAGCGTCGTTTCGTCGAAGCCCTCGGCCCGGTCGGCGTCCGTCACCTTGCGGCACTGGTCCACCTTGAGCTGGAGCTGATTCCGGTAGCTCTGGACCTGGCCCCGGAACTTGACGAAGTCGCCGGCCGCGGCCGCCGAGGCCAGAGCGGAGCTGTCCGACCAGGCGCGCCCGACCATCGAGGCCGACGCGTCGGCGAGCTCGAGATCGAGGTAGTCGCGCCCGCTCTTGTCCTGGCGCAGGTCGCGGCGCTTGAGGTAGGCGAATCCCTGGACGGCGTCGCCGGCCTTCCACGAGGCGATCGGCCGGTTCTTGATCCAGGTCGGCATGGGCGGGCTCGTCGGCGCGAGTATAGTCGGCGCCCCCAGGTTGGTACACGCCTTGCTCGGAATCCGCCCATGCGACTCGTCCCGCTCCTGCTCGTCCTCTGCCTGACCCCGCTCGCGGCGCCCGCGGTGGATGCCGACAACGGACCCGCCGGGCCCACCGAACGGGAGGAGCTCCGCCGCTTTCTCGACGAGGGGCCGGCGCTGCTGCTGCCCGCGGCCGAGCGCGAGCGCCTGGCGGCCCTCCCGGCGGCGGAGGCGCTCGCGGAGGCGCGCGCCTTCCTGGCGCGCGATCCCCTGCCCGAGACGCCGGACAACGAGCTGGTCGCCGCGATCGACCGGCGGCAGCGGGCGGTCTACTCGGAGGGGCTGTCGTTTCGTGACGACCGGGCGCGCCTCCTCTTCCTGCTCGGCGCGCCGCGCGAGCGGCAGAAGGTCGAGTGCGGCGAGGCCTACCGGCCCCTCGAGCTCTGGAGCTACGGAACCGCCGAGGCGCCGCGCAACGTCGTCCTGGTGCGCCCGCAGCCCGACCGCTACTTCGTCGCCTGGCGGCCGACCGAATCGAAGCGGATCCTCTACACCCCGGGCATGGAGTACTACCTGGAGCAGTGGGACGAGCTGCGTGGACGCGTCAGCGGCAAGCGGCCCGATCAGGTGATGTGCAAGGCGGCGAAGGAGGTCGACCGGACGACCGGAGTCTCCGGGCTCTTCGGCTTCCAGCACGGGCGGATGACCGATGCCCAGGTCGAGGCGTTCTTCGCCCCCCCCGCGGATCTCGGCGCCTGGGCGCGCAACGCTCTGGCCGAGCCGGCGCCGGAGGCGCGGCCCCTGCCGGTCTCCCTCGGGGCCACGACCTTTCCGGAGCGCAGGGAGCAGCGCCTGCTGGTCCGCATGCGGCTCGAGCTCCCCGCCGGCGCGCCGCTCGAGATCGTGGAGGAGAAGACGGGGCGCGAGGCGCGGTTGGCGCTCGCGGGGCGGGTCGAGCTCGCCGGAGCGCCTTTCGAGGAGTTTCGCAACCGGTTCATTCTGCCGCCCCCGGCCGCCGATCAGCCGGTGCAGCTCGTTTTCGAACGGAGCCTCCGGCCCGGTGGCCCCTACCTCCTCCAACTCGAGCTGCGCGACGAGGTGAGCGGTCGCGTGAGCTACCTGACGACCTCGATCGAGGTGCCGAAGGAGCCGACCCCCGAGCCATCCATCGCGCCGCCGCCGGGAGCCCAAGTGGTGATGGGCGAAGAGACCGGCCTCGCGCGCCCCGCGGCGCGCGACGCTCTCGTGTTGCTGCCGCCGGCGAGCGACGTCGTCTTCGGGCTCTGGCGCGCCGAGGCGATCGTGGTCGGGGAACGGATCCAGAAGGTGGCTTTCTACGTCGACGGTCAGCGCTCGCTCCAGCGCTCCTCCCCGCCGTGGACCGCGGAGCTCCGACTGCCGAACCTCCCGGCCCCGACGGTGGTCCGGGCCGAGGGGCTCGACCCGCAGGGCGCGGTGGTGGCGGCCGACGAGGTGCTGCTCAACGAGCCCCAGGGGGAAGCCGCGGTGCGCCTGCTCGCGCCGGGCCGCGGCCAGAAGGTGAGCGGCCGCATTCGCGCCCGCGCCGCGGTCGTCGTCCCCGAGGGCAAGCGCCTGGGGGCGGTCGAGTTCCGCTTGAACGACGCGCTGCTGGTGCGGCTCTCGCAACCCCCCTGGGAGACCGACGTCGACGTGCCGCCCGCGGGGGAGCCCGCCTACCTCACCGTGTCGGCCCTCTACGAGGACGGCACGCGCGTCGAGGACTTCCGCATCCTCAACGGCACGCAGTTCCTCGAGCAGATCCAGGTCGACCTCGTCGAGCTCTACACCGCGGTGACCGACCGCGCCGGCCACCCCGTCGACGGACTGACGCCCGCCGACTTCGAAGTGCTCGACCGCGGCAAGCCGCAGAAGATCGAGCGCTTCGAGCAGGTGCGCGATCTGCCGCTCGCGGTCGGTATCGTGCTCGACACCTCGGGCTCGATGCACGAGTCGATCGGCGAAGCCAAGCACGCCGCCGCCGACTTTCTCGCCGCCGTGGTGCGCCCCACCGACCGCTGCTTCGCGGTCGGATTCTCGGGGCGGCCGCGGCTGCTCATGCCCCTCACCGCCGACGCGCACGCGGTGGAGGCGGCCTTCCGCGACCTGCCGGCGATCGGGGAGACCGCGCTCCACGACGCGCTCGTCTTCTCGCTCTACCAGCTGCGCGGTGTGCGCAGCCGGAAGGCCTTGGTGCTGCTCTCCGACGGCGACGACTCGGCGAGCCTGATCGGCTACGACGATGCGCTCGAGTTCGCGCGGCGCAGCGGCGCCGCGATCTACGCCATCGGGCTCGACATCGGCGTCGCCAGCGTCGGCATCCGCAACAAGCTCGAGAAGCTGGCGGAGGAGACCGGCGGGCGCGCCTTCTTCGTCGGCAAGGCCGACGAGCTCGCTGACGCCTACGCCGCGATCGAGCGCGAGCTCCGGAGCCAGTATCTGATCGCCTTCGCGCCCGACCCGCCGGGCAAGAGCGGCGTCTTCTCGCCGGTCGAGGTCAAGGCGCAGGGGGGGAAGTTGAAGGCGCGCGCGCCGCGCGGTTACTATCCCTGACCTCGTGATCGCCCGGCTCCGCATCGCCCTGGCCCTCGCCCTGGCCCTCGTCTCGGCCCTCCCCCTCGCAGGGGGGACGGGCGCCGAGCCGCAGGAGCTCCACCTCGCGAAGCTCGATCGCCCGTACACCGACTTCGTGCGCGAGCTCGCGCCGGTCGGCGAGCCCGGGATGTCGGTGCGTCTCTCCTCGCCTCACCAGACGCTGGTGCTACGCGATCATCGGATCCGTCTCCTCCCGCAGGGCGACGGGGTCTTCTCGGGCGACGTGGAGCTCGACGTCCAGGGGAAGGGGGATCTCGTCGCCGACGTCGAGCTCGGTCCGCTGGTCCGCCAGCTGGTGGACGAGGTCGTCGTCCCCCCCCAGACCGTGCGCGCGGCGGGCAAGGCCCGCATCCGGCGCGTGGAGGGGGGCTACGAGATCGAAGCGCTCGAAGCGCCGCGCGAGCTCCGCCTCGCGATCCAGTCGCGCACCATCAACGACATCCTGACCCTCTGCGGGCGTGCCTCGCTGCTGACGCTCGGGGCGCTCGATTGCACGAGCCTCGAGGAATCGCTCGGCCGCCCGGCGGTCCCGGTGCCGCAAGGGGCCGTCTTTCACCTCGCCGACGGCGACCTCGAGCCGGCGGACCGCGCCGCGCTCGATCGCCTGCTCGCCGGCCGCTGAGCTCAGCTGCCCGCGAGCGGCAGGTCGAGCCGCGTCGCCGCCTCGACGATCGCCCGGTTGACCGGGACCTGGAAGAGAAACCGCTGGCGCATCGCGGGCTCGAGGAACGCCGTCTGGCGCACCAGCTCGCGGTAGGCACGCTCCAGGTGCGGGCGAGGGTCGGGAGGGGGATGGAACGCTCCGGGCTTGCGACCGAGCCACTCGGCGGCGAGGAAGAGGCTGTAGTCGAAGAGCTCGGCGGAGGCCGCCGACCGGGAGCGTTCGCGCTCGGTGGCGAGCGCGCGGTAAGCGGCGACCACTCCCCCTGGCGAGCCGCCCGCGATCTCCGCTTGCACGCGGTGCGCGAGATCGGCGAGCAGGCTCTGCCCCTTGCCGAGCTCGCGGTGCAGGCGCGCCGCCTCCTCGAGGTGAACGATCGCGACCTCCGGGCGCCGGAGCTTGAGCTGAACCCGGCCGAGGAGCTGCTCGGCGTCTCCCTGTGCCTCCGATACGGGGACGAGGCTCAGGGCGAAGAGCGCACGGCGCGCCTCGGCGAGCGCGCCCTCCACCTGATCGAGGAGGAGCAGGCTCTCGGCGAGCGCCAAACGGGCGATCGCCTCACCGATGGCGTCGTCCCTCCCGGCACGCAGCTCGAGGGCCCGGCGGAGCACCGGCGAGGCGGCGGCGAAGTCCCCGAGCTTGAGCAACGATCGGCCGACGCCGATGAGCGCGAACGCCTCCTCGGCCTCCGCTTTCTCGCTCGCGAGGAGATGGCGCGCCTCCTCGAAGCGCGCCAGGCTCTCCGGGAAGTTCCCTTGCGCGAGCGCCACGGCTCCGAGCGCGGAGAGCGACGCCGCGACGTCGCCGCTCCCCTTCGCCCGCCGGGTCTCGAGCGCGTCGCGATGGAGCGCGGTGGCGTCGTCGAAGCGCAGCTCGTGGAAGGCGATGTTGCCGAGGAAGAAGCGGCAGGTGGCGGCGAGTCCGGGACGGCGCTTGCGCTCGGCTACCGCCAAGGTCTTCGCGAAGAGCTCGGCGGCTTCGGCCGTCTTCCCTTCGCGGATGAGCACGCGCCCCAGCTCGACCAGGAGCTGCTCCTGGCGCCGCGGCTCGGACTGCCGGGCGACGGTGAGCGCCTGGCGAAGGACCCACTCCGCCTCGGCGAAGCGGCCCGCGTTCTGCGCGAGCTCGGCGCGCAGCGTGGCGATCGCCAGGAATCGTTTGGGCTCCTCGCGCGCGAGATCGAAGCCTCGCTCGAGCGCCGGCGCCAGCTCGTGCAGCCTCCCCATCCGGCGGGCGAGGGGGAGCAGGACCCAGAGGAGCTCGATCTCGAGCGCGGCGTCGCCCCCCCGGTCCCGGTGGGCCGCGAGCTCCTGGCGAAGGGCCGTGAAGAGCTCCTCGCGCGGGAGCTTCCCGGGAGTCGCGGCGGCGGCGAGCAGCGTGCGCGCGCCGGGCTCCGAGGCGCGCAGCAGCTCGTAGGCCGCCCAGAGCTCCTCGACCGACGACGAGCGCGCCGCGAGCAGCTCGCCCAAGTCGTCGCGCAGCCGGTCGGCCGACGGGGTCGCCACGGTCTGCTGGAAGGCGAACTGGAACGCCCGGGAAGCGAACGCCACGCCGGCGCCCCAGGGACCCTCCTGGCGGACGAGGAGCCCGGCCTCGAGGAAAGGCGCGGCCCAATCCCCCTCGAGCGCTCCGGCGCCGAGCGCGAAGACCGCGGAGCGGAGCTCGGACTCCGGCGTCGGATGATCCAGCCGGGCGAGCAGGCGCAACGGCAGCGGCGGTCCGAGGCGCAGGGCCTCGGCTTCGCAGTGCGCCAGGAAGCGGCGGCTCGGTTGAAAGCGCGCGGCGGTCGAGGCGCCGCTGAAGAAGTAGGAGCCGAAGACCTGGCGCAGCTGGCGGTCGCGCACCAGCGACAGGAGCGCCTCCTCGAGCGCGAAGGGATTGCCGCCGGCGCCGGTCGCGAGCTCCTCGGCGATCGCCTCCGGGAGCGAGAGGCCGCGGAAGAGCTGGCCCACGCAGCGTCGCCAGGTCTCGCCCTCCATCGGGTCGATCCGGACGACCGGCGTCGACGCCAGGAGCTCGGGCCACTCGACCGCCGGACGGGAGACGAGAACGAGGCGCAGCTCCGCGCCCAGGCGCGGATGCTTGAGGAGCTCCTCGATCTCCGCCCAGATCTGTGGGCGGGCCGACTCGAGGTGATCGTAGACGACCCAGACGGGGCGCAACGGTTCCGCCGCGAGCTCGCGATCGATCGGGGGGAGCGCGGGCGCGACCCCGTCGCGCCAGAGCGTCGGCTCGCCGGCGGCCCGGAGGACCTCCCAGACGAGGCGGGTCTTGCCGACGCCGAGGGGGCCGAGGAGCCGGAAGCAGGGCTCGGCGAGACGGTCCGCGAAGGCGCTCTCGCTCGTTTCGCGGCGCACCCACTTGCTGCTGCGGGAGAGGATCTCCGGATTGCGCCAAGAGGGGATCGCGACGGCACGCGGTCGGACGCGGGCGAGTGGAATCTGCCTCCCCCCTTGGGCTTGGAAGGGCTCGAGAGGCTCCACCACGTAAGAGCTCTCGAGGTGATGCGCGGCATGCGTCGTGAGCACCACCTGGCCGGCGGGGATCGCCGGCGGGCGCCCGCGGAGCTCGGCGAGGAGGGGCTCCTCGTGCAGCTCGACGGCGTCGCGGACGTGCGCCACGCCGGGCAGGACGAGGGCGCGCGTCCGGCGCGACGCGCCATCCTCCGCCTCGCCCAAGGCGACCTCGGCCAGCGTGACGGCACGGTCGAAGAGGGCCGCGTCCCCCGCCACCGGCAGGGCGACGTAGCAGCCGTCACCGGCCTTCGCGAAGCCCTGCAGGCGGTCGGCGGCGCCGTCCAAGCGTCGGGAGACGAGGGGACGCCCCTCCTGCCAGAGCAGGAGGACCGCGACCGGCACGATCCGCTCGACCGGCTCGGGAGACGGGAGGCCCCTCACCACCGGTGGCCTCCCGTCCGGCCCGGTGCCTTCTTTTTGATATAAGGAGCGGCTCGGAGGACGATGACCATGACGTCGCGACGCTTGCTCAATCGAATCTACTATTTCACGGTGGAGGACGAGGGGATCCTCGCCGAGGCCTTCCCGAAGTTCGAGCAGGAGGCCTTCTGCATCGCCTACAAGGTGCACGGCACCGACGACGTCTTCGTGACCACGTCCGAGACCAAGGAGGCGATGGATCGCCACGACGTGCCCTACAACCTGCTGGCCGACGAGGAGGCGGGCAAGATCGGTCTTCTCCATTCGCCCCAGTCGAAGGAGGAGCTCACGGACCACGAGGATGCGCTGAAGGCGCTGGTGCTCGCCCACCGTGCCATCGGTGCCGCCTGCGTGGGGGTCAACGGCGACGTCGACCTCGGTTTCGAGCTCTCCTCGGGGGCGCGCGACTACACCTACTTCACGGCACCTGCCGGCCACACCTTCATCTTCCGGCTCTTCGGGGACCGCAAGGAGGCACTGCAGTTCCTGAAGAAGCGGACGGGAGGGGACAAGAAGTCGCTCGAATGGGCCGAGGGGCTGCCGCTCGCCTCGGCCAAGGAGCTCAAGAGCTATCACTGAACCGACCTACACCGTCTCCCAGCTCGGCCGGGAGATCAAGGAAGCGCTCGGAGCCGTCTTCCCCGCCGTCTGGCTGGTGGGGGAGGTGCAGCGGTACAAGGCGCATCCGAGCGGCCACCACTATTTCGAGCTGGTCGAGAAGGGGGAGCGAGACGCCATCGTCGGCAAGCTCGACGCCGTCGTCTGGCGCGGGGACTTCGCGCGGCTCGCGCCGCAACTCGCCCGCGCCGGCCAGCGCCTGGCGGACGGCCTCAAGATCCGCTGCCTCGCCGCCGTCGACTTCTATCCGCCGCACGGCAAGCTCCAGCTCCACGTCCGGGAGATCGACCCCGCCTTCACCCTGGGCGACCTCGCGCGGCGGCGCCAGGAGACGCTCGCGGCGCTCGCCGCCGAGGGGCTTCTCGAGCGCAACAAGGCGCTCGAGCTTGCCGCCCTGCCGCTCACCGTGGCGCTCGTCACCTCGCAGGGGAGCGCGGCCTACCACGACTTCCTGGCGACGCTCCGGGAGAGTGGCTACGGCTTCCGCGTCCTCTTCGTGCACTCGGCGGTGCAAGGAACCGAGGCGGAGGCCGCGCTGGTCTCGGCGCTCGCGCTCGCGGGGGAGAGCCCGTGCGACGCCATCGCGCTGGTGCGCGGCGGTGGGGCCAAGAGCGATCTCGCGGTCTTCGACAGCCGCGCCGTCGCGGAAGCGGTGGCGCGCGCGGCGAAGCCAGTCCTGACCGGCCTCGGCCACGAGATCGACGAGTCGGTCTCGGACCTCGCGGCGCACCGCTCGTTCAAGACGCCGACCAAGGTCGCCGAGCACCTGGTGGCGATGCTCTCCGGCGCGGAGCTCGCCGCCGACCGGGTCCGCGAGCGCCTGCGGCGCCAGGCGCGCCTGCTGCTCGCCGAAGCCGCGGCGCGCCTGGCGCGCGGGGAGCGCCGCGGCGCGCAGGCCGCGCGGCGTCTCGAGCGCCTGACCGCGCGGCTCGACGGTCTGGCGGTCGCCCTGGGACGGAGCGCCGGCGGTCGCCTGCGGCGCGCGGCGGCGGAGCGGAGCCGCGTGGTGGAGCGCCTGGGACGCCTCGCCCCACTCTCCGTGGAGCGTGCCGACCGGGCCCCGCGGGCGCTCGCCGAGCGCCTCGCTTCCGGGGCGCGCGGCCGGCTCGCGGCGGTCGACGGCCGGCTCGCCGGTTGGCGTCGTCTGGTGGACGGTCTGGCGCCCTCGCGCACTCTTCGGCGCGGGTTCAGCGTCACGCGCGGGAGCGACGGACGCGTCCTGCGCGACGCCACGGCGGTCGCGGCGGGAGAACGCATCGCGAGCGAGCTCGCGCGCGGCACGATCGTCAGTCGAGTGGAGGAGCCATGAGCGGCGAGAGTCGGAGCAGGAAGGGGTCGGGCGGCGAGCCCGGGTTCGGCGAGGCGATGCGGGAGCTCGAGGCGATCCTCGGGCGCATCGAAGGGGACGACGTCGACATCGATCGTCTGGCGGAGGAGCTCCGGCGGGCCTCCGAGCTGCTCGAGCTCTGCCGCGGCAAGATCCGGAAGGCCGAGCTCGAGGTGACGTCGATCGTCCAGCAGCTCGAGCCGGCGAAGGAAGACGCCGAGCGCTGAGCGCTCAGCCGTGCACGGTCGGCTCGACGCCGCCGCGACGCGCGAGCGTCGCCTCGTGCTCGAGCCACCCCTGCCAGCGCGCGGCGAGATCCTCGGCCGCAACGTCGCGGCCGGCCAGCCGATGGAAGAGGAGCCAGTGGCGTTTCTCGGCGGGGCCCAGGTCGGTGAGCAGGCGTACGACCTCGGGGTCCCGGTCTCCGAGCGCCGCGAGCAGGAGGGTGAAGCGCTCGCAGCTCCGCGCCTCGATGAGCGCGCCGAACAGCAGCCGGTCGACCTTCGTCCAGGGCTCGCGGCCGAGCTCGATCCGCTCGCGCAGCCCCTGCGCCCAGCGGTTCTGCCGCCGCCCGGCGAGCGGGTAGGCGCGCGCGCCGCAGATCGCCACCACGCGCCGGAAGTGCTGGACCTCCTCGGCGGCGAGCGCTCCGGCCCGCTCCACGAGCTCGAGGTCGTCCGGATAGTAGCCGGCGAGCGAGAGGGCATAGAGCGCGACCTGCTGCTCGCAGACCGCGTGGTCGGCGAGGAAGACGGGAAGATTCGCCGCCGCGAGGTCGCTCCAGGCGGGTGGGGTGCGCACCAGGAGCGGCAGGTTCCCCAAGACGGCGGCGACGTCCAGCCGAGGCTCGGATCTGCTCTTGGAGGTGGGCACGACGTCCGCCCCGCTCAGCGCTTGCGCGCTTCGTCGATTTCGAAGGCGACCGGCCGGCCCGGTTTGCCATCCGGGCGGGCCACGCCCTCTTCGCGCAGGTCTTCGCGAATCAGGAGCTCCAGGAAGAGCTCGCGGACGCCCGTGCGACCGCGCTGGCGGAAGACGCGCCGGATCTCCCCGGGCGTCACGCCGATCCCCGTCATCG
>CAYZBH010000067.1:0-17806 GCA_964476605.1 uncultured Thermoanaerobaculia bacterium | reverse complement strand
GACCGCCTTGGAGGTGCCGCCGAGCGAGCCGAGGCTCTTGCCGTGGAAGGCGCCGGCGGTTCCGATCAGGTGGTGGCGGCCGGTCGTGAGCATCGCCATCTTGAGGCACCCTTCGATCGATTCGGTGCCGGAGTTGGAGAAGAAGGCGAAGTGCAGGTCCCCGGGGGTGATCAGCGCGACCAGGTGCGCGAGGTAGGTGCGCAGGGGATCGATCAGCTCCTGCGAGTGGATCGCCTGGCGCTCGAGCTGCTCGCGGACGGCGCGCATCACCTTGGGGTGGCGGTGCCCCACGACGTAGATGCCGAAACCCCCCAGGATGTCGAGGAACTCGGTGCCGTGGATGTCGCGGAAGACGGCGCCCTCGTCCGCCCACTCGACCGCGGTGTAGTCGGTCGAGACCGACTTGCGGTACTGGAGGAACCCTTCGTTGACGTGCTCGGCCCAGTAGCGGACCGAGTCGGCGATCACACGCTCGCGCTCGGCCGCGCTGAGCTCCCGCTTGCCGAGGAGCTCCAGGATCTCGCCCGACTTCCGCTTCGCCGCTTCGAGGTCTTGTTGCATGGTCGCCGCCTCGCTCTCCCCGCTGGACCGGCAGAAAGCCTATCCCGCGGGCGCGCGGCGGCCAACGCGCGGAGATCAGCCGGAGGTCGCCGCCGCGCGCCGCGCGCTGCGGACGGCGAAGACAAAGGGGACGAGCGCCACCAGGTAGACGCCGATGCTCACGAGGAGACCGAGGGTCAGGTTGCGGGCGTCGCCGATCATGCCGGTGATCAGAGGTCCCGGGCCGACTCCCGCGAGATTCATCACCAGGAGCGCGAAGGCGACGGTGGTCGAGCGGGCCTCCGGCGGAGCGAGCTCCTGGATGGCGGCGAAGACGGGCCCGAACCAGGCCGAGTTGCCGGCGGCCGCGAAGAACCAGCAGACGAAGAAGAGCGGCGACCCGGCCGGCAGCAGGAAGAAGCTGAGTCCGAAGGGGGCGAAGAAGAGCGTCATCGCCACCAGGCTGATCAGCCGCCCGTGCGGGAAGCGACGCGCGCACCAGTCGCCGAAGACGCCCCCCGCCAAGTTCCCGGAGAAGCCGGCCGCGACCGCGACGATGCCGGAGAGATAGGCCGCGCGCGCGAAAGAGAAACCGCGCTCCTGGACGAGCCAGGTGACGCCAAGTAGCGCGGCGCCCGCGGCGTAGACGAGGAGCGAGCCACCGACGAGGACGAGGGTGAGCGCCGGCCGGGCGAGCAGCGACTTGGCGACGTCGCGCACGAGGTGGAGAAGTGGCGGTCGGGGACCGGCCATCGTCGCGCCGCGGCGCGGCGGCTCCTTGAGGACGAGCAGCGCGACCACCGCCGCGAGCCCGGCGATGCCGAGCACGTAGAAGCAGGCGCGCCAGCCGTAGCGGGGAGCGACGTAGCCGGCGGCAATAAGGCTCGCCGCGGTACCGAGCGGAATGCCCGCGTAGTAGACGCCGGTCGCGAGCCCCAGCCGGCGCCGCGGGAAAGCGTCGCCCAGCATCGAGAGCGCGGCCGGGGTGAGCGTCGCCTCTCCGACGCCGACGAAGATGCGCGGCAGCGCCAGGTGGAAGAAACTCTTCGCGAGGCCGGAGAGCGCGGTCATGCCGCTCCAGAGCGCGAGACCACCGGCGACCAGCGGGAAGCGAGGCCAGCGGTCGGCCGCGAGCCCGAGAAAGAGCCCGATGAAGCTGTAGAAGAAGACGAAGCCGAATCCGGCCAGGAGGCCGATCTGGGCGCGCGTCAGCCCAAGATCGGCGATCAGCAGCGGCCCCAGGTTCGCGATCAGCGAGCGGTCGACGAAGTTGAGGACGTTGAGCGAGGTGAGGAAGGCGAGCAGCGTCCAGGCGGAGCGTGGCGTCGGCGTGGCGTCGGCCACGGGCGTGGGTGAGGGCATGCGGTCTCCTCAGGCAGCCGGATCGCGGGTCTCGAGAAAGCGGTGCAGGCGCGGGAAGAAGAGATCGCGGCGCTCGAGATAGACGACGTGTCCGGCGTCGGGGATCTCCTCGTAGCGGCTCACCGGGAAGACGTCGGCCAGCTTGCGCTGCGCCCAGAGCGGGATGGCGCGATCCTGGGCGCCCGCCAGGACGAGTGTCGGCGCGGTGACCGCGCGGTAGGCGTCGAGCCCCTGGTCGAGCGCCGCGAAGAACGGATTCTGCGCCTCGGTCAGCCGCACTAGGCTGTGAATACGGCCGATGTAGCGCTCTTCGAAGCGCTGCCGCATGGCGTCGAGAGTCTCGGGCGGGGTCTCGCGGAGAAACCTCTCGCCGAAGATCTTCTCGTAGAGGTAATGCGTGTAGAGCGGGAAGAGGGAGACGCCGCCGGCGTAGAAGCGGAGCGACATCGCCTGGTAGAGCTCGAAGGTGCGCTCGCGCGAGAGCAGGATCCCGGAGAGCGTCTGCGTCGCCAGACGGTCGGCGTGGAGGCGGCCGAAGTCGAGCGCCACGAACCCCCCGTAGGAGACGCCGACGGTGTGGATCCGGTCGGCGCCGATCTCGTCGGCGAGGCGTGCCAGGCAGTCGGCGAGGTGGGGAATCTCGACCGGCGCATCGGGCGAGGAGGAAGCCCCCTGGCCGAGGTAGTCGTACAGGAGGACGTCGTAGCCCGAGAGCTCGTCGAGGAACGGGTACCAGGCCTTGGTGTGCATGGCGAGGCCGTTCAGCAGGCAGACGACCTCCTGCTCCCCGGTGCCGTGGAGCTCCCACCAGACCCGATGCTCGCCGTCCGCCAGGAAACCGCTCTCGCGGGGCTTGCGCTCGGCCGCGCCCGCCATCAGTCGCGCACGAGGACGGTCGCGACCGAGGCGCAGATCGGTCCGCCGATGTTGAAGGTGGCGGCGACGCCCGCGTCGCGGCGTTGGAGAGGCGCCGGGGCGCGGCCGGTGAGCTGCCGGAATCCCCAGCCGAGCATCGCGACGCCGGTGGCACCGATCGGATGCCCCTTGGCGATGAGACCTCCGGAGAGATTGACCCCGCACGCACCGTCGATCGCGGTCTTTCCGTCCGCCCAGTACCGCGCTCCCTGGCCGGGCTCGGCCAGGCCCAGCACCTCGACGCCGATCGCGCCCATGACCGAGAAGCAGTCGTGGATCTCCGCGACGTCGACGTCGCGCGGCGCGACCTCGGCCATCGCGTAGGCGCGGCGCATCGCGGCGTGCGCGCCCGCGGGGCGCAGGACGTCGCGCCCCGCCTTGGCGAGCGGGTCGGTCGCCTGCGCCCAGCCGGCGAGGCGGACCGCGTCGGCGGGGGCGACGCCGAGGCGCGCGAGCCCCTCGTCGGTCGCCAACACGAGCGCCGCGTAGCCGTCGGTGATCTGCGAGCAGTCGTAGGTCTTGAGCGGCAGGCCCTCCACGATGTAGCGGTTCGGCCCTTCGATTGTGAGCGCCTTCTCGAGGGTCAGCTCGACCCCCTTCATCTGAGCGTCGGGATTGTGGCGGGCGTTCGCGTACTCGGCGACCGCGATGCGTGCGAAGTCTTCCTCGGTCGCGCCCCAGGCGGCCATGTACTCGGCCATCACCTCGGCGAAGAGATGGGGGAAGACGTAGGTCTTGCCTTCCCGCTCGCCGGGGTGCGAGAAGTAGCCGAGGACCTCGCCCACCTTGGCGCCGTCGACCTTGCCGTCGTCGCCGCGCATCTTCTCGTAGCCCACCGCGACGCCGACGTCGCCCAGACCGCAGAGGAGCTTCTGCGCGACCGAGAGCACCGCCTGACCGCCGGAGGCGCAGGCGTTCTCGACCGCTTCGATCGGCTTGCCGGCGAGGCCGGGCACCGCCGCCACGAGCCCGGCGAGGAGGCCCTGGCGGTTGAGCGTGAAGCCGCAGGCGGCGCCGACCGAGGCGACGTCGAACGCGGCCACGGAAGCGCCAAGCTCCGCAGCGACTCCTTCCACGGCGGCGGCGAGGATCTCCGGTACGCCCTTCGCTCCGAGCTTGCCGAAGGGGGACTGATGGTAGGCAGCGAGATAGATCGGTTTCACGAGGCTCTCCTTTCCGAGCGCTCGAGGAACTGCTCGAGGGTTTGCGCGAGCCAGGCGGGGTCTTCGGCGACCAGCGCGTGACCCGCCGTGGGATGCGTGACGAGATCGGCGCCCAGACTCTCCGCCAGGACGCGGGAGCGTGCCGCGTCCATCACCTGGTCGTCCGCGGCGGCGATCACGAGAGAGGGGCGGTGGATGCGAGCGAGCGCGGGGGTGAGGTCGAAGGCCTCGACCGCGGCGAGCAGCCGGTCGACGCCGGTGAACCAGGTCGCAGGGAGGAGCCCCAGCTGGGCGCGCCGGGCCGCGAGCGCCTCCCGCTCCCGCTCGAGGTACGGTCGCGAATAGACCCCCGCGACCATCACGTCCCAGAAAGGCTCGCGGTCTCCTCCCGCGGCGACGTCGGCGAGGATCGCCCGCATGCCGTCGCTCTGGGAGCGAAAGGTCACGGTCGCGCGATCCATCGCGGTCACCAGGGCGAGCGAGCGGACGCGCTCCGGGTGGTTGGCGGCGAACTCCACGGCGACCAGCGCGCCGAAGGAGGCGCCCACGAGGTGGGCATTGGCGTACCCCGCCTCGTCGAGCAGGGCGAGCAGGTCGGCCGCATGCCCCGCGAGCTCCGCCGGAGGTTCACCCGGCGAGAGGAGCTGGCCGCGGAAGTCGAAGCGGAGGACCCGGTAGCTCGTTTCGAGCCGCACGGCGACGGGCTGCCAGGAGGCGAAGGTCATCATGCCGCCGTTGAGCAACACGAGAGGAGCGCCCGAGCCCTCGACGCGATGCGCGAGAGAGGTCGTCACGAGCCCTCCGTGGCCAGGTAGCGCGCCTTGAGCTCGATCTTCACGACTTTGCCGTAGGCGGTACGCGGCAGCTCGTCGAGATGCACGACCTGCTTGGGGAGCTTGAACTTGGCGAGTCGCTCGCCGAGAAAGGCGAGCACCGAGTCCGCCTCGGCGCTCCCGGCCGCGAGCGGGACGACGAAGGCGATCCCCACCTCGCCCCAGGTCGGGTGCTCGACCGCGACGACCGCGGCGTCGCGCACTCCGGGGTGCTGCAGGAGCACCGCCTCGATCTCGACCGGGAAGACGTTGACGCCGCCCGAGATGAACATCTCCTTGGCGCGTCCGGCGATGTAGTGGAAGCCCTCGGCGTCGCGCCGCGCCAGGTCTCCGGAGCGGAACCAGCCGTCCGCCAGATAGCTCTCGGCCGTGGCGTCGGGACGGTTCCAGTAGCCCGACGAGACGTGCGGTCCGCGGAACCACATCTCTCCGACCTCGCCCGCCGGCACGTCGTGTCCCGTGGCGTCCACCAGGCGCACCTCGGTGTGCATCATCGGCTTGCCGATCGAGCCCAGTTTGGCGACCGACTCCTCGATCGTCATCGCGAAGCAGTTGACGCCGACCTCGGTCATGCCGTAGCCCTGCTTGAAGACCAGGCCGCGGCGTTGGTAGATCTCGGCGATCCAGGTCGGGAGCGGGGCGCCCCCGGAATAGAGGCAACGGACCGAAGAGAGATCGGCGGTCGCGAACTCGGGCGCCTCGGCGAGCAGCTTCCAGATCGTCGGCACGCCGAGGATCACCGTGCAGCGCTCGGCGGCGACGGTCCGCCAGATCTCGGCGGCATCGAAGCCATGGTGGAGAACGATCGTGCCGCCGATGGTGAAGATCGGTCCGAGGAAGGCCATCAGCCCGCCGGCGTGATAGAGCGGTGTGAAGATCGGCGAGACGTCGTCCGGTCGCAGCTGCCATCCGCAGACCGTGTTGTAGCCGTTCCAGGCGATCTGGCGGTGGGGGATCATGACCCCCTTGGGCTTGCCGGTGGTCCCGGAGGTGTAGAGGAGACAGTAGACGTCTTCGGGCCGCGACCGGAAGGGAACGAAGCGCTCGGGGTCGACCGCCGCCGCGAGCTCCGCGTACGAAAGGTCGCCGGCCGCGGCCGGCGCATCGAGCGCGATCCAGTGCTCGACCGGCACCCGCCCGCCGAGCGCGGTGACCGTCTCGGCGAAGGCGCCGTCGTAGAGCAGGGCGCGCGCGCCGGCGTCTTCGAGGATCGGCGCGAGCTCGTGCGCGGTGAGACGCGTGCCGAGCGTCACCAGGACGAATCCGCTCTTGCCCGCCGCGAAGAAGAGGTCGAGATACTCGACCCGGTTGTGCGCGAGGATCGCGACGCGATCCCCCGGCGCGAGCCCGAGACGGGAGAGGAGCTGGGCGCAACGGACGGCGCGCGCGTCGAGGGCGCGATAGGTGAAGCGCGCCGCCGACTCGACCACGACCAACGCGAGCGCGTCGGGGGTGAGGCGGGCCCGCTCGCCCAGGACGTCGGCGCTGATCATGGCGCCGGCTCCGGCGGCGGCGCCGCGAGGATCTTGGCGAGCTCGGCCGCGAAGCGCTCGGGGCACTCCACCTGCGGCACGTGTCCGCACTGCTCGATCCGGGTCAGCCGGGCGGCGGGCAAGGCACCGCGAACTCTCTCGGCGTAGGCGAGCGGCACCAGGCGGTCGGATGCTCCCCAGAGCAGATCGGTGGGGGTGGTCACCTCGCCCAGCCGCCCCTCGAGCAGGTGGGCGACGAGACCGGGCAGATCGGCCGAGAGGCGCGCGATCGGCCCGGAGGCGGCGCGCCGGACGACATCGTCGAGGACGAAGCCGGGGAGCGGCGGCGCGCTCGGGTCACGGAGCAGCGCCATCAACGCGGCCGCTTCGCGGCGGTTCTTGGGCGTGAGCGAAGGCCCTCCCGGCTCGCCCGCGAGCGCCCCGCCGTCGACGAGGACGAGACGGGCGACGCGCTCGGGGTGGCGGTGCGCCACCAGAGTCGCGAGCCAGGCCCCGAGCGAGTTGCCGACGAGGATCGCCGGCCGCTCTCCGTCCGTGGCGTGGGCGACGATCCGCTCGGCGCCGTCGAGAACGGTCGCCATCGTGAGCTCGCCCGCCCGCGGCGCGCTCTCGCCGTGACCGGGCAGGTCGGGGAGCCAGACGCGGTGGGAGCCCGTGAAGGCCGGCGCGACCTTCGCCCAGCTCCCCGCCTGGTCGCCGAGGCCGTGCAGGAAGACGAGCGGCGGTCCCTCTCCGGCGACGAGAACCGTGAGCGCCTCGTTCCCTTCGCCGATCCGCAACACCTCGAAGCCGGCCCGACGGAGCGCCCGCCGCTCGGCGGCCTCGAGAGCCGCGAGCGGATGGCGGACGAACCAGAGGAAGCCGCCGACGAGCGCGACCAGGAGGAGCGCCGCGACGCCGAGCCCGAGCCGGGCGCCACGCTTCACCGGCGGAGCTCTCCGATGCGGAAGGCGGCGCCGGCCTGGTTGTAGCCGACCCCCGAGCCCACGAAGGCGACGAGATCCCCCGCCTTCACCTTCCCCTTCGCGGCCGCGTCGTCGAAGGCCATGCCGAGGCAGGCGGAGCCGGTGTAGCCCCACTCCTCCATCACCGTGTGGGTGCGCTCCATCGGCAGGCCGAGCTCCCCCATCACGAGCTCGATCGAGGGCTTCCGAACCTGCGTGAAGATCAGCAGGTCGAGATCTTCGATCGCGAACCCGCCGTTCGCGGCGAGCGCGCGCGCGACGCGCGGCCACCCCTCGTGGTTGACCTCGGGTGGGTAGCGCTCGACGAGCCGGACCCGCGTCCGCCCCTCGCGCACCGCGGTCTCGCTCGCGGGCTCCGCCGTCGCCCCGGCGTAGATCCCCCAGTGCCGGTGGTACGAGCCGTCGGCCTGCGCCGCGGCGGAGACGAAGCCGGGCGCGTCGCCCGCCTCGAGCAGCGCCGCGCCGGCGCCGTCCCCGTAGAAGAAGACCATCGGATCGGCGGGATCGGCGAGTTTGTGCATCAGATAGACGCCGACCACCAGGACGGTGCGGATCGAGGGGTTGACCGCGATCCACCCAGCCGCGGTGGCGAGGCCGGTCGGAAAGGAGGCGCAGGCGCACCCGATGTCGAAGGTGCCGGCGTTCTTGGCACCGAGCTTGTGCTGCACGACGACCGAGGTGGCGGGCGTGATGAAGTCGGGCGAGTCGGTCCCGACCAGGAGCAGGTCGACCTCTTCGGGGGAACGTCCGGCGCGCTCGAGGGCCTGACGGGCGGCGCGGACCGCGAGATCGGAGGCGGCCCACTCCTCGGGGGCGTACCAGCGCCGCAGGATGCCGGTCGAAGCCTCCATCTTGTCGACGAAGTCGGGCAGGTGAGCGAACCGGCGACGTAGCTCGTCGTTCGAGACCTCGATCTCGGGGAGATATCTCCCGGTGGAGACGATCTGGGCGAAACGGGGCATCCACACCTCCGCGGCGGGGCGAGGGAGAGGATCCCACGCCCCGCCTCGATGCTACCGGCTCAGGTGCCGGTGACCAGTCCGCCGTCGACGGAGAGCACCGCGCCGTGAACGTAGGAAGCCGCGTCCGACGCCAGCCAGAGGTAGGCCTCGGCGATCTCGTCCGGTTTGCCCATGCGGGCGAGCGGCGTGTGGGCGATCATGCCGTCGAGCACCTTCTGCGGCATGGCGGCGAGGATCTCGGTGGCGATGAAGCCGGGCGCCACGGCGTTCACGCGAATGCCGAAGCGCCCCAGCTCGCGCGCCCAGGTCCGCGTCATGGTGATGACCGCGCTCTTGGTGGCGGCGTAGTTGGTCTGCCCGAAGTTCCCGTAGAGCCCGACCACCGACGAGGCGTTCAGGATCGCGCCGCCACCGCCGCGGATCATGTGGGGCACGGCGGCGCGCGCGCAGAGGAACGGCCCCTTGAAGTTGACCGCCAGCACGGAGTCGAAAGCGGCGTCCTCCATCACCGAGGCGACGGCGCCGTCCTTCCACTTGACGAGCTGGGCGTCGCGCACGATGCCGGCGTTGTTGATCAGCACGTCGTAGCGTCCAAATCGGGTCACCACGGCATCGGTGGCCGCCTCGACGGCGGCGCGATCGGTGACGTCGACGCGGGCGACCACTCCCTCGCCGCCCAGGTCGGCGGCGAGGTCGGGCGCCTCGGCGACGTCCCAGGCCGCGACGCGCGCTCCCTCGCGCGCGAAGCGGCGGGCCACGGCACGGCCGATGCCGGCCGCGGCCCCGGTGACGACGACGACCTTTCCCGCGAGCCCGGTGTCGATCATCAGAAGCGATACTCGACGGTGCCGAGGACGGTGCGCGGCGCGCCGTAGGAGCCGGTGAGGATGCCGAGCGCCGGGATGTTGTAGCCGTTGGTGAGGTACTCCTCGTTGGTCAGGTTCTTGCCGGTGATCCCGAAGCGCCAGTGGGCGTTGGGCGACAGCCAGTTGATCCACGCGTCGTAGAGCTCGAAGGAGGGCTGGACGATCGGTAGCAGCGGGACGCCGGGGCGACCCGGGTATTGACCCCCCTCGTTGGTGAGCGTCGACTCGTCGCGGTGGGCCACGCCGGCGCTCGCCGAGATCAGCCCGCCCCACGCGGGGAAGTCGAAGTTCAGGCGCAACGAGCCGGTGTACTTCGGCGCGTTGGTGATCACCTGCGTATCGACGAAGCCGTCGTGGTTCGCGTCCAGGAACTGGTCGGGCTTGGCGTCGAGATAGCTGACGTTGCCCGAGATCCCGAACCAGTCGGCCGCCAGGGAGTGCCAGTCGTACTCGACCTCGACGCCCTTCATGGTGGCGTCGCCTGCGTTCAGGAAGTTCCCGAAGAAGGCGTCCTCGACGCCGTCGCCGTTCGAGTCGTAGGCGGTGAAGGTGGAGACCTGGATGTCCTTGTACTTGCCGTAGAAGACCGCGGAGTTGAGGGTCAGCTGGCGGCCCAGGACGGTCTTCAGGCCGACCTCCGCGACGTCGAGGATCTCGTCGTTGAACGGCTCGGCCGACTGCGGAAAGACGGTCGCCTGCGCGCGCACGTTGAAGCCGCCGCTCTTGAAGCCGCGCGACACCGAGACGTAGCCCATGACATCGGGATCGAACTGGTACTGCAGGGCGAGCTTGGGCGCCAGGGAGTCGAAGGTCTTGCTCTTGTTGAAGTCGGCGGTGACGGCGGTGACGCGGCTGAACGTCGCGTCGGCGTAGCCGGCGTTGTAGGCGAGGGTGTTCTTCTTCTCTTGGGTCGCGCGCAGCCCGACGTTGAGGGTCAGGCGGTCGTTGATGCTGTAGTTGCCTTCTCCGAAGAGCGCGTAGGAGGAGGTCTTGGTCCAGCCGTCGGTGGTTCCGAAGAGCAGGTTGAGGAAGTTGTTCTTGACCAGGCCGCCGGCCTTGCCGTCGAAGTAGTAGAAGCCGAGCACGCCGTTCCAGCGACCGTGGTTGTCGTAGAGGAGCTGGAATTCCTGCGAGGTCTGCCGATCCCAGTAGATCGCCGTGACGTCGGTGATCGGCGCCGGCGTGGTGTCGAAGTCGATGTTGTTCTCGGTGTTCGACTCCCGGTAGGCGGTGATCGACTTGAAGCGCCAGGCTGAGCTCATGTCCCAGGCGATGGTCATCGCGCCGCCCTCGGAGTCGGTGCCGTTGAGCGGTGCCAAGCCGGCCTGGACGTCGTAGACGCTGTCGAGCGGCGGACAGGTGGCGCCGCCGAGGTAGACCGGGCAGAAGCGGTTTGCCGCGAGCCGCGCCCACCCCTTCGGATTCGACTTGTCCTTGGACTTGTCGTAGCTCAGCTGGACATTGACGGTGTCGGAGGGGAGCCACTCGAGCGCGACGCGGCCGGCCTGAGTGTTCTTGTCGTTGACGTCCTTGCCGGTGTTGAGGTTCGTGCCCCAGCCGTCGTGCTGGAGCGAGGCGAGCGAGAGCTTGGCCCGCAGCTTACCCGGGACGATCGCGCCGCCGACGATTGCCACCACGTCCTGGTTGGCGTAGTCGCCGCCGGTGAACGAGATCCTGCCCGCGAGCTGGTCGGTCAGGGGCTTGGAGACGTAGCGGATGGCGCCGCCGATGGTGTTCTTGCCGTAGAGAGTGCCTTGCGGACCACGGAGCGTCTCGATCCGCTGCACGTCGAAGACGTCGAGCAGGGCGCCTTGAGGTCGCGCAAGGTAGACGTCGTCGAAGTAGAGGCCGACGCCGGGGTCGACGCCCCAGAGCGGATCCGCCTGACCGATGCCCCGCATGAAGGCGGTCAACGTGGTCGACTGGTTGCGCCCCGAGTAGATGGAGAGGTTCGGCACGTCGGCCTGGAGCTCCGAGATGTCGGCGGCGGCCGACTGCTCCAGCTGATCCCCGGTCGACACGGTGACGGCGACCGGGATCTCCTGGAGGTTCTCTTCGCGCTTGCGGGCGGTGACGACGATCTCCTCGCCCACGGCCGGAGTCTTGGCCGCTTCGGCCTCTTCCTCGCTCGTGGCGGGGGGCGTCGGCTGTGCCGGATCGCTGCTCTGCGCGAACGCCGGAGCCTGCCACCAGGCGATCGCCAGCACGCCGGTGAGCAGCAGGAGCCAAGTCAACGCGGGGGTCGCCTCGCGGGGCGGCCGGGGGGTGGCCTGTGGCCTGGTCATGGTTCGGTACCTCCTTCGGTGGGAGAGCGGCGGCCGGCGACGCCGGAAGTGGCGGGGCCGGACGAGCGCTCGAGAGCAGACGGGTCATCGGGTGCGGCGGACGCGCCGCGGGGGAGCAGACCGTAACGGAGAAGGCGGATGAAGCCGTCGACCGCCTGCTGCGGCGTCATGCCGAAGTGCAAGGGGACGCCGAAGCACTTCTCGACGGTGAAGAAGTAGAAGAGCCATCGGGTGGCGACCATCACGGCCATCATGGGGTCGGCATCGCCGAAGTCGCCGGCGGCGGTCCGCGCCGCGAAGCGGGGGCCGTAGCTGCGCCCGTAGCGCCGGGCCATGTCCTCGTAGAAGGCCCGGATGTGTTCCCCCCGAAACTCGATGACGTCGACGTAGATGAGCAGGATGTGACCGGCGTTGGCCGAGACGACCTGCTCGATCGCCACCGCCATCTCTTCGAGGTCTTCCGGAAAGCGAGCTGCGGCGAAGATCCGGTTGAGGGGGAGCTGCGGATCGAGCAGCCGCTCCCAGTAGCGCTCGATGAGGCGTTGATAGATGGCGAGCTTGTTCGGAAAGTGGTGGTAGATGTTGCCGACCGAGAGCGCGGCGCGGTCGGCGATCTGGCGCAGCGTCGTGGCGCGGAATCCCTGCGAGGAGAAGAGCTCGAGTCCGGCGTCGAGGATCGCCTCGACGGAGGCTTCGGACTTCTCGATCTGCCGCTTGCGCGCCACGAATCCTCCTCTCGGCCGGGGTGCTAAGGAAAAAACCGAACGCTTGGTTTGTAATCTCCTCCTCTTCGGGCGGCAGGTCAAGCCGCACTGCGGCAAAGAAAGGGCAGGGCGCGAGGGCCAGCAGGAGGCGGGTTCCCGGGGGCTCCGGAAAGGCGCGTGGTAGCATGTCCGCGAATCGAGCCCCCACCCAGTCGGCACTCCCGGTGGCGGGCCCATGGCCGCGTCATGACCGCCATTCGCCTCCGGACAGAGATCCCCGGCCCGCGCTCGCGTGCCCTGATGGAGCGCCGGCGAGCGGCCCTCTCGTCGAGCCTCGGCCAGATCACTCCCGTTTTCGTCGAGCAGGCCGAGGGAGCCGTTATTCACGACGTGGACGGCAACCACCTGCTCGACTTCGCGGGGGGTATCGGAACTCTGAACGTCGGCCATGCGCATCCGCGGGTGGTCGCCGCCGTCCGAGAGCAGCTCGAGCGCTTCACGCACACCTGTTTCGCGGTGGCGCCCTACGAGAGCTACGTGGCGCTCGCCGAGCGGCTCAACGGGTTGGTACCCGGAGCGCACGAGAAGAAGACTGCGCTCTTCTCGAGCGGTGCCGAGGCGGTCGAGAACGCGGTCAAGATCTGCCGCCGGGCGAGCGGCCGGGAGGGGATCCTGGTCTTCGAGCACGCCTTCCACGGCCGGACCCTGCTCGGCCTCTCGATGACGAGCAAGGTCAAGCCGTACAAGCTCGGCTTCGGGCCGTTCGCGCCCGAGATCTACCGCTTTCCCTTCCCCTACCTCTACCGCCGAGACCGGCCGGCCGACGAGGCCACCTTCCGGGCGGAGCTCGAGGAGTTCTTTGCGACGCACGTGGCGCCGGAGAAGCTCGCCTGTGTCGTCATCGAGCTCGTGCTCGGCGAAGGGGGCTTCGTCCCGGCACCTCCAGCCTTCCTGCGTGTGCTGGTCGAGATCTGCCGACGCCACGACATTCTCCTCGTCGCCGACGAGATTCAGACCGGTTTCGGCCGCACGGGAAAACTGTGGGCCTCCGACCATTTCGGGCTCGTCCCGGACCTGATGACCCTGGCGAAATCGCTCGCCGGCGGACTCCCGCTGTCCGCAGTCGTGGGGCGCGCCGATCTGATGGACGCGGCGCAGGTGGGGGGCCTCGGCGGGACCTACGTCGGCAACCCCCTGGCCTGCGCGGCGGCGCTCGCGGTGCTCGATCTGTTCGCGGACGGCTCGCTCGTCGAGCGCGCGGCGGCGATCGGCCGCCGCGTCGAGGGTGCCTTCGCGGCGCTCGCCGAGAGCGTGCCCGCGATCGGCGATGCCCGCGGACTCGGCGCCATGCGGGCGCTCGAGCTGGTCAAGGACCGGCGGACGAAGGAACCCGACAAGGAGCTCACGCAAGCGGTGATCCGGCGCGCCTACGAGAAGGGGCTGATCCTCCTCTCCGCCGGCACGCACGGCAACGTGCTGCGCACTCTGATGCCGCTCGTCATCACCGACGAGCAGTTGGAAGAGGGGCTGGAGGTCCTCGCGCATGCCCTTCGCTGAACGCTTCTCCCGGTACCTCTTCACGGATCCGTAGCCTCCCTGGCCCGGTACCGGAACGCAGGTTCCACGGACCGCAGGAGCCAGGGAGACGACGATGAATCGGGAAGAGCTGCTTCGGGAATCGCAACGCTGGCTGGACGTCATCGCCTCGCCGAGCTTCTCCGAGGAGGAGAAGCGGCGGCTGATCCAGGAGACGACGGACAACTTCTCCTTCTACTACAACCGCGGCTACCTCGAGTACCGCAAGTCGCTGATCGAGATGCGCGACGAGCCCGCCCTCGAGTGGGAGGGGCAGGGCTCGCTCCTCTACGACCTCACGGGCCGGCGCTACATCGACTGCCTCGGCGGCTACGGCATCTACAGCGCCGGCATCCGCCACCCCAGGATCGTCAAGGCGGTCGCCGACCAGTTGGCGCGCATGCCGCTCTCCTCGCAGGAGCTGATCGATCCGCTCCGCGGCGCCCTCGCCGAGCTCCTCGGCGAGATCGCACCCGGCGACCTCCAGTACTCCTTCTTCATCAACAACGGCACGGATGCGGTCGAAGGGGCGTACAAGCTGGCGCGCCTCTACACCGGCAAGACGAACTTCATCTCGTCGCTCCGCGGATTCCACGGCAAGAGCTGCGGCTCGCTCTCGCTGATGGGCAAATGGGAGTACCGGGAGCCCTTTCTGCCGCTCCTGCCCGGCATCCAGTTCGTCGAGTTCGGAGATGCCGAGGCGGTGGAGGACGAGCTCTACAAGGCGGACGCGACCGGAAAGGGGGTCGCCGCGGTGATCATGGAGCCGATCCAGGGGGAGGCAGGCGCCATCGTACCCCCCGACGACTTCTGGCCGCGCATCCGCAAGGCCTGCGACGAGTACGGCGCGCTGCTCATCGCCGACGAGGTGCAGACCGGGCTCGGGCGCACCGGCAAGATGTTCGGTGTCGAGCACTGGGCGACGGTGCCGGACATCATGTGCCTGGGCAAGGCCCTGGGCGGCGGCGTGATGCCGCTCTCGGCCTTCATCTCGACGCCGAAGATCTGGAAGGTGCTGGAGGAGAACCCGTTCATCCACACCTCGACCTTCGGGGGGAATCCGCTCGCTTGCGCGGCCGGCATCGCCGCCATCCACGTGACGCTCGAGGAGAACCTGGCCGCCCAGGCGCTACGCAAGGGGAAGTACCTGCTGGGCGAGCTGGTGGCGCTCCAGATGCGCTACGACCGGCTGATCCGCCGGGCGCAGGGGCGCGGACTCCTGCTCGGCATGGAGTTCGAGAACACCGAGATCGGCTACAAGATCGTCTCCGGGCTCTTCAAGCGTGGCGTGCTGGTCGCCGGGACCCTCACCAACTCGCGCGTCGTCCGCTTCGAGCCCGCCCTCAACATCTCGCAGAAGCTGATCGACGAGGTCCTCGAGGTCCTGGAGGACACGCTTCAGGAGGTCGATCGCGAGACGCCGGTGGTCAAGATCGAGGAGGACGATTGATGCGGCTGGCCGTGCTCGGGGCCGCGGGCGCGATGGCCGAAGTGGTGCTCCGGGACCTCGCGGAGCACGCGCCCGAGGTCGAAGTCACCGCCGCCGACCGGCGTCCGTTCTCTCCTCCGCACCCCAACGCCAGGTTCGCGTCCTTCGACGCCCGCGACGTCGACGCCACGACGCGCCTCCTCGCCGGGCACGACGCGGCGCTCAACTGCGTGACCTACTACCACAACGTCGAGCTCATGCGGGCGGCGCTGGCGGCGCGAGTCCCCTACACCGACCTGGGCGGCCTCTACCACGGGAGCCTGCAGCAGTTCGCGCTCGACCCCCTCTTCCGGGCGGCGGGGGTGACGGCGCTCCTCGGCATGGGCTCGACGCCGGGGATCACCAACGCGATGGCCGGCCGGCTCGCCGAGGGTCTCGATCAGGTCGAGGAGATCCACGTCCGGGTCGGTTGCCACGACCCGGCCGTTGCCGGCACGCTCCCCATCCCCTACGCGCTCGACACCGTCCTCGACGAGTTCCAGCTCGAGCCGCAGATCGTGCTCGACGGCGAACCGCGCGCGGTGCCGCCGATGAGCGGCGAAGAGGAGGTCGAGTTCCCGCCGCCGGTCGGGAGGATGCGGGCGATCTACACGCTGCACTCCGAAGTGGCGATGTTCCCGCGGTCCTACCCGGGCCTCCGCGCGGCGAGCTTCAAGGTGGCATTCGCCTCCGATTTCGTCGCCAAGATGCGCTTTCTCGTGGAGCTCGGTCTCGCCGATCGCGCGCCCCTCGCCGACGGCGTCTCGCCGCGGCGCATGCTGTTGGCGCTCGCGGAGCGCCTGCCGAAGGTGGCCGGGGAGCCGCGCGACGCGGACGCGCTGCGCGTCGAGCTGGTCGGCCGCCGCGACGGCAAGGTGGTCCGGGGGCGGGCGGAGGCGGTCATCCGTCCACACCCGGACTGGAAGATCGCCGCCGGGACGCTCGACACCGGCGTGCCGCTCGCGATCGCCGGCCTCCTGCTCGCCCGGCGCGAGATCGCGACGCCCGGAGTGCTCTGTCCGGAGACCTCGCTACCGCTCGACCGCTTCTTCGGCGAGCTCGAACGGCGCGGCATCCGAGCCCGCTTCGAGCGTCCGAGCTGAGGAGTCGAGCGCGTCGAGGGAGGAGCCGACATGGCCATCGCATCGATCAACCCGGCGACCGGAGAGACGCTCCGAGAGTTTCCGCCCGCGACCGACGCAGAAATCGAGCGGGCGCTCGCGACGGCGGTCGAGCGCTTCCCGTCCTGGAGTCGACTCTCGTTCGCGCAGCGCGCGTCGCACGTCGCTCGGGCCGGCGAGATCCTGGAGGAGGAGAAGCGGCGCTTCGGGGAGATCATGACGCTCGAGATGGGGAAGCCCATCGGCTCGGCCGTGGCCGAGGTCGAGAAGTGCGCCTGGGTCTGCCGCTTCTACGCCGAGCACGCCGAGCGGTTCCTCGCCTCGGAGCCGGTGACGACGGAAGCCGGCGAGAGCTCCGTGCGCTTCGACCCGCTCGGCTGCGTGCTCGCGGTGATGCCCTGGAACTTCCCCTTCTGGCAGGTCTTCCGCTTCGCGGCGCCGGCGCTCATGGCGGGCAACGTGGGAATCCTCAAGCACGCCTCGAACGTGCCGCAGTCGGCGCTCGCGATCGAGGAGATCTTCCGGCGCTCGGGAGTCCCCGACGGCGGTTTCCGGACGCTCCTCGTGGGAAGCGACGCGGTCGAGCGGATGATCCGTGACCCCCGGGTCGCCGCGGTGACGCTCACCGGAAGCGAAGGGGCCGGCGTCGCGGTCGGGCGCGCCGCCGGCGCGGAGATCAAGAAGGCGGTTCTGGAGCTGGGTGGCAGCGACCCCTTCGTCGTGCTGCCGAGCGCAGACGTCGAGAAGGCCGCGGCGACGGCGGTCGTCGCGCGCACGATCAACAATGGCCAATCGTGTATCGCGGCGAAGCGTTTCGTCGTGCACGCGGAGGTCTACGACGCGTTCGTCGAACGTTTCGTCGCGGGGATGGCGGCGCTCCGCGTCGGGGACCCGATGGACCCGGCGGTCGCCTTGGGGCCGCTCGCGACGCGACCGATCCGGGACGAGCTCAACCTGCAGGTGAAGCGGTCGGTGGCAGCCGGCGCGAAGCTGCTCCTCGGTGGCGCGCCGCTCGCGGGGCCGGGGAACTTCTACCCGGCGACGGTGCTCGCGGAGCCGGTGCCGGGGAGCCCCGCCTGGGAGGAGGAGATCTTCGGACCGGTCGCCGTGCTGTTCAAGGTCCACGATCTGGAGGCGGCGATCGCGGTCGCGAACCACCGCGTCTTCGGGCTCGGAGCTTCGGTCTGGACGAACGACGCGGCGGAGAAGGCGCGTCTGGTGCGCGAGATCGAGGCGGGCTCGGTCTTCGTCAACGGCATGGTGAAGAGCGACCCGCGTCTCCCCTTCGGCGGCATCAAGCGCTCCGGCTTCGGCCGCGAGCTCTCGTCCTACGGCATCCGCGAGTTCGTCAACGTCAAGACGGTCTGGATCGCCTGAGGTTTCTCGGTAGCCGTCGTTCCCCCGCGTCCGTTCGGCGCTCCCCGCGCCGGGACCGGCGGGCGCTGTCCGCAAGTCAACGGAGGGCGCCCGCCTCCGCTTCGGCCTCGCCGGGTCGTGTTCGATTGCCAGGGATTTCGACTGCTCGGCCTCAGAGGCCCCTCTGCGGGGAGCTCC
>CAYZBH010000066.1:15352-19459 GCA_964476605.1 uncultured Thermoanaerobaculia bacterium | reverse complement strand
GCGGGCGTCGAGCGCTCCGGAGCGGAGCTTGTCGCGCAGCTTCTCGCGCGTCGCCGAGAGCTCCTCGACCGGCGGCTCGGCGCCGGGGGCGGCGGAACCGGGCGGGGTGTAGCCGGTCTGCGCGTGGGGGGGTGGCAGGAGCAGGGAGAGGAGACGCTCCTCAGCGCGCTCCGCGGCGCTCGTGGCGACCGCGGCGCGGAGCTCCTCGCGCACCAGGGCGACCGCGATCTCGGTGAGGTCGCGCACCATCGACTCGCAATCGCGCCCCACGTAACCCACCTCGGTGAACTTCGAAGCCTCGACCTTCAGGAAGGGGGCGCGGGCGAGCTTCGCGAGCCGCCGCGCGATCTCGGTCTTGCCGACCCCGGTGGGGCCGATCATCAGGATGTTCTTGGGCACGATCTCGTCGCCCACCGCGGGCGGCAGCTGCTGGCGCCGCCAGCGGTTGCGCAGCGCGATCGCCACCGCGCGCTTGGCGGCGCGCTGGCCGACCACGTACTTGTCGAGCTCCGCCACGATCTGGCGGGGCGTCAGGTTCTCGACCGGTGGCGCCGCGTCCCGCGGCTTGAGAGCGATCACAGCTCCTCGACGGTCAGCCGGTCGTTGGTGTAGATGCAGAGCTGGGCCGCGATCTTCATCGCCTCGACCGCCACCTCGCGCGCCGGCAGGGGGGTGTGCGTGACCAGCGCGCGCGCCGCCGCGAGCGCGAAGTTCCCCCCCGAACCGATGGCGAGCAGGCCGTCCTCGTCCGGCTGCAGGAGGTCGCCGGTGCCCGAGACGAGGAAGCTCTTCTCGCGGTCGGCCACCACCATCACGGCGTCCAGCTGGCGCAGCGCCCGGTCGGTCCGCCAATCCTTGGCGAGCTCGACCACGGCACGTTCCAGATTCTGGTTGTACTCCTCGAGCTTGGCCTCGAAGCGGGTGAAGAGCGCGAGCCCGTCGGCGGCGCCGCCCGCGAAGCCCACCAGGATCTTCCCCTTGCCCGCGCGCTTGACCTTCGCCGCGCCCGCCTTCACCACCGTGTTGCCGAGCGTCACCTGGCCGTCCGAGGCGAGCACCACGCGGCCTTCGCGGCGCACCAGCAGGACGGTCGTCGCATGCGTCTTCATGGGACCCGAAAGTCTATCAACGCCCCCGCTCAGCCGGCGGAGGGCGCGACCGGGAAGTAGACGCGGAAGCGGCTTCCCTGGCCGGGCAGCGAGTCGACGCCGAGACCGGCGCCGTGGGCGCGCAGGATGCCGAAGGCCGCCGAGAGGCCGAGACCGCGGCCGCGCCCCTTGGTGGTGAAGAAGGGCTCCCAGATGCGCGAGAGTGTGTCCTCGCTCATTCCCGGCCCCTCGTCGCGCACTTCGAGCATCACCGCCGGGCCCGATTCGATGCCGGAGGAGAGCACCAGCCGGCCGAGGATCTCGGGCGTGAGCTCGACGCGTCGCGAGCTGATATCGACGCCGCCTTCCCTCCCGACGACGGCGTCGCGCGCGTTGGTGAGCAGGTGCAGGATGACCTGCCGGAGCTGGCTCGAGTCGCCGGAGATGCGCGGCAGCGCGGGCGCGAGATCGAGCCGCGTCGGCACGGGCGTCGGCGCGAGGGCGCCCTGCAGGTGAACGACCTCCTCGATCAGGCCATTGAGATCCATGGCGCGGCGCTCGATCTCGCCGCGCCCGGCGTAGACATAGAGCTGACGCGCGAGCTCCGAGGCGCGCTCGACGGCGCTCTCGATGGCGAGCGCCCGCTCGGCGAGCGGCGAGCCCTCGGGGAGGCGCGCGAGCAGAAGCTCGACGTGACCGAGGATCGGCGTGAGGAGATTCGAGAAGTCGTGCGCGATGCCGGCCGCGAGGAGACCCAGACTCTCCAGCCGCTCGGTGCGGCGCAGCAGCTCCTCGGCGCGGCGCTCCTCCGTGACGTCGCGCGCCACGCCGAGAATCTGGCGGACGCGCCCGGCGGCGTCGCGATGAAAAGGGGTGTTGTGCGAGCTGAAGATGCGCCACTCGCCGTTGCGGTGCCGGATGCGGAACTCGGTCTCCCGCGTCGCTCCCTCCGGGACGCCGCGCCAGCGCTCCTCGCGCTCGAGCGCCGGGCCGCGGTCGTCGGGGTGACAGAGGTGGAGGAAGGGGTAGGGCTCGAAGGCCGCCGCCTCCTCGGCCGTGTACCCGAGCGCGAGCGGCAGCGAGCGGTTGATGTAGATGTCGCGCCCGAGATCGTAGTCGTAGATGAAGAGGAAGTGGGGCAGCACGTAGGCGATCCGCTCGAGCAGGAGACCCATCTCCGCGGCGTCCTGGCGCGCCCGCTCGCGATCGGTCACGTCGACGACGAAGCTCAGCATCGCCGCCTGCTCGCGCCAGCGGACCGGCATCGACCGGACCTCGGCCCAGAGAACTTCGCCGTCCTTGCGCACCAGGCGCAGGGTGAGCGTCCGTTGGCGAAGATCGCCCGCCAGCCGCTCGAGATATCGCGCCTCCGCGACGGCGCGATCGTCGGGGTGGACGAGCTCGAGGAAGGCGAGCCCTGCGATCTCCTCGGAGGCGTAGCCCGACAGCTGCGAGGCGGCGGCATTGGCGAGCTGAATTCGGCCGTCCTGCACGATGACGATCGCCTCGTGCGCGTTCTCGAAGGCGACCCGCAAGTGGTCGCCGGTGATCTCGCGCGGAGACGGACCCTCTCGGGGCGGCACGGAATCCTGCATCGACACCTCGTCCGGACTGCGCCTCTACATTAACCGGAATCCCCGCGGCGCGAGCGCTCCGCGGCGACCAGTCGCAGGATCGCGGCGACCAGCCGGGCGCGGCCCGAAGCGCTGTCGGCGAGGAAGAGCGTCGGTTCGGTCACCTCGAGCTCGAGCAGCAGCGGTTCCCCCCGTCGATCGCGGGTCAGGTCGACGCGGGCATACAGGAGGTCGGTCCAGCCGGCGGCGGCGAGCACCCGCTCGGCCGCCGCGCGTTCATCGGCTTCGGCCTCGACCGGCACCCCTTCGGGAAGACCGGCCCAGCGCCCTCCCTGGGTGAGCGCGTTCTTCCGCACGGCGTGCGAGTAGGCGCCGTCGAGAAAGACGAGGCAGCGTTCGCCGGAGCTCTCCACCGAAGGCAGGAAGGGCTGCACCAGGAGGTCGCGCTCCTTCAGCAGGCGATCCACGTGCTCCTGACCGCGCGCGAGCTCGGCGGCGCGAACGAAGTGCGTCTCCCAGGAGTCGGCCGAGACCGCCGGCTTGACCACGACGTCGCCCCACCCCCGCTCGGACGCGAGCGCCGCCAGGTCACGGCGCTCGCCGCGCCGGAGGAGGGCGGTCGGGACCACCGCCGCGCCGCGCGCCGCGAGCTCGAGCAGGTACCCCTTGTGGGTGTTCCAGCGCACCACCGCCGCGGGATTGGCGAGCCGCGTCAGGGCGCCGACCCGCTCGGTCCAGGCGAGGAACTCGTCGTGCCGGCGATAGTAGTCCCAGGGGGAGCGGAGGAGCACGAGAGGGGTCGCGCTCCAGTCGAACTCCGGATCGTCCCAGGCCACCACGCCGACCGCGAGGCCCGACGCCGTGAGGTCGGCCGCGAGCGGGCGGTCGTCGGGGAAGAGGTCGAGCAGCTCCGCGTAGGTGACGAGGGCGACGTCCATTCAGTCGGACTCCGGGGTTTTGGCGCGCGGGTGGGCGCCGCGATAGACGGCGAGCAGCCGCTCGATGTCGACGTGGGTGTAGCGCTGCGTGGTGGAGAGGGAGCTGTGTCCGAGGAGCTCCTGAATGGCGCGCAGGTCGGCGCCCCGTTCGAGCAGGTGGGTCGCGAAGGTGTGGCGGAGCGTGTGGGGATGGACGCCGCGCGCGAGCGCCGCCGCCTCCACCCAGCGGTCGAGGATGCGGCGCACCGAACGGTCGGTCAGCCGCTCGCCGCGCAGGTTGAGGAAGACGGGATCGTCGCCGGCCGGCGCGAGGCCGCGGAGCTCGGTCCATCCGAGCCGCCAGGCGGCGAGCGCCGCGCCGGCGGCGCGGCCGAAGGGGACCATGCGCTCCTTGCCCCCCTTGCCCAGCACGCGCAGCACGCGACCGCCCAAGTCGAGGTCCCGCCAGTCGAGCGAGACCAGCTCCGAGACGCGGAGGCCGCTCGCGTAGAGGAGCTCGATCAGGGC
>CAYZBH010000066.1:0-15252 GCA_964476605.1 uncultured Thermoanaerobaculia bacterium | reverse complement strand
CGAGGTCGGCGGCGGCGCGGGCCGCGAAGGCGGGGCGCCGCTCGTCCCGCTTGGGGAGGGGCTCGAGCGGCGTGAAGAGTCCGTAGTTGATGTTGGCCGGCTGGAAGCTCGCCGGGTCGGAGTCGGTCAGGTGGCGCGCTAGGGCGCCGAGCGCGGTGGTCGCCGGGAGCAGCGGGGTGTCGACGCCCCGCCGCTCGAGCGCCAGGTAGAGCGCCGCCGCGAGGCCGGTCGCCGCCGACTCGAGGTACCCCTCGACGCCGGTGATCTGACCCGCGAGACGAACTGAGGGGTGCGCGCGAACCCGGTAGCGCGCGTCGAGGTGGCGCGGCGCGTTGACGAAGGTGTTGCGGTGGATCTGGCCGAGGCGCACGAACTCCGCCCTTTCGAGCCCCGGCAGCAGGCGGAAGACGCGCTGCTGCTCCGGCCACTTCATGCGCGACTGGAAGCCCACGAGATTGAAGTGCGTCTTGGCGAGATTCTCCTGCCGGAGCTGCACGACCGCCCAGGGGCGGCGACCGTCGGGACCGCGAAGCCCGACCGGTTTCATCGGCCCGTAGCGGAGGGTCTCCTCGCCGCGTCGCGCGAGCTCCTCGATCGGCAGACACCCTTCGAAGAAGAGCGCACGCTCGAAGTCGTGGAGCGGCAGCACTTCGGCCGCGAGGATCGCCTCCCGAAACATCCGATATTGCTCGCGATCGAGCGGCGAGTTGAGGTAGTCGGCCCCCTCCCCCTTTCCCCATCGGGAGGCCCAGAAGAGACGGTCGAGATCGAGGGTTTCCGAGTCGACGATCGGCGCGATGGCGTCGTAGAAATAGAGATAGTCGCTCCCCAAGAGCTCACCCAGGAGGCGGGCGAGCGCGGGCGAGGTGAGAGGGCCGGTCGCGAGGACGCACTCCCCGCCGGGGAGCTCCGTCACCTCCCCGCGTCGGAGCTCGACGCCCGGGAGCGCGAGGAGACGGGTCGTCACCTCCTCGGCGAAGCGCTCCCGGTCGACCGCGAGCGCCGCACCGGCGGGGACCGCGGTTGCGCGCGCGGCCGCGATGACGAGCGAGTCGAAGCGCTCCATCTCGCGCTTGAGCAGCCCCGCCGCGTGGTCGGGCTCGTCGCTCCGGAGCGAGTTCGAGCAGACCAGCTCGGCGCAGCGGTCGGTCGCGTGCGCCGGCGTCGCCAGCAGGGGGCGCATCTCGTGGAGAACCACCGGGACGCCTCGGCGGGCGAGCTGCCAGGCGCACTCGCTGCCGGCGAGGCCGGCGCCGACGACGTGAACGGGAGAGTCCGGCACCTCGCGATGATACGAGAGCGGGGGCGTGCGAGCCCCGATGGTAGGCTCCGTCAGCGTCTCTGGATCCCTCCCGTGAGCACCTCCACGCCCCCCCGTCCCCGCTCCAGCCGCTCGCATCGCGCCGAGCGCGAGTTCGGCTTGGTGGTCGGCGGCTTGCTCGTGGCGCTCGGCGGCTGGTGGATCTTCCGGCGCCGCTTCGGCCTCCTGGGTCCAGGATTCGCGAGCCTGGGGGCGCTCCTGCTGGCCGCCGCGCTGCTCTGGCCACGCGTTCTCGCGCTCCCGCGCCGTGCCTGGATGGCGCTCGCCGAGGCGATGGGCGCGGTGATGACGCGCCTCGTGCTGGGGATCGTCTTTTTCGCCGTGGTGACGCCGATCGGCGTCGTCAAGCGGCTCTTCGGCTGGGATCCGCTCGAGCGCCGGGCGGCGCCGCGCCCTAGCTACTGGCACCCCTACGCGGCGCGTCAGCGCGATCCGAAACACTTCGAGAAGATGTTCTAGAGGGATCCCGAGCGACCCGCCATGTCCAAGATCCGCGTTCTCGCCGAGCTCTGGCAGTTCCTGCGCGAGCACAAGAAGTACTGGCTCGCGCCGATCGTGATCGTGCTGGTGCTGGTGGGGGTCCTGCTCGTGCTGGCCAAGGGGTCGGCGGTCGCGCCCTTCATCTACGCGCTCTTCTGATCGGGAGCGCGGGCGCCGGTGACCTCGATTCTGGGCCTTTCGGCCTACTACCACGACTCCGCGGCCTGTCTCCTCGTCGACGGCGAGATCGTCGCCGCGGCGCAGGAGGAGCGCTTCAGCCGGAAGAAGCACGATCACCGCTTCCCGCGCCACGCCGCCGCCTACTGCCTGGCCGAAGCGGGGCTCTCGGCCGACCGGCTCGACTACGTCGCCTTCTACGACAAGCCGCTCCTCAAGTTCGACCGCCTCCTCGAGACTTACCTCGACTACGCGCCGCGCGGCTTCCCCTCCTTCCTCCAGGCGATGCCGCTCTGGATGAAGGAGAAGCTCTGGCTCCCCGAGCGGATCCCGATCGAGCTCGCGCACGCCGAGGGGATCGAAGAGGCGCGCGAGGCGAAGCGGCGCGCCAAGCAGCTGCGGGCACCGATCCTCTTCGGTGATCACCACGAGAGCCACGCGGCCTCCGCCTTCTATCCCTCGCCGTTCGAGGAGGCGGCGATCCTGACCGTCGACGGCGTGGGCGAGTGGGCGACCGCGTCGCTCGGCGTCGGGCGGGGAGGGTCGCTCGAGCTCGAGCAGGAGCTCCGCTTCCCGGCGAGTCTCGGGCTGCTCTACAGCGCCCTGACCTACTACACCGGCTTCAAGGTCAACAGCGGCGAGTACAAGGTGATGGGGTTGGCTCCCTACGGCGAGCCGCGCTACGTGGAGGAGCTCCGCCGCGTCGTCCAGCTCGCGGACGACGGCAGCCTCCGCCTCGATCAGCGCGTCTTCGGTTACTGCGAAGGGCTCCGCATGACCAACCGCCGCTTCGCCGCGCTCTTCGGCGGGCGGGAGCGGGAGCCGGAATCGCGTCTCACGCAGAAGGAGATGGACTTGGCCGCGAGCCTCCAGGTGCTGACCGAGGAGGCGATGCTCAAGATGGCCGGGCACGCCCGGCGGACGACCGGGCAAGCGAAGCTCTGCCTCGCCGGCGGCGTGGCGCTCAACTGCGTGGCGAACGGCCGGATCCTCCGCGAGGGCCCTTTCGACGACCTCTGGATCCAGCCCGCCGCGGGGGACGCCGGCGGCGCGCTGGGCGTGGCGCTCGCGGTCTGGCACCGCTACCTCGGAAAGCCGCGCGCGAGCGCCGAGGCGGGTGGACGCTGGGTCTCGCCGCGCGCCTGGAAGGGCCCGGGACCGGCCCCCTACGAAGACGGAATGCGCGGCGCGCTGCTCGGCCCGCGCGACCCGGAGGACGTGATCGACCGCTTCCTCGCCGAGCGCCGGCTGCCGCACCGCAAGCTCGCGCGCTCCGCCGTCGCGGACGCCGTCGCCGAGCTGCTCGTCGAGGGGAAGGTGGTCGGTCTCCACCAGGGGCGGATGGAGTTCGGCCCGCGCGCGCTGGGGGCGCGGAGCATTCTGGGCGATCCGCGCTCCCCCCGCATGCAGTCGGAGATGAATCTCAAGATCAAGTTCCGCGAGAGCTTCCGCCCCTTCGCGCCGAGCGTGCTCCGGGAACGGGTCGCCGAGTGGTTCGAGCTCGACGTCGAGAGTCCCTACATGCTGCTCGTCGCCGAGGTGGCCAAGGGGCGGCGGCGGGAGATGACGGCCGAAGAGCGGGCGCTCTGGGGGATCGAGATGCTCCAGGTCGTGCGCTCGGAGATCCCCGCCGTCACCCACGTCGACTACTCGGCGCGCATCCAGACCGTCCGCGCGGAGACGAACCCTCTCTACGCCGAGATCCTGGAGGCCTTCGAGCGCCGCACCGGTTGCCCGGTGCTGGTCAACACCAGCTTCAACGTGCGCGGCGAACCGATCGTCTGCACCCCGGAGGACAGCTACCGCTGCTTCATGCGAACGGGGATCGACGCGCTCGTGCTCGAGAGCCGGCTGCTGCGCAAGGAAGAGCAGCCGCCGTTCGACGAGGTGGGGGACTGGCGGCAGGAGTTCGCGCTCGACTGAGCGCCGGTTCGAATTCTGCTAGGCGCTCTCGACCGAGGCCTTGTAGCCGCACCCTTCGTTCGGGCAGACGAGCTGGGTGCCGTGGCGCTTGGTCGTCTTCTCGGTGAGCAACGGGTACTGGCACTCGGGGCAAGGCTCGGCCACCGGCTTGTTCCAGAGCGCGAACTTGCAGTCCGGGAAGCGCGAGCAGGAGTAGAAGATCTTGCCGCGGCGCGACTTCTTCTCCTGGATCGTCCCCTGCTTGCACTCGGGGCAGGGGACGCCGGTGTCCTTGGGGGGCGCCGCCTGGGGGCCGGTCTTCCGGATATTGCGGCACTCGGGGTAGCCGGTGCAGCCGAGGAAGACGCCGAAGCGCGAGCGCTTGAGCGCCATCGGCTTTCCACAGAGCTCGCACGGGGGGATCTCCTCGGCGGCCGCGCCCTCCGCGGCCGCGGTCTCGGCCTTGCCGGCCGCGAGATCGGCCGTGTAGTCGCAGGTCGGCTCCTCGCGGTAGCCGCTGCAGCCGACGAAGGCGCCGTAACGCCCGAAGCGCACCACCAGCTCGCGGCCGCATTTGGGGCAGCGCTCGTCCCGGCGCGCCGGCTCGAGCTCGCCCAAGGCGATCCCCTGCACCTTGATGTCCGGCCAGCGCTTGCCGCCGCGCTTCAAGTCCTTCTCGAACTTGGTGTCGAACTCCTCGACCGCCTGCTTCCAGGGGATCTTCCCCTCCTCGATCTCGTCGAGCTCCTCCTCGAGGCGGGCGGTGTACCCCTCGTTGATCACGTCGCCGAAGCCGTTCTGGAGCAGGCGGTTGACCACCTTGCCGAGCGCCGTCGGCCGGAAGCGCCCCTCGATCTTCTCCGCGTACTCGCGCTCGGAGAGGGTCGAGAGGATCGCGGCGTAGGTCGAGGGGCGGCCGATGCCGTTCTCCTCGAGCGCCTTGACCAGGGTCGCCTCGGAGTACTGCGCCGGCGGTTGCGTGAACTTCTGCTCGGAGAGGAGATCGACCAGCCGGAGCGTCTCCCCCTCCGCGAGCGCCGGGAGCTGGCCGTTTCCCTCCTCGTCGCCGTTCTCGAGCTTCTCGACCACCTCCTGGTAGACGGAGAGGAAGCCGGGGCTCCTCAGGACCCTGCCCGAGGCGCGCAGCGTCAGCCGTCCGCGCTCGACGTCGACCTGGGTGACGTCGAAGACCGCCGGAAGCATCTGGCTCGCCACGAAACGGTCCCAGATCAGCCGGTAGAGCTTGAGCTCGTCCGGCTCGAGGTAGGGGGCAGCGGTCTCGGGCGGCAGGTCGAGGTAGGTGGGCCGGATCGCCTCGTGGGCGTCCTGCGCCCCTTTCTTCGAGCCGTAGAAGTTCGGTTTCTCCGGCAGTTTGTCGGCGCCGTAGCTCTCGGCGATCAACTCGCGCACCGCGTCGAGCGCCTCGGCGGCGACTCGCGTCGAGTCGGTGCGCATGTAGGTGATGAGGCCGAGCTGGCCGCGGTCGCCGATCACCCGCCCTTCGTAGAGTCCTTGCGCCAGGCCCATCGTGCGTTTGACCGAGAAGCCGAAGCGGCGCGCGGCCTCCTGCTGCAGCCGGCTGGTGATGAAGGGGGCGGAGGGGCGCTGCTTCGACTCCTTGCGCTCGATCGCGGCGACGCGGAACTCCCCGGCCTCGAGCTCGGCGCGAACCTGGGCGGCCGCGTCACCGTTCGGGACCTCCGCCTTCTTGCCGTCGATCTGATGGAGCTTCGCGACGAGCTCCGGCGGCGTGCGGCCTTCGGGCGCCGCGAGCCGAGCCCCCATCACCCAGTACTCGACCGGCTGGAAGGCGTCGATCTCGGCCTGCCGCTCGCAGACCATCTTCAGAGCGACCGACTGCACGCGTCCCGCGGAGAGGCCGCGCTTGACCTTGTCCCAGAGGAGCGGCGAGAGCTTGAAGCCCATCAGCCGGTCGAGGACGCGGCGCGCCTGCTGCGCGTCGACCAGCCGGAGGTCGATCTCGCCGGGGTGATCGAGCGCCTTGGTGACGGCGCTCTTGGTGATCTCGTTGAACGTGACGCGATGAAGGGCGGCCTTGGTGTGGCCGAGGACGGCGGCGATGTGCCAGGCGATCGCCTCCCCCTCCCGGTCGGGGTCGGGGGCGAGGTAGATGCGCTCCGCCTTCTTCGCCGCCTCTTTCAGCCGGTGGACGACTTCCTTCTTGGCTGGCAACACGGCGTAGGTCGGCTCGTAACCGGGACCCAGCCCCATGTCCTTCTTGGGGAGGTCGCGGATATGGCCGACGGAGGCCTCCACGGCCCAGTCGCGCCCGAGGAACTTCTTGAGCGTGCGCGTCTTGGCGGGACTTTCGACGATGATGAGGTTCTTGGCCACGGGAGCTCGGGACGGCGGCCGGACGTCGGCGGAGCCCGGGAGCCCGGGCCGGAAGAGCCGCTCGCCAGTCGAGGCGGCGGAAGTTATCACAGCTGTCAACCGAACCTCAGGCGCGACGGCGATAGCCGCCGCCGGGATCGCGCACCGCCCAGCCGGCGAGCTCCGCCTCGAGCAGCGCCGCGACGAGCGCGTCGATCGGGCGGCCGAGCTCGCGCGCCAACGCCTCCGCGCCACGCCCATCGTGCGGATCGAGCGCCGCGTAGAGCGCCGCGAGCTCGGGCGGGAGACCGGGAGGTGGCGGCGCGGCGGCACCGGCCGCGGCCGCGGCGCGCCGCTCCCCGAGGAGGCCGATCGCGGCGAGGACGTCCGAGGGATGGGTGACCGGCGTGGCGCCGTCGGCGAGCAGCTGGTTGGTGCCGAGCGCGAGCTCGTCGGTGATCCGCCCCGGCACCGCCAACACCTCCCGTCCCGCCTCGAGCGCCAGCCGCGCGGTGACCAGCGATCCGGAACGGGGGGCCGCCTCGACCACCACGGTGGCGTCGGCGAGAACGGCGATCAGCCGATTGCGCACCGGAAAGTGCCAGTTCTGAGGGCCCGCGGCGCAGGGGAACTCGGAGAGCAGGGCGCCGCGGCCGGCGATCGCGCTCCCGAGCTCGCGGCGGTGGCGAGGGTAGTCGGCCGCGAGACCGCAGCCGAGCACCGCCACGGTGCGGCCGGAGTCGGCGGCGAGAGCTCCGCGATGCGCCGCCTGGTCGACGCCGCGCGCGAAGCCGGAGACCACGACGAGCCCGGCCGCGGCGAGCTCGCTGCCGAGCCAGGTGGCCACCTCGAGACCGTAACGGCTCGCCCGGCGGGAGCCGACGACGGCGACCGCCGGGCCCGAGGGGATCGACCCCTGGAGGTAGAGCACCGGCGGCGGCAGCGCGAGCTCGCGGCAGCGTTCGGGATAGAGCGGATCGTCGGCGAGGACGATCTCGGCGCCGAGGCGGGAGGCGCGCCGCCGCTCGCGCGCGGCGACGGTGGCGGCGCCGGGAAGCGCGGCCCGCGCCATGGCGAGAGCGTCCCTTCCCACGGACAGTTCGGCGGCGAGCGCGTCCTCGTTCGCGTCCGGCGCGACGGGCGCGAGCCAGGGCTCCACCCGCGCCGCGAGCCGGCAGATGGCGGCCCGGCCGAGCGCCGGGTGGGCGTTGAGCGCGATGCGGAGGGCGCTCCGGTCGATCCGGTCCGGGCCTTGCATTTCGCTGTCTAAGACGCTGGCGGGTCACGCTATCTGACGCCTCGCCCGGCCTCCCGATCGAGCGCCGATCGAACCGGAGGCCGGGAGCGGTCGTATATACTCGCGGCAGGTTCAAGCTGCCGCTTCCGGCATGGGGAACCGGCCCTTTCGGCCGGCCGAAAGGGGTCTTATGGACCGGCATCGAAGCTCGCGGTGGGTCGCTCTCGGGGTCTTCGTCGCCCTCGTGGTGGGGGGGAGCGGGGGTGCGAGCGGCGCCGACCGCGGGAGCTCGCGGGGGTCGCTGCCGCGCACCGGCGACCAGCTCGATTTCGGCGTCGCGATGGCGAAGCGAGGGCTCTGGGCCGAGGCGCTCTTCCGCTTCGAGCAGGCGAAACAGCGCGGGAGCGCGACTCCCGCGGTGCTCAACAACCTGGCGGTCTGCTACGAGGCGGTGGGCCGCTTCGAGGACGCGCTCGCGACCTACCAGCAGGCGCTCGAGCTCGCGCCGCAGAACCGCATCGTCAAACAGAACTACAGCCGCTTCGCCGAGTTCTACCAAGGGTACCGGGGCAAAGGCCGGGGCAAGGCGACCGTCCTGCCCACGGTTCCGTCCGCGGCCGCGGCTCCCGCTCCGGCGGTGGCTCCGGCGACGGACGAGCCGCCGCCCCCCGCGGCGCCCTATCCTCCGCAACCCGAGCCCACGTCACCGCCGCCGGCCGAAGCGCCGGGAGGTGCCCGATGAGGCGCCCCGCGGTCCGCGGCTTCGCGCTGCTCCTGCTTCTCGCCGCGCTCCCCGCCACGGCGGCGGTCGAGGTGAAGCTCCGACTGCCGGTCCGGGCGCGCATCGATCTGACCGGCAAGCGGACGGTCGCGCCGGCCCCCTTCGTCGTGCTGACGCGCGAGGGCGCCGGTTCGGCCGAGCGCCCGGGCCTCTCCTCGCTCGACGTGCAGCGCGAGTTCGAGCGCTACCTGATCAAGGTGCTGCGCCGCGAGACGACGCTCAAGATCGCCGAGACCGGCCCGGTGGACTACCCGTCGTTCGATCTCGATGTCCTGTCGCGCAACAAGGAGTTCTGGCAGGCGTTGGGCGAGCGCTCGCAGGCCGACCTCATCGTGGCGGGCTCGCTCGACTTCGACGTCCAGGACAAGAGCGGCTACCGGACCGAGGAGTACGTCTCCCCCTTCGACGGCCGGGTCTACTACCGGCAGGTCCTGGTGGAGCAGACCGGGTTCGACTACGACATCGCGCTGATGGTTTTCGACGGCAAGACCGGCGAGCGCCTCTTCTTCGACAACTTCAAGGATTTCAAGCAGTTCGAGGGTGAGGAGGCGGACCCGCTGAAAGGCATGTTCGAGAACCTCGCCTCGCTCGAGGACCGCATCGTCGGCGTCTTCACGCAGAAGACGGTCGAGACCGCCCGCACCCTGATCACCGACTGATCCGAAAGGAGTCCCGTTTGCCCCCCTCCGCTTCCCGGCTCCTCCGTGTCTTCGCGGCGGCCGGCGCGCTCGCGCTTCTCCCGGCGGCGCTCCCGGCGCAGTACTACACCTCGTTCGGCAAGAACAAGATCCAGTACCGCGAGTTCGACTGGAAGATCTACCACTCGCCGCACTTCGACATCTATCACTACTCGGCCGAGGCGGGCCTGCTCGAGAAGGTGGCCTCGCTCGCCGAGAGCGCCTACGATCGGTTGGCGCGCGACTTCGACCATCAGATCAAGGACCCGATCCCGCTCATCTTCTTCGCGACCCACTCGGCGTTCGAGCAGAACAACATTATCCTCAACTTCATCCCGGAGGGGATCGGCGCCTTCGCGAGCCCGGTGAGGAACCGCATGGTGCTGCCGGTCGACCTCGCCGACGGCGAGCTCTTCCAGCTCGTCTCGCACGAGCTCACGCACATCTTCCAGTACGACCTCATCTTCCGCGGCAAGACCGGCCGCGGCATCGGCAGCCAGGCCCCGCAGTGGTTCATGGAGGGCATGGCCTCCTACATGGCGAAGGACGAGTCGACCTCGGACAAGATGTTCCTGCGCGACGCGGTGGTCAACGACCGCATCCCCTCGATCCTCGAGCGGGGCGTCAGCGGCTTCCTCGCCTATCGCTTCGGGCACGCCACCTTCGACTTCATCGAGGAGCGCTGGGGCAAGGAGGGGTTCCGCGACCTGGTCTACGAGTTCCGGAACACGTTCGGCGGCCGCGCCGACCGCGCCATCGAGCGCGCCTTCAAGATCCACCCCGAGGACTTCGATCTCGACTTCCGCCGCTGGTTGCGCAAGAAGTACCTGCCGCAGCTCGTCGAGACCGGGGAACCCTCCGATTTCGGCCGCCCCTTCCGCGACGAAGCCGGGAAGATCCAGGAGGTGCTCTCGCCGGCCGCCTCCCCCTCGGGGGATCTGGTGGCCGCGCTCGCGGTGACGCGCGGCGACGTCGACCTGGTCCTCTACGACACCCGCACGCGGCGCGCCATCGCGAACCTCTCGAAAGGCTACACCGACGAGTACGAGTACCTGGTCTCGCAGTTCATCACGGCCAAGGCGCGCATGGGGCGGGACCTCTCCTTCTCGCCCGACGGCAACTACCTCGCGGTCTTCGCCAAGCGCGAGAAGGGGCGGAGCCTGCTCGTCTTCGACGTGCTGCGCCGGCGGCTCGATCGCAAGATCGACATGGACATCGAGCAACAGCACAGCCCGGCCTGGAGCCCGGACGGGAAGACCCTCGCCTTCTCGGGAAACCACGGCAACGACTTCGACATCTTCCTCTACGACCTGGCGAGCGGCGCGATCACCAATCTGACCGACGACGACGTCTACGACGGCGCCCCGGTCTTCACGCCCGACGGCGGATCCCTGGTCTTCTCGAGCACGGTGGGCGAAGACGAGACCCATCTCTACCGGATCGCGCTCGACAATCCGCGCGAGCGCTTCCAGCTCACCGAAGGCGCCTGGAACGACAAGGACGCGACCTTCACGAGCGACGGCAAGGAGATCGTCTTCACCTCGGACCGCACGGGAGTGGAGAACATCTGGGCGCTCGAGCTCGCGACCGGGAAGCTCTCCCAGCTCACCAACGCGGTCACCGGCTGCTTCATGCCGATGGCGGTGAAGCGCGAGAAGGCGCCCGACCAGGTGGTCTACACCGGCTTCTGGAAGGGGAGCTTCGATCTCTATCTCGCCGACCTCGACAAGCCGGTCACGGAGAGCGCCGGGACGCCCCCGGCCGCGACGCCGACCGCGGCGGAGGCGCTGCCGAAGTTCGAGCCCGACATTCAGGTGACGCTCGACGACGCCAACGTCTCCAAGTACCACGGCATGAAGCTCTTCGTCGAGGACGCCGGGGCCTCGGTGGGGATCACCACCGACCAGACGGTCCTGGGCTACACCTACCTCAACCTCTCGGACTACCTCGGCAACCACCGTCTCTTCCTCAACTTCAGCGCCATCGAGAGCTTCTCGAACTTCGACTTCACCTACGTCGACTTCTCGCGCCGTTGGAACTGGGCTGTCGAGGCCTTCGACTACCGCGAGTACTACGTGACGCAGCGCTCGCCGGTCGATCCGCTCCGGTCGAAGCAGACCTATCAGACGACGGGCGCGGTGCTCTCCTGGATCTACCCCTTCACGCTCTACCACCGCGTCGAAGCGGGGCTCGGCTACGTCGCCCGCAAGGCGTCGCTGCCGATCGGCTTCGACGAGCTCGGCCAGGTCACGGCCACCGTGGACTACAAGGACGACTACCCCTACGGCCTCCTCGCGGTAACCGGGGACTCGGTGGTCTACGGGCAGTCGGAGCCGGTCTCGGGCCGGCGCTGGCGGCTGCGCGCGACGCAAGGGGGATCGATCACCACCAACGTCGACCTCGACGCCCGCCAGTACTTCCAGCTGACCGAGCGGAGCTCCGTCGCGTTCCGCCTCTTCGCGGGGTGGGCCGGCGGCGACAACCCGACGCCCTACTCGATCGGCGGGCTCGACACGATCCGCGGCATCGACTACCGCTCGATGTTCGGGGATCGAGCGTTCTTCGCCAACGCCGAGATCCGCTTCCCCCTGATCGACGTGTTGTCGACCCCCTTCCTCGGCTTCCGCGGCATTCGCGGTCGCGTCTTCCTGGACGTGGGTGGCGCCTGGTACTCGATCTTCGGCCAGGACTTCAAGTTCTGGAACAGCGACGAGAACCGCCTGCAGGACGCGGTCTCCTCCTACGGTTGGGGCCTCACGGTCGACCTGGGGGGCATCGATCTCAACTGGGACTTCGCGAAGCGCTGGGACTTCAAGGACGGCTTCCCGGGCGGCTTCTCGACCGAGTTCTGGATCGGCACGCGGTTCTGACCGGCCGGTGCGGCTGACATGACCCGCGAGCTCGAGCAGCGCCTGCGCGAGCAGGAGGCGCTGCTCGAGATCGGCCTCGAGCTCGCCGCCACCCTCGACCTGCGCCGCGTGCTGACGCTGGCGCTCGAGAAGGCGGAGGGGATCTGCCGCGCCGAGACGAGCTCGATCTGGGAGCTCGACGAGGCGCGAGGCGAGCTCTTCTTCCGCATCGTGCGAGGGCGCGCGGCGCCGGAAATCCGCGACCTGCGCCTCCCGGTCGGACAGGGGATCGTCGGCAGCGTCGCCGCCACCGGCGTGGCGGAGATCGTCGACGACGTGGGCGCCGATCCGCGTTGGCGCGGCGACCGTTCGGACGCCTTCGACACGCTCGCCATGCTCGCGGTGCCGCTGGTGGCGCGCGGCCGGGTGATCGGCGTGCTGCAACTCCTCAATCCGGTGGGGCGGGCGACGTTCGACGCGGAGGACCTGCGTCGCATGCGCCTCTTCGCCGGACCGGTCGGGAGCGCGCTCGAGAACGCGCGCCGCTACGCCGCCGAGCAGCGTCTCTTCGTCGAGACGGTGACCGCGCTGGCCGAGGCGGTCGAGATGCGCGACCCCTACACCGGCGGCCATCTCCATCGCGTGGTCGCCTACTCGCTCCTCCTGGGCGGCGAGCTCGGGCTCGCCCCGGAGGCGCTCGAGACGCTCGCGCTGGGCGCCACGCTCCACGACATCGGCAAGATCGGGGTGCCCGACTACGTGCTGCTGAAGCCTTCGCGGCTCGATCCCGCCGAGGCGGAGATCATGCGCCGCCACACGCTCGACGGCGCCGAGATCGTCTCGCGCATCGCGAGCCTCGCCGAGGTGCTGCCGATCGTGCGCAACCACCACGAGCGGCTCGACGGCTCGGGCTACCCGGACGGTCTCGCCGGCGACGCGATCCCGCTCGCGGCGCGCATCGTCGCGGTGGCGGACACCTTCGACGCGATGACCACGAGCCGCCCCTATCGCGCCGGACTGCCGCACGCCGAGGCGGCCGAGGAGATCACGCGCCACGCGGGCATCCAGCACTGCCCGCGCGTGGTCGAGGCGTTCACGCGCCTCGTCGCCTCGGGGCGCTTCTCGGTCGCCGCTGGCGAGGCCATGGAGCGCTCCATGGCCGCGGCATTCGAGCGAGAGTACAATGCCTGGTAAGGCGATGAAGGTCGAGATTCTGGGCAGCTACGGCGGCGAGAGCAACGATTGCCGCATGACCTGCCTGCTGTTGAACGACACGGTGGCGCTGGACGCGGGATCGCTCTCGCAAGTGCTGCCGATCGAGCGCCAGCAGCAGGTGCAGTCCATCGTGCTGACGCATTCGCACATGGACCACACGAGCTCGCTCCCCTTCTTCATCGAGAACGTCTTCGGCAAGCTGCGCGAGGCGGTCGACATCTACGCCTCGGCGGCCACGATCTACGCGCTCCGTCGTCACCTCTTCAACAACGACACCTGGCCGGACTTCACGCGGTTGCCGAACCACCTGCTGCCGGTGGTGCGCTTCCACGAGCTCGAGGACGAGGTGCCGATCACGATCGGCGGCGTGCGCTTCACGCCGATCCCGGTCACCCACCTGGTGCCGACCTACGGCTTCCTCGTCGAGCACGAAGGGTCGAAGCTCCTCTGGTCGAGCGACACCGGACCCACGCAGCGGCTCTGGGAGATCGCGAACCAGACGAAGGACTTGGCGGGTCTCTGGGTCGACACCAGCTTCGACAATGCCCTGCAGCCGATCGCCGACGTCTCCGGTCACCTGACGCCGCAGACGCTCGCCCGCCAGCTCGAGAAGCTGGAGCGAAAGGTCCCCGTCCTGCTGCACCATCTGAAGCCCCCCTGCATCGCGAAGATCCACGCCGAGGTGCGTGCCCTGGGCAACCCGGACCTGGGTTTCGTCGAGCAGGGAAAGGTCTACGAGCTCTAAGCGGGAAGCAGGGAGCGCGGCACCGGAGCCGCGCGGACGCTAGGCGGTTCCGGTTCTCGGAATCCGCGCCAGCGGCTCCATGACGCGCGCCAGCCGGAAGGCGGCGCGGCGCGCGGCGGCGCGTGCCGCCTCGCTCGAAGGGCGCCCGGTCGCGAGCGCCAGCTCGTCGTAGGAGAGGCCGAGCTCGATCCGCCCCACGAGGAGCGCCTGGTCCTCCCGGTCGAGCGAGAGCAGGGCCGCGCGGTAGCGCGCCTTTTCTTCGGACTCGATCGCCTGGTCGAGCGGCCCGGGGCGGTGGTCCCCCATCCGCTGGCTCGGTTCGCCGGCCGCGACCTCGACCTTCCGGGCGCGCCGCACCTCGTCCTTGATCCGGTTGGCGATCGCCACCTGCAGGTAGTGCCGGAGCCGCTCGGGGTCGGTGGTGTCGAGCTCGCCGATCCGCCGCAGGGCGGAGACCAGGACCTCCTGCACGATGTCGCCGGTGTCGGCCCGCCGCCGGGCGTAGGCCGGGAGCCTGCCGCTCGCCCAGCGCTGGAAGAAGGGGACGAGCGCCGACAGCAGCCGCTCGACCGCCGGCCGGCGGGAGGGCTCCCGCCGCGGCTCTTCGTCTGGCGCCCGGACCAGCTCGTCGAGCATGAATGGCCCCCTGAGGACAAGGAGATCCTACACCCGATCCCGCCGGAGGAAGAAAAAGTGACCGGAATCGGCAGGTCGTTCGTTATTAGGGGATACGGAAAGGAGTCGGCCATGGCCAAGTACGGGCTCTGCATCGGGATCAACGACTACCCGGGCACGGGGAGCGACCTGTCGGGGTGCGTCAACGACGCCAACGATTGGGCGGCGGAGCTCGCCGCCCGGGGCTTCGCGGTCACGAAGCTGCTGGACAAGCAGGCGACCGGGAAGGCGATGCGGGAGGGGATCGCCTTGGTGGTGGGGAAGGGCAAGAAGGGGGACACGGTCGTCGTGACCTACTCCGGGCACGGCTCGTACGTCCCGGACGACGACGGCGACGAGCCGGACGGCACGGACGAGTGCCTCTGCCCCTGGGACATCACGACCAAGGGACCGCTCACGGACGACGATCTCTTCGACCTCTACGCCGCCAAGGCCACCGGGGTGAGGGTGGTGATGATCTCGGACTCCTGCCACTCGGGCACGGTGGCGCGCTACGCCCCGATCGTCACCCCCGCGACGACGAAGGGGACGAACCCGCCGCGCCGCCTGGTGCGCTTCCTGCCGCCGCAGACCTTTCTCCCGAAGCGCGTCGCCGCCAAGCTCGGCGTCCGCCGCGCCGCGCGCACTTCGAGCCCCCCCGGCCGCTACGCCTCGCTCCTCGTCGCCGGCTGCCAGGACACCGAGTACAGCTACGACGCCGTCTTCGAAGGCCGCCCCAACGGCGCCTTCACGTTCGTCGCCCTCTCCGTCCTCAAGGCGTTGCCGGCCAAGGCCACCTACGCCAGCTGGTTCAAAGCCATCCGCAAGATCCTCCCGTCCCAGCAATACCCCCAGTCCCCGAACCTCTTCGGCTCCAAGA
>CAYZBH010000065.1:0-19981 GCA_964476605.1 uncultured Thermoanaerobaculia bacterium | reverse complement strand
CGTAGACGCGCGCGAGGCCGATCGCCAGGATCGAGATCGGGATCGCCGCCTCCATGACCTGTCCCACCTTGAGGCCGGAGTAGGCCGAGGCGACGGTGAAGATCACGCAGAGGAAGACCCCCCAGGCGACCGAGCGCCCGGTCGCTTCGGGAAGCGAGACCGCCGCGGGGACGATCGGGCGGTAGATCTCGCCCTCGGCGAGCGGACGATAGGCGTTCTCGGGCAGCGATTTCGTATCCGGCGCGTCCATCTACCCTCCTCGAGGTCGGTCGAGTCGCCGCATCCTAGCCCGGGAGCCCCGCTTCCGTTCAGTAGAGCAGCTCGACCCAGCGCCGGCCGGCGGCGAGCTCCGCCTTGCGGCGGCGCCAGCGGTCGGCCGTGCCGGCGATGCGCGCGAAGACCTTGTCGAGCTCGTCTCGCGTCTTTTCGAGACCCGCGACGTAGACGTAGGTCTTCGGCTCGCCGAGCATCTCCCAGAGCTCCTCGGCCCGCTCCTCGATCGCGAGGTCCCAGGCGATCGGATCCGACCAGCCCGGACGGGGCGACAGGGCCTTGAAGGCCTCGAAGGTCGACTCGTCGTAGTACTGGGCAAAGTCGTTGCGCTGGTCGTTCATGTAGAGCAGCTCGAGACCGCTCTTCGCGCCGTAGAGCAACCAGACGCGTCCCTTCCAGTCGGCGACGTTCCTGTAGAGGTGCTTGACGAAGGCGCGGAAGGGCGCGATCCCGGTGCCGCTGCCGATGAGAACGAGGTTGGCGTCGAGATCCTCGGGCACCTCGAAGGCGAGACCGAAGGGTCCGGTGAGAGAGACTACGTCCCCGACGGCGCGATCGCACAGGTAGTTGGACGCCACTCCCGGATGACGCTCGCCCGTGAACTCGTCGATGTAGTTGCATCGCCGGACGCAGATCTTGATGCGTGGCTTGCCGTCCGGACCCTTCTCGGGGAGGTCCGCGACGCTGTAGAGGCGGAAGTGATAGGCCTTGCCGAACTCGGGATCGCCCGGTGCCAGCAGCCCCACGCTCTGGCCCACTCCGTAGGGGAAGTCCTCGCGTTCGACCTCCAGCAGGAGCTCGCGCACGTCCTCGTCCGATTCGGCCGGCGTGATGCGATCGTTCGCGAGCACGGTCGCCCGATAGGCCGCTCCCGTATCGTAGTCCTCGAGGTGTCTCACCGTCTCGTTCATCGTCTCGTCTCCTCGCCCGGCGAACCGCTCGCGCACGAGCCCGCGCACTCGCCGCCGCCGCAACATCCACCCTGTTCCGCCTGCTCCAGCCGCGTCGCCACTCGCGCCAGGAGCGCGACGATCACGACCATGCCCGCCAATCCGACGACGTAAGGTCCCAACATCGCGTCAGTTTCCGAGACCCGCGAAGCCCATGAAAGCGACCGAGAGAATCCCTGCAAGGACGAGACCGAGCGCCGTACCCTTCACGACGTCGGGGACCTCCGCGTAGCCGAGGCGCTCCCTCACCCCGGCCATGAGCACCAGGGCGAGCGTGAAGCCCGCACCGCCACCGATCGCGAACACCAAGCCCTGCAGAAACCCGTAGCCCCGATTGGTCTGGAAGATCGCGAGGGCCAAGATCGCGCAGTTCGTGGTGATGAGCGGGAGAAAGATGCCCAAGGCTCGAAAGAGCGCCGGGCTCGTCTTCTTGATGAACATCTCGACGAGCTGCACCGCCGAGGCGATCACCGCGATCCAGGAGATGAGCGAGAGGTAGGGGGCGTCGATCGCCGTGAGGAGCCAGTTGATGCCGGAGACGAAGGCGGCGGTGATCGTCATCACGAAGGTCACCGCGCCGCCCATCCGCAACGCCGTGCCGACCTTGTTGGAAACACCGAGGAACGGGCAGATGCCGAGGAAGTAGGCCAGCACGAAGTTGTTGATGAGGCAGGCGTTGAGGAAGATCGTCCAGAGTGCCTGGTCGCTCATCGCGCGCCCTCCGCCGCGGCGCGCTCCGTCCGCCGCTTCTTGAGCCAGTTGAAGAAGAGGAGCCAGGCGGCGAAGGTGAAGAAACCACCGGAGGGGAGGACGAGGATGACCCAATCCTGGAAGCGCGGGCCGAAGAGCTCGACGCCGAGGAACGAGCCGCTTCCCAGGACCTCGCGCACCCCGCCGAGACAGAGGAGAGTGAGGCAGAATCCCAACCCCATCCCCAGTCCGTCGAGCAGGGAACGCCCGACCGTGTTCTTGGCCGCGAACGCCTCCGCGCGCCCGAGGATGATGCAATTGACGACGATCAACGCGATGAAGGCTCCCAGCGCCTTGTGCACGTCAAGGCTGATCGCCTGAATGAGGTAGTCGACGACGGTCACGAAGGTCGCGATCACCAGAATGTAGCTCGCGATACGCACCTGCTTCGGGATGAAACGCCTGAGCGCCGAGATCACCACGTTCGAGCCGACGAGAACGAAGAGCGTGGCCAAGCCCATGGCGATCGCGTTGCGCACCGAATTTGTGACCGCGAGCGTCGGGCAGGTTCCGAGCACCTGGACCAGCACAGGGTTCTCCCGCCAGAGCCCCTTCAGGAACTCGTCGGTCGGGCTGGGTCGGTCGTCCAATACCGTCAGCGGCATCGTCTCTACCTCTTCTCGAAGTCCGCGCGTCGCGCGACCACCTTCGGCATCCAGAACTCGGTGCTCTCCCGGAGCATCTTCGTCACCGCCTTGGAGGAGACGGTCGCACCGGTGATGGCGTCGATCTGCCACGCCGCGGTTTTCTCCCCCCTCTTGACCGAGGCGATCGGGTGCGCGACGGCCAAGCCGTCGGGCGCGAGCGCGACGTCGAGCGCCTCGAAATTGGCGAGGAACGGCGGGTCGTAGTCGATGCGATCTCCGAGCCCCGGCGTCTCGCGGCTCTCGAGGACCCGGAACCCCACGATCGCCTGACGTTCCGGCGAGTATCCGTAGATGACCTTGACCACGTCCTGGTAACCGGTGCCCGAGGCCTCGATCGCCAGCCCGACGAAGGAACCGTCCTCGCCGTATCCGGCATGCACGACACGCTCTCCCGCCGCTTTGCCGACCAGCGGGCGGAACGCACCGTCGTCCTCGAGCCGGAACGTGACGCTCGTCTTCGCGTCGCGCAGAACCTGAAAGATGGCGCGCTGCAGGGCCGCCTCGCGGTTGCGCTCGATGATCGGCTTCGTCCACTGGAAGACCGCGACCAGCAAGACCCCGCACACCAGCCCGATGCCCACCATCGAGCGGTACATGAGCCAGGCTTCACGCCGGGGTGAAACCGGAGCGGGGTACGCGCCGCTCATCCCGGCCTCCTCGAGCCCGTCCCGTAGACGCGCGTTCGCAAGAGGTTGTCGAGGTGCGGCGCCGCCGCATTGCCGAGCAGCACGGCGTACATGACTCCCTCCGGCATGCCGCCCCAGGTGCGGATCACCACCACGAGGACGCCGATCAGTCCGCCGTAGACCCAGGATCCGATCGGCGTGAGCGGCGAGGTCACGGGGTCGGTCGCCATGAAGATCGCGCCGAGCGCGAGCCCTCCCGCGCCCAGCATGAAGGCGGCCGACGCGTAGCGCTCCGGCTGCACCCAATGGAGCGCCCCGGCGAGCGCCGCGACCGATCCGAAGATCGCCACCGGCACGCGCCAGCTCATCATGTTGCGGATCACGAGGTAGACCCCGCCCAGGAGGAGCAGGACCGCGCTCGTCTCGCCGGTCGAGCCGCCCACGAAACCGAGCGCCAGGTCGCGCGCGCCGGTCGCCTGGTGGCCGAACTTCCAGAGCGAGAGCGGGGTCGCGGCGGTCACGGCGTCGTAGACCGGCTGCAGGAAGGGCCACGTGAGGGTCGAGTGCGGCAGCGCGGCGAAGCGATCGAGGCCGAAAGGGGGAATCCAAGTCGTCATGGCGACGGGAAAGGTCGCCTGCATCACGGCCCGCCCCACGAGCGCGGGGTTGAAGGGATTGGAGCCGAGCCCGCCGAAGAGGAGCTTTCCGATCACCATCGTGATGACACCGCCCAAGGCCGCCATCCAGAGCGGCAGGCTCGCGGGCAAGGTCAGGCCGTAGAGCAGTCCGGTCACCGCCGCCGACCAGTCGCCCGTGGTGCTGGCCCTGCCCGCCAGCCGGCAGGCGAGCCGCTCGACGACGAGGCAGGAAGCGATCGCCGTCGCCAGCACGGCGAGAGCGGCCCAACCGAAGGCATAGAGCGCGAAGGCGGTCGCCGGCAGGAGCGCCAGAGCGACGTTGAACATGATGGTGTCGACGCTGTAGCCCGAGAGCACGTGCGGCGACGTGCGAATCTCGAGCGTGCCGGCGGTGCCGGCGTCCGGGCGCCGCATCATGCGCTCTTCGTCCTGCGCGCCATGGTCTTGGCGACGCGGAAGAGCTGCACGAGAGGAATGTGAGACGGGCAGACGAAGGAACACGATCCGCACTCGAAGCAATCGAAGAGATTCCGCTCCTCCACCATGCGCTGATACTCGCCATTGCGCGCCAACAGGCCCAGTTCCGACGGATTGAGGAACATCGGGCAGGCCTCCAGGCAATAGCCGCAGCGGATGCACGGGTAGACCGGGCTGTGCGTGCGCTCGGCCGCCGAGTCGGTGAAGGCGGTGACTCCGGACGTCCCCTTGGTGAGCGGGATCTCGAGGCTCGAGGCCGCCTGACCCATCATCGGACCGCCCAGGAAGACGCGATTGATGCTCTCGCGATCGACGCCGACCGTGGACAACACGTAGTCGAGCGGCGTCCCGATCTGGATCCGGTAGTTTCCCTTCTTCACGACCGCCGGTCCGGTGACCGTCACGACGCGTTCCTGGATCCCGCGGCCGGCGGGAAGGAGGCGACCGATCTCCGCCGCCGTCGCGACGTTGATCACCAGCGCGTGCACGTCGACGGGAAGCCCGCCGGACGGCACCTGACGGCCGAGGAGCGCCGTGATCAACATCTTCTCCGCGCCCTGGGGATACTTGACCTTGAGCAGCTCCACGGTCGCCGGCAGGTCCGCCGGCAGCCCCGCGCGCAGATGCGCGGCCGCGTCCGGCTTGTTCTCCTCGACGCCGACGATCACCCGCTTGGCGCCACAGACGCGCAGCAGGTAGCGGATGCCCTGGTAGATGTCGTCCCGCTGCTCCAGCATGACGCGGTGATCGGTGGTCAGGAAGGGCTCGCACTCGGCGCCGTTCAGGATCAGCGTGTCGACCCACTTGCCTTCCGGGATCTTGAGCTTGACGTGGGTCGGAAAGGCGGCGCCACCGAGTCCGACGATCCCCGCCTCCTGGATCGCGATCAGGATCTCGTCGGGCGACGCCGTCTCGAGGGGACAGGGCACGCCGTCGGCGACTTCCTGCGTCGAGGCCGGCGACGGTTCCAGGTAGACCGCCGGCACCATCCGACCCGAGATGCTCGGCGCGAGCGCGATGCGCCGCACCGTTCCCGAAGCCGGCGCATGCATGGCGACCGACATCCAGCCGTCGGGCCGCGCGATCCGCTGCCCGCGGACCACCCGTTCTCCCTCGCGTACCACCGGAATCGCCGGCTTGCCGCTGTGCTGCAGGAGCGGCACCACCAGGAGCGGCGCGAACGGGAACTGCCGGATCGCCAGGTCCCTGGTGTCGTCCTTGGCCTCTGGCGGATGGACGCCGTGGCGGAAGGTCCTGAGGCCGAGCAGGCTCATCTCCTCCCCCCGGTCGACGCCCTCGGCGCGGTTGCGAGTCTCGAGATCATGCCGGCGCCTAGTTGTACTTCTGTCCCCGTTCGATCCACTTCGGGGCGTCCTTGAAGCTCTTGTCGCTGGGCAACCCCGGATGGATGACCCGCGCCGTGCAACGCTCGGCGGCCTTCACGAGGTCGGTGTAGGGGCCGCCATTCGGATTCTTGATGTAGGCCTTCTTGTCGGCGTTGTAGGCGAAGATCTTGGGGTTCAGGCGCGTGCACTCGTCGCAGGACGTGCAGAGCTCGGTGTCGAGCCACGGCGCCATGCCGTCGCCGCCCGGAGCCGGCACGGCAGGCGCTGCGGCGGCTCCGGCGGCGACCGGCGCCGGAACGGACGCGGCCGTCTTCACCGCCCCCGCGAGCACCGAGGCCATGCTGCCCGCGCCCCCGGAGACGAGCTGCACGAGCCCGGCGGCGATCTTCCCGACCACGTCCTGCCGCACCCGCGTCTCCACCTCGTCGCTGACCACCGGCTCGGCCCCGGCACCCGCGAGGGCACGGAGCATGCGCCAGAAATTGCGCCGGTCCTCGCAGGACTCGACCATGGTCCGGTCGACGAGGAGACGCGAGAGCTGGCGCTTCTTGTCGACCGACCAGATGAACGGGAACTTCCCTTCGCGCTCGTCCGCCTGGAGCTCGAGAAACTCGGCGAGTGGCACCATCGAGTCGTTCCAGGTGTCCGGCGGCGCCATGCGGTAATGCTTGCGGAATCGGGCCTCGCTGATCGCGAAGTCGGCGAAGGTGAGCGGGATCTCCATCTCCTTCTCGCGCGAGCCCGCGAGATACTTCAAGGTGTAGGTCGGCCAGTCGAGCTCCGCCGAAGGATTACCTTCCAGGTCGAAGCAGTCGGCCGGCAAGGGCCCGCCGGCCGGGTCGTAGCGGAAGAGCGGATAGGCCCGCGACTCGACCACGATCTTCCCTTGCTGCGAGCTCATGTCGTCGCCGATCCCGTGCTCGGGCTGGCAGGAGCTGTAGAGGTTGAAGAGCGCCGGCCGCCGCGCCTTGAGACCGCGGATGAACCCCTCGATCATGTGCTTCGGGAAGGCGATCGTCGACTGCAACACGTAGGTCGTGCGATGGGCCATGCCGATGAGGCCGATCTCCTTGCGCGGTTCGGGCTTTCCCTTCCAGGTCTTGCCGTACTGCGCCATGTCGGAGATCTGGCCGATGAAACCCGACGTGCAGGCCTGGCCGCCGGTGTTCGAGTAGACCTGCGTGTCGACGACGAGCACCTTGATCGGCTTGCCGGAGGCCATCAGGCGCGAGAGGTTCTGGAAACCGATGTCGTACATGGCGCCGTCGCCGCCGACCGCCACCACCGGCGGGCAGAGCTCCCATTCCTCGTCGGTGAATCCGTGCCAGTCGAAGTACGTGAAGAGCTCGTCGTGCTTCTTGGAATCGTACTTGCCGTCGAGCTCGAGCTCGGCCTTGCGGATCGCCTTGAAGCCCTCGGCCATGCGGGCCATGTGCCCCTCGAAGATGCCCATGGCCATCGACGGCGAATCCTGGAAGAGGTGGTTCGTCCAAGGGAACGGATAAGGATTGAACGGGTAGGTCGAGCCCCAGACCGAGGTGCAGCCGGTCGAGTTGACCATGCCCATGCGGGAGCGCCCGCGCCCGTGCGTCCCTTCGACGTACTTCCAGCGCAGGTCCCGCAGATCCGAGAGCAGCCGCGTGATCCAGCGCAACCAATCCTGGTCGATCGGCTCGCCGCCGCGCGCCGCCTCCAGCCGGCCCGCGATGCTCGCGAGCGTGAGGTCGCTGCCGGCGCTCTCGCTCACGATGCGCGAGATCGCCGCCGGGTCGGAGACGTCGATTTCCGAGACGAGCTTCAGCTGGATGTGCTTCTCGAGCCGGGCGATCAGGTCCTCGAGCTTGGCCAGGTGCTTGCGGATGCGCGGCTGCATGAGCGCTTCCACGGTGGCCGTGAAGAGGTGGATCACCGTCTTCTCGGAGCAGCCCAGGCAGGCGCCGTCGCCACTCGAGAAGGCGAGGTAGTTGGCCTTGTCGAGGAGCAGGGTCTCGAGCGCTCCGACCCCCTCCTCCAGGTTGTCGACGCGCACGTAGCGTTCCGGAGTCGTCGGCAGATCACGCCAGAAGTCCCAGTGCTCGCGCAGCTGCTCGACCGACCCGTCGGTCTGCGTGACCGCGCGGAGCGCGTCGTCGTCGCAGACCTGGACGCACTCCATGCACCCCTTGCAGGTGTAGGGGTTGACGGTGATCGAGAGCAGCCCCCCGCTTCCCTTGTTCTGCTTCTCCTGGAGAGTGAAATAGGGGCGCGTCAGCGCGAGCTGGAAGCCGGCGAGGGACTCGCGGAACCAGCCGAGCTCCTCCTCCAGCTTCGCCTTCCCCTCGGGATCCAGGGTGCTCTCCGAGTAGGTCTTCGCGATCGCCTCCTCGAGCAGCTCCGAGACCGGGTCGGTCTCCTTGGCGCCCTCGAAGATGGTGCGCAGGTTACGCTCGATCTGCCGCGCGGCCTTCGACAGGTACTCGGGCGAGCGCCCCGCGCGCCGCACGCGCTTGATCACCGTGTCGAAAACAGCCGAGACCTCGCTGACCAATCCAGGAATCGCGGTGTCCGGGCAGACCGTGTAGCACTTGCCGCAGGCGGTGCAGTTCTCGGGAACCCACTGCGGGTGCTGGAAGCGGATCGCCGTCATGTCGCGGAACAGCGCCGAGGAGGCCGGCATGACGCCGAGCCCGATGAAGGGGTCGGTCAGGTTGTCGTTGCCCATGCCGCGCGCGTAGAAGTTCCCCGTCTGCTCCCAGAAGCGATGGACGTCGGAGAGCGCCGAAGCGCTCTTCGGGAGCTCCTCCACCATCACGGGAACCGGCGGCTCGGAGCCGACCACGCGCCCACCCGACGTCGTCGAAATCTCGCCCGCCGGAATCGCCTTCGCCTCGTCGAAGCCGCGCTTGACCACGCGCACGTTGTCCTCGACCACGCGGGCACCCTTCGAACCGAACTTGTGCTCGAGCTGCTCGCGGATCGCCTTGAGCAGCGTCTCCTCGTTGAGGCCCGACTGCTCCATCAGCGGCGAGGCGGCGAAGAACGCCCCCTGGAACGCGATGCCCTGCATGCGCAGCTGCAGCTCGGGGTCGCTCGCCTCCTCGCGCGCGATCTTGAAGGCGTCGAGCGCGAAGACCTTGATCTTCTTGTCGCGGATGATCTTCTGGAACGGCGCCGGGATCTCCTCCCAGACCTTCTCCGGCGAGACCTGGTCGCTCTGGAGGATGAAGACGCCCCCTTCCTTCAACCCCGCGAGCGCGTTCGTGTGCCGGAAGACGTTGGGGTCGGGGGACATCACCACGTCGACGAAGAAGTACTCGCAGTTGATCCGGATCGGTTCCGGAGCCACCGAGAGGTAGTAGGTGGTGGGCTGCCCCTTCTTCTCCGAGCCGTACTTCGGGTTGGCCTTGATGTGGTAGCCCAGCAGATCGAAGAGCGTCATCGCCAGGTTCTTGCCGGTGGTGATCGCTCCCCAACCGCCGATCGAATGGAAACGAACCGTGATCGAGCCCTCGGGCATCAGGTTCGGATTCTCCGAGCCCTTGATGGCGAGCTCGCGCACCCCTGGGTAGGCGTCGGCGATCGTCTCCTGATAGGCCTCCTGCTTCGGCGTCACCGCCTTGTCGCGCAGGAAGTCGATCGAGAGGTAGAACTGCTTCTTCCGCTTGCCCTCGGGCAGCATGTTCTCGATCGCGCCGACCAGCCCTTCCGGCTGCAGATCGCGGCTGCCGAGCCCGAAGGACCCCGAATAGAGCGGCGGCGCGTCGGCGAGCTCGCGATAGGTGTCGAGCCCAGCGTGGATCGGGTTCTTCGCGTCGCGTCCGTTCTCGAGACACTTGGCGATCGTGGCGCGAATCTCGCGCATGAGCGGCAGGTCGACGGCGAGCGGCTGGTCGGTGCGCTCGAGCACCACCACGCCCTTGCGTCCCTTGAGCAACCGGCCCACCAGGTCCGCGGGGAAAGGCCGGAACATCACGAGGTCGACGACGCCCACCTTGAGCCCGCGCTTGGCGCGCAGGTAGTCCGCCACCGCTTCGGCCGACGGAACCAGGCTCCCCTGCCCGACCACGAGATAGTCGGCGTCCTTCTCGAGGTAGCTCATGACGCGTGCGTAGCGGCGCGCGGTCAAGCGTGCGAACTCGTCGAAGGCCCGCTCCGAGAGCTCGGCGATGTGATCGAAGAAGAAGGGGCGCTGGGCGGCGACGCTCTGCATGTAGGCGTCCTGGTTCTGCACCAGGCCGGCCATCATCGGATTGTCGACGTCCCAGAGCACCGGGATGCGGCGCCGCTTGTCGCCGTAGAGGATGCGCTGCGCCGGCGTCGGCGTGTCGATGAGGTCGTCCGGTCGCCCGAGGTACTCGGCGACCAGCTCGCGTTCCGGCGCCATCATCGACTCGATCAGGTGCGTGGTCAGGAAGCCGTCCTGCGCCACGATGCCCGGGTTGAGCGCGAGCTCCGCGATGCGGTGCGCGATCAGGTTGAGGTCGGCGGCCGCCTGTACGTTCTTCGCGAAGAGCTGGAAGAAGCCGGTGTCGTCGACGCAATGGTAGTCGTCGTGTCCGGCGTGCACGTTGAGGGTCGACTTGGTCATCGCGCGGGCGCCGATGTTGAGCACGTAGGTCAGCCGCTTGCCGACCGCCGCGTAGAGCGACTCGTGCATGTAGGCGATGCCCTGGCCGGAGGAGAAGTTCGCGGCGCGCAGCCCGGTCATCGACAGCCCGGCGGTCACCGCCGCCGCGGCGTGCTCGCCCTCCGGCTCGATGAAGATCAACGGACGGTCCGACACGTTGAGGTGCCCGGCCGCGGCGGCCTCCGCCCAGTACTCGCCCATCTGGGTCGAGGGCGTGATCGGGTAGGCGCCAGCGCCGTCGCTCGCTTCCCGTTCGCAGAGGATGACGGCGGTGTTCCCATCCATCGCCGCGCGCACGCCTGGGTACTTCGGCGGCACCTCGGGCTTGTCACGGAATCGGTCGAGCGTCTTGCGAGCGAGATCTAGCACCGACATTGCAGCCTCCCATCGAGCGGAAACACACCGGGGCGACGATTGCGCAGCATCTTCCGGGCGCGTCTCAAGTCGGAGCGTCGGGCAGAGAGCCGACGCGGAGAATCTTCTTGGCGGCCGAACCCTTGATCGGCCCCGTCTTCGCATCGAGCCAGACGATCGCGCCGGTGGGGCATCGCTCCGTCGCGTTCCTGGCTTCGCGGTAATTGGCGTAGTCGACGACCGGGAGGTTGGATCGCATCACGATCAAGCCCGGCACGTCCATGGCGCAGCGTCCACACGCGGTGCAGGCGACCTCGCAGTCGGCGAGCTGCTCGTCCCCGGCCTCGAGCGAGCGGCAGGCGACCCACAGTCGGTGGCTCGCTTTCTGGATCGAGAAGAGGTCCTTCGGGCAAGCGACCACGCAGTCGCCGCAGGCCGTGCACTTCGCCTCGTCGACCACCGGCAGCCCCTGCGCGTTCATGTGCAAGGCGTCGAAATCGCACGCCCGGGCGCAGTCGCCGAGCCCCAGGCACCCCCAGAAGCAGCCCTTTCCACCTCCCGCCACTTGCGCCGCGGCGACGCAGGAGGAGAGCCCGTGATAGCGGGCGTGATTGCGTGCCACGTTCTTGGCGCCGGCGCAGGCGAGACGCGCCACGCGCTTCTCCTCGCCTCCGACCTCCACCCCGAGAAAGGCGGCGATCCGCTCGTGGGCGGAGGAATTGCTCACCGTGCACTTGCCCGGCGCCGCCGCGCCGGCCACCAGGGCCTCGGCGAACGGGCGGCACCCTGTGAAGCCGCAGGCACCGCAGTTGGCGTGCGGCAGCATCTCCTCGACCTCGTCGATGCGAGGGTCTTCCTCGACCCGGAGCTTGCGATTGGCCAGCACCAGGAGCGTGGTCAGCAGGAGTGTCAGGCCGCCTATGGCTCCGACGGCGGTGAGGACCAGCATGGCTTCGCGAGTTCCCCCTTTGGTCTCCCGGTCGCGAGCCGGGCAGAGGCAGCGTACACCTCGCCCTTCCCGCAGCCCCCGCGTGGAAGGGTGGGTCGTCCGCCCCCCGATTACCCTACCGACGCTCCGAGCCCTCGGGCGGGAGAGCTCCCGCGCCCCTCACGGCCCGCTCAGGGCACCGACGGCGGAACGACGGGAGACGGGGGGAGGGACTCCTGGGTGGTGACGCTGAACAGGCGCAGATTGCCGTAGCGAGCGAGGCACTCCACGGCCGGCGGCTTGAGCGTGAGGCTGTGGCCGTGGACCGGATCGAGGAGCACGTTGCCGGCGTACCACTCCCACATCCAGTCGGGGACGAGAACGGGGACGCGCGGGTCCTCTCGGAATCGCACCCGCATGAGGCGGCCCGCGTCGGCGATGCGCCCCACGCGAACCTCGATTTGACGGATCCGGCCGGAGGCCGGTTCGATCCAGAGGCGTCCCTTCGCCGGCATGTCGTCGCCGTCCGGCGTCGCCACGAGCGTCGGCTTCGCGCTCTCCCGGAACTCGATCACCGCGCAGGTGACGCCGTCGATCGGCTCGTCCCGTTCCCGCTTGAGCTTGAGCCCGGCGCGGCGCTGGGCACCCAGGTAGAGGAAGGGCATCGTGGGGAAGTTGATGGTGCGCTTGAGCGTCCCCAAGTTGTAGCGGGAGCTCTCGAGCGAGATCGCCGCCAACGCGGAACGGCTCTCCGCCGAATCCGCCCGGAAGAGTCTCAGGAGGCGCTCCTCGCGATCCCGAACCGCCAAGCCATCCACCTCGAAGACGTCCCGATAGCCGATCGTGAGCCCTTCGGGGACGGGCACGAGAAGGACGTCGGAAACCAGGCGGCGGGCGGCGACGATCGCATTGGGGCTCTTGCCGGCCGCCTTCTCGTCCCACGCCAGGGCTGGCTCGAGGTCGGGAGAGTCGGGTTCACGGCAGCACTCGCGCTTGCCCACCTGCACGTAGTGCTCCTCCATCACGACGGACTTGAAGGCGCGCTCGAAGGCTTCGACGTAGACCCCAGCGCGCCGCACCAGCTCCTCCGCCGGAAGCGGCCGATCGGAAGCGGGAGCAACGGCGACCAGCGCCAGCATCAACGATCCGATCCACATAGGGAAGCTCCTGCGCGATTCTGATGCAATCCCGCTGCCCGGGGCCACCTCCGGCCCCCCGACGGATCAGACGCGGCTCGGCGTCAGATACCGCAGCGGTCCCGGAGCTCGAACGAGACCGGCCACCGCGGCGCGGCGGAGGTACTCGGCGAGGCCGGCCTGCTCGGCCGGGCCCATGCGGAAGCGGAGGTTCCGCGTGTAGTAGTCGCGCAGCACCGGCTCGGGGAATCCGAATTCAGCCGCGGTCTCGGCCACGATCTGGTCGAGCTCGGCGAGGCCGGTCTCGAGGCTCGAAGCGAAGGTCTCGGAGAGCCCGGCCACGAGCGCCTCGTCGCGCACCGCCCAAACGGCGAAGACGAACGGCAGCCCGGTCATCTCCAGCCACTCCCCGGCGAGATCCAGCACGACGTAGCGCTCGCGGTCGACGGCGAGCGCCGGGTCGCCGATCAAGAGCGCCGCGTCCGCGCCGGCGAGCATCTCCGCGAGGTCGGCGCCGGCGGGGCGATACACGGGATCGAGCCCGTAGCGCTCGGCGAGGATCAGGCGCGTGAGCACCGCCGAGGTGCGGCTGTTCTCGTCCAACGCCACCGTCTCGATCTCCCCCACCGGCACGCGCGCGACCAGCAGGACGCTCCGGACCTCGTGCATCGCGGCGATGGCGAGGCCGGGAACGACCGCAAGTCCGGGGATGCGGGCGAGCTCGATCGAGGGCACCAAGCCGGCGTCGAGCGTCCCCTCCCGGAGACGGTCCGCGATCGCCGCGGGAGGCAGCAGCTCGCAAACGTGCGAACCGCCCGCCTCCCCGCGCAGAAGACCGCGGGAGAGCGGGCGGCTGTTGACGTAATGGACGATGCCGATGCGCAAGGGGGGGTCGCTCCTCGTTCGGAAGTGGAAATCCCTCGCTACGCTCGGGATGACGGCGGCGGGGCCGCCGTCACTTGCTCATGGCGTTGAGGAAGTCGAGATTCGTCTTCGCCTTGCCGAGCTTGTCGAGCAGGAGCTCCATCGACTCGACCACCGACAACGGGTTGAGCACCTTGCGCAGCACCCAGACGCGCCGGAGCTCGTCCTCCGGCATCAGGAGCTCCTCCTTGCGGGTGCCCGACTTGTTGATGTCGATCGCCGGGAAGGTGCGCTTGTCCACGAGCTTCCGGTCGAGGTGGATCTCGCAGTTGCCGGTGCCCTTGAACTCCTCGAAGATCACGTCGTCCATGCGGCTGCCGGTGTCGATGAGGGCGGTCGCGATGATGGTGAGCGAGCCCCCCTCCTCGATGTTTCGAGCGGCACCGAAGAAGCGCTTCGGCCGGTGCAACGCGTTGGCGTCGATACCGCCCGAGAGCACCTTGCCCGACGGCGGCTGCACGGTGTTGTAGGCGCGCGCGAGACGCGTGATCGAGTCCAGCAGGATGACCACGTCTTTCTTGTGCTCCACCAGCCGCTTCGCCTTCTCGATCACCATCTCGGCCACCTGCACGTGACGGGTCGCGGGCTCGTCGAAGGTCGAGGAGATGACCTCGCCCTGCACCGAGCGCTGCATGTCGGTGACCTCTTCCGGTCGCTCGTCGATGAGCAGCACGATGAGCGCGACTTCCGGGTGGTTCTTCGCCACCGAGTGCGCGATCGACTGCAGGAGCATCGTCTTACCGGTCCGGGGAGGCGCAACGATCAAGGCGCGCTGCCCCTTGCCCATCGGCGTCACGAGATCCATGACCCGCGAGGACATGTCGCCCGGGACTTCCAGCTTCAGCCGCTCCATCGGGTAGAGCGGCGTCAGGTTGTCGAAGAAGATCTTGTTGCGAGCGACTTCCGGATGCTCGAAGTTGACCGCCTCGACCTTGATCAGCGCGAAGTAGCGCTCGCCGTCCTTCGGCTGCCGCACCTGGCCGGAGACGGTGTCGCCGGTGCGGAGATCGAAGCGCCGGATCTGCGAAGGCGAGACGTAGATGTCGTCGGGCCCGGGAAGGTAGTTGTACTCGGGGGCTCGCAGGAAGCCGAAGCCGTCCGGCAGGCACTCGAGAACCCCCTCGGCGAAGATCAGGCCGGAGGACTTGGTCTGCGCCTCGAGGATCTTGAAGATGAGCTCCTGCTTGCGTAGGCCGGCCGCCCCCTCGACGCCGAGGTCCTTCGCGACCTGGGTGAGCTCGCCGATGTTCATCTCCTTGAGCGCCCGGATGTCGAGCATCTGCTTGCCCGAGCCGTTTCCCCCGTTGGGCGGCGGCGGTTCGTTGATGACATCCAAGGGAATGTCCGGTTCCGTGATCTTAGGCATCGGGTTGTTCTTCCTTCCTCTTCTTCCGCGCCGTGACTTGGGCCGCGGAAAGCCCTGCGATGGATTCCCACTGTTCGATGGATTTCCAGAGTTCACGGACGCCCTCCCCTGATTCCGCCGAGACGGCCAGCAGCGCCGTCGGTTCCTCGAGGCCCAAGGCCTCGGCTATCTCCTGCAACCGCCGCGCCCGCCTGCCGCGCGGCACGCCGTCGATCTTCGTCGCGACGATCCGCCGCGGCAGACCGAGCGACGTGAAGTAGCTCCCAGCTTCCACGTCCAGCCGAGTCGCCCCGACGCGGGCGTCGACGAGCTGGATCAGCAGGCGGTGACCCGGCTGTTCCAGGTAGCTGCCGATCACCGCCGCCCACCGTTGTCGCTCTTCCTTGCCGACCCGCGCCCAGCCGTAGCCCGGCAGATCGACGAAGTAGAGTCGCTCGCCCAGCCGGAAGTAATTCACGGTCTGGGTTCGCCCGGGCGTCGAGCTGGTGCGCGCGAGCGGCTTGCCGATCAGCCGGTTGAGCAGGCTCGACTTGCCGACGTTCGAGCGCCCAGCGAACGCGACCTCGACGGCGTCCAGTACGAGCAGGTCCTCGCGGCGCCCGGCCGCCCGCACGAATTCCGCCCTATCGCTCTTCATCGCCCGCTCCGCGGCGTCTCTTGAACTGGTCCCCGACGATCTGCCGGAGTCCGGCAACTACGTCGAGGTTCGAATGTCGTGCTGGAAATCGCCGCCGCCCACTCGGCGCGGCGCCGGCGGGCGCCGGGAGCTAGTGAGCCAACGAGCCGGAGCCTCGAGGAGGTTCCGGGGGCGTTGGATCGAATTCTCCCTCATTTCGGTGCTGCCAAGCAAGCTCTCCGACCAGGGAGAGCCGCAGGACCTCGTCCATCGACTCCACGAAGTGCACCTGCAGCAGTTGCCGCACCTCGGCCGGGATCTCGTCCAGGTCCTTCTCGTTCTCGCGGGGGAGGATCACTTCGTGGATGCCGGCACGGAACGCGGCCAGCGTCTTGTCCTTGATCCCGCCCACCGGGAGCACCTTGCCGCGCAGGGTGATCTCCCCGGTCATCGCGAGATCGTTGCGCACCGGTAGCCGCGTGAGGGCGGAGACCAGGGCCGTCGCCATGGTGATGCCGGCCGAGGGGCCATCCTTGGGAATCGCCCCCTCGGGCACGTGAATGTGCAGGTCGTACTTCTCGCTGAATTCCGGGTCGATCCCGAACAGGTCGGCGCGGCTCCGGAGGTAGGAGACGGCGGCGCGCGCCGACTCCTGCATCACCTCGCCGAGCTTCCCCGTCAGGATGAGCTTGCCGCTCCCCTTCATGAGGCCGACCTCGGTCTCGAGCAGCTCGCCGCCGACTTCCGTCCAGGCGAGGCCGGTCGTGACGCCGATCTCGTTCTCTTGGCCCCTCTTCCACGGACGGAACTTGGGCCGGCCCAGGAGCGTTCCGACCCGCTCGGACCCGACCGCGAGGTCCGCACCCTTCCCTTCGGCGACGACGCGACGCGCGAGCTTGCGACAGATCGACGCGATCTCGCGCTCCAGGTTGCGGACGCCCGCCTCGCGCGTATGGTTCTCGATCACCACCCGCAGCGCTTCGTCGTCCAGAGTCACGCCCGACGCCTGGAGGCCGTGCGCCTTGATCTGCTTCGGCGCCAGGAACTGCCGGGCGATCGCGAGCTTCTCGGTCAACGTGTAGCCCGAGAGCTGGATCACTTCCATGCGGTCCTTGAGCGGCGGCGGAATCGGGTGCAAGACGTTCGCGGTGGCGATGAACATCACCTTCGAGAGGTCGTACTCGACGTCCAGGTAGTGGTCGACGAAGGCGTGATTCTGCGCCGGATCGAGCACCTCGAGGAGAGCCGCGGAAGGGTCGCCCCGAAAGTCCATCGACATCTTGTCCACTTCGTCGAGCAGGAAGACCGGGTTGACGGTGCCGGCCTTCTTCATCATCTGGATGATCTGTCCGGGGAAGGCGCCGATATAGGTGCGGCGATGTCCCCGGACCTCCGCCTCGTCGCGCACGCCTCCGAGCGAAAGGCGCACGAATTTCCTGCCGGTCGCCTTGGCGATGGAGGCGGCGAGGGACGACTTTCCGACGCCGGGCGGCCCCACGAAGCAGAGGATCGACGACTGCGTCTCGGTCGTGAGCTGGCGGACCGCGAGGAACTCGAGGATCCGCTCCTTGATCTTCTCGAGCCCGTAGTGGTCCGAGTTCAGGATCTCCTCGGCCTTCTTCAGGTCCTTGAGCTCACGGCTGGCTTTCTTCCATGGCACCGAGACGATCCACTCGATGTAGTTGCGCGAGACGGTCGCCTCGGCCGAAACCGGCGGCATCGTCTCCAGGCGCTTGAGCTCCTGCTCCGCTTTCTCGGCGACCCCCTTCGGGAGGCCCGCCTTCTCGATCCGCTCCTTGAGCTCCGCGATCTCGTCCGAGCGGTCGTCCTTGCGGCCCAGCTCTTGGTGGATCGCCTTGATCTTCTCGTTGAGGTAGTACTCCTTCTGCGCCTTCTCCATCTGCTTCTTGACCTGCACGTTGATGCGCCGGTCGAGATTCATCTTCTCGATCTCGACGTCGAGCAGGTCCTGCAGGCGTTGCAGCCGCTCGTAGGGGGAGATGAGCTCGAGCAGCGCCTGCTTGTCGGTGGTCGCGGCCGCCAGGTGCGACGCCAGGACGTCCGTGAACCGGTCCGGGTCGTCCAGCTTGAGCGTCGGGAGCAGGCCCTCGAACGCCAGATGCTGCGACATCTTCGCGTACTGCTCGAAGCTCGCGAGCACCTTGTTCATGAAGACCTGGAGCTGATCGGAGAGCGGGTACTGGACCTCGTAGGTCTCGAGGTGCGACCAGAGGGCACCCTCGCGCTCCTCGAAGTCCATCAGCTTCGCGCGCTTGACCCCCTCGACCATGACCTTGATGTTGCCGTTCGGGAGCTTGAGGTTCTGAACCACCCGCGCCACGACGCCGAAATCGTAGAGGTCGTCGCGCAGCGGCTCGTCGACCTTCGGGTCACGCTGGGCGACCAGGAAGATGCGCTTGGGAGCGGTCGTCAACGCCTCCTCGAGAGCGCGCACGGAGGTGTCGCGCCCGACGATGAACGGCGCCATCATGTGCGGGAAGACCACCATGTCGCGCAACGGCACGACCGGCAGCGACTCGCGATGCGTCTCGACGAAACTGGTGGTCACGCTCACCCGGCCTTGCGCAGCGTGGTGATGGGTTGGGCCCGCCGCACCACGGTCTCCTCGGTGATCACGCACTCCTGGATGTCGCGCTGCGCGGGAATCGTGTACATCAGCTCGAGCATGAGCTCCTCGAGGATGATCCTGAGGCCCCGCGCCCCGACGCTGCGCTTGAGCGCCTCGCGGGCGACCTCGTGCAGCGCCTCGTCCGTGAACCGGAGCTTCACGTCCTCGAACTCGAACATCGTCTGATACTGGCGCACCAGGCTGTTCTTGGGTTCCTTGAGAATCCGCACCAGCGCCTGCTCGTCGAGCTGGTCGAGGGTCGCGATCACCGGCAGGCGACCGACGAATTCCGGGATCATCCCGAACTTGATGATGTCCTCGGGCAGCACCTTCTCGAGCGGATTCTGCTTCGCCTGCTCCCGCTTGCCGCGAATCTCGGCGCCGAAGCCCATCGTCTTCTGGTTGAGCCGGCGATCGATGTGCTCGTCGAGCCCGACGAAAGCTCCACCGCAGAGGAAGAGAATGTTGGTGGTGTCGATCTGCAGGAACTCCTGGTGCGGGTGCTTGCGCCCGCCCTGCGGCGGCACGTTGCAGACCGTCCCTTCGAGGATCTTCAGCAGCGCCTGCTGGACGCCCTCGCCGGAGACGTCGCGCGTGATCGAGGGGTTCTCCCCTTTGCGCGCGATCTTGTCCACCTCGTCGATGTAGACGATGCCGCGCTGGGTCTTCTCCTTGTCGTTGCCCGACGCCTGGTAGAGCTTGAGGATGATGTTCTCGACGTCCTCGCCGACGTAGCCGGCTTCGGTCAGGGTCGTGGCGTCGGCGATCGTGAAGGGGACCGAGAGGAGCTTGGCGAGCGTCTGCGCGAGCAGGGTCTTGCCCGTTCCGGTGGGACCGATGAGCAGGATGTTCGACTTCTGGAGCTCGACCTCGGAGCCGCGCGGTCCGCGCTCCGAGAACTCGATGCGCCGGTAGTGGTTGTAGACCGCGACCGCGAGCTTCTTCTTCGCGAGCTCCTGACCGATCACGTACTCGTCGAGCAACGCCTTGATTTCATGGGGCTTGGGGAGCTTGGTCTCCTGCTGCTGCTCGAGCAGCCGGTCCTCGGCGATGATGTCGAGGCAGATGTCGACGCACTCGTCGCAGATGAAGACCGTCGGGCCGGCGATGAGCTTCTTGACCTCGCGCTGGCTCTTGTTGCAGAACGAGCACCTCAGGGCGTCGTCGCCGGTCTCTTTCTTAGGCATCGATCCTCCGCAAGTTCCCAGCTAAGTGCATGATAACAGACGCTATCCGGCGCCGACTTGCTTTTTCCTCTCCATGATCAGGTCGGCCAGCCCGTAAGCGACCGCTTCGTCGGCGCCGAGGATCTTGTCGCGCTCGGTGTCCTCGTGGATCTGCGCCTTCGACTTGCCCGTATGGAGGGCCAGCACTTCGTCGACCTTGTCGCGCAGCTTCAGAAGCTCGCGCGCATGGATCTCGATGTCGGTGGCCTGCCCGCCCATGCCGGAGGTCCAGGGCTGGTGGATCAGGACGCGACTGTTCGGCAGCACGGTGCGCTTCCCGTGCTTGCCGGCGGCGAGCAGGACGGCCGCCATGGAGGCCGCCTGGCCGACGCAGAAGGTCGCGACGTCGGGCTTGATGTACTGCATGGTGTCGTAGATCGCGAGGCCCGCGGTCACCGACCCGCCCGGTGAATTGACGTAGAGGTGGATGTCGCGCTCGGGGTTCTCGGCCTCGAGGAAGAGCATCTGGGCGATCACCAGGCTCGCCAC
>CAYZBH010000064.1:0-20108 GCA_964476605.1 uncultured Thermoanaerobaculia bacterium | reverse complement strand
TGCACCATGAGCGCCAAGAAGGACGGCATGGCGAACATCGGCGGCTTCCTCTGCAGCAACGACGACGCCGTGGCGCGCCACGAGGAGGAGCTGCTCATCCTCACCGAGGGCTTTCCCACCTATGGTGGCCTCGCGGGCCGCGACCTCGAGGCGATCTCAGTGGGGCTCTACGAAGCGCTCGACCTCTCGTACCAGAACTACCGGCACGCTTCCGTGCAATATCTCGGCGAGCACATCGCGGCCGCCGGCGTGCCGATCCTGCAGCCTCCCGGCGGGCACGCCATCTATCTCGACGCCGCCGGCTTCCTGCCGCACATTCCGCCTCGGCAGTACCCCGGCCAAGCCCTCGCCATCGAGCTCTACCGCCACGCGGGCATCCGCAGCGTCGAGATCGGCTCGGTGATGATGGGCCGGCGCGATCCCGCGACCGGCCAAGAGCAGTTCGCCGAGCACGAGCTCGTGCGTCTCGCGATTCCCCGTCGGGTCTACACCCAGAGCCACATCGACTACGTGATCGAAGCGCTCGGCGAGATCGCGGCCCACAAGGAGACGATTCCGGGCGTCGAGATCGTCGAGCAGCCACCGGCGCTACGCCACTTCAGCGCCGTTTTCGCCCCCGTTCGGACGGCTTCTGCAGCGAAACGCTGAGCCGGCCATGATCCCTCCCGGGGGCACCCCGCTCGCACGCCTCGCCTCGCGCTGGGAGAAGGGCGAGGCGAAGCGCTGGGCGGCCTCGACTGTCGATCCCGCGCTCGGGGAGCGCGTCTACACGTCGCGCCTCCTCGGCGCCGAGCCGTCGCTCGTGCTTCATGGCGGCGGCAACACCTCGGTCAAGTCGCGATGGGTCGACCTGCACGGCGAGACGCGCGACGTGCTCTGGATCAAGGGGAGCGGCGCCGACCTGGCCGAAGTCGATGCGCGCGGGTTCGCCCCCGTGGATCTCGGGGGGGCGCTGCGCATGCTCGACCTCGAGCGCCTCTCCGACACCGTGATGCTGCGCGAGCTGCGGGCGCTGCGGCTCGATCCGGATGCCCCGACCCCCTCTTGTGAAGCGCTGCTCCATGCCTTCCTGCCCGCCCGCTACGTCGATCACACGCATGCCGACGCGGCGCTCGCGGTGATCAACTCGCGCGACGCGGAACGGCTCGCGCAGGCGACTTGGGGAGGGAGCTTCCTCGTCCTGCCGTACGTCAAACCCGGCTTCGATCTGGCGCTCCAGGTCCGCGACGCCTGGCGCGCCGCGGGAGCGCGCCGTGACCGCCTGCAAGGCCTGATCCTCCTCCACCACGGCATCTTCACGTTCGGCGCCACGGCCCGCGAGAGCTACGAGCGCATGATCGCCGCCGTCGAGCGGGCGCGCCGTCGCCTGCCGCGTGCCCCGCGCGCCTCTCGCGGCGCCGAGGCACCGGAGTCGCGGCGGCGCTGGCGCACGGAAGAGCTCGCGCGGCTGCGTCGAGCGGTCTCGCGGCTTGCCGGGCGCCCGCTCGTGGCCGCGTTCGACTTCGGCGCGGAGGCGCGGAGCGCGGCGAGCGATGCCCGGCTCCGGCGCGCCGCCGCGCGCGGTCCGCTCACGCCCGACCACTCGCTGCGCACGAAGCCCTTCCCGCTCGCGGTTCGCTCGGGCGCGGATGCGGAAGCGGCGGTGGAGCGCTACGGTACCGAGTACGCGGGCTACTTTTCGCTCCACGCCACGGGGAGACCGCTTCACCGCCTCGACCTCGCGCCGCGCGCCGCCTGGCTCGCCGGCGCCGGGCTCGCGGGATTCGGTGAGACGGCGCGCGCCGCCGAGGCGTCGCTCGCGATCACCCGCCACACGGCCGCGAGCGTCGCGGCCGCCGAACGGCTCGATGGCTACCGGCCGCTCACGCGCGCCCAGGTCTTCGAGGTCGAGTACTGGGAGCTCGAACAGGCGAAGCTCCGGAGCGCGGGCTCGCCGCCTTCGTTTGCCGGCAAGGTGGCGCTCGTCTCCGGCGCGGCCCGCGGCATCGGCCGCGCGGCGGGAGACTCCCTCGAGAAGCGGGGCGCGGCGGTGGTCGGGTTCGACCGTCTCCCCTGCGAGCGGGGGGGACCGGCGCGCCACGAAGTCATGGGCGACGCCACCGACCTCGCGACCGCCGAGCGCGCCGTGCTCGAAACGGTCGAGCGCTTCGGCGGGCTCGACATCCTGGTGCTCAACGTCGGCTTCTTCGCCGCCGGCGAGGAGATCGACCGCCTCTCGGACGAGCTCTGGCGGCGCGCCTTCGACTTGAACGTCACCGCCCACCTCCGGCTCTTGCGGGCCGCGATTCCGATTCTCGAGCTCGCGCCGGAGGGTGGCGCCGTGATCGTCGTCGGATCTCGCAACGTGCTCGCCCCGGGCCCAGGGGCGGCCGCGTACTCGGCCTCGAAGGCGGCCCTGACCCAACTCGCCCGCGTCGCGGCGCTCGAGCTCGCGCCGCGCGGCGTGCGCGTCAACATCCTCCACCCCGACGGCGTCTTCGACACCGATCTCTGGACGCCCGAGCTCCTCGCCCGGCGGGCGGAGCGCTACGGCCTGAGCGTCGAGGAGTACAAACGACGCAACCTGCTGCGTTGCGAGATTCGCGCCGTCGACGTGGGCGAGCTCGTGGCGGCGCTCGCCTCGGATCTCTTCGCGAAAACCACCGGCGCGCAGATTCCGATCGACGGGGGCAGCGACCGGGTGATCTAGGCCGCCGAGTCACGCCGGGTGACCCGTGACGACCCGTTAGGAGCTCGCCGGAGCGCTCGCGTGCGCCGCGAGGAAGGTCTCCTTGCGACTGAAGACCTTGGCGAGGTTCATGCCCTTCTTGACCGCTCCCAGAGTGACCCTTCCGGTCGCGAGCGCGGCGCCCATCTGCAGGTAGGTGCGCACCTTTCCGCGCTCGCGGTAGCGCACGTCGAGCACGTGCCGCCAGAGCCTCGAGTACTCTTCGTAGAACTCCTCGAGCGGGAGCTTGGTCGGCAGGATGGCGTGGATGATGTCGTACATCTCCCAGTCGTGCGTCGTCACCTGGTTCTTCGCGGTCGACCAGAGATCCGTCCCCGGCAGCGGGGTGAGCACCGAGAAACCGCTGTTGTAGGCGCCGGTCCGGGAGATCCACTCGCGCAACCGCGCGAAATCCTCGCGGTCCCAGGCCGGGTCGACGATGAAGTTGGGCGTGAAGCCGACCCCCAGGTCCTTGAGGATACCGAGCGCGCGCTCGTTGTTGGCCGCCGTGTTCTTCTTGTTGACGCGTTCCAGCCCTTCGTCGGTCACCGCCTCGAGACCGAGGAAGATGGCGAGCGAGCCGCACCCCTTCCAGAGCTCGATCAGGTGAGGGAACTTGCAGATGATGTCGGTCCGCGTCTGGACGGTGAAGTACTTCTTGATCCCCGCCGCCTGGATCGCCCGCGCGATCTCTTCGCTCCGCTTGACGTCCATCCAGAAGATGTCGTCGGTGATGAAGACGTTCGGCGCCTCGATCGCGGCGAGCTCGGCCACCACCCGCGCCGCCGATTTCTCGCGGAAGGTCGACTCGTGGAACTTCCAGACCGAGCAGAAGTTGCACTTGAAGGGGCAACCGCGCGCGGTCTCGAGGAGCGCCAGCGGCTTCCTGAAGTTGATGTAGTAGTGCGGAGCGTACTCGGCGATCAGGTGCCGCGCGGGCAGTGGAAGCGAGTCGAGCTCGCGGCGCGCCGGCGCGTGCCCGGTGGACTCTTGCCCGCCGCCGCGGTTGATCACCAGCCCCGGGACCCCGGCGAGGTCGCGCCCCGCCGCGAGCGCCGCGACGAGCGGGGTGAGGATTTCTTCGCCGTCCCCGACCGCGATGGCGTCGATCGAGTCGTCGCTGAACCACGCCGGCTCGCGCGAAGCGTCGTGCCCTCCCATGACCACGAAGGCGCCGGGAAGCTCGCGCCGCACCCGCCGCGCGAGCCGCCGCGAGCGGAAGCGCTCGGTCGTGAAATTGCACTGCAACCCGACGACGTCGGGGGAGAACTCGCGGCAGCGGGCGAAGCCGTGCTCCTCGCCGTCGATGCGCAGGTCGAAGATCCGGACCTCGTGCCCTTCCGCTTCCAGCCCGCCGGCGACGCAGATGAGCCCCAGCGGCTCGACGAAGGTGAGCATCTCGAGACCGAGGATTCCACCGATGGGGGCTTTGAGCAGCGCGATGCGCATGGAGCCTCCGAAACTCGTCGTTCGCCTGGACGCTCGATCCGACCAGATGGCGTCGGTGATGTCAAACCACGCGCTCGCCCCCCTTCCCGGGTGGCGGACCCCCTCCGCCCCCTGTGGCAAAGTCCCGCTCGATGGAGCCTCGACACCCCGTCTCCCGCGCCAGCCTCGGCGTGGCGCTCCTGCTCGCCCTGCTCGCGACCCCCGCCGCCGAAGCCCTGTCGCGGCACGAGAGGACCCGCATCGCGACGCAGCAAGCACCCCTCATCCTGGTCTCGGTCGACGGCTTCCGGGCCGACTACCTCGACCGCGGCATCACCCCGAATCTCGCGCGACTCGCGCGCCGCGGCGCGCGCGCGCGGGCGCTGATTCCCTCCTTTCCGACCCTGACCTTCCCCAACCACTACACTCTGGTCACCGGGCTCACTCCGGACCACCACGGCATCGTCGGCAACCGGATGCGGGATCCCCTCCTCGGCTCCTTCTCCATGTCGCGCCGCGAATCGGTCCAGGACGGCCGCTGGTGGGGCGGCGAGCCGATCTGGGTCACCCTCGAGCGCGCCGGACGGAAGACCGCGCCGGTCTTCTGGCCGGGGTCCGAAGCCGAGATCCGAGGGATCCGGCCGTCGATCTGGAAGCCGTTCGACGGCACCCTGGCGCCGGAGCAACGGGTCGACGAGCTCCTCGCGCGCCTCGACCTGCCGGCCGACCAGCGCCCCGCCTTCCTCACCCTCTACTTCGAGATGGTGGACGACGCCGGACACGAGCACGGACCCGTCGCCCCCGGAACCGACGCGGCGATCGCCCACGCCGACCGCATGATCGGTCGTCTCGTCGCCGGGCTCGCGGCGCGCGGGCTCGAGCGCGAGGTGCGCCTGGTCGTGGTCTCCGACCACGGCATGGCGGCGATCCGCCCCGACGGCGCCATCCTGCTCGACGATTTCGTCGACCCCGCGACGATCGACCTCATCTACGCGAGCGGCGTCGCGCACATCGCGCCCCTCGCGGGGCACGGAGCGGAGGTGCTCGGCGCGCTTCTCGGCCCCCACCCGCACATGACCTGCTACGCGCCGGGCACCTTCCCCCCGGCTTGGCGCTACGGCGAGAATCCCCGCGTGCCACCGGTCACCTGTCAGGCCGAGGTCGGCTACAAGATCGGCACGCGCGAGTCGTTCGCGGCGCACCCCGACGAACCCAGAGGGGGAGCGCACGGCTTCGCGCCGGAAGAGCCCTCGATGCGCGCGATCCTGATCGCGGCCGGCCCCGGCGTGGCGCGCCACCGCCTGCTGCCCGAGCTCTCGAACGTGCACGTCGCAGCGCTGATCGCGGCGCTCACCGGCGTCGAAGCGCCCGCCAGCGACGCGCGCCGGGCGGCGATCGAGCCCTTTCTGGCCCGCCCCTTGCGCTGATCGCCGGGAACGCGGGCTGCTATCGTCCGAGAGACGGCCCGACCCATTCCAACGCTTCGGGAGGATCCATGCGACATCCCGCTCCCCCTTGGCTCGCCGCGGCGCTCCTCGCCCTCGCTCCCGCGTTCGCCGACCCGCTTCCGACTTCGGCCGAGAAGGTGGTCGATTACTCGATCTCCGTTCGTCTCGATCCGGAGAATCAGGAGCTCCAGGGCAGCGAGCGCCTGATCTGGCGGAATCCTTCGACCGATCCGGTGTCCGAGCTCTGGTTCCATCTCTATCTGAACGCTTTCGCAAACACCGAGAGCACTTTCTTCCGCGAGTCGGGAGGGCAGCTACGCGGGGACCGCTCGCGCAAGGACGGCTGGGGCTGGATCGACGTCACCTCGATGAAGCTCGCGGACGGCACCGACCTGCTGCCCACCTGGACCTTCGAGCATCCGGACGACGACAACGACCAGGACCGCACGGTGGGCCGCGTGCGCCTCCCCGAGCCGGTCGCCCCGGGCGGGGACGTGGCGCTCGACATCGCCTTCCACGTCAAGCTCCCCAAGGTCTACGCCCGCAGCGGCTACGCCGGTGACTTCTTCCTCGTCGGCCAGTGGTTTCCGAAGATCGGGGTCTACGAGCCGGCCGGCTCGCGGGGGCGCGAGCAGGGGGGCTGGAACTGCCACCAGTACCACGCGAACTCGGAGTTCTACGCCGACTACGGCGATTTCCGGGTCGAGATCACCGTGCCGAAGCGTTTCGTGGTGGGTGCCACCGGCCGCCGCCTCTCGACCGAGGATCACGCCGACGGCACCGTGACCTACGTGCACCAGCAATCGAACGTGCACGACTTCGCCTGGACCGCCGATCCGAGCTACGTCGAGCTCGTCCGCCCCTTCTCGGCGACCGCCGACGTCTCGGAGGAGGAGTACCGGAGCTGGGGTGAGCGCCTCGGCCGCACGCCCGACGCGATGCACCTCGCGGACGTCGAGATCCACCTGCTCATGCAGCCCGAGCATCTTCCGCAGGCGGAGCGCCACTTCGCCGCCGCCAAGGTCGCGATCAAGAGCTACGGGCTCCGCTTCGGCCGCTACCCCTTCCCGACGCTCACCATCGTCGATCCGCCGGCCGAAGGGATGGGCGCCGCCGGCATGGAGTACCCCACCTTCATCACCGCCGGCACGAGTTGGCTCATCCAGCACCGGCCGCTTTCCGGGATTCGCATGCCGGAGCTCGTGATCATCCACGAGTTCGGCCACAACTTCTGGTACGGCATGGTGGGCTCGAACGAGTTCGAGGAGTCCTGGCTCGACGAGGGCTTCACCGAGTACTCGACCGCGATCACGATGGCCGCGGAGTGGGGCGAGGAGAAGGCGACGGCCGTCCTGCCCGGGCTCGACGTGGGCGCCTTCACCCCCAACTACGCCGGCAACAGCCTCAACCGGCGCTTCGACTCGATCCGCACCTTCGCCTGGAAATTCTCGCCCGGGGCCTACGGCTTCAACTCCTACGGCCGGACGGCGCTCACCCTCTACACCCTGCAGAAGATGGTGGGCGACGAGACGATGTCGCGGATCCTCCGCACCTACCACGAGCGCTGGCGGTTCCGGCACCCCTGGAGCCCGGACTTCTACGCGGTCGCGAGCGAGGTCTCCGGACGCGACCTCTCCTCCTTCTTCCACCAGACCGTCGAGAGTCCCGGCGTCTTCGACGCGTCGGTGGCCGACCTCTCGTCCGAACGTGTCCCAGAGCCACGCGGCTCCTTCGTGCGCGACGGCGAGCGCGTCACGGTGACGCGCGAGGAGGCGGCCAAGAGGGACGAGGAGGCCGAGGCGAGCGGCTCCAGCCTCTACCGCAACCGGGTGGTGCTCAAGCAGCTCGGCGAGCTCCGCCTGCCGGTGGAGGTCGAGCTCCGCTACGACGGCGCCGAGCCGGAGCGCCGTGTCTGGGATGACGCGGCGCGGTGGGCCCGCTGGGAGGAGGTCCGGCCGGAGAAGCTCGTCGAGGTGCGGATCGACCCCGACCACAAGATGGCGCTCGACGCCAACCGACTGAACGACTCGCTGCGCATCGAGTCCGACCAGCGCGCCGCCGCCCTCTGGACGGCCCGCTTCTTCTTCGTGGTCCAGCAGGGGCTGGCCGCGCTCGGCATGTAGGAGGGGCGATCATGTTCCTGATCCAGGCCTTCAAAGGTCTCGTGCGGGCGGCCGGAGCGCCGCGGCTCGTCGCCCTGCTCTGGCTCTTCAACTCGGTCTTCGCTCTCGTCGCGACGATCCCCCTGGCCTTCCTCCTCTTCGGTCATCTCGGCGATCGACCGGAGAGCGATCGTCTGCTCGGGGGGATGCAGCTCGACCTCCTCGCCAGCGTGAGCCGCGAGGGCGGCGGCCTCGGCGCGACGGTCCAACCCGCCCTGCTCGCGGCGATCGCCCTCGCGCTGCTCGCCAATGCGCTCCTCTCGGGAGGGGTGCTCGAATCCCTCACCACCACCGATCCGCGCCCCTTCCTGCACCGCTTCGGCCGGGGCGCCGGACGCTTCTTCTGGCGCTTCCTCCGCATGGGGCTGGTGGCCGTGCCGACCGCGGGGCTCGCCGCGGCGCTCGTCGCCGGACCGCTCTTCTTCGCGCGCCGACGGATGGCGGAGACCGGGCCGGAGACGACCCGCTTCCTCCTTCTGGGGCTCGGACTCCTCGTCGCCGGCATCGCCGTCGCCTGGGTGACGATGGCGCTCGACCTGGCACGGATCCGGGTCGTCCGCGAGGATCATCGGAAACCGCTCCGGATCTTCTTCCGCACTTTCGGGACCGCGCTCCGTCACCCCGTGCGGGTGCTCGGCCTTTGGCTCGTCAACGCGCTCGCGTTCCTGGTCCTGCTGGCGCTCTTCCTGGGGCTCTGCTCGCTGCTGCCGAGCTCGACCTGGTTCGGAATCCTGGCGCTCCTCGGCCTGCAGCAGCTCCTGATGATCGGACGCGCGACCCTCCGGGTCGGCCTCTGGGCCGGCGAGCTCGAGCTCGCGAAGACTCTCGCGCAACGGCATGGCTGGGGTGCGGCGCCGCCAGCACCCCGTCCAATCTTGAGTGCGGCGCCGCCCGCTCCCCGTCCAGTCGAGAGCGCGCTACCGCCCGCACCCCCGTTGCCTACGGCGCCGCTTGCGCCGGAGGAGCCAACCGGGCCAACGGACGCTCCAGACGCCTGAGCGTCCCCGCCGCGAAGACGCTCCAACTGCGCTCCGCCCCGTCCAGCCCCGCGCGGACCTCGTCGAGAAGCTCCCGTTGCGGAGCGGTGGGCGGAGCGTCCGCCGAGCCGAGATCGATCGCGAGCTCGGTGAGCTCGCCGTGCAGGCGACGCGGGCTCGTTTCGCCGCTCGTGAGCGCCTCGAGCTCGCGGAGCGCCGCCGCCAAGCGCCCGGCGTTGCGTCCGGCGCGAGGCTCGGAGGACGCCTTCCGCAGACGGCCCGCGGTCTCGTCGACGTCGGTCGCGAGCTTCGCGGAGCGGCCGAGCGCGTTCTCGACCTCGCGCTGAAAGGCCGCCAGCGCCGCGAGCTCGGCCAGGCTCGTCGGCACGCGAGGATCGGCGCGGACGCGGAGCCTCTGGCGTTCGACGTGGTCTCCCGCCACGAGCCGGACCTCGTACTCGCCGGGGACCACGAGAGCGCCCTGGGGGAGCGCCGTCATCGGGCGCCCCGGAAGCGCCGCCATCGACCACTCCTGGCGGAGCGCCTCCGGCGCCGTAGTCCGGAGGTCCCAGATCAGGCGATGGTGTCCCGGGGTCGCGGCGAGCGGCCCCGCGAGACCCTGCCAGAGCGGCGCGAAGTAGGGGGGCGTGCGGATCGGCTCGGGCTCCGCGTCGCTCGCGAAGCGCCGGAGCACGGCTCCCGAGAGGTCCGCGATCTCGATCGCCAGCGCTCCGCTCCACCCCGCCGGCACCAGATAGTCGACGAGCGCTCCGACCGGCGGGTTGGGGGCGCGCGGCTCCTCCGGCGGCAGCGGCGTATCGCGATTCGAATTGGCGCGCAGCCGGTACGCCGCGGCGCTCGGCAGCAGCGCCGGAAGCTCGCGGCTCCGCGCGACCAGATCGGCCGTCAGGTGGCGCAGCGGCTCGATGCCGTCGAGCGCCCAGAGGCCTCGCCCCTCGGTCGCGGCGACGAGGTCGTCGCCGTGGACGAGGAGATCGTTGATGCCGGTGGTCGGGAGATCACGGCGCAGGCTCCCCCAGCTCGCGCCGTCGTCGAAGGAGACGTAGACGCCCCGGTTGGTGCCCGCGAAGAGGAGCCCATCCCGCTCCGCGTCCTGCCGCACGGCGCCGACCCACTCGCCGGCCGGCAGCCCGTTTCCGATCTCGGTCCAGCTCACTCCGAAGTCGCGCGTCCGGTAGACCAGCGGACGCGCATCGTCCAGCCGGTGGCGGTCCGCCGCCACGTAGGCGACGGCGGGATCGCGTGGCGACGGGTCGATGGTGTTGATCTTGCTCCAATCTCCCAGCGAGGGAGGGGTCACGTCGCTCCAGGTGGCGCCGTCATCCCGCGTCAGCTGCACCCGCCCGTTGTCCGTCCCCACCCAGACGACTCCGTCGGCGGCGGACGAGGGCGCGATCGTGAAGATCACGCCGTAGCCGCAAGCCGTCGCGCGTTCCACCGGGACGTCGCCACCACAATCCGGCGCCCCCTCGACGGCTCCCGTCAGATCGGGGCTCACCGTCGCCCAGCTCGCGCCGCCGTCGGTCGAGCGGAAGAGCACCTGTGCGCCCAGGTAGATCGCGTGGGGGGGCCGCTTCGCGATCGCGAGCGGCGTGATCCAGCCGTAGCGATAGCGCGTCGTGCCGGGGCGGGCCGCATAGCTCCCGACGGGCCAGGGCGCGACGTTCTGCACCTGTCCGGTGCGGCGATTCCACTTCGAGAGCCGCCCGCCGAGACCGGCGCCATAGACGATGTCGGGATCGGCGGGGTCGGGCACGTCGCCGTCCCGCTCGTCCCCCCCGACCGGATGCCAGTCGCGGAAGGTGAGCTGCCCGTAGTCGCTGCGCGAGGCGATGCCGACCGTGCCGTTGTCCTGCTGCCCGGAGTAGATCCAGTAGGGAAAGCGGTCGTCCGCCGCCAGGCGGTAGAACTGACCGGTCGGCTGGTTGTACCAGCTGCTCCAGGTCTCGCCGCCGTTCAACGTCACGACCGCTCCCTGGTCGGCGCCGGTGATCATGCGCCGGCGATCGGTCGGGTCGATCCAGAGCGCGTGGTAGTCGTCGCCGCCCGGGGAGCCCTTGGCGATGGCGAAGCTCTTGCCGCCGTCGGTCGAGCGCCGGAGCGAGCGCCCTCCGGCCCAGAGGATCTGGGGATCCTGGGGGTCGGCGATCAGCAGCGACATGTAGCTATTGACCAGGCCTCCGTCCGGCGAGAGCTGGCTCCAGGTCGACCCGCCGTCGTCCGAGCGGTAGAGCCCCTTCCCCTCGATCGCCGCGTCGACGCTGCGGCCGCCGCTGCCGGGGAGCACGGCGAGCGCGATCCGGCCGAGCGGCCCCTCCGGGAATCCCTCCGTGCCGCAAGGGCTCCAGCTCCGGCCGCCGTCGGTCGAGCGCAGGAGACCGGTTCCCGGTCCCACCGGCGGCTGGAAGTAGTCGAGCCAGGGGTGACGTCGCACCTGCCAGAGCGCCGCGTAGAGGCGGTCCGGGTTCCGGGGATCGCCGGCGAGATCGGTCGCGCCGGTGTCGGCGTCGCGATAGAAGACGCGCCGCCAGGTCGAGCCGCCGTCCTCGGTGCGATAGAGACCACGCTCCTCGTTGGGCCCGAAGACGTGGCCGAGCGCGGCCACCACCGCGACGTCCGCGTCGCGGGGATCGACCCAGAGATCGCCGATGTGCGCCGTCGCGGCGAGCCCGAGGTGCTTCCAGGTGGCGCCCCCGTCGGTCGAACGGTAGACGCCGTCGCCGGAGACGATGTCCCAGCGCTGGTGCACCTGGCCGGTCCCGATCCAGACCACCTGCGGATCACTCGGCGAGACCGCGAGCGCGCCGATCGACGCGCTCCCCCCGCTCTCGAAGAGTGGGCGCCAGGTCACGCCGGCGTCGTCGGTCCGGAAAACGCCGCCATCCGCGCCGCCGAAGTAGAAAGTGGCCGGCGCGCCCGGCACCCCGGCGACCGCCGGAGCCCAGCCGGCGCGCAGCGGCCCGACCAGCCGCCAATGGAGGTCCTGGTAGGCGCTCTCGGGAATCCCCGCCGCCGCGAGCGGAAGCGCGAGGACGAACGACGCAGCGGCAAGGCGGAGAGACAGTGGCATGACGAGGCCTCCTCGATGTCCGCCGATCCTAGCTCGGACCTCCAGGTGGCGAGATCTCCTCACCTGCGCCTTCACCCGCGGCCGCGAACCGTCGCAACCCCGCACAGCTGTGCGATTCCTCCCCTCGGCCCTCGCGCATACCGTGGCGTCGAGGTCGAACGATGCGTCGAACGCTCTCCATTGCCGGGCTCGCGCTCGCGGCTCACGTCACCTGGGCCGAGGCCCCCGCCCTCGACTGGGCGGCGCGGGTGGGTGGACCCTTCGGCGATCTCGTCCGCGCCGCGGCCACCGACGCGTCGGGGAACGTCTACCTCGCCGGCAGCTTTGGCAGCACCGTCGATTTCGACCCCGGGCCTGGAACGCTCGAGCTGACCGGGACCGTCGCGGATCCCTTCCTCGCCAGCTACGACGCCGACGGCGCGCTGCGCTGGGCCGATGCCTTCATCGGGACCAACCTCTCCGACGGCGCCACCGCGGTCGCCACCGAGGGCGACGGCGTCTTCGTCTGCGGTGATCACGCGAGCACGCTCGACATGGACCCCGGAGCGGGGAGCTTTCCGCTCGTCAATCCGAACCCCTCGACCTCGAACGTCTTCTGCGCCCGTTACGCGGCGAGCGACGGCGCGCTGGTCTGGGCGTTCACGATCGGCAGCGCCGCGGTCGACCAGGCGACGCGCGTCGCGCTCACCCCTGGCGGCGACCTCCTCGTGGTCGGCCGCTTCCAGAACACCGTCGACTTCGACCCGGGGCCTGGCGTCGCGAATCTGACCGCGACGGTCAACGCCGACGCCTTCATCGCCCAGTACACCCCGGCGGGCGCCTTCGTGCGCGCGGGCTCGCTCCACCAGCTCTCGACGAGCGGCGCGAGCACGTTCGACGAGATCGGCGGGATCGCCGTCGATCCCTCGAACGGCTCGATCTCCCTCGTCGGCACCTTGAACGGCACCATGGACTTCGATCTCGGCCCGGGGGAGGTGCTCCTGACCGCCGACGGCGCCGACCCCTTCGTCGCCCGCTACGACGCGACGTTCGGTCTGATCTGGGCGCACGCCCTCGAGAGCGACGGCAACACCAATCGCGCCACCGGAGCGGCGGTCGGAGCGGCGGGCGAGCTCTACGTCACCGGATACATCACCGGCACGACCGACTTCGATCCCGATCCGGTGGGGAACTTCCTCCTCTCCGGGCCGGGCGGGCTCGATCCTTTCGTCGCGCGCTACGACGTCGACGGGGCCTACGTCTGGGCGGGCGTGTTCGGCGGCGCCGGAACGGACCGCCCGATCGATCTGCGGCGCGGCGCCGACGGCCACCTCACCGTGACCGGCGACTACGGAGGCGACTTCGACGCCGATCCTGGCCCCGGCGTCGCCCCGCTCCCGCCGCCGCTCGCCAATTGGAACGGCTTCCTGGTCCGCGTCTCCCCCGACGGCGCGCTCGCCGGCGCCGGTGCCTTCCAGGAGCTCGTCGGCGGCGCGAACACCGGTATCCATCCGAACGCCCTCGACCTCGGCCCCGATCCGGGCCGCGTCGTCGTCGGCTCCTTCACCTCCGAAGGGGACTTCGATCCCGGCCCGGGGACACTGTCGCTGGTCTCGGCTGGCCAAGCCGACGCCTTCTTCGTCCGGCTCGTTCCCGGACCGCTCTTCGCCGACGGCTTCGAGTCGGGGGACACCTCGGCCTGGAGCTCGACCGTCCCGTGAGGAAAAGGACCTCGACCATGACTCCAACGCCTTCTACCCCCGCCGGCTGGGCCCTCGCGCTCTGGATCCTCGCCACCCCGGCCGCGGCGGATGTCCTCTGTGTCGAGACCTCCGGCCAGCTCGATGGCGCGCTCATCTTCGCCGAGCTCCATCCGGGTTCGGACGAGATCCGCATTCGTTCCGGCTCCTACCTCGCGCCGGAACCCGACGGCTGGGTCTACTCGCCCGCGACCTGCGGCAACTGCTTCCTCGAGATCTCCGGCGGCTGGTCGGCCAACTGCACCCGTCGCAGCGGCCTGGCCACGGACACGGTGCTCGTCGGCCGAGTCGACCAGCCGCTGCTGACACTCGAAGTTCCCGGGGAGGACTTCGACATCGTCGGAGTTTCGCTGCTGACCGTCACCGCCGCGGTCACCGACGTACCCTTCGTCCCCGGCGCGGTCATCGTGCGCAGCAACGACGGCGGCTCGGGACCCGACGTCCAGATCGACCGCGTCATCTTCCGGGGCAATCGTGGCGTCGCGCTCTACGTCTCCACCAACGCTCCGGTCGAGATCGTCGGCTCGCTCTTCGACCACAACTTGGTCACCGAAGCGGCGGGTGCCTCGGTCAGGGTCCATGGCCAGACAAATCTCATCGAGATCCTCAACAACACTTTCACGGCGAACGATGTCGACGACCTCGGCATCGTCGGCGGTCTGCGCGTCGAAACAACCGACACGCAATACGTCCGCATCCTGAACAACATCTTCTGGGGCAACGAGAACGCCGACGTACGACTGACTGACGGCGACAGTCTCTTCTCCTACAACGACTATGGCGTCGTGATCGGCAGCTTTCTCGGCGCCGAGAATCTCCAGGTCGACCCCCTCTTCGCCGACCCCTCCCAAGGCGACTATCGGCTCCGATTCGACTCGCCGATGGTCGACTCCGGCGACGACTCCTACCCCGCGTTGCCGATCGTCGACCTCGACCGCACCCCGCGGCCGCAGGGCTTCACCTGGGATCGCGGCGCCTTCGAGCACACTCCGCCGCTCTTCGCCGACGGTTTCGAATCGGGCAGCACGTCGGCTTGGAGCGTCACCTCGCCCTGAGCGGACGCGTTGCCGCTCCGCGCCGCCGCGGCTAGGCTCGGCCGGTGACGCCGAGCAAGCTCGTCGCCCTCTTCATCGCCCTGGTCGCGGGCGCCGCCTCCGCGGAGCGACTTCCGGTGCGCGCCTGGAGCGCCGCCGACGGCCTCGGACACGAGCATGCCCGCTGCGTGCTGCGCGACGCCCAAGGCTTTCTCTGGTTCTGCACGGCGGCGGGTCTCGCGCGCTTCGACGGCGCCCGTTTCCAGCGCTTCGGCGTCGCGGAGGGACTTCCCGCGGCGCGCGTACACGCCGCGGCACAGACTCCAGACGGCACTATCTGGGCGGCGACCGAGCGCGGCTTGGCGCGCCTCGTGGCGCGCGCCGGAGCGTCCCCCGGGGCGCGCTTCGAGCCGGTATCCCGAGCCGCCAGCGACTTTGGTGAGATCCGCGCGCTCCTCGTAGAGCGCGACGGCTCGTTGCTCGCCGGGGGCACCGACGGCCTCGAGCGCATCCGCGCAAACGGCGGGAGCGCGAGCGAGCCGGAGTCGCGCTGCGCCGACCCGGAGCTCGAGCGAATCGATGTCCGGGCGCTCGCCCGGACCCCCGACGGCACGCTCTGGATCGGAGGTGGGAACGGGCGGCTGGTCGGAGTGCCGGGTGACGGCGGCCCCTGTTTCGCCCTCGCCCTCGGCTCTCCCGGCCTCTGGTTGCGCGCCCTGCTCGCCGATCGCGAGGGCCGGCTCTGGATCGGTTCGGACGACGGGCTCGCCCGCATCGACCGCCCGGAGCTCGCCTCGGCGGAGACCCCCTTGCGGCACTTCGGCGCCGGCGACGGGCTCGTCTCCCGCCGGATCCGCGCCCTCTTCGAGACTCCCGAGGGGACGCTCTGGGTGGGCGCCGTGGGAGCGCTTCACCGGTGGGACGGCGAGCGCTTCTACCCGTTCACGATGGCGAACGGCCTGCCGGACGACACGTTCAACGGCTTCGCGATCGACCGGGAGGGGGAGCTCTGGCTGGCGAGTGATTCGGGAGGCGTCGCCCGCCTCCTCTCGACCGGTTTTCTCTCCTACGGCCGCGGCGACGGACTCGGCCACGTCTCGGTCGGCCACCTCTTCACGGACCGCGACGGGCGGCTGGTGGTGAGCGGCGAGGTGGCTGGCTGGATTTCCCGCTTCGAGGACGAGCGCTTCTCCGCCGTGGTGCCGCGACTGCCCACGGCGATGGCCGCGCGCGTCGCGACCTCCAAGACGTGGGCGCTCGAGGACCACGCCGGAGAGTGGTGGCTCGCCACCGTCGACGGCCTCGTCCGGTATTCGAAGCCTTCGCGCCTCGGCGACCTCGCCGCGACGCTTCCCCTCGAGATCCTGGGCCGCGCTTCCGGTCTTCCCTCCGACTGGACTTACCGCCTCTTCGAGCAGGCGGACGGCGCGCTCTGGGTGGCGACCGCGAGCGGTGACCGCGGCGAGACGTTGGCGCGCCTTTCGACCGACCGGCGCGAGATCTCGACCTACGGACCGGCGAACGGACTTCCCGCCCACGGCGGACCGGAGTGCCTCGCGGAGAGCGACGGCGGCATCGTCTGGGTCGGATGGAGCGACGGCTCGATGCTCCGCTTCGAGCGGGGGACTTTCTCGACCGTGGCGGCGATTCCCGGCTTCCCGATCCGCGATCTCCACCCGGCGAACGAGACGCTCTGGATCGCGACCGGTGGCGCCGGCGTTCGAAGCTTCGCGCTCACTGCGGCGCCCGGCGGGGAAACGCTCCAACTCGGGCCGCCGGAGGTCGCGGGCGACGACGTCCGATCGATCGCGCACGACGGCGCGGGATCGCTCTACTTCGCGACCGCGAGCGGGGTGGTCGTCTGGCGGAGAGGCGATCGTCCGCGCCGCTTCGACACCGCGAGCGGCCTCGCGGCGCTGGAGACCAACTCCGTCGAGATCGGCCCGGCAGGAGAGCTCTGGGTCGGCACCTTCGGCGGCGTGTCACGGCTGCGTCGCCTCGAACCCGCCCCGCACGCCCCTCCGGCCCGGCTCTGGATCCGCTCGCTCGAGGTCGACGGGGCAGAGCTTCCGATCTCGCCGCTCGGCCAAGCTTCCCTCGGACCCTTCGCCCTCGACTCCGGACGACACCGCCTTCGCGTCGCCTGGTTCGGTCCCTCGTTCGTCCCTGGCGAGCCGCTGCGCGTCCGCTATCGCGTGCTGGGGTTGGATCCCGCCTGGAGCGAGCCGGGCGAGGAGCTCGCGTTGACCCTCGGGGGTTTCGCGCCGGGCCGCTACCGCCTCGAAGTCCGATCGGCCACCGCCGCGGACGACACGCCGTCCGCGGTCGTCTCCTGGACGGTCGCGGCGCCGCTCTGGAGCCGCGCCTGGTTTCTCGCGCTGGTCGGGGCCGTTCTCGCGGGCGCGGGGGTGCTCGTCCACCGCCTCCGCGTCGCGCGCCTTCTCGAGCTCGAGCGCGTCCGCACGCGCATCGCCGGGGATCTGCACGACGATCTCTCCGCCAGCCTGACGCGCATCTCGGTGCGCAGCGAGGTCGCGGCGCGGAGCGCCGACGGCGCCGACACGGCAAGCGCCTCGGTGCTGCGAGAGATCGGCGCCGACGCGCGCGCGCTGCTCGATTCGACCCGTGATCTCGTCTGGGCCATCGATCCCCGGGAGGACTCGCTCGCGGGCCTGGTCGCTCGCCTGCGCCCCTTCCTCGACGGCCTGGCGGACCCTGAGGGGATCGCCGTCTCGCTCTCGACCGAAGGGAATCTCGCGGACGCTCGGCTGAGCGTCGAGGAGCGCCGCCACCTTCTCCTGCTCCTCAAGGAAGCGGTCCACAACGCGGTTCGCCATGCCGCCGCGCGCGCGATCTCGGTACGGATCGCGGCCAACCCCTCCGCTGTCGTGCTCGAGGTGCGCGACGACGGTCGCGGTTTCGATCCCGAGCGAGAGGAGACCCGGGCGGTGGGCCGCGGGCTGCGCGGCATGCGGGCGCGCGCCGGCGCGATCCGTGCCGAGCTCTCGATCGCAAGCGCCCCGGGCGAAGGCACGGTGGTGCGCATTCTCGTCGCCCGTGACTGAGGCGACGCACAACCGTGCGCTCCGTCCGGGAGCGAAATCGGAGAGACTCGGTCCGTGAGCTCCGCCTCGGCCCCTCCGCTCGCGGTCGCCATCGTCGAGGACGATCGCGGAACCCGTGAAGGGCTCGCCGCCCTGGTCGGTGGCACCGCAGGTTACCGCTGCGTCGGCGCGTTCGGCTCGGTCGAGGAGGCGCTGCACGCCCCGGTCGCCGCGCCGCCCGAGGTCATCCTCCTCGATATCGACCTGCCGGGGGTCCCGGGGTCGGAGGGGGTCGCCCGGCTGCTCGAGCGCTTTGCCGGCACCACGGTCGTCATGTTGACCGTCTACGACAGCGAGGATCAGGTCTTCGAGTCGATCCTGAACGGAGCGCGCGGCTATCTGCTCAAGAGCACGCCGCCCGCGCGGCTGCTCGAGGCGCTCCGCGAGGCGGCGGAGGGAGGCGCACCGATGACTCCGCTCGTCGCCCGTCGCGTCCTCGCCATGGTCCGTTCGACCCCGCGGCCGCAGCGTCCACCCGCGATCGAGCTCACGCAACAGCAGCTCAGGCTGCTCTCCCTGCTTGCCGAAGGGCACGGCTATCGCGGCGTCGCCAACGCCATGGGCATCACTCCGAACACCGTCCGCACGCACGTCCGGGCGGTCTACGAGAAGCTCCACGTCCATTCGAAGAACGAAGCCGTCGCCCGCGCCCTGCGGGACGGCCTGATCTGAACGCGCGCCACGACCCGCACCGCGGTGCGATACCGCGGCCGCCGGCGCCGCCCTAGCCTCTTCATCCTGCCGGCCGCGCCCGCGCGACGATCGCACGCTCGCGACGGCCGGCACCGATCGGGAGGCACCATGACGCAACCCGCCCCTCTCAACCCCCGGCAGAGCCTGGCGTGCACGGCCGCGGTGCTCCTGCTCCTCGCCGCCCTCCTGCCCGCCGCGTCGCCCGCGATGACCTTCGTGGTGACGCGTCTCGACGATCCCCCGGCGGGCGACTGCCTGCTCGGGGACTGCTCGCTGCGCCAAGCCGTTCTCAAGGCCAACGCCGTCGCCGGCGCCGACCTCGTCCAGCTGCCGCAGGGCGACGGCGACAACCTCCGCTCCTGCTACCTCCTCACGCAGGGCCAGCTCGCGGCCACCGGGCCCCTCGAGATCGACGGCACGGGCTCCGGCCAGTCCTGCATCCGCCAGACGACCGACGCGCGGATTCTCCAGGTGAGCCCCGCCCAGCCCTTGACGCTCCGCCATCTCGTGCTGCGGGATGGCCACGACACCGGTGCCGGCGGCGGCGCGCTCGACGTCACCAACTCGACCGTCCTGCTCGACAACATCGCGTTCCGGAGCAACCGCGCCGACTCCTTCGGAGGCGCGCTGCGCGCCCTCGACGCGACGGTCACCCTGACCCTCTCGACCTTCGAGGACAATCAAGCCTCTCTCGGAGGGGGCGCGATCTTCGGTTCCGGTCAGTTCACCTTCTCGACCGGCTGGTTCGTGCGCAACAGCGCGCAGCTCCCCGGCGGCGCGGTCTCGATCCAGAACGCGGCAAGCCAGTCGAGCTGGAGCACCCTCTACGCCGTCGCGAACCACTCGCAGGCGGCCGGCGGAGCCTTCGACTTCAACGGCGGCGAGCACGCCCTCGACCGCGTCCGCTTCGTGCGCAACACGTCGAGCGCGTCAGGAGGCGCGCTCAGCGTCTCGGACGGGCACGCGACGGTCGAAGACGGGGACTTCCTGAGGAATCGCGCCGTCAACGGCGGCGCCATCTCGGTCGCCGCCAACGGCTCCCTCGATCTCGTCGAGTCGGTCGTGCGGCGAAACAGCGCCTACCAGAAAGGCGGGGGGCTGGCGGTTTCGGGCGATCTCCTGACGCGCAATCTCACGGTGAGCGGCAACGAGGCGCTCGACGGCGCCGGAATCCGCAACGCGGGCGAGACCCTGCTCCTGCACGTGACGATGGCCGAGAACCGGAACTACGACAGCACGCGCACGTCGCTGCTCAACGAGGGAGGCCGCACGGTCTGGGTGAACTCCATCCTCTCCGGCGCCTGCTCCGGACCCCCGGGCTCCTCCGGGAGCCTGGGAGGCAACCTGGAGGGTCCCGGCGACACCTGCGGCTTCGGTAACCCTTCCGACCTCAAGAACCTCACCAAAGCAGCGCTCGGCCTGGCGCCGCTCGCCCCGACCGGCGGGGTCGATTTCGCGACCTGGACGCACGCGCTCTTCGCGCGTAGCCGCGCCGTCGGCCAAGCCCAGCCGGGGATCTGCCCGGAGGTCGATCAACGCCACTACCTGAGAGCCGATGGCGATTGCGACAGTGGGGCCCACGAGCGGGGCGCCCAACCGTCCCGCTAGGGCTGGAAGGGGAGAGTGGACCGCGAGGCCCGCGCGGCATGCCGCGCGGGCCCCGGGAGTCTTCAGCTGACCGGCTTGCCGGTCGAGTCGACGCGCACGACCGGGCCGAGGCCGAGC
>CAYZBH010000063.1:0-20115 GCA_964476605.1 uncultured Thermoanaerobaculia bacterium | reverse complement strand
GTCTTCCGCGTCATGTTCACCGCCATCGTCACGGCCATGCTGGGACTCTTCTACCTGGCGTGGCTCGGCTGGGTGGACCTTTCGCTCGTCTACATCTCGCCCACCTATCTCTGGCCGCAGATCGTGGGCGGTCTCCTGCTCGGCATCGGCTTCATCGTCGGCGGCTACTGCCCGGGCACCTCCGTGGTGGCCCTCGCGACCGGGAAGCTCGATGCGCTGGTCTTCGTGGCCGGCAACCTCGCCGGCATCTTCGCCATCGGCGAGGCCTGGCCGGCGATCTCCGGCTTCGCCGACTCGTCGGCCCTGGGACGGCTCACGCTGCCCGAGGTGCTCGGTCTCTCGCCCGGCCTCGTGGTCTTCCTGGTCGTGCTGATGGCGGTGGGCGGCTTCTGGGGCGCCGCGGCGCTCGAGAGGCGATTCAACCCCTCGAAGGAGCGCGCATGAGCGGCTTCTTCGCCCGGCTCACGCTCGCTCAGCGCCTCGCCCTCGCCGCCGGGATCCTCGGGCTCGGCGCGCTCCTCATCGGTAACCCGCTCTCGCGCGGGCAGGTGCGGATCGACGAGCGCGATCTCGCCCAGCTCGTCCAGGGCGAAGTCGACCACGTGACCCCCGGCGAGCTCGCGGATTGGATCGTCGCGGGGCGCCAGGACTATCGCCTGCTCGACCTGCGCGACGCGAGCGAGTTCGCGACCTACCACATCCCGACCGCCGAGCGGATGGCGATCTCCGAGATCCCGGACGCCGATCTCCCCAGGAACGAGAAGATCGTCCTCTACTCCGCCGAGGGGATCCACTCGGCGCAGGCCTGGTTCCTGCTCAAGGCGAAACGCTATCCCGCGGTCTACATCCTCCTGGGCGGTCTCTCGCAATGGACCGAGCAGGTCCTCTACCCCGAGCAGCCGGGCGCCGAGGCTTCCCCTGGAGATCGCATCGAGTTCGCGAAGGCGGCCGAGCGGGCGCGCTTCTTCGGCGGCGGACCACGCGCCGCGAGCGCCGCCTCGCCGCAGGACGCTCAGGCGTCCACTCTCGCTCCCGCGACACCGGCGCTCCCGACCGTCGCGCCGCCGCCCCCCGCGACCGCCAAACCGACCGGAAAGAAGAACAAGAAGGAAGGGTGCTGAGGACCTCGATGTCCACCCGCGCGATGCCCCCGTCCCCACCCCTTCCGGCGACGCTGTCGCCGGGCGAGATGGCGTGGAGCGGGGTCTCCGCCTCGTTCGCCGCCTTCGGCCGTGTCTATCTCTGCCTCGATCGCGAGTTCCGCATCGTCCACGCCTCTTACGTGCTCGACGAGCTGCTCGGAGCCGGCGCGGCGGCAAGGGCCGCGGAGCGGCCGATCGACGAGCTCGTCGGCGGCGGCCTCTTCGCGCCGGGCGGGACGCTACGGGCGGCGCTCGAGAGCGGCGAACGGCGGGAGGGGTGGCGGGCGGTCATCAAGGGGGCCGCGGGGGAGCCCGTGCTGGTCGCGCTCTCGGCGGCGCCGATCTGCCCACCCCCCGAGGCGGCCTGCGATCCCCGCGTCGCCTTCGCGTTGATCCTCCGGCCGGCGGTCGAGGAAGTCGCGGCCACCCTCGGCGCGCCCGCCGCCCTGGGCTGCATCGTCGCCCGCTCGGCCTCGATGCAGCGCATCTTCAATCTGATCGACAACCTGCGCGAGAGCGACGCCACCGTGCTCTTGACCGGCGAAAGCGGGGTCGGCAAGGAGGTCGTGGCGCGCGCCATCCACGAGAACTCGCCCCGCCGCGGCGGCCCCTTCGTGGCCGTCAACTGCGGCGCGCTTCCCGGCGAGCTCCTGGAGAGCGAGATGTTCGGCCACGTGCGCGGCGCCTTCACCGGCGCGCTCCGGGATCGCCTCGGGCGCTTCGAGGTGGCTTCGGAGGGGACGCTCTTCCTCGACGAGGTCGGCGATCTGCCGCTGCCGCTCCAGGTCAAGCTCCTGCGCGTCCTGCAGGACGGCACCTTCGAGCGGGTCGGCGAGAACCGCACCCGCCAGAGCCGCGCCCGCGTCATCGCCGCGACGCACGTCGACCTGCCGCGCGCGGTCCGCGAGGGGCGCTTCCGCGAGGACCTCTTCTACCGCCTGCGCGTCGTGCCGATCGAGATTCCGCCGCTGCGCGCGCGGCGCGAGGACATCGAGCCGCTCGCGCGCACCATCCTGGCGCGCGTCGCCGCGCGCCACGGGCGGACGCTCCGCTTCTCGCCGGACGCGCTCCGCGATCTGCTCTCGCACGATTGGCCGGGCAACGTGCGCGAGCTCGAGAACGCCCTCGAGTACGCGGTCGCGATCTGCCGCGGGCAGACCATCCTGCCGGAGGACCTGCCGGCCCTCGTCCCGGGCGGCGAGGCGGCGGCGCGCGAGCAAGCGCCCGTCGCGCCACCCGCGCCCCCGCGCGCCGAGGGAACGCTCGCCGAGAGCGTCGCCCAGGCCACCCGGCGCGCCGAGGCGGAGGAGCTCCGCCGCGCGCTCGAAGCGCACCACTGGCGGCGCCACGACGCCGCCAAGGCGCTCGGGATCAGCCGCACCACGCTCTGGCGGAAGATGCGCGAGCTCGGCTTCGCGAGCTAGCCGGAGCCCGGAAGGGCGGCGCGGTCCTCCCCTCGGGGATTCGCCCGAAGCCGGCCAGTCCCGGCGCAGCCAGCGACCGGTGGTAGCGTTTCCGCGCGGGAGGATACGATCGATGCTCAGACCTCGTGGCGGAATCGTCGTGGCGCCGATCGCGTGCGCCGTCGGGCTGGCGAGCCTCCTGGTCTCGGGCTGCAAGGCACGAGGCCCAGCGACCGCGGGCGGAGCGTCCGCCACGACCGCCACTGCGAAGCCTCCGGCGGTGGAGGGGCAGGTGCAGCCGTACACCTATCCCGCTCCGGTCCACGGAACGTTCCGGGACAGCGACGGCAACATTCCGAGCTTCGAGGCCGTCGACGGGCTCGCCTATCCCTCCCACGACGGCTCGGGCACCGTGGTCTGGGTGACGGCGAAGCCGATCGCTTCGCCGATCGTGAGCACCTCCGCCTGCCCCATGAGCGAGGCGCGGTCGCTCGCCCTGCTGCGCGACACTCCCTGGGCCGAGGTGACGCTCGACGCCCAAGGCAAGTCGAAGTACTTCGCGGCCGGGGCTCCCTACGGCGGCAGCATGCGGGAAGGCGACGCGGGCAATCCGTGGAGCAGCGGGTGGACGGGGAACGCGACCGACCGCGCGGCCGGGAGCGTCCGGCACGGAAGGAACGGCGGGTTCTCCTTCGATCTCCCGCGGAGCACGCCGGCGATTCCCCAGGTGAGCTATGGCGAGGCCGAGCACGGCCTGTACGTCGATGCCGCGACACCCGAGCCCAGCCCGGAGGCGATCGCCGCGGTCTACGCGCGGCTCCACGACGCGGCGGTGAAGAAGGACCTGGCGGGGATCCTCGCCGCGCAAGGCTTCGACGCGCGGGAGATCGCCGCGATCCGCGGCCTGCCCGGCATCGAGCCGGACGTCGCCGCGTTCGCCGATCGTTTCCTGGATCCCGGGACTGGCCTCGATCCCGACGTGCGAGCCGGTGACGGACACCTCGGCGCCGAGGGGGTCGATTCGAAGGGGAAGAAGTTCTACAACTACTACTACTTCAACTCCTGCGGCGACCGTCTGCTTCTGCGGGCGATCGCCGTCAACGCGCGCTGAAGCGAGGGCGTCGCCCGACAAGACGTTTCACGGACGCAACAGATTGACGCATCAAATCGTCCCGGCGCCCGGCCGTCCGGACGATATCTCCCCTAGAATCAACAAATCCCAACGCGGCTGCCACGGCACGATCCCTGCGATTCCCGTTCGCGAGGAGATCGAATGTCCGAGCGCCGAGACTTCGGAAACCCAGCCGCCGTCGACCCGGAGGGGTACCTGCGGGACGCCCTCGCCTGGACGCCCGAGATCGCGGAGGCGCTCGCACGCGCCGCGGGCATCGACCGGCTGAGCGCGCAGCACTGGACCGTGCTCACCCTCTTCCGTGAGGAAGTGGCGCGGCACGGCGTGGCGCCGGCGCCCCATGGCCTCGCCGCGAGCGCCGGTCTCGCGCTCGCCGATCTCCATCGTCTCTTCGCGGGCCGGCCGGAGGAGCTCGTCGCCAAGATCGCCGGGCAGCCCGGCCCGCATCCATCATCCGACCCCAGAGGGTCGTCTACCGGAGGAGCACAGGGAGTCCATCCATGACCGCAGGAACACGTCGCCTCATCGCCGGGCTCGCGGCGGCCGCTCTCGCGACCGCGGCGCACGCCACCAACGGCCTCTACCTGACCGCGTACGGCGCCGAAGCCCTCGGCCGCGCCGGCGCCAACATCGCGATCTCCGATCGCACCCTGGGGTTGAACGCCAACCCGGCGGGGATCGCCCAGCTGCAGGGGAACCACTACACCGCGAGCCTCGCCGTCCTCGCTCCGTCGCTCGAGTTCGAGAACATGGTGAACGCGCCGACCGGCGCCGAAGACCGTTACTTTCCACTCCCGGCCTTCGCCTCGGTGCGCGGCGGCAAGGAGACGCGCTGGGCCTACGGCGTCGGCTTCCTCGCCCAGGGGGGCATGGGAGCGACCTTCGACGGCCTCAACACCTTCTTCGGCTCTCAGGATCAGACCTACACCCAGGTCCGCTTCATGACCCTCTCGCCGACCGTCGCCTACTCGATCTCCGAGGACTCGGCGGTCGGCGCGACGCTCAACCTGGGCTACGCGGACGCCTCTTTCCGCTTCTTCCCCGGGACCTCGTTCTTCAACCAGGCGAATCCGCAGATGAGCTTTTTCGGTCCCAAGATGGAGCAGGCGGCCGGGATGCAGTACAGCCTCCGCCTCGGCTGGTGGTGGCGCCCCGATCCGCGCTGGTCGCTGGGCGCGATCTACCAGACCAAGACCGACAGCACCTTCGACGGCGGCAAGCTCCAGGTCAACTTCTCCAACATGCCGGGCCTCGGCCAGAAGGTGACGTACGACGCCGAGATGGACGGCTTCACCTTCGCCGCGCAGGCGGGCGTCGGCACGGCGGTGCACGTCACCGACCGCTGGATGCTCGCGCTCGACGTCAAGCGCTACTTCTGGGACCAGGCGATCGACACGATCCTGGTGCGCGGCACGAATCCCTCCGTGGCCGGCGCGCCGACCAGCGTCGAGATGCCCTTCGTCTTCAACTGGAAGGACCAGTGGATCTTCGCCCTGGGCAGCGAGTGGCGGATGAACGACCGGGTGACGCTGCGCGCCGGCTACAACTTCGGCGAGAATCCGGTGCCCGACGAGACGCTGACGCCGCTCTTCCCCGCCACCACCGAGCGCCACCTCTCGATCGGCGCGAGCGTCCTCAAGGGGTCGGTCACCTACGAGTTCGCCCTCGAGCACGCCTTCAACGCCTCGAACACGAATAACAACGTCGATCCGATGGTCAACCCCTTCGGCCCGGGCGCGCGCGTCGACCACAGCCAGTGGACCTTCGCGTTCGGCGTCTCCTGGGCGAAGGCCCGGAAGTGAGCGCAAGGAGAGCGCCATGAAGACCTCACGATTCGCCCTTCTCGCCGCCGCGGGTCTCGGCACGCTGGCGCTGCTCGCGGTGACCAGCGCCTCCGGAACCGAGGCGATCGCCAAGCAGGAGAAGCTCGAGTGCACCGCCTGCCACGACAAGCCGGGGAGCAAGCTCCTGACCGACCAAGGGAAGTACTACGAGACGATGCGCACGCTCGCCGGCTTCGAGGAGCTCAAGTCGACGTTCGGCGCCTGCACGAAGTGCCACGTCCGCAAGCCGGGCTCGAAGAAGCTCACCGCCGAAGGGAAGAAGTTCCAAGACCTGGTCGCGGACATGGAAGGCCTCGGCATCTGGATGCAGCAGCACCATCCGACGCCGCCCCCCGCCGAGCCGAAAGGCAACGGCGGTCACTGAAGGAGCGCCCCGCTCGGCGCGCGGACCTCGCGCCGAGCGGCGGCGACGCACCGACGCCGAGGCGGCCCATGGCCCCTCGGCGTCGGCGCGTTCGGGCGGCCCTTGGTTAGGATTCCCCTCGCATGGCACGCCGCTTCGGTCGCGCGCTCCTGGCGCTGATGAGCTTCTACCCGCCGCTCGCGGGGGCCGGCGTCCGGGTGCGCCGCCTCGCCGGACCACCGCCCGTCTTCGAGACGCGCATGAAGCTCCGTTGGTGGAACCGCAACTACGTCGGCACGCATTTCGGCGGCTCGCTCTACGCGATGTGCGACCCGTTCTACATGTTGATCCTGATCGAGGCGCTGGGAGCCGGCTTCGTGGTCTGGGACAAGGCGGCGACGATCCGCTTCCGCCGCCCCGGGCGCGGCGAGGTCCGGGCGCGCTTCGAGATTCCGGCGGAGCGGATCGAGGAGATCCGCCGTCAGGCGGAGGCCGACGGGAGGACCGAGCCCCGCTTCGTCGCGGAGGTTCGGGACGCGCAGGGCGAGCTCGTGGCCGAGGTGGAGAAGGTCCTCTCGGTCCGCCGGCGCGAGCGCGGCTGACGCCCGCTCGCTGCGCTCTGTTCTCTCTCTGGAGCCGACCGCCCGGGCCGGCGAGCTAGTTCGCTCAGGAGAAGCCGCCGCCCCCGCACCCGCCGCCCCCGCAGGAGGAGGCGGAGTAACCGCTCCCGCCTCCGGAGCTCGCGGCGGCGAAGGTCGAGAGCTGGCGCGCGACGTCACCGCCGCCGCAGCTCGGGCACGCAACGCCCTCGCTTCCCTGGCCCAAGCGCTGCAGGACCTCGAAGCGCTCGCCACACGTCTCGCAGCAATACTCGTAAAGCGGCATCGGACTCCCTCGACTCTAGGCGGTGGCGCGGGCGCGGCGCAGGACCACGACGGCGGCGAGCGCCAGAACCCCGACGAGCGCCGCGGTGCCGGCACCGGCGAGGGTCGGAACTTCGGGCTCGAAGGCGCGGCAGGGGACTTCGAGCGGATCGACGGCGTCGAAGAGCTGCGCGCCGTCGGCCAAGTAGAGCCCGATCCCTGGGCTCCCGGTGAGCGGCGCCTTCTTGAGCCTGAGGCTCCCGCTCACCGTGTGGACCGCGCCGTCGGCCGGCACGGTCAGGGTCTCGACCTGCACGATCGCGCCGTCGTCGACCACCTGCAGCTGGAAGGAATCCTCCCCGCCGCCGGCGTCGGCGAGCACGGTCGCCGTGTAGGAGACGACGCAACCGTTGACCGGCGCCGTCGCCTCGAGCGATCCGATCGAGGCCATCGGCACCACCTGGCTCAGGCCGTTGAGCCGTGGCCCGTCGGCCCAAGCCCCCGCCGCCAGCAGGGCCAAGCCCGCCAGCAAGAGCAGGAAACCCCGGGATTGGACAGATCCCCTCACGACATCAGTGTAGCCGATTCTCCCGCGAGCGCAAGGGCTCCCCGAGAACGGCCCGCGGCGGCTCCGGCTCAGCAGGGAACCCAGCTTCTGGAGCCCTTCACGAGGCCGCCTCGCTGGTGCAACTTGCGGAAAGCTCGTACTGTCCTCCTGACCTTGTTCTTCCTCGACTTGCAGAACCCCTCCGAGCCACACCAGCCCCCGGCACGTCGTAACCGGTTCGTCACCATGAACTGCAGGGCAAACCAGGGCCTCCTTGCACTCTTCTTCGTCGCCAGCTGGCGGCTGTCGGCCCAGGTCCCGCTCGGAGACAATTTCCGGGTAAACGACTACACTCCGGGCTTCCAGAACGAGATCCAGCTCCTGCTCGACGACCACGAGAGAACACTCGCCCTCTGGATGGACGCAAGCCACTCGCCGCGACGAATGGAGGCTCGCCTCATCTCCGCTTCGGGGCATTTGTCATCTGAGACGACGCTCGTCGAAACACCGGCTCACTCTCTCGTCGCGGTCGATCGCAGCGCAGGCGGCCTCGCGGCCATGGTCTATGGCGCCGGCGGTGGCACCTACTTTCAGAGGATCTCGGTTTCCGGCGCGCTCGAGGGCCCACCGAGCCGCGTCGGCGCCAGCGGCTGGGCGGCCGGCGACGGAGATGTCTTGGTCCGCGAAGATGGGAGCTTGGTGTTAGCTTGGCAGGGCAGTAACCCCGCGCTCGTAGACGACCCCCAGCAGATCTACTTTCGAATCGTCGGAGCGGATGGCGCCGCGCTCACGCCGGTGGCGAAGGTCAACGTGAGCTACGGCCCGACTCAGTTCCAACCGAAGGTCGATGGGGATGCGGCCGGCAACTTCACGATCACCTGGCTCGCGGAGCCCGAGCCGGAGTCGCTCCAGACCAAGATGATGATTCGCCGGTACGATCGCGACGGACATCCGCTCGGACTCCCGCAACCCTTAGCGGTGGCGACCGAAGGCGCCCAGCACCAGGGCGACGTCGCCTGCGATCTCGGGGGGCAGTGCGTCGCGGTCTGGTGGGGGTACGGCGGGCCGGGGCGAGGGTCGGACATCTTCGCGCGGCTCTTCGCTCCCGACGGAACGCCCCTCTCGGGCGACATCCTGGTCAACCAGTACACCCCCTACGCGCAGTACTACCCCGCCCTCTCCATGAACCAAGCCGGCGAGTTCGCGGTGAGCTGGACGAGCGACTTCCAGGAGGGGTACATGGAGATCTGGGCCCGCCTCTTCCGGCCCGACGGCACGCCCGCTTCCGACGAGTTCCACGTCAACCAGATCGACCCCGAGGGCAGCGACGACCTCTCGGCGATCGCCCTCTCCGACTTCGGGAGCCTCGTCGTCGCCTGGGAGAACTGGGAGACCGCCGACGGCAGCAACACGGGGCTCCTCGCGCGGCGCTTCCTGCGCGGCTGCCTCCCCGGCAGCCCCGTGCTGGCGCTCGCCCAAGGGCGCTACGAAGCCTGCGCGCGGTGGGAGACGCCGGCGGGGGCCGTGGGCTCGGGGCAGCCGATCGCGCTCCGCGAAGCGAGCGGCGGCTTCTGGTTCTTCGACCCCGGCAACTTCGAGCTCCTGATCAAGGCGATCGACGGCTGCGACTACAACCAGGCGGTCTGGACCTTCGCCGCCGGGCTCACAAACGTCGGCGTGGATCTCTCGATTCACGACCTCTGGACGGGAAGGACCGAGACCTACTGGAACCCACCGGGCCGAACCTATGCTCCGGTCCTGGACATCGGATCACTGCCGGTGTGCGAGGGGCTGCCTCCGCCCGCGGTCCCCCTCTCACTTCCCGCTCCCGGGCGCTCCTCGGGCGCTTCGCAGACGGGGAGATGCGCTCCCGACGCGACGCATCTCTGCCTCCAAGGTGACCGTTTTCGCGTCGCCGCGAGCTGGGTGGCCTTCGATGGCTCGAGCGGCGACGCGATCGCGGTGCCGCTCTCCGACGACAGCGGGCTCTTCTGGTTCTTCGGGCCGGAGAATCTCGAGCTCGCGGTGAAGGTGATCGACGCCTGTACCGAGTACGATCGCTTCTGGGTTTACGCCGCAGGGCTCACCAACGTCGCGGTACAGCTGACCGTCGTCGACACAGAGAGCGGCGAGGAGTGGCGCTACGACAACCCCCTCGGCGCCCCCTTCCCAGCGGTTCTCGACTCCCAGGCCTTCTCGACCTGCGCCCCGCAGTAGCCGAGCTCGGGGGTCGACGCCACACCCCCGAGAATTCTAGAAAACTCGGAGTCGTACTCCGAGATTTCAAGGTAAAATGCCAGCATGATCGAGCGACGGCGCAACCTCGACCGGCTGGAGACCGCGCTGCGTCGCTCACCTGTCGCGGCGATTCTCGGTCCGCGGCAGGTGGGCAAGACCACCCTCGCGCGCGAGCTCCGCCCCGCGGACAAGGTGACCTTCTTCGACCTCGAGTCGGAGCCCGACAGGCGCCGACTGGAGAACCCCCACTTCGTGCTAGGCACGCTTCGAGGGCTCGTTGTTCTCGACGAGATCCAACGCCGACCCGAGCTCTTCGACGTCGTGCGAGTTCTGGTCGATCGCCCGGATGCGACCTCCCGCTTCCTCCTCTTGGGAAGCGCCTCACCCGCGGTCTTGCGCCAAGCGTCGGATTCACTCGCCGGGCGCATCGAGCTCGTCGAGCTCTCCGGTTTCGACCTCGCCGAAGTCGGGCCCGAGAGCTGGCAGCGGCTCTGGGTGCGCGGCGGCTTTCCACGTTCCTTCCTGGCGAGCTCCGAGGGGGACAGCTTCGCCTGGCGAGAGAGCTTCGTCCGCACCTTCCTCGAGCGCGACCTCCCGCAACTCGGCATCGGCATCGCGCCGGCGGCGCTCCGTCGCTTCTGGACGCTCCTTGCTCACGCGCAAGCGCAGGTTTGGAACGCCGCGCGGGCGGGTCGGGCCCTGGGTCTCTCGGACAAGACCGTACGCCACTACCTCGACCTGCTCACCGGCGCCTTCGTGCTCCGGCAACTCCAACCCTGGCACGAGAATCTCGGCAAACGACAGGTCCGAGCCCCCAAGGTCACCTTGCGCGACAGCGGCCTGCTGCACGCGCTCTTGGGCCTCGAGGATCGACACACTCTGCTCGGCCATGCCGCCGCCGGACCATCCTGGGAGAGTTTCGTGGTGGAGCAGATCCTCGCCTCCTGCGGCGACCGCGACGCCTACTTCTGGGCGACCCACGGCGGCGCCGAGATCGACCTCCTCCTCCACCGCGGCGGCCGGCGCTTCGGCTTCGAGATCAAGCTCGACGAAGCTCCGTCGACCACACGTTCCATGCACACCGCCCTCGCCGATCTCGCTCTCGAGCACCTCTGGATCGTCTACCCCGGCCTCCACGCCTACCCGCTGCGCGAGCGCATCACGGCCTGGCCGCTCCGCGACGTGCCGCAGCTGCCGGCAGCGATCGACGAGCTGCTCCCGGCCGGCGATCCCTCGACCGACTCCCGATGAGTCGCACGGCGGTGGCGATGAACCTCGCCTGCGCCACCGCGCGCTCGATCTGTTCGGCGCCGGTGTGGAGCTCTCGCAACAGCTCCAGCTCGTCCACAAGGCGCTGAGAATCCGAGGGGTCGAGGCCACGGCGGAGGTGTGCCCGCGCTGAGAGAGGACGAGGGCGCGCTTCATGCGCCGCACTCGCGCGAGCAGGCCCGCGGCATCGGCGCGAAGCTCCGAGAGCGGACCCATGTCCTCTTCGACGTCGATCGCACGCAGGGGACCTCCAGGGGTACCCCGCCTGTCGCGGTGGCTCAGCCACCGTGCGCCGCGAGCTCGGCTTTGGCGGCGGCGAGGCCGCGGAGGAAGGACGGGCTCGGCCGCGGGCTCGGCAGGAGGGCTTCCGCGGTCGCGAGGTGGGCGCGCGCCCGGTCGGCGGCGCCGGCGCCCCCCTCGGCGAGGTCGAGGCGCGCCAGCTCGAGATGGCTCTCGGCGACCCGCGGGTGCTCGGCGCCGAGCTTCTCGACCGCCAACGCGAGCGCCGCCTCGAGCACCGCGCGCGCCTCGGCGAAATGCCGGCTGCCCCTGAGCGCCGCGCCCCAGTTGATGCGCATCCGCAGGAGCCGCGGGTTGTCGAATTCGCCGCCGCTCCGGAGCTTCGCGACCGCGCGCTCGAACACCTCGACCGCCTCGGCCGACCGCCCCTGCTCCGCGATCGCGGCCGCCTGGTTGCCGAGCGCCACCGCCGCGATCATCGGATCGGGCTCGCCGTCCCGGGCGAAGCGGGCGACCGCGCGCGCGTAGGCCTGCTCCGCCTCGGCGAAGCGCCCGAGGTCGGCGAGCACGAGCCCGGTGTAGTTGTCGACCGAGGCGAGCTCGGGGTGGTCGATCGCCGCGTAGACCGCCCGGGCCTCCGAGAGATCGGCGAGCGCCTCCTCGGAGCGCCCCGCGCGCGACAGCCGCAGGCTCGCGATCACCAGGGCCTCGGCGACATCCGGGTGGCCCGGGCCGTAGATCTTGCGCCTCCCGGCGACCGCCCGCTCGAAGAGGGAGAGCGCGCGCTCCGAGTCCCCCGCGCCGTCGAGCGCCGTCGCCAGGCTCAGCACCACCGAGAGGACACGGGTCGTGTCGCTGCCGTCGAGACGCTCGAAGCGCGCCAGGACGTCTTCGAGGATGCGCGCGCCTTCCCGGGAGTTGCCCACCTCGGTCTCGAGCACGCCGAGGTTCGAGCGGTGCTCGAGCGTCTCGGGGTCGTCGGGCCCGAGCGCGTCCGCAAAGATCCCGGCCGCCCGCTCCTCGTCGGCGCGCGCCGCGGCGGTGTCGCTGCCCATCAGGTTCGCCTGAGCCTGCCCGGAGAGGGCCCGCGCGAACTCGGGCGAGGCCGTGTCGCCGAGGCCGGTGAAGATGGCGACCGCGCGCTCGAACCGCTGCTTGCCCTCCTCCTGACGTCCCAGGGCCAGGAGGGTCGCGCCGAGGGTCGAGAGGCTCGAGGCGTGCTCGCGCGAACGCTCCCCGAAGAGCCGGGCGCGCTCCCGCTCCGCCCGCTCCGCGCTCGCGAGCGCGGAATCGAAGAGGCCGAGGCTCGCCTCGATCCGCGCCACCGTGTCGAAGAGCTCGGCGCGCACCTCGGGCTCGTCGGCGAGCTCGCTCTCGAGACGGGAGGCGCCCTCGGCCAGGATCCGCCGCGCCGGCATCTCGGCGCCCTGGGTGTGGGTCGGATCCGCCTGCTCGAAGACCGACACCAGGAAGCCCTTGACGCGTTCCGCCCGCTTGGCTTCGGCCCGCGCCTCGGCGGCCGCCGCGTTGGCGCGCGCCGTCTCCCGCAGCGACACCGCGAGGCCACCGACGAGCGAGAGGGCGGCGAGCGCCGCCGCCGCCACGCCGACGCGGTGGCGGTGGACGAACTTCGCGGCGCGGTAGCCGAGCGTGTCGGGGCGCGCCGCGATCGGCCGCCCCTCGCGATGCGCCACGAGGTCGGCCGCGAGGGCACCCACCGAGGCGTAGCGCCGCGCGGGCTCGCGGGCGAGCGCCTTGAGCACGATGGTGTCGAGGTCCCCCTCGAGCCGCCGCCTCCGCCGCGCCAGCTCCGGCTCCGGACGCGTCGCCGCCAGGCGGCGCAGGCGCTGCGACGGGCGCTCGACGGACTCGACCTCGACGTCGGCCGCGAGGGTGGAGGCCGAGCTCGCGCGCCGGCGGTGCGGCAGCTCGCCGGTCAGCAGCTCGTAGAGGACGACGCCGAGCGAGTAGACGTCGGTCGCGGTGGTGATCGGAGCGCCGAGGATCTGCTCGGGCGCCGCGTAGGCCGGCGTCAGGGCGCGGAAGTCGGTGCGCGTCGCGTGCGCCTCGAGGTCGTCCACGGGGAGCGGCTCGAGGAGCTTCGCGAGCCCGAAGTCGAGCAGCTTCGGCAGCCCGGCGGGGGTCACCAGGATGTTGGAAGGCTTCAGATCGCGGTGGACGACGAGCGACCGGTGGGCGAAGTCGACCGCGTCGACGACCGCGAGGAAGAGGCCGAGCCTCGCGTCGAGCGCCAGGGCGTGCTCCTCGGCGTAGCGGGTGATCGGCGCTCCGTCGACCCGGTCCATGGCGAACCAGGGGCGGCCGTCCGGCGCCACGCCGCCGTCGAGCAGGCTCGCGATCGCCGGGTGGTCGAGGCGCGCGAGCACCTGGCGCTCCACCGCGAAGCGCTGCACGACCTCCCGGGAGGCCATGCCCGACCGCACGAGCTTGATCGCCGCGCTCTGGGTGAAGCCCCCTTCGACCCGCTCCGCCGCCCAGACCTCGCCCATGCCGCCCGAGCCGAGCTTCTCGCCGAGCTTCCAGACCCCGAGCCGCTCGGGCGGCGCCGGCTCCACGGAGTCCTCCGTGAGCAGACGCCGGCGGGCGGCCTCGGCGACCTCGCCGCGCAGCGCCTCGATCGGACCGCGCGAGGCGTCGTCGAGCGCGAGCATCCGCTCGACGTCGGCCGCGAGCGCCGCGTCCTCGGCGGCGAGACGCGCCAGCCCTTCGCGGCGCGCGGTCTCGCCGAGCTCGCAGAGCTCCGCGAAGGCTCTCGCCCGGCGTTCGGCCGGAGAATCGGGCGCGTCCATGGAAGGGCGGGATTCTGCCACGCGCGGGGGCCGTTCGGGAGGCCGGGCCGGAGCTAGAATTCGCGCCGTGACCGATTCCGGCTCGAGCTCCGACCGCGGGGCGGTGACCCGCCTGCTCGAGGCGGCGCGCCAGGGCGACGCCCAGGCGCCGGCCAAGATCTTCGATCTCGTCTACGACGACCTGCGGGAGCTCGCCGGCCGCCACGTGCGCGGCGCGCGGAGCGCCGGCCCCTCCGCGACCTCGCTCGTCCACGAGGCCTTCCTGCGCATCGCGCGGCGCGGCGAGCTGCCGTACCAGGACCGCCACCACTTCTTCGCCGTCGCCTCGCGCGCCATGCGGCAGATCGTCATCGACGAGGCCCGCGGCCGGAAAGCCTCGAAACGGGGAGGGGGACAGGCCAAAGTCGATCTCGACGCGATCTCGGTCGCCGCCCCCGCGACCGACGCGCCGGTCGAAGTCCTCCTGGCGCTCGACGACGCGCTGTCGCGCCTCGAGAGCGACGCGCCGCGCCTCGCGCAGGTCGTCGAGTGGCACTTCTTCGGCGGCCTCACTTTCGAGGAGATCGCCGAAGCGTCCGCGGTCTCGCGGCGCACGGTGCTCCGCGACTGGCGCGCGGCGCGCGCCCTCCTCCATCTCGAGCTCGGCGGCCCCGCCGCCTAGCCCGGACGGACCCGCACACTCTCCTCCCCGGGCCGTCGTCGCGCCGCGTTCGCAACCGGACGCGAAGATCGGCGCGCGGGTCGATTCGCCGCCGCCGAAGCGCGTGCCCCGCGAGCGACACCGGAGCCCGATCGCCCGGACGTGTCGCCTTCCCCCCGGCTTCTCCGTTCTTCCGGGAAAGGCCCGGCCCCTCGCCGGAGTCCTTCGATCGCGAAAGGAGCGCACCATGACTCTCGCCACCCGAGCCCTGCGGCTCACCCTCGCCGGGCTGGTCCTCGCGGCCGCATCGGCGGCGCGCGCCGACGACGGCCCCACCGAAGTGAAGGGCAGGGCCGCCCTCGCCCACCCCGCCGGGCGCGCCTTCGTCGAGGCGGCGAAGCTGATGCGGGCGGGCAAGCTCGCCACCGTCAAGCAGTCCAGCGTGAAGGAAGTCCGCGACGAGTGGGCCGCGACCTCCAGCGCGGACCAGCGCGAGCTCACCGCGTCGGCCCGGGAGCGGGCGCCCGAGCCGGCGACGCTCGAAGCGGAGATCGCGCGCGCCGGCGTGCTGACGAACTACGGCGAGAGCATCAGCCTCTTCGTCGAATCCGCCGACCACAACACCACCATCGTCGGCTACGCCTCGCTCGAGGGTGGCCGGTGGAAGGTCACCGCCGGCCCCTTCGCGACCGACACGACGCCGGTGGTCGAGACCGCCCCGGCGCTCGAGGGCGGCGCGATTCTCGACCACGAGATCGGCAGGCTCGCGCTCGCCTACGCGACCGCGATCACGGCCGGCAAGATCGACCAAGCGATGGAGCTCGCGACCGCGGCCGCGCGGAAGCACCGCCAGGCCCTGGCACCCGCCGATCGCCAGGAAGACGAAGCCTATCGGCGGAACACCACGCCCTCGCCGAAGGAGCTCGCGACCCAGATCCGCGCCGGCGGCCGCCTCTCCTTTCAGGGCGAGCAGGCCCTGCTCGCCGTCGTCACCAGCACCACGACGCGCAATCCCGACGGCAGCATCACGGCGTCGTCGAGCTCGACGACGCTCGGCTTCGCGCTCGAGAACGGGACGTGGCGGATCGCCGAGTGAACGGCGTCGCGGCTCCGCCCGCGTGCTGACGCAGGACGCTTCGATTCCGGAGGTTCGCCATGACGGAGCCGGCCCCGACCCCGACCCCACTCCCGCTCCGGCGCCGAGTGGTCGGCGGTGGTCTCCTCCTGCTGCTTGTCGGTCTGGGAGTGATGCGTTCGGCCTGCGGGACGCGCCTCGACAGCTTCACGATCGACGAGCCCTGGCACATCGTCGCGGGCACCGCCTACGCGCGCACCGGGGATTTCCACCTCAACCCCGAGCATCCGCCCCTCGTGAAGCTCTGGGTCGGCCGCTTCATGCCCGCCGACTTCGTGCTGCGCCCCGTGGCGCTCGCCGAGAAGGCCCAGGAGCGCGAGTGGGTCGAGGAGACGATGTTCCGGGACAACGACGCCCGGCGCGCCCAAGCCGTCGCGCGGGCCGCCATGTGGACCTTCCACGCTCTCCTCTCGCTGCTCCTCGGCCTCCTCCTCTGGCGCGCCTGCGGCTTCGTCTGGGCGGCGGGAACGCTCGCCTACCTCGCCCTGGAGCCGACCGTCGGCGCGCATTCTCCGGTGGTGATGACCGACCTGCCGCTCGGCCTCACGCTCACCCTCGCCGTCGCCGCCGCCGCGCTCCTCGCGGCGACCTGGCGCTGGCGCTGGGCGGTCGGCTGCGGCCTCGCCGTCGGCCTCGCGCTCGGCGCCAAGCACTCGGCGATTCCCGGGCTCTGCGGCCTCTTCGCGGTGCTGCTCTCGGCCGCTGCCCTCGGTTGGCGCGACGGGCGCTGGCGCGCGCTCCTCCCGCGTCTCGCCCAAGTGGGCGCCGCCGCGGCGTTGGCGATCGTCCTTCTCTGGGGGCTCTACGGTTTCCACTTCCATGCCGCGCCGGACGGCGGCGACGCCTTCAACCGCCCGCTCGAGGCCAAGGTCGCCGAGCTCAAGATCGGACTCTGGCGCGACGCCATCGCCCTCGCGGACCGCTGGCATCTCGCGCCGCGCGCCTATCTCTGGGGGCTCGCCGACACCGTCCGCACCGGGGTCGAGGGGCGGGGCATCAGCGAGCACTTCCTCTGGGGCCGCCACTACTTCGGCAAGGCACCCTGGTTCGCCTGGCCCGAGATCCTCCTCGCGAAGGTGCCCCTGGCTCTGCTGGCGCTCGTGGCGCTGGGCGCGGTGCTCCTCTGGCGTCAGCGCCTGCCGGCGAGCGCTCGTTGGCTGCTCTGGATCCTCCTGGGGTCCAGCGCCTGCCACCTGCTGGCGCTCGCCGGTTCCGGCGCGGTCTGGGGCGGGGTCCGCCACGCGACTCCGCTCCTGATCGCGCTCGGCGTCGTGGCCGGCGCGGCCCTGTCCGAGGCCTGGAAGCGGCGATCGCGCGCGGCGCGCGCTCCGATCGCCGCGGTCGTGGCGCTCTTCGCCGCGGCGTTGGCGATGACGCTCGGGGAGCCGCGGCTCTGGGAGTACCACAACGAGCTGGTCGGCGGGAGCGCGGGCGCCTACCGCTACTTCGACAACGAAGGTCTCGATCTCGGCCAGCGCTTCGCCGAGATCCGCGACTTCCACGACCGGGTGATCGCGCCGAGCGGCCTGCCGCTCTTCGCGAGCTACAAGACGATCGAGGCGCAGATGCGCGCCGAGCACGTCGCCTTCCGTCGCCGCGTCGAGAGCCTCGACGACACCAACGTCGAAGGGCGCTACGACGGGTACTTCCTCTACGACATGCCCAGCACGATGCCGTGGCCGAGCTGGGATTGGAATCCCGACGAGGTCTTTCGTGGCCTCACGCTGGTCGCTCGGTTGGGTCAGGCCGGCATCTGGAAGGGGACCCAGATCCGCCCGCAGGCGCGCGCCAGCAGCCTCTCGGCTCTGGTCATGGACTACCTCTACAAGGAGGGAGGAAGCGACTGGGCGCTGGTGGCGCGCCGGCTCGAGGAGGTCGTGGCGCTGTGGCCTCAGAAGATCGACTCCGGGGTCGAGCTCGGCAACGCCTACCTGCGACTGGGCGACCGGGCGCACGCCATCGCCGCCTATCGCCGCCTGCTCGATCAGGACAAGGTGCCGCTCGACGCTCTGATCCGGCAGCAGCTCGAGACCCAGGTCGCCCGCGTCGCGTCGAGCCCCGACCCGAGCCGGGTGGAGCCGATGCGCAACCCGTGGCTGGAGTGACGCGCCGCGTCACTCCCGGAAACCGCCGGGACGAAGGCCGTCAGGCGAGCAGGCTCTCGACGGCGGCGCGCTCCTCGCGGAGCTCCTTGTCGGTCGCCTCCATCTTCGCCTTGCTGAAGTCGTCGACCGGAAGGCCCTGGACGATCCTGTAGCTCCCCCCCTTGCAGACGCAGGGGTAGCTGTAGACCACGCCCGGGGCGACGCCGTAGCTGCCGTCCGAGGGGACGCCCATCGAGACCCAGTCCCCCTCGCGGCTGCCGAGCGCCCAGTCGCGCATGTGATCGATCGCCGCCGAAGCCGCCGAGGCGGCCGAGGAGGCTCCACGCGCCTTGATGATCGCGGCGCCGCGCTGCTGCACCGTCGGGATGAAGGTCTCGCGATACCAGGCGTCGTCGAAGAGCGACTTCGCGGCCTTGCCGCCGATCGTGCACTGCGAGACGTCCGGATACTGGGTCGAGGAATGGTTCCCCCAGATCGTCATCTTCCGGATGTCGTTGACGTGCGCGCCGGTCTTCGCCGCGAGCTGCGAGAGCGCGCGGTTGTGGTCGAGCCGGGTCATGGCGTGGAACTGCTTCCGGTCGAGCTTCGGCGCGTTCGAGGCGGCGATGAGCGCGTTCGTGTTGGCCGGGTTCCCAACCACCAGGACGCGGACGTCGCGGGACGCCCCGGCCGAGAGCGCCTTGCCCTGCGGGCCGAAGATCGCGCCGTTGGCCGAGAGGAGGTCCTTCCTCTCCATGCCCGGGCCACGCGGCTTGGCGCCGACCAGGAAGGCGTAGTCGACCCCCTCGAAGCCGGCGTCGACGGCGTCGGTGGCGACGATTCCCGCGAGCCGCGGGAACGCGCAGTCGGACAGTTCCATCACGACGCCCTGGAGGGCCGCCATGGCGGGGGGGATCTCGATCAGATGCAGGAGGACCGGCTGATCGGGACCGAGCAGGTCTCCGGCGGCGAGCCGGAAGCAGAGGGCGTAGCCGATGTTGCCGGCGGCGCCGGTGACGGCGATGCGCACGGGCTTGTTCATGATCGCCGATTGTAAGCGAGGTGTCTGCGGCGCCCGCCGCCCTCGGGGGTGGGAGAGGGTGCCGGAACCGGGCGAAACTCGGGTGCCCCGGGGGCCGTAGAGCGGAACGAGGAGAACGACCATGGAAAGCTCCCCACGCCGCTCCAACCCGCTCGTCGAGTTCTTCGCCGTCCCCTTCCGGCCGCGCACCTACGGAAACCTGCTCTACCTCTGGCTCGCCTTCCCGCTCGGGCTCGCCTACTTCGTCGGCTTGACCGTCGGCTTCGCGGCCGGCATCCCGCTCACCATCGTCTGGATCGGGCTCCTGATCCTGCTCGCGACCCTCCTCGCCGCCTGGGGAGCCGCTGGCCTCGAGCGCCAGCTCGCGATGCGCCTGCTCGGCGCCGCCGTCCCCGGCCGCCAGTCCCGCACGCCCGCCGCGACTCCGCTCGGCCGGCTCGGCGCGACCCTCTCTTCCAAGGCGCTCTGGAAGGGGCTGCTCTTCCTCGCTCTCAAGTTCCCGGTCGGCCTCGTGGGCTGGGTCGGCTCGGTGGTGGGGCTCTCGGTCTCGCTCGCCTTCCTCGCGACTCCGGTCCTGGTCGCCCTCGGCCACCCGGAGGTTCACGTCGACCTCGGCTACTTCACTCCGACGACCCCGCTCGAAGCGCTGCCGTTGGCCCTCCTGGGTCTCCTCGGGCTGCTCGTGACGCTGCACCTCCAGAACGCCCTCGGGTGGCTCTGGGCGCGGCTCGCGGAGCTGCTGCTCGGCGCCGAGCTACCGGAGCGCTCCCAGCCCGCCCTGCCTGCCCCGATCGCGGCCTGATCGCTCTCCGACCCCGGAAGGTGGCGCCCGCGCCCCACCTCCCGGGTGGCGACCCGCGGACACCGCGCGCCCGACAATGCCCTTCGTGGGGGACTCTCGAACCGCTGGAGGGTAGCGATGAGCGCGACCGTTTCGACCCGCGAGCGGCCCAAGCCGTTCGTCTTTCCCGAGTTCTGCAAGGGGTGCGGGCGCTGCATCTCCGCCTGCCCCAAGGAGTGCATCCACCTCTCCGAGGAGATCAACGAGCAGACCGGCCTGCGGCCGATCGAGCTCGACCTCGAGGCGTGCAACGGCTGCGGCCTCTGCATCACCGCCTGCCCGGAGCCCTACGGCCTGCAGGCGCAGACCGAGCCCTGGGCCGGCGAGCCGACGCCGCCGCAACACCTGTTCGGGGCGAAGGTCTCGACCGCGCCGGTCGCGGCGGACATCCCGGATGAGCGTCTGCCACTGCCCGACGTCGCCCCGCTGATCATCAAGGGGAACTACGCCGCGGCGATCGGCGCCCTGCTCGCCGGCTGCCGCCACTTCTTCGGCTACCCGATCACCCCGTCGACCGAGGGCGCCGAGCTGATGGCGAAGCT